>NZ_JAWQCX010000004.1:0-288309 GCF_036317945.1 Collinsella sp. CM84Y_54
TTCGATGTCTGCCCGGATGCGACACTTGAAGTGTCCATCCTCGCAGTATCCGGTTCTCAAGGTGCACGCCTGCGCGGCTCATCCGGTCCGACCGGGCCGCGCGGCAAGGAGATATATTGCCAGACCGGAGGGGCGCCGCGGGCGGGAATCGCGCACTCCATATTTTGTTCACAAATGAATAGAACCCTCAGTTGCTTCACTGAGGCCGTATTCGAAGCAGCAGCTTCTGATATTGGCGATGACCAGCTGGTTTATAGGTGTTAAGGCATCGGTCATCTCTGGAGCGCCACTTTACTCCAAAAGCATCAGCTATTTGTTTCCCGTCGGTAAAAGGCAGGTTTTGTTCGCCAAGCGTTCTTATATACAGAGAAGTTCGGGTTCGAACCCGTGCACCGGCAACAAAAAAGCGACCAACCGGAGTCGATCGCTTTCTATTCTATGGTGGGCCGTCAGGGGTTCAGCCTGCTCCGCAGGCGGCCGCTGCGGCGCTCCGCGCCCCGACGGGTTCGAACCCATGCCTTGGCAACAAAAAAGCGACCAACCGGCGTCGATCGCTTTCTTTTCTATGGTGGGCCGTCAGGGGTTCGAACCCTGGACCTTGGGATTAAAAGTCCCCTGCTCTGCCAGCTGAGCTAACGGCCCGCGGGTGGCATTGTACCACGGTCTGGGACTATTCCCAACTCCATTGGCCGTTCTGGAAAATCACAACTTCACGTCCATCAGGCGTAATGCCCGTAATATCGATGTCGTCCGTGCCGATCATAAAATCGACGTGCGTGCTCGAGACGTTAACGCCATGCTCCAGGAGCTCTTCCTTGGACATGTCGTACCCACCCTCGATGCATTCGGGGAAACCGACACCTAGCGCGAGATGGCAGCTAGCGTTCTCGTCATAGAGCGTGTCATAGAACAGAACGCCGCTTTCGCGGATCGGAGTGTTCTTGGAAATGAGCGCGACCTCGCCCAGATGAGCGGCACCTTCATCGGTGTCAATAATGCTCGCAAGCGTCGCCTTGCCCACACGGGCATCGTAGTCCACTACGCGACCGGCCTCGAACTTAATCCAAAAATCGTCAACCTTGTTACCGTGGTGAATGAGCGGCATAGCCGAATACACGATACCGTCGGCACGCATACGATCAGGCGAGGTGAAGACTTCCTCGGTGGGAATGTTGGGGAAGAAGGGGTGCCCATCGGGCGTCTTACCCTTGCCGCCGGCCCACTCGTGACCCTTCGTCATACCGATCGTCAAATCGGTTCCATTTGCCGAGGTGTAATGCAGGCGGTCAAAACGATTGTCGTTCAGGAAGCGCAAGTTCTTTTCGAACGCCGCGTCATGAAGCTCCCAGTCGCTCTCCGGGTCCTGGCCATCGGCACGAGCGGTGTGCAGAATCGCATTCCACAGCTTATAGATTGCAACCTCATCGGCGTCTCCCGGGAACACCTCGCGCGCCCAAGCCACGACCGGAGCGCCGGCGATACACCACGGGTTGATGTTGTAGTCCAGTCCACGGCGGAAGACCTTGCACTGCGTGTTCCTTGCCTTAGAAGCTGCAGCGGGCTTGGCGGGATCGATACCCTTGAGAGCCGCAGGATCCGCACCCTCGATAAAGATAAAGCAGGCACCGTCCTGGGCCAGGGAATCCAGCTGCAGGCGCTTCCACTCGGGCGTCTGCTCAAAATAGCTTTTATCGACATGCTCGTACGTGAGCCTCGTCACGGCATCATCGGCCCAAATGACCGTCACGTGGCCAGCGCCGGCGGCATAAGCCTCCGCGACCACCACGCGGGCAAAAGGCGCGCACTCGACCGGAGACTGAACGACAACCTCCTGGCCGGGTTTGACGTTTACGCCCTTGCAGACGACCAGGCGCGCGTAGTTTTTAATCTTGGGCTCCAGGGCCTTCATGCCCTCCAGAGCCTCTTCGACCGTCAGGGCAGCTCGAATCATGTGCCACTCCATCTATCTATAGAACAGTAAAAAGGCGCGCCGCAAAAACGACGCGCCTTATATCTTAGCGATAAGTATGAATGCAAACGCTACTTCTTCTTGGAGTCCTTCTTGTCCTCCTCGGCAGCCGCACGCTCAATAAGAGCGTTAAGCTTGTTCTCGGACATGCCCTCGGCCTGCGCGCGGTACATGTTGCGCAGGGGACGAATACGAACGAAGTCGTAGATAAAATCACCCAGAATGATGACATAGGACAAAACGATGCCGACCATCTGGACGGGACTGGACACCGTACCGCCGGGAGCGAAGTAGAGCGAAGCCCAAATTGCCACGACGAGTACCATGCCGATGGCGAGCACGGCCCACCAGATACGACGGCGCTTGGTGTAGTCCTCATCCTGCTTGAGGAGGATATTCGACACCGTGTAGATACGATCCTCACGAGCACGCTGCTTCGCCTTGCGGGCGCGCTTCTCCTCCTTGGAAAGACCTTCCAGGTTTTCACCCTTCTCGAGCTCTTTGCGGCGCGCCTTAGACGAAGCCGGCACGACGCGAACGGAGCTCGCTGCCTGGCGGGCGGGTTTAGCAGATGCGGCGGACTTGCGCGCAACCCCGGTAACTTCGCGGGATTGCGTACGCTTGTTCGTGGCGCTACGGGTACTCACTTATGCGTTCTCCTTCATGCTTGTGAACTGGGAGCCCGTGATGATCTGGAAGGCCTCGCGATAGCGCTCGGATGTGCCATCGATGACCTCGGCGGGCAGGTGAGGGGTCTCCCCCGTCATATCCCAGTTGGCTTTGAGCCAATTGCGGACGAATTGTTTGTCGTAGCTAGGCTGAATCTTGCCCTCCTCGTAGCTGGCAGCAGGCCAGAAACGGCTGGAGTCGGGCGTGAGACACTCGTCAATCAGCGTGACCTTGCCATCGATGACACCAAACTCGAACTTGGTATCGGCGATGATGATGCCACGGGTCGCGGCGTACTCGGCAGCGGCCTTGTAGATCTTGAGGGACAGGTCGCGAATCTGCGTGGCGATGTCCTCACCCACGATCTCGCAGCAACGCTCGAACGAAATGTTCTCGTCGTGGTCGCCGATCTCGGCCTTCGTGGACGGCGTGAACAGCGGCTTGGGGAGCTTGGAGGCCTCGGTCAGACCCTCGGGCAGCTGAATGCCGCAGACGGTGCCGTTCTCGTCATAGGTCTTCTTGCCCGAACCGGTCAGATAACCGCGGACGATGCACTCGACAGGAATCGTCTGGGCCTTCTTGACCAGCATGGCGCGGCCTGCGAGGTAGTCACGATACTCGGCAAACTCCTCGGGGAAATCCGCCGGGTCGATGGAGACGAGGTGGTTGGGAACGATGTCGGCAAACTTATCGAACCAGAATGCCGAGATGCGGTTGAGCACCTCTCCCTTAAACGGAATCTCGTCGGGGAGAATAAAGTCGAACGCAGAAATGCGGTCGGTGGCGACCATCAGCAGGTTTTCACCGGCATCGTAGATATCACGAACCTTGCCACGGGAATCCGGACGACGCTCCATCGTTGTCACGTGAGTCACTCCTTACCAAAATACGACAGTAATGCGGGTTCTTTCCCGCACGTTTTCGCAAACTCGGAGCGGCAGGGACGAAACCCCTCCTTCACCGAATAGCGAAAAGCTAGTGCTCCATTGTAGTAGATGCCGCGTCCGCCGTGTGCTCGCGAGGCAGATGAATCGTAAAAGTCGTACCCTTTCCAAGCTCCGACTCCACGGATATGTAGCCGTGATGACGCTCGACAATCTGCTTGGTCACGGCGAGGCCCACGCCCAGGCCACCCGCCTCGCGGGCGCGACTGGCGTCGGCACGCCAAAAACGACCGAAGATGCGCGACAAATCATCCTTGGCGATACCGATGCCCGTATCCGAAACCGCGATATCGACGTGCTTGCGGTCGCTGAGCACCGACACCACGACCCAACCCCCCTCGGGGGTGTAACGCATGGCGTTGCTCATGAGGTTGATAACGCATTGCGTGATCATGTCGGGATCTGCCTCGACAACGTCATCATGGCCCTGCGTCTCATCTGCAAAGCGCAAACGCAGGTCACGGTCGGCAAACAGGCGCTCCTGGCCATTCACAATCGAACGCACAAACGGCACCATATCCACCGGCTCCAGGTTGAGCGGCGCGGTACTGTTTTCCATGCGCGACAGGTCGAGCATCTGCTGCACCAGACGGGCCAGACGACGCGTCTCGGAAGCGACCGTCTCCAGATGCTCATCGTCGGTGGGATACACACCGTCTTGCATGGCCTCGACCGTTGCAAGCATGGCCATGAGCGGCGTGCGCAGCTCGTGGGCAACATCAGAGGTCAAGCGCTTCTCGTGCTTCATATCCTTTTCGAGTGAGGTGGCCATCTCGTCGAAGGTCTCTCCCAGCTGATCGATCTCATCGTCGCCGCGCAAGCCCGTACGAGCGGACAGGTCTCCATCGCGAATCTGCTTGGCGGTGCTGGTAATACGATGAATCGGCTTGGTGAGCATGCGCGACATGAGCGCTCCGATAACGACCGAGATGCAGACGGCCACAACCGCGGCAAGGGCCATGGCGTTAAAGGTCTTCTCTCTGAATGCCGAGTCTGCCCTGGTGAGCAGGGCATCGGAGCCAACCGCCCACAATTTGACCTGACCCACGTGCTCGCCGGAGGACGTCACGATCTCAACGTTGGCAACACTATTGGAATCGGTGGGAGCAGACGAGACTGGACTGTGCGATGCCTTCTTTCCGCTCGTACCATCGGTCGTCGCCTGATTTTCGCGTACATCGGCAGTAGCGCTTGCCGAGGGCCACGAGTCGTCGTAGACGATGACGCCCTTTTTATTGACGACCTGCATACCAAGATCGTCGGACACCAAACTCGATGTCGCGACCGTGCGCAGCTCCCCCGCGGTCCAAGAACCATTTTCCTCATATGACGTTGCCAACTTTTCGGCAGCGGAATTGGCGATTTCGACAATATTGGAGCGCGTGTAATCCGTAAAAACCGTGCCCCATACAACGGAGACTACGCCCACCAGCACCAATACCGTCATGAGCGACGTCAGGGCAAAAGCCAATGCCATGCGCGAGGGATAGCTCATCGCTGGCCGTGAATCGGAACGAGGCGTGTTCCAACTTGCCTTGGAACCCGCCTCGTTCTCCTGCTTGTGCTTTTGTCCGATTTCAAAGCGCGCAGGTGTCATATGTGATTTCCCTATTTCTCGTCCGACTTATCGGTCTTGGCCGGAGCCTCGAAGCGATAGCCGACACCGTGAACGGTGTAGAGCCACTTAGGCTTCTTGGGGTCATCGCCCAGCTTGGCGCGAAGGTTCTTCACGTGGCTGTCGATGGTGCGCTCGTAGCCCTCAAAGTCGTAGCCGAGCACCTTCTCGACCAGCTCCATACGGTTATAGACGCGACCAGGATGGCGAGCAAGCGTGGTGAGCAGCTTAAACTCGGAGGCAGTCAGGTCTACTTCCTTGTCCTCGACCAAGATCTTGTGGCCCGAGATATCAATGACCAGATCGCCAAAGTCGAGCACCTCAACGGCAGGCTCGTCTGCCTGGTGAGCACGACGGAACAAGGCGCGGACGCGGGCGACGAGCTCGCGCGGCGAGAACGGCTTGATCAGGTAGTCGTCGGCACCAAGCTCGAGGCCGATGATGCGATCCTCGATCTCGCCCTTGGCGGTAAGCATGATAATGGGCACATCCGAGGTATCGCGAATAGTGCGGCAAACGCGCTCGCCGGGAATCTTGGGGAGCATAAGGTCGAGCACAACCAGGTCAAACTGGTGCTTCTCGAACTCCTCGATCGCAGACTGGCCGTCGCCGACGCCAACAACCCAGTAGCCCTCGCGCTCGAGATAGGCAGCGACAGCGTCACGGATTGCCTTCTCGTCCTCGACCAGCAGAATCTTTTTTGCATCTGAAGCCATAACACGGCCCCCCCTGTCTCAATTAGCTAAGAACAAGCCCATTTTAACGCACCTATGCCCACCGAGCACCGCTACAGTGCGGCGGCTCGGCGGGCGGCACTCATAATTACAACGCGCTTATTCCCCCGTTGGCGCCTTTTTAACCCCTCGGCGCTAAAGAGAGAACAGGCGGGCGGTAACCGTCTCGGGAATTCCTTGACTATTACGCACCGTGGCATAGGTTAAAAACGTATTCGATTTACCCGCCGTAGCTGGATAATCGCCATATTCGAGAGCGCGGTCGGGCGACAGCAGCGAGCCATAGGTTTTGGCGGAGGTATCAATCAGAAAATGCGATGCCTGGACCTTAACCAAGTATTTGCTCTTTCTGCCGGCAGCGCACGCAAGCGGCTCACGCGACAGGAATAGGAACGTCCCATTCTCGTTTCCGATATAGGTGCCCATGTTGCCTAGACTCCCCACGCCGCTATAGGTGGCCTCGATGGAGAACACAAACGTGTCACCCATATATACGGCCTCGAAGGGAGACACCGATGAGGGAAGGACCAGCTGAGCCCTCTTGGTATTGTTGCCGTCCGTCAGGTCGATCGCCGTCATGCCGTAGTAGACGCCCTCGTCATTGCGCACGCGCGGGGAGATGGTCAAAATGCCGTCACTCACACGCGGGGCAGATGCAAAGCGACCCGTTGACTTCCAAATGGATTCGGTCTTTGCCTCGTCGAGCGAGCGGCGGTAGCAATACGAGTCGTGACTCGTCTTATTGCCGCCTGTTGAAGGCATCTTGTACCAAATGACGGACGATCCGAACGCCGTAAACAGCGGCGGATCGTAGTCCTTGCCGCCTCGGTCGAGCTCGACCACATCGCCGACAAGCGACGCACCTGCCTTATTTTGCGCATAGAGCTTCCATGATGCGTTTGCAAAGTTCATCTCGACCCAAGCAAATACGCCATCGCCAGCGCGAACATCGTAAAACGAATACCCTGCACCTTCGACAGGGTCCTCGATAAGCGTCGTGAGCGAACCGTCGCCCAAGCTGAGCACACCGAGCGTGTTGGCATGCCGCGCCGATGCGGGTGCCATCATCGCCGCGGCGTAATCGCCGTCGCAGTAGTACAGCAGCGTACCCAGAGGCAATGTCCATGAAGCCGTAGGCTCGAGGTCGATGTCAACAGCCTCGTACTCATCCGTGATCGAGACAATCTTTGAATCGTCCTTGATAACCTGCGGCTCACCAGCGGCATCGTCGCTGGTGCCCGTTTTTTTCGAGCATCCGGCAAGCACCGTGGCAGCGCCTGCGGCAGCACCGCCGAGCACAAAGCCACGGCGCGATATTCCGTTCTTGATGTGATCGACGATACCCATTAGGCGATCTCTGCGCGAGCGGCCTCGATAGCGCGCGTAAGCTGATCGGCGCAAGAGGTCTTTTTCATACCGCAGGTATTACCGGCGAGAACCTCGATTACGCGATCGGCGGGAGCGCCTTCGACCAGCCTGGAGATGGCCTTGAGGTTGCCATCGCAGCCGCCGGTAAACTCGACGCCCAGCACCTTGCTGCCATCGTCAGAGAGATTGAGGTGAATATTGCGAGAGCATACACCCTGAGGCTTGTAGTCAAAACTAATCATTGAGATCCCCTCTCAGAAAGAAATTTCAGACGTCTATTATCCCCACCTGGACCGACTTATTATCGCAAGCACCGATTCAACATCCTACGATGCTTGGACTGGCGGGGGCAAGATTAGCAGTCCGCACCCTGTACGTGGACCATGCGCTTCTCCCGATACATATTGTGGTCGGCGACGCGATATACATCGGCCAGCGTATTTCCAGCCGTCTCGACGGTCGCCACGCCAATCGATGCGCTGACCGTCAGGGTCTCATCGCTTACCGCGGCAAGACCGAGACGAAGATCCTGTTCCAGCCCGAGCGCAGACTCGTTGTCAGTATGGGGGCAAACCAGCAAAAACTCGTCGCCGCCAACGCGCATCGGCAGGTAATCCGCACCAGCCACCCGCCGCAGCACGGACGCCGTCCGTCGCAGCAGTTCATCCCCCATCTCGTGACCATAAATGTCGTTGGTCCGCTTGAGATAATTACAGTCCACCATAATCACGCTCACTGGCAAGTCCTCGTTTACCAGGCTATCTCCACGCGATTCCAGATAGTTGCGGTTGCGAAGCCCCGTCAGTTTATCTTGGTATGACAGCTCCTCGGCATGCTTGACCATCGATATGTTGTGCGTCGCCACGACGACCGAATCCAGGCGGCCTTGCTCATCGCGATGCTGGGGGACAACCTGTAGCGAGTACCAAGTGCCTCGACAATCTCGCACCTCGGCAGCCAAGTACGGTACGCCCTCCATGCGTTCACGAAGCGTACTTATATCTACGAGCCCCACAACCGCTTCGCGGCTTTCGGGGCTCACGATATCCCGGCAGACCGTGTCCATAAAGTCATATGCCTCGCTATGCTCGGCAAACATCTTCGCTATCGCCGGCGACATATTGATTCCCTCGATCTCGAGGGTGTCAAGATGCAAAAGGAAGGTCGAATCGTAGATGGCGCTTATGGCATTGATAATGCCGAGCTGTTTATCCTTTTCGACCAAATTGCGGTGGTCAGCGATATTTCGAGCCAACAGTACCACGACCCAAAACGCAAGGCACACCAAGACGCCGACGGCGACAAATGAAATCCTGTCAGACATGACCTCAGATTTGGGATATAGCGCAAACAGGCGGTAGCCCTTATATGCCGCACGCACGGCATATAAGGTGGTCCCCCGATATTCGATACGTGTTACGCCCTCGTCTTTCCAGTCAATTCCGCTATCGGCGAGAAGCCGGGCAAGGGTTATATCGACGGTCGAATCGTTTGAAGAAACGATTTGCGCATCGCGCATCACAAGCACCGTTGGACTCTGATGGAACGTGTTGTTCACAAGGACGTCGGCGATCGTGTATGAATAGTCATCGGCGGGCTCAGCCGCAAGGGATCGATACCCCAACGCCACCCCATCACCGTATGGAACGGCACTCACGGCAAAGTCGACACCGCGGCGCTCGACAGCGGTCGAGTAGGAAACTTTGGACCCTCGATACATCGATGCGATCGACGAACAGGCCAGCTCCTCTCGCCACAGCATGAGTGGATCGCGGCCGTCGATATCGTAATGGGCGACCATATGACCATCGGCGTCCATGACCAACATTCCCGAAAGGCTCTCGGTATGGACATATTCCTCGACCAGATCGTCGTTGACTTCAAATCGATCAGGCGGCAAGAACGTCGCAAACGACTCGAGCGCCGCATCCAAATTGTGCGTCGCCTCGGTTTTTCTTCCCTGTTCATATCGGTCATATTTTTCGCAGGCATTTTTTAAAAACACCATGGTTTCCTGGCCGAACCCAAGCGTTTTATCAAGGCAGCGATGCGTGCCAACCATATAGAGCAGACTCAGTAGGGCAACGCTGGCCACGATGCCGATGCCCACTGCGGCTAAACTCTTTCGGCGAAAGCGGCGCTCGTCATTTGTCATGATTCCGCTCCTTGCCCGCCTGTCGTCGCTCCTGCTTTGTAATTGTCCACAATGTGCTCTATCGTGCCGTCTCGATCCATGTCGGACAGTGCGGTATCGAGGTTTTTGACGTACTCCCCCTCATAGCTATCATCAAACGCGACGCCCAGGTCAACCGTCATAACGTTGCCGGCGAACACACGATAAACGCCAGGATACTGGGCAACGAGTCGATCAAGCGACTGAACGTCCGCCATCCAACAGTCGACATACCCTTTGGCGAGGGCGGCTTTGCAGAGTTCGGCAGAACCATACGATTTGATTTGCACGTCCGGCGAGATATCCAGATCCCCTGCGAGCAATCGGCGTTCGCTCACCGAGCCCGCAATCACCGCAATGGTCTTGCTTCCATCGAGATGCGCCAAGGAATTGATGCCACTCGTTTTCTTGGCTGCGACCGAAACCGTCAGGGTCAAATACGGCTCAGTCCAGTAATACTTATCCTCGCGATAACAGGGAGAATAGTCGCACCACAGGCAATCGATATCGCCGTTTTTGAGTAGGCGGTCACGGTCATTCCAAGAAATGTCGATAAATTGCGGCTTGATCCCCGCGCGCTTGCAGGCCTCGCGGGCGATGCCGATATCGATACCGGCGCAATCGCCCGTGGTATCGACATACACATAGGGGTCGTTATCCGTAACGCCGATTTTGAGTACCGGGAGGTCTTTGTCGGCTTCATTCGGGGAGGAAGAACTGCTTCGAACGATATACGTCAGGGCGCCCACACAGACGGCAACAAGAAGTATGAGCGTAAACGAGACGATGGCGGCTCGCTTGATACGTCCGGGCACACGCCTCCCTTCATCGAAACAGCAGTCGGATTTCATTTTATACCCGGGGCTGATGCGGCGATAAAAAAGCGCCTCACCCAAGATGGGCAAGGCGCCAAAGGTTGAAATGCATCCGCAAGCGGTCGAATTAGGTTAACCCTACTCGAAGCTCAGCTGCTCCAGGCGGTCGAAGACCGTGTCGATGCGGGTGAGGAAGTCCCACGGATCAAAGATCTCGTCGAGTTTTTCCTGGCTAACGGTGCAGCGCGGATCGGCCTCGAGACGCTCCTTAAAGGTGGGGCCGGAGACACAATCCTGCACCTCGTGCCAGGTGGCCATGGCGTTTTCCTGCACGATAGCGTAGGCGTCCTCGCGGGTGATGCCCGTATCGACGAGGGCCAGCAGGACCTTGGAGGAGAAGATGAGGCCGCGGGTCTTGTTGAGATTGGCCATCATGCGGGCCGGATACAGCTGCAGGCCGTCGATAACGCGAATGAGGCACTGGAACATATGGTCGAGTGCGATGAAGCTATCGGCCTGGGCGACGCGCTCGGCGGAAGAGTGCGAAATGTCGCGCTCGTGCCACAGGGCAACGTTGTCAAAGGCGACCTGAGCGTTGGACTTCACGACGCGCGACAGGCCGCAGACCTTCTCCATGGTGATGGGGTTGCGCTTGTGCGGCATGGCGGAGCTGCCCTTTTGGCCCTTGCGGAAGGGCTCCTCGGCCTCGAGCGTATCGGTCTTCTGCAGGTTGCGGACCTCGGTCGCGATGCGCTCGCAGGTGGCCGCTGTAGTGGCAAGCACGCCGGCAAGGTAGGCGTGGTGATCGCGACTGATGACCTGCGTGGACAGCGGATCGTGGACCAGGCCCAGGTGCTCGCAGACGTACTCCTCGACGAACGGCTCGATGGAGCTGTAGGTGCCGACGGCACCGGAGATGGCACCGAAGGCAACGTTCCTGCGAGCATCCTCAAGACGATCGAGATCGCGCTTGAGCTCCCATGCCCAGGAGCCAAACTTCATACCGAAGGTCATCGGCTCGGCATGGATGCCATGGGTGCGGCCGGCGCAGAGCGTATTGCGCTCCTCGAAGGCACGACGCTTGCAGATCACGCCGAGCTTCTTAACGTCCTCGATAATCAGGTCACACGCCTGAGTAAGCTGATAGCACAGAGCCGTATCACCCAGGTCAGAGCTGGTCATACCGTAGTGAACCCAGCGGCTAGGCTTGGGCTCGCCCTCGGGAACATCGGCGTCGATATATTCCTTCATGTTGGTCAGGAAGGCGATGACATCGTGGCGCGTGACCTCCTCGATCTCGTCAACCTTCGCCTTCTCAAAGTTGGCGTGGTCGCGAATCCACTGGGCCTCTTCTTTGGAAATACCGATCTTGCCGAGCTCCGCCTGAGCCTCGCAGGCCAGGACCTCAATCTCCTGCCAAATGGCATACTTGTTCTCGAGGGAGAAGATATGTCCCATCTCCGGGCGGGTATAGCGATCGATCATAGCGGCTCCTTTTTGGTTATTGGCACGTTGGTCGTAACCCAACCATTGTACCGTGCGCGGGCGCGAGTATGGGCAGCAGGCATTAACCTAACATTTTGTAGCATAGAGCGGCCATGAGGGCGTCCGCGTATTTGCGAAGCAAATTCGCGCCGGCTGCGGGCGGCATGCCACGGTCGGCGCGCATGCACGGGCAAAGCGGGTTGAATCCGACGTTCCCGAAGCCTCCCATGCTCGATGGAGCGGGCAACGGGACGTCCGCGTATTTGCTTTGCAAATACGCACCGGCTTCAGGCGCCTGCCGGCGCCTTCGCCTGCTCGCTACAAACGCTTCGCGTTTGCTTTACGCTCGCACCCTGGCGGGTTCGAATCCCGGCACTTGGTAGTAAAAAGCACGGTAACGTAACGCTGCCGTGCTTGTGCTTTTTACTGGAGCGGGCAACGGGATTCGAACCCGCGAGTGTCAGCTTGGGAAGCTGATGCCTTACCACTTGGCGATGCCCGCTTGTGTGTTGGCTAGTATAACGCGGTTGTCTTGTTTGATACAAGGGTGTCGATGCTTGTTTTAGCTGTGGAGAATCGTTTGAAAACCGCGCCAATTGTGGAGATGGGGACCCCTGTCGTTCTTTTCTTACCATCTTCTACCTGCGCTTTTATCTGATTATTGTATTTGAGCTCGATTTGTCAGAAATCGGGCAAGCTTTTGGTCAGCTTCCGGTACTTACCCGCATGAACCATGGCAGTAGCCTCATCCCAAGCGCCGCGGCCTCCCCGTGCGGCGCACGAGGGATAAGGAGCAGCCATGTCCAACGCACCCACGCACTCTGTCCACAGCGCAATCGCAACAGGTCCGCTGCTCCTGCTCCTCTTTTTTCTGATCGGCTGCCTGGCCCCAGGGGCCGCACTCGCCGTCGACGGGAACGACGCCCTTAATTTCCGCACTATAAGCGACGGCTGCGGCCCCTTCGGCGTCGGTAAATATGAGGCACAGGACACTTCGATTTCGTACTGCATGAATCAAGACTGCCCCGGCCCCAGCAAGCCGGGAGGGCCATGGCGCACATACAACCAGGGCTGGACATGGCTCGATGACGAATTTGCCGCCATCGTCTGTCACGGATACCCCTCCAGCACATCCTTTGGGGGCCACAACCTGTCGCCCGATCTCGCCCGTGCCGCCACCCAGATTGCCGTGTGGATGCTCAAGGGAACCACGCGCCCCGACGGCACCTATTCGTATACAAATAGCAAGGGAGTTGCCAGGAGCGGTAGGTTTTACGAAAACGCCGAGGCCGTAGCGGCTGCACGTTGGCTCTACGAGAGCGCTAAGTCCGGATCTATTAAGGCAGCCCCACATCGAGCCAGGCGTTATCACGGCCCGGTCTCGGGCGAGGGTCGACACCAGGACATGCTCTATGTTCTGCCCGCCGTCTCCGTATCGTTCCAAAAACAATCGTCCCAGGCTGGCATCACCGCCGGCAACGACACCTACAGACTCGGTGGCGCAACCTTCGATATCTTTGAAAGTGCGGGCGATGCACGTGTCGGCACTATCCAGATGGACGAAAACGGGCGTGCACAAGCAACACTTTTGCCCAATACGGCATATTACCTGGTCGAAACCAAAGCCCCGGCAGGCTATATCCCTCGAAGCGACCGAATAGCCTTCACCACACAAAACAGCGGCGAACATGTCACTATTAACGAGCAGCCCGGCACCATCACCTTGCGTATTGCAAAAATCGATGCCGCCACGGATGCCGGCGCCCAGGTTGGAGCGTCGCTTGCGGGCGCTGAATTCACCTGCGTCTCGCAATCAACTCCCGGCTGGACTCGCACCCTTACGACTGACGAAAACGGACGGGCGATCCTCAATGACGTTCCTCTGGGCACCTTTACCATCTACGAATCGAAAGCGCCCGAGGGCTACCTGATTTCAAACGACAGCTGGAGCTACACCGTCGGTGCCGAGCAACTCGGAGATACGGGTATCGTTGAGCTCGAAAGCCGTATTCCCAACATCCCCATCGCCTTTGACCTTGAAATCTCGAAGTTTAAGGATCATGGCGATAACAATGAGTCCGGCCTAGAGCAGCCGACGAAAGGCGTCGTCTTTGAAGTTGTCAGCAATAGCTCCCAACAAGTCGTCGGCACGTTGACCACAAACGTTTATGGCTTTGCCTCCACCAAAGACCAGCCCGAAGCATGGTTTGGCGCAGGCAAGCGACCCGCCGGCGCTCACGGTGCCATTCCCTACGACCGCGCGGGCTACACCGTTCGCGAGGTTGCAGAAACGGTCCCTGAAGGATTTAAGCAAGCAGAGGAATGGGCCATCACAGCAGAGCAGACCGCAGACGGCGCCGAGCTTCAGTACATCGTTGACAACCATGCCCTATCGACACACCTTCAAATCGTAAAGCGTGATGCTCAGACCGGCGGCACCGTACCACTTGCCGGCTTTACGTTCCAGCTGCTCGATAGCCATCACGAGCCCGTCTCGCAAACATGTTGGTATCCGGCCCACAATGTAATGAATACCTTCACAACCGATACATCCGGCGCCGTCACGCTGCCTGAATCACTTAATCCCGGAACATACTACGTGCACGAGGCGTCGGCCAAGGAACCGTATCTGCGCGGAGAAGACCTGGAGATAACGATTCCCGCCGACAGAAATCTGACACCGGTCGCCGTCGCCTCGTTCTATGACGACGCCGCAACCGGAAGCATCGAAATCATTAAGACGGATGCTGTAGATGGGCGCGCCCTCGCTGGAGCCACGTTTGACATCCGCGCTGACGGCGACATCGTGCGAGCCGATGGCAGCATCGTTGCCCTGGATGGCGAAACCGTCGCCACCGTTACAACCGACGAACGGGGACATGCGCGAGTCGACCTTCTTTCACTGGGATGCGGTACCGCCACCTACGAGGTCGTCGAGACGCAGGCGCCCGAAGGTTATCTGCTCAACCCGACCCCACATACCGTGAAGTTGTCGTACGCTGACCAGCAAACACCCGTGATCGAAGCGCACCTTGACGTTTCCAACGACTACACCAAGATCGATGTCTCCAAAGTCGACGCGTGCGGAGGTCAGGAAGTGACAGGCGCCGAGCTTGTCCTCTGCGACTTCAATGGCAACGAAATCGATTCTTGGACTTCATCCGGCAAACCGCACCACATTGAGCACCTTTCACCCGGCACCTACACCCTGCGCGAAACGATGTCTCCGCGTACCTACGACCTCGCCGAAGAGATAACGTTTGAAGTAAAGGCCACGGGAGAAGTTCAAACCATGGCCATGAAGGATACCCCCATCGAGATCAGGGGAAGCGTCGATAAGCGCCAAGAGATTGCACGGCCAGTCGTAAGCAAACTCGTTGCCAACGGCGACGGAAAAAACCGAGCCAAAGCACGGGCCAATACGCAAGGCGCCTTCTCCTATACCATCGACGCCAAAAATGAGTCGAGCACCTGGGTCGACGAGTTAACCATCACCGACGACCTTGAGTGCGTCAAAGATGGTGCAGCGAAACTCGTTGCCGTTGAAACCCCCATTGCGGTCGGTGATCTAAACGGGCTGTGCAACGTGTGGTATCGAACGTCTCCGGCAGGAACAAGCGATACGGGCAGGCAGGTCAATGCAACGCTTGACGACGGGCACCACAATCCTTGGCTCGAAACGGAAGAGGTTGCAAAGCTGCTGGGCGACGATGTGCGTCTCGTCGATTACGACGGGTGGCACCTATGGAAAGCAGATATCCCGACGGACAAGTCCGTCACGCTCGATACGAAAGAGCTTGATCTTACAGACGACGCCGTCATCACGGGCATCCGTTTTGAATACGGTGCGGTAGCCGCCGACTTTACAACCAGAAGCGAGGCGGACTCTTGGACCCGGGATGACCTTAAAGACGAACACGACGATCTTGACGATGCCAAGGCGGTCCTTAACTCGGATGCCCGAGGCGCAGTCGTGCATATGCAGGCAACGTCGTCCTATACGCCCCAAACCGCACTTGCCAACAGCGCGCGCGTCGATCTTTGCCGCAACGGCGGTGGCGATAAACTCGAGGCGCATGATGAGGACCGCGTCATCCAACGATGCACCCTGCCTCAGAACCTGCCGGCAACGGGATCTGTTCCCGTCGCCGCATGCATCACCGCACTCCTGATCTCGGGTACTGCGGCCCTATGGTTCGCTCGCCTTAGGTCAGCCACAAAGAGGCGCTAGTACGACGAAAAAGCGGGCGAGCCAGTCTCCCGGCTCGCCCGCCTTGGGCATAAACGATAAATCGGCTATTCAGCAGATGACGAACCGCCATCGATGGCTGCCTGATCGGACTCGGAAATACCGTCAGCACCCAAACTTTGCTCTTGCTCCACCTCTTCGTTCATTGTCGTCTCGGGCGTCGAGCCCTTAACGCCAACGACATACGCGGCCCCAAAACCCAATGCGACAGCGATCAGGGTCAAAATCAGATAGATGGGCCAATGGCGCTTGATGTACGAAAACACGCTGACTCCTTAGCGGGTCTGTCTACGAACGACGAATGACCTCGGTCACGACCTCGGACACCGTAGCGATATTGGTCGGATTGACGTTGTACGGCAGGTCATCCTCGGTGCGAGCGCAGGCAAGGCGCGGGCCGTCCACACCGGCGATCGTAAGGGCGCGACGGCTCGCCTCGAGCGCTGCGGATGCATCGGTTTTTGCATAGGGCATCTCGAACGCACCGCAATCGACGTGGAACGACTTACACACCTTGTTGACAAGATTCATGATGCGTCGGTCGCCCTTAAACAGCTGCTGCTCGCCCTCGACCGTCACCACCGAAAGCCTACCGGCACCGATAGACTCGAGGTTGATGAAGAACACACCGCGGAGCTTGTCACGATGCGAGGCCAAAAACGCCCTCATGCCGGCGCCGTCGCAATCGGACGCGCCCGTTGCGACGAACCAGATATCGTGGCCGAGCAGCTCATCGTCACCCATGGAGGCAACGGCCGAGAGCATATCCTCGGCAGAAGCACCATCGGAGGAGGTGGCGCCGCCCTTCCAACCGTCGTCGTCATCCTCAAAGTTATCCCACGAGCCAATGCCGCGACCAGACTTCTTGGCATCGTAATCGTCTTCGACGCCCAGCCAGTCGCTCATGCTGTCCTGCTCGTTCTTCTTTTTGCGACCGAACAAGCCACCCAGGCCACGCTTCTGCGGCTTGGCGCCCGTCGAAGCAGGAGCCGAGATGGTCTCGAGCGGTTGTGCGCCCGAGGAGATGGGCATGGGGGTCGCGACCGGTGCCGATGTGGGCTCGGGGCCCTGCGCCGTCGCAAAGGGATCATTTGTCTGTGCCGAAGGATCGGGAAGATCGAACAGCGACGTGCGGGACGCAACGTTGGCCTGTTGCATCGAAGGCAGCGACGGATCGGGGACCGAGGCCAGCGGCGACGAAGAGGGCGCGGGCGCGGAGGCCGGATCGGGGATATTCATTTGCTGGCGCGGAGGCACCTGAGACGAAATCTGCGCCATGAGGGAGTCAACCGTCTCGTCCTGCGTGGGAGCGGCATTGGCCACCGTGGCACCGGGGTCGCTCGGCGCGGGCATGGTGAAGATCTGCGTAGAATAAGGCCTGGACTCATCCGTCTTGGGAGCCTCGCCAATCGCAGGGGACTCCTGTTCCATAACAGGAGCCTCGACCTGCTCGGGTGCGCTGGCCTCAACGGAATCGGCCTCGTCGATAACCGAATCATCGGCGGCGTCCTGAGCACCATCGGAGATGGGAAGGGGCTCAGCAATTGCGGTGCCCTGCTTCTCAAACGTCATCGTGGCATCGAATGACATGGTGCCATCGGCCGGCTGCTGCGCCTCAAAGGACGTCGTAGCCTCGGCAACGTCAGCGGATGTCGGCTGCGGAGCCTCGAAGGACGTCGTGGCGTCGGCGACATCGACAGGCTCCGGCTGTTCGGCCTCGCTCTGCTCGAACTCCTGTGCCGCACGCTCACGCTCGGCCTCGGCGGCCTGCTGCTGGGCGATGGCCTCCCGCTCGGCGGCCTCGCGGGCAGCGGCGCGTTTTTCCTCAAAGTCGTCGACGAACTTCTTGCCCTTCGCAAAGGCACCCTTAAAGAAGCTTGAAGCGCTGGCACCAATCGAGGAGAACGCGGAAGCGATATCGGCATGGGGCGTTGTCGAGGGAAGCTCGGCCGAGAAATCGGTGTCGCTCTCATAGGACACGCGCTGCGGATACTCGTCATAGTCTTCGTCGGCGGTCTCGTCTTCAACCTGTGCCGGAGCGGCAGGTGCCAGAATATCCAGACCGGCTTCAGGATCGAGCGCGGGCTTTGCGTCAGACTCCGCGGCAGCAACAGGGGCAGCGACCGGCTCGGCGGGAGCAACAGCCGTATTTGCCGCGGGTGCGGGCTCCTGTGCAACGAGAGCAGGCTCCGGCTCGAACGTCGGCTCCTCGCCCTCTTCGTAATCGAGCGTGCAGGACTCGGGAAGCATGCCGAGCGCACGGATGGCATCCGAACCAAAGCGGATATTGCCGGCGGCATTGCGATAAAGCCTGGGCTCGGGCTCGGCGACTTCGACCACCGCGGGCTCCTCCGCCGGCTCGGCGGTGGACTTTTCCTCGGTGGACACTTCGGCCTGGACAGTCTGGTCTTGAGCCTCGGGTGCGATAACGCCGATCAGCGTCTCGTCGGCAGAGGCACCCTCAAAACCATCGATCTGTCCATCAAAAGCCTCGTCCTGCTCGGGCGCATCGACAGGCGCCATCGGCTGGCCAAACTCGTCCTCGTCGTAGGAAGGTTCCTCATATTCAATGGTGTTGCCGTAGTCGTTTTGCTGCTGGGCCGCGGCATACTCGGCCGCCGCGCGCGCCATTTCCTCGGCGCGACGCTTCTGCTCGCCAAAATAGGTGTCGAACGGAATGTCGTCGGGGAACTCGTTTTCGCCCTGATAGGGGGCGACGTTGTCCATGACACCGAGCATGGCGGCAACAGAGGACTTGTTGCACACCGCGCCAGACGTGTAGGGAAGCACAAAACGATTGGAGATGATATTGGCGGCGTTGGCCAGTGCCACAAGGGAGGCCAGAATCGCGACAACCCACAGCAGCACCTTGAGCACGCCGGGAAGCGGCAGGATGCGCAGGATGGCGACAGCCGCGGGCGCAATCGTGGCGACAGGCAGGAGCTTGGCGACGAGCGCGCGATACGGAGCGTAGGGCTCGCGAGCAAGGAGCTCGGCACGGGGGGAATCATAGTGTGCCACCACGACGACCGGACGGTTGCGCGGAGACGCAAGCGGGCCCGAGGCCTTGTGATAGGCGATGACATTTTGGCTCACGCCGGTCTTTCCCAGGCGCGAAACCATGGGATGCCCCGTGCGCTCGAGCACGTAAAGCACGGCACCGACAATGGCCAGCAAGGTGCCGACCAAGCCGATACCGCCGCCGATGCCCATCAGCAGGGCGCCAGCAAACGCCAGAATACCGGTAACGGCAAACGCCAACCTGCTGGGCGCGGGAGCATTAAATTCCTGCACCTCGGGGTCAAAGCCGTGGTTGCGGAAAATCTGAGCGATATCCTCGGCAGCCAGGCGCTCTTCTTCACTGCACGCCGGCGTAATGCCGGTGTTCTGCAGCAGGTGGTTAATATAGTTCTGGGTGTTCGCCATGTGCGCTCCACATCCATAATCCGACAAATAGGCCCAATGCATGCACATTAGAACCGTATACAGTCGAAAGTATACCCCGAGCGAGCGCAAACGACCGAATTCGGGGCATCTTAACGCCGCGAGCGGACAAGGATATAGCCTAATCTCCATATCGGACTAAAATCATGGCATCAAACGACCTTCTCATGCGAGGATTCTATGACGGCAAGCGACGCGACCGCGACAATTAAAAAGGGGGCACCCGAGCCCGGTTTCGATAAAACGGCTCAGCGCATCCTCAACCTTTTCTTTGTGCTCAACAGTTCTCCCGAACCGCTGACGACCGAGCAAATCGTCCTGGATTCCGATTTGGGATACGGCTCGGGCAATATTGACTCAGACAAGCGCAAGTTCCGCCGCGATCGCGACAAGCTGCTCGAACGCGGTATCGTCATCAGGGAGGTTCGTGCTGCCGGAGCGCAGGAAACCGAGGAGAGCGCGTGGACGATCGACCGCGAGCACACGTTTGCCGCGGGTGGTCTCATCACCGCAGACGATGCCGACATCCTGCTCAACGCCATCGACCAGACACTCGCGGCAGGCTCATCCGCCTTTGCCGCGCCGCTTGCCGACATTCGCTCCAAGATTGCCTACCTCACCGGTATGTCGACGGCGGGAGAGACACCGATCCGCCGCTCTCCCGCCGTCGATGCGGTATGGAGTGCCTTTGCCGAGCGTTGCGCGCTGCGCTTTTTGTACCAAAACGGACGCGGTGAACAACGCGAGCGGACCGTTTGCGTCTACGGCATGTTCGAGCGCGAGGGTACGGCATACTTCTGCGGCCTCGACAATGCCACCGGCAATATCAGAACATTCCGCTGCGACCGCATCATTCGCGCCTGGAGACCTTCGAAAGCCTACGCCATTCCTGCGGATTTCAACCTCAACGATTACTTATTCTTTGAGTTCGATTTTGCCGACCGTCCATCCGTTGCGGCTACGTTCTCGTTCGCGCGTGAAGCGCAGGCCGATATGATCAGCGGTCTCACACGCGGACGAGGCGAACTCACGCGCACCGAAGCAGAGTGGACCTGGACCGTTGACGTGCGAGACTTTGAAGCCGCAGCCTCGTTTTGCATGGCTCATGCCATGGATGGCATGAGGCCTGTCGCCCCCGATGCTCTCAAGCAGGCGTGGAATCACCTCATCGAAAGGACGGTGCACGAGCATGCCCGTGCGTAAACTCACCAGCGAGCAAAGACTCTCGCGCGCCATCGACATCATGGAGGCCCTCTACGCCGCCGGCGAGAATGGCGTGACACGAGACGAGCTTTGCAGCCGCTTTGATATCACGGGGGCATCGCTCGACGAGATTCTCGAGATCGTCTCGACGCTTGCGGACCGAGAATCGGGCGCACGTATCATCTGCGAACGCCGCGGCGAGTGCGTGGTCCTCACCGGTGATGCGGGGCGCGTGCTACCGCTGCGCCTGAGTGCCGCCGAGGGCGCTGTGCTCAACCATGAACTTGAATCATTGGGGATCGAACCCCAAGCGGCGGCTCGAATACGGCGCGCCCTTCTTCCCAAAGAGCTCGGCTATAACCAGCGCGTCTTTGACACCGTCGCCCACGGATCGCACTGGCAGCAGCTGAGCTGCGCCATTCGGGACGGCGTTCGCTGCCGCATCTCGTATCGCTCGATGGATGACACACAAGCGCGCGAGCGTTTGGTCGACCCCTTGCGCATCACAACAAATGGCGACCAAACGTATCTGATTGCCTGGGATGTCGCGGTCGACGAACAGCGCACCTACCGCATGGATAAAATCGAGGGCCTGGTCTTGACCGATGACTCCGTCGTGCGCCACGCACCGGAACCCGCGACCCTCCACGACTCCCTCGCCCAGGCGGAGCGGAGCGCGAAGCTTCTCATGCCGCGCGCCTTGGCAGAGCGCCTAGACTGGCCCGGCATCATGTCGATTAAACCCAATGGGGCGGACAGCTCAACAGTGAATGTGCGCTACGGCTCCGAGCGATGGCTGTTAAGCCAGGTAATCGCAGCGGGCGGGGCCATCCGTATCTTGGATGACTCCGCCCTGTCAAAGCGTCTGTGCGATATGGCAAAAACCCTCGTCTGCCCTCTTTAGCGGCGACGCTCGTGCGCCTGGCGCCACAACTGTAGGTAATGACCAATCTGCGCCGACTCGATGCGCTGATAGGAGCTCGTGGGCAGCGACGTTAAGAATTTCTTGCCGTAGCCCTTCGTCACCAGGCGCGGGTCGGCCAAGATGAGTACGCCACAATCGGTCGATGAGCGAATGAGGCGACCGGCGGCCTGCTTGACCTCGAGCACGGCCTCGGGCAGCGAATAGCGCGCCCAAGCGCGGTCTTCACGCAGATTGCGCTCGCATGAGAGCGGGTCTGTGGGGCTCGAGAACGGCAGCTTGGGGATGATGACACAGCGCAGCGTCTCGCCGCTGGCGTCAAACCCTTCCCAAAAGGCCTTAAGCGCAAAGAGTGATGAGGTCGGTTCGTTGATAAAACGATCGCGCAGACGGCGAGGAGACGAGTTGCGCTGCTGGCAGTTGAGTTCCAGACCCGCACGAGCCATCTTGGGCTCGACACGAGCGTACAGTTCCTCCATGTCACGCCTGTTGGTGAACAGTGTGAGCACCGAGCCGCCCATAGCAAGGTGAGCGTCGACCAGCACACGCTCGAGCGCCGAAAGATAGCTCTCACGATCGCGCGGATCGGGAATATCCCCAGCCACGACCACGGCCATATTCGAATCGAAGTCGTAGCTCGAATCCAAGTGCAGCGACGATGACGTCGAGGCACCGATGCGATCGAGGCCGACGGCGTGGTTAAAGTGCTCAAAGCTCTTGGAAACCGTCATGGTCGCCGATGCAAAGATAGCCGTGTGGACCTCGGGCAGCCACTCGGTTGCCAAGGCCTCACCAATATCGATGCGCTCCGCGGTCATCGACTCGCCGCCGGCGCGCAATCTGCGATTGACTTGCAGCGAGTACACGTAGTGTTCGTCTGTACCGTCAATGATGAGCTTGAGGTTCTCGACCAGCTCGTGTAGGCGGCGCGAGATATCACCCAGGTCGACAACAACCTCGGGCTTGTCGGCGGCGACGGCTTGTACCAGCGCGTCGACGCTCTTGTCAGCTTGTTCCAATGCGTCGATGGCAGTGTAGGCCGACTGTAAGAAATCATGCCAGTCGTCAGATTCGCGCAGCTCGGGGCCAATCCATAGGTTCGCATTGTCATAGCCCCCGCGCGCACGGCGGCCAAGCTCGCGAACGCCGTCAAACACATCGGCGATTGCCATGCTCGCGCGCGCAACCGTCGACGTCGCCTTGGCGGTTAGACCCAGGTAGAGCGTAGAGCCCTCCGAAGCTGCCAAATCGCGGGAAACCTGGCTCAGTGCACCGGTGCTCGAGCCACCCAGGCGCTCAAACAGAACGCGCGATTCATCCGCCGACACCACGCGCGCCCATTGACGGCGCGCCTCGCGCTCGATGGAGTGGGCCTCATCGATCACCCAGTGACGAATTGGAGGCAAGATTCTGCCCTCGGCCGCAACGTTGCGGAACAGCAGGGAATGGTTGGTGACCACCACATCGGCATGCGCCGCGCGACGGCGGGCGCCGTGGACCAGGCATTTATCGGGGAAAAACGGGCATAGGCGACGGGCGCACTCGCGCGACGCCGTCGTAAAGTCGGGACGGTTGACGCTGCGCCAGCGAATGCCGAGCGAGTCGAGGTCGCCATCGGCCGACTGACACACGTACGCCGTGATGACCGCGACTGCCGTAAGCGTGTCGGCAGGATCACGCTTGGTCGTAATTTCGACTTGCCCGCGGCTCATGCGCTCAAGCTTGCGCAAGCATGGATAGTGGTCATAGCCCTTGAGGGCGCAAAACGATAGGCCTCCGTCCAGCTGCTCGGCAAGTTTGGGCAGCTCATGATACATGAGCTGGTCCGCAAGATTATTCGATTTAGTCGCGATGCCAACCGTGATGTTGTTGCGGCGCGCGGCCTCGGCAAAAGGCACTAGGTAAGCCATCGATTTGCCGACGCCTGTGCCCGCCTCAATCACGCGATGCGTTCCCGTAACGAGCGCGTCACGGACCTCGAGCGCCATCGCGATTTGCTCATCGCGCGGCTCGTACGTGGGATACATGCGATTAACCAGACCGCCCGGGGCATAGTCCGCCTCGATTTCCTCGCGGCTCGGCATCTTAAGGACCGGCAGCTCGTCCGCATCAATGCGATCATCGGCCCGATCGGCCTTGAGTACGTCGGCGCGGGCGGCGCTGAGAGAGAAGATGGAACCGGGGTTCTGTCCCGCCAAGAACGAGAAGATGGGACGATAGGACCAGGGTACGTCGGGGTGCATGTCGGCCAAGCGCGCCATTAAGCCCTGGGGCAAGTCGGTGAGCGCCACGAGCAACACGCGCCATACGCCACACAGGGCGTCGACATCGGCGTTGGCGCGGTGCGACACCGAGTCACAGCCAAACAGGTCGGCCATAAAAGACAGCTTGTGCGAGGCCAGGCGCGGAAGTGCGATGCGCGACAGTGCCAGCGAATCGATCCAGATGTCGCTGACGTTGACACCGCCCTTGACCGACTCGATAAACGAACGGTCGAAGGTGGCGTTATGCGCAATCACCGGGGCGCCGCCGACAAAATCGGCGAGAGCGGCCACGGCCTCGACGGCCGATGGGGCATCTACCACATCGGCGTTTGTAATGCTCGTGAGTTCGGTAATCTCGGCGGGAATCAGCTGCTTGGGATGCACGAAGGTATCGAACCGGTCGACGATCTCGCGGCCCGAAAGACGAGCAGCCGAGATCTCAATCAGTTCATTGTCCTGCACCGAAAGACCCGTGGTCTCGGTATCGAGGACGATAACATCTTCCTCGATGAGACCAAACGATTGGGTTTTGGCGCGCTCGGCAAGCGTGGCATAGGAATCGATGACAAACTGCGGCGTTCCCGACGAAACAGCGTCCTCGATTAGCATGCAACGCCCGCTCGATGAAGTCCCATACGAATCAGACTGTCACACACCTGCGGGAACGTCATGTCATCGGTGTGGCGAATCTCATCCGGATACAGCGACGTATCGGTCATGCCGGGAATCGTGTTGGTCTCGAGGATGACGGGGCCATCCTCGCTCACGATAAAGTCGCTGCGCGAGATACCCAGGCAGCCGAGTGCCTTATGGGCAGCACAGGCGAGCTCCTGAGCACGAGCGTAGTTCTCGGGTGAAATCTGCGCCGGAATGCGGTGGATGTCCGTAGGGTCGACATACTTCACGTCCAGATCGTAGAACTCGCAGTCCTCGGGCTTACGGATCTCAACAATCGGCAGGGCGCGCACGTCATCCTCGCCGTATACGCCGACGGTGATCTCGGTACCCTCGATGCACTTCTCGACCAGCACTTTGTCGCCGTACTCAAACGCCTTGGCGATTGCCGCGGGCAGCTCGGAGGGCTCGTGGACCAGGGAAATGCCATAGCTGGAACCGTTTACGGCGGGCTTCACAAAGCAGCGCTCGCCACAAACCTCGACGATATGATCGATATCGATCTCATCGCCCGACTCGATCGCAATGCCGGGGGCAACGGGAATGCCCGCCTTGGCGTACAGGAGCTTCGAGACCTCCTTGTCGGCACCGCAGGCGCTGGCAAGCACGCCCGAGGCCGTGTAGGGGATACCCAGGGTCTCCATGGCACCCTGCATGGCACCATCCTCACCGCCGGCGCCGTGCATGGCGATAAACGCCACGTCAAAGCCGCCGGTCGCCATGGTTACCATAAAATCATCGGCAGCTGTGTCGAGCAGCTCCACCGAAGTGTAGCCGGCCTCCTTCAAGGCCACCACGACATTCTTTCCCGAATTGAGCGAGATCTCGCGCTCAGCGGAATGACCGCCCGCCAAGACCGCTACGTGCATGTTCTCTAGGCTTTTACCCGGCATGGGCAGACTCCTCCTCTATAATTTCTGCAGCTGATACCATATTGTAGCGATACCCTCTACGTTTCCCCAAAATCGAAAGGCTTCCATGAATCCCAGGACTAAATCTCAGGACATTCGCGACTTGAGCCAAAACGATATTCGCGAGCTTGTTGCCGAACTTGGCCAGCCCGCCTTCCGCGCGAAGCAGCTCATCGAATGGGTCTTTGAGAAGAACGTTTGTTCGTTTGACGATATGACCAACCTTCCCAAGGCTTTCCGCGAGCAGCTGAAGGAGGCATTTGCCTTTGACACGCCGACTGAGCTCACCAAGCAGGTTTCTAAAGATGGCTCTCGCAAGTATCTGCTCGAGTACCACGACGGCATTTCCGTCGAGACTGTCGGTATGCCCCGTCGTAACAAGCTCTCTGTCTGCGTTTCCACCCAGGCAGGCTGTGGCATGGGCTGCGCTTTTTGCGCTACCGGTCTGAACGGCCTTAAGCGCTCTCTGACCGCTCAAGAGATCGTTGACCAGGTGCTTCATGTCTCCAACGACTTTGGTGAGCGTGCCACGAGCGTTGTCTTCATGGGACAGGGCGAGCCCTTTGCTAACTATGACGAGGTTCTCAAGGCGTTGCGCATCCTCAACGACCCCGATGGCATCGGTATCGGCGCTCGTCACCTCACCGTCTCTACCAGCGGCGTTATTCCCGGTATTCGCAAATTTGCCGACATCCCCGAGCAGTTCACGCTTGCCGTTTCCTTGCACTCCGCTATCCAGTCCACGCGCAACAAGCTTATGCCTGGCGTCAAGAAGTACACGCTCCTGCGCCTTCATGAGGCACTGCAGCTCTACACCGAAAAGACGGGCCGCCGCCCAACCTATGAGTACGCCATGATCGAAGGCGTCAATGACACAAACCCCGAGATGCAGGCGCTTTGCGACTTCTGCGAGGGAACGCTGTGTCACGTCAACCTGATTCAGCTTAACGACATTGAGGGTAGCCCGCTCAAGCCGTCTCCGATTCATAAGGTCGAGGATCTTCAGCGCCGCCTTGAGTCTCGTGGCATCGAGACCACGATCCGTAATTCTCGCGGCAATGATATTGATGCCGCTTGCGGTCAGTTGAAGCAACGTTTCAAGGTCCAGAAGAACGCATAGGGGAGTCTGCACTCCATAACGTTTCATGTGAAACATCCGACAGCCCTGGTTGTAGATAATGCAACCAGGGCTGTTTCATTTGTTTTCATCCTAGAGGACTTGATTTACGTAACCTTAGTTTTATAGCCATAATAAGGGGTCCTTGTCTCATGAATCAGACAAGGACCCCTTCAAAATAGGCAAGTAATTGTTAGGTACCTAATAACCAACATTTTCCCATTGATGATTAACCCAGTCTTTGTTAATCTTGGGATTCTTAGTTACCTGAGCTGTACGCATAGCGACATCCTCGGTCATAACGTCCATTTTCTTTTTGGATGTATCGACGATATCCTGCGCCCCGCGAAGCAGACGACCACGCAATTCATCATCTGTTGCGACCTTAAATCCCACAAATGCGCCGACCGCTACAGTTGCAGCCAAAGCAAGAGCAGCCAGAACTTTATTCTTCATCCTGGCCTCCCTGATCAAATTGAATCATTTCACCAAGAATTCGAGACAGTTCTTCCTCATCCTTAAACTCAATCTCGATTTTATTCTTGCCGCGCGAGCTCTTAACGCGAACGTTCGTGTTAAACACCTGACGCAGAACGCGTGCAGCCTTCTTAAAAGACTGAGGCGTTGCAGGGCGAGGTGTCTTAGGCGTCTCTCCGGCAGAAAACAATGGAGCAAGATTTTCTGTCGCGCGGACAGACAATCCCTCGGCAACAACCTTCTCAGCAAGCTTAATGCGCGCTTCTTCATACGGAACCGCAAGAATTGCACGAGCATGACCAGCGGTGAGCTTGCCTTCGAAAATCATCTGCTGAACTACCTCTGGAAGATCAAGCAAGCGCAACGAATTGGTGATTGCAGAACGAGACTTGCTGACAGCCTTTGACAAGGCTTCTTGAGTCATACCGCTCGAATCGATGAGCTGTCGATATCCCTTAGCCTCTTCGACGGGGTTGAGGTCTGAGCGCTGAAGGTTTTCGATTAGCGCGAGTGCAAGCATCTCCTCATCATCAACGTCTTTAATGATAACGGGAAGTTCTTCAAGACCAGCAAGCTTTGAAGCCTGATAGCGACGTTCACCAGCAATAATTTCATAGCCATTACCGTGCTTACGCACAAGAAGCGGCTGCAAAACGCCATGTTCCTGGATTGACTCACCCAACTCCCGAAGTTCTGTCTCATTGAAATGAATTCGTGGCTGATTTGGGTTCGGAACGATATCCTCAATCGGAAGTTTAGTTTCCGAAGCAGCATTTGATGCTGACGTTGCAGATCCACCAGTCTCATATTCAGCTTCCGAGACCAGTGCATTGAGTCCACGACCCAAGCCGCCGCGCTTCTTAGGGCTAGGCACGTTTAATCACCTCTTTAGCAAGGTTCATATACGCCTTTGCGCCCTTATTCTGTGGCGCATAGGTAATTACAGGCTCACCGAACGACGGTGCTTCTGAAATTTTAACGGTACGTGGAATCAAAGTCTTGAACGCCTTGTCGCCAAAATATGATTGAACCTCTTCGACAACCTGGTTCGAAAGCGATGTGCGCGAATCGTACATAGTCATAAGCACGCCATAAGTATCAAGGCTCTTATTTAGGCGTGTCTTAACCATCTTCATCGATTCAAGCAGTTTTGTGACACCTTCGAGTGCGTAATATTCGCACTGTATCGGAATCAAAACGCTGTCTGCTGCGGTCAAAGCGTTGATAGTAAGCAGGCCGAGCGAAGGAGGACAGTCAATGAAAATAAAGTCAAACTCGTCCTGAATCGGCTCAAGCAAATCTTTGAGGCGGGTTTCACGAGCAATTGCGCTTACGAGCTCAATTTCCGCGCCTGCAAGTTGAATTGTAGCCGGAATAACGAATACCTTTTTACAATTTGTATCAAGAACAAGCGATTCTGCCGGCACATCATTCAACAATGCATCATAGATGCAGTGATCAAGGTCTTCTTTTTCAATTCCGAATCCACTGGTGCTGTTTCCCTGCGGATCAAAATCGACAATCAGTGTCTTACGACCCTGCTCACCCAGTGCTGCTGCAAGGTTTACAGCCGTCGTTGACTTACCGACGCCGCCTTTTTGATTGATGATTGCAATGATACGCGTGTCTTTTGCGCTCTTAGAACGCTTAACGTCGCGAAATCCCACGGTCCCTCCTGGTGTGTATTAAAGCTGTCAAACGGAGGATGTTTCACGTGAAACATTCCGAATCGATATCAACCGCCATGTTTCACGTGAAACACTGCAAGTTGTTAGTATCCATTATGTTTCACGTGAAACATCTAGGCAAGCGGATTCTTCTTTGCCACGCCATTTGCACGAGGCAGTGAGACGGATGCTGGATGACTCTTCTTAAGAACAATGAACTCCCTGTGACCCAAGCCTTCAGGCAAATCAATTGCGTCATTCAGAAGCAAAGTGAAGCCGCAAATCTTAGCTGCTGACATGCCGGAAGCAAGCTCCTCATCCGAAGGATTGCCCTTGGTTATAACAAATAGCCCTCCATCCTTCAGATACGGAGCCGCATACTCAACAAGAATCGGTAGAGGGGCCAGTGCGCGGGCGGTTACAACAGAGAACTGCTTCTTATGGCTTCGAGCATATTCTTCAAGACGATCATGAACTGCATGAGCATGTTTCAATCCAAGAGCATGGACAAAGGAATTAACCGCATCAACCTTCTTGCCAACAGAGTCAATATAAGTAGCTTTACGATGCGCGGTTATGGTTAAAGGAATACCAGGGAAGCCCGCACCTGTTCCCATATCGAGCAAAGCTCCCTCAGGAGCCTTATTGATATAGGGGAGCAAAACAAGTGAGTCGAGGATATGAAGTACTACAGCATCTTCTACGTTAAGAATACGGGTGAGATTGGTTGTCTTATTTGTTTCAAGAACCAAATCCAAATGCTGGATACATTTCCTCAGCTCAACATCAGTTACGCTCAAGGAATACTCTTTGCAATAGGAAGTTAGACGACTCAACATCTCGTCAGCCTGCTGATCGGTAAGTACTAACAACGAAAGCTCCTTTCTGACAAAAATCAGTGTATCGAGAACTTTTGACAAAAAAAGGGGACGTGGAAACCACGTCCCCTTAGCATAAGCTCAAGTAGATTATCGAGCAACAATCACCACATGGCGATCAGGGTCTGAACCCTCAGAATGAGTATCGACTGCATCATTGCCACGAAGTGCGATGTGAACAAGTCGGCGCTCGTAGGCATTCATGGGCGGAAGCGAAACGCTCTTATGAGTGCGGATGGCACGCTCGGCAGCAGACTGAGCCATGGAGGCGACCTTGTCCTGACGGCGGCTCTTGTATCCCTCGACGTCCACTACAACCGGATACCTAAAGCCAAGCTTGCGGCTCACCAGCAAAGAGAACATAACCTGAAGGGCATCAAGGGTGCGACCATGACGGCCAATGAGAACAGCAAGATCGGGAGCCGTTACATCCAAAATCAGCTCACCCTCGTCGCCCTCATACTCATCGATAGGAGAGTTGGCGGCATCGAAGTGCGAAAGGATAGAACGCAAGATGGAAACCGCAACATCGGCAATGGTGTCGAGCTCCTCATCGGTCAGCTCTTCACCAGCCTTGTAGCGCTGTGCAATCTCGGGATAATCGCCCGCGACCTGCGGGGCAACCTCCTCAAGCATATCCTCGATGATCTCTTCAGACATAACGTACTCCAAAAGTTAGGTACCTAAATAAGATTGATATCCCACTACTTCTTCTTGTGCGGGCGCGGCTTCTTCTCGCGACGAGTAACCTCGACTTGCAGCGGGGCGTTCTTAAGACGTTCCTCTTCATCGGCCTTGGCTTTATCGATAACCTTCTGCGTCACGAAGATCTGCTGGATAACCTGCCAGGCAGAAAACACATCGTAGTACAGCAGAACGCCGACGGGCAGGCTCCAGCCCATCCAAAGCATCATGACGGTCATGACAACAGCCATCATACGCATGCTCTGGGCCTGCTGACCGGTCTGATTGCGGGACATATACAGCTGCGGAATCAGGGTCAAGACAGCAAACAGGATCAGGCAGATCAGCGCAGGCAGCGCAACCATAAAGCCATCGGCAAAGGAAGCGCTCGGCGTGGTGGTCAGGTCGGGCAGGATGTTGAAGAACGAGAACGTGCCGTCGTTAAAGTACTGCGGCAGGTTGCGCAGCAATGTAAACAGGGCGAACAGGATAGGCATCTGAATCAGCAGCGGCAGACAGCCAGCCATGGGGTTGAACTTGTTCTCGCTGTAGAACTTCTGCATCTCCTCGGCCTGACGCTGGGGGTCGTCGGCGTAGCGCTCCTGGATCTCGAGCATCTTGGGCTGAAGCACCTGCATGCGCGCCGTCGACTTTGTCGACTTGAGCATGAGCGGCGTCAGCAGCAGACGGATGATGACCACCAGGATGATGATGGACAGGCCCCAGTCGACCGCAAAGGTCTGGATGAGCTTGAGCAGCTCGAAAAGGATGTTAACGATCCAATCCCACATGTAAGTTTTCCTCCGATAGCGAGTGCCAACTAGGGCACAGGGTCATAACCGCCGACGTGCAGGGGATTGCAGCGAGCGATGCGCCTCACGGCAAGCCAGCAGCCTCTCAAAACACCGTACTTCTCAATCGCCTGAACGGCATATTGCGAGCACGTTGGGTAATAAATGCAGGCGTCAGGTAATAAGGGCGAAATAACCTGTTGGTATATGCGAATAGGAGCGATGGCAACACGTCGCAAAACGTGATTGCTCATCGCTCCTCCCCGGCAACGCCGGCGCGTTTCATAAGCGAACGCAATGCCTTGTCCATCTCCTGCGGCGAGGAGATCCTCGTCTTGGGAGTCGCGAACAAGATGATGTCATAACCCGCAACGGGAAATCCGCAGCTGCGGGCGGCCTCGCGCATCACACGCTTAGAACGGTTGCGCACAACTGCACAACCGAGCCGTTTAGCACCAACGAAGGCGACCCTTCCGGAGTCGCCTTCGCCAACCGATTCACATATGGTCATTCGAATCAGAGGGTGATTGAAACGACGCCCCTGACTGAACACATGCTCGAAATCTTGCCGAGACTTAATAGTCTTCATGCGAGATGTGTGTATCGCTGCTAGACAGTGAGACGCTTGCGGCCCTTGGCGCGGCGACGGGCGAGCACGGCACGACCACCCTTGGTGGCCATACGGGCACGGAAGCCATGGGTCTTGGCACGCTTACGCTTATTAGGCTGATACGTACGCTTCATCTTAAGTTCCTCCTGCTGCATTTCGAGTGTCCGCGGGAGCGCGGACGCAGATATAGACACGTGAGCTTGAAGATTGTAGGGAAATCAATGTTCAAATGTCAAGAAATCAAAGGTAAAAGGTTGCGTAGTTCACACGGTTCCCCCATAAGCCCAACTGAAATTTGCAGGGTACGGCAACTTTTCACGATATTTCACCAAGTTTTCAACAGGTCATGTTGGCAATGTTGAGAACTTTTCGCCCGTTTTCCAAAGTTTTCAACAGGTTTTGAAAAGTTGTCGAAAGATGAGAAACATTGCACGGTGAGCTACTATTTGTTCGAAACCTTATGAAAGATTGCGAGCAGCATGTCTGACGACTTTTACACCATGGTCGATTCCGGAGACCCGGCACCTGACAACGAGCACATCACCGGCGTGCGCGAAAAGCGCGGCCAGGAAGAGCAGGCCGCTGCGAAAGCGCAGGGTGCCATGTATGCGGCACGCATCGCGGTCTATGACGACATGCTGTCGACGCCGCGCGTCATCGTCATCGAACCGAAGGACGTGCGCACCTATCTGGAAGAGACAACCAACACCGTCTACCAGTGCATGAAAGAGCAGGGCGGGCACATCTCGCTCATGGTTATCCGCGAGATTGTCGAAAACTTTATCCACGCCCACTTTGCAGAGCCCATCATCTCGATCCTAGACGGCGGCGACACCATCCGATTCGCAGATCAGGGACCGGGGATCGACGACAAGGAGCGCGCCTTCGATTTTGGCGTCACCAGCGCAAACAGCAACATGAAGCGATACATCCGCGGAACCGGAGCCGGGTTTCCCATGGTGCAGGAGTACTTGGAAAACGCCGGCGGCGCCGTATCCATCGAGGACAACATGGGCAACGGCACCGTGGTCACGGTAAGCCTGGACCCCAAACGCGTGCAGGAAATCGAGCGAGCCGGAGGGCGAGGGGCCGCCGTGCGCCCCGAGACGGAGCAGTCAGCATACCCCCTACCCGACACGTTTGCACAGCAGCCTGTGATAGCACAACAGATGCAGCAACCCGTGGTGCACATGCAGCAACCCGGAGCTTTTCCAGTGCAGGATCCCCAGGTATCGCTGGGCCACACGGCGCAAAGCATGTCGGAGACCATAAACTCGGCAGGTCTGGACACAAACGTCGCGCAACAGACGGCGGCCATGCCGAACGTCCAGCAAATGGGCTACCAACCGTACCCCCAAGGGTATCCTCCCCAATATATGCCGCAGCAGGGATATGCCCAGCCGTATCCGCAGCAGTACCCTCAGGGATACCAGCAGCCGTATCAGCAGATGCCGCGGGGGCAATTTAACCCTTGGTCCCAGCAGATGCCGCCGCAGCCTTACCAACAGTGGCCGCAAAGTTTTCAACAGCAGGTGCCGCCCATGCAGAGTTCTCAACAACCAGCAGCTCAAATGATGTATCCTAATGCGGCAAATCAATACGCACAACCGCAGCCGGACGTGTTTGTAAGCGAACGCGGCAACGCTGCATTGGGGTATCTGGCCCAACATCAAGAGTGCGGCGCAACGGACTTGGCGCGGGCGTTTGGAAACTCCGCACCCACCTGGTCGCGCACGCTCAACGATTTGGCACAGGCGGGCTTGGTGGTCAAACATGGGCAGAAATACCATCTGACCGAAATTGGAAGCGCTCGCGTGCGGGCTCAGGCTTAAGGAACGGGAGAGACAGTGGACGAGGAAGCAAGCATCATCCTGGGGGATGCCATCGCCTTTTGTCAGCGCGACGGCCAAGATGCGCGCCTCATCAACATGCTGGGGCAATCGCGCGCCGTGAGCCTGACCGAGGACACCTTGACGATTGAGGCCCCCTCACGATTTGCCATCGCTCAGCTCAAAAAGCATCAGCCGACCATCGAGGCGTACCTGGAAGAGATCGCCTTTGCGCCGATCGCGCTCAACATCGTGGCACCGCAGGGCACCGCGGCAGATAATGCCGTACCCGCGGCATCCGTCGTCCCCCCGGCGGCGCCGGCTGCCGCCGCAGTGTCGGCTCCCGAGCATCAAAACGACGATGTTTCCCGTGAAACCATGCCCGCCGTCTCGGCGTGGGCAGCCCCCATGCCCGCTGCCACACACATGCCTATCGCGCACGACGCAACACCGGGCGAGGATTCGGGCATCGCAATCAAAAACACGCTTTCGGCCGACGATTTCCGCCGCATGATGAACCAGATGAAAGGCGGTGCGCCCGAAAAGAGTGCAAAACCAGCCTCTACATCGCCCACGAGTGCCCCCGCAGCTGCGGCGCCGGCCGAGCAAAACGCTGACGGCGCACCCCTCGCGGCCAACTCGAAATTCACCTTCGAAAACTTTGTCTACGGCCCCGAAAACAGCCATGCCTATCGCTCGGCGCTCAAGTTTGCCGCGCTCGCGGACGAACGCGGCACATGCACATCCCTGTTCATCTATGGCAAATCGGGGCTGGGCAAGACCCATCTGCTGCTCGCCATCAAAAACGAGCTCGCCGAAAAGTCGCCCGAGATCAAGGTGAAGTACGCCAACTCGCAGGCATACCTCGATGACCTGATGACGGAGTTCGACCGCCAAAAGAAAAGCAACGCCCCCATCATGCAGGCATACCATGGCGTGGACGTGCTCATTATCGACGACATTCAAAACATCATCGGCAAGCGCGCGAGCGTGGACTACTTCTTCCAGCTCATGGACGAGTTTATCCGCAACAACAAAAAAGTCGTCATCGCAGCCGACCGCGCACCCAAAGACCTGAGCATGGACGAACGCCTTACCAGCCGTTTTAACGCCGGTATGCTCTGTTTGGTGGCGGAGCCCAGCTACGAGATGAAATACAAGATCTTGCAGCGCTACTACGAGAACACGATAGCCGCCGCACCCGAGTCGGGTGACGACTCGCTGCTGGCGGCCTATGGCGGCGATGGTGGGCATCTGACCGACGAGCACTTTAAGCACATGGCAGAAGTCTCGGGAAACAACATTCGCGAACTCGAGAGCTTTTGCGAACGCTGTGCCGGCGAGGCGGGAGACCGCGAACGCGAGGGCAGCGAGCTCAGCTTCGACGACATCGACGCCATCGCAAGCCAGTACTTCGACACGTCGGCCAAGAAGATCAACGTGCAGACGGTCCAGTCTGTCATCGAGGAGCAATACGGCGTGACGCACGAGGAGCTCATCGGCCCGCGCCGCAACGCCAACATTGCCAAAGCCCGCCACATCGCCATCTATCTGGCCATCGAGATGTGTGAGATGACGACTACGGCGGTGGGCGCGGAGTTTGGCAACCGCAACCATTCAACCGTCAGCACGAGCTATAAAAAGGTTCAGAAGATGATTCAGGAAGACCGTACCGTAACCGAGGATCTCAAATCGCTACGAGATAAAATTACACTGCGTTCGTAGGGAAATAGAGACACCTGTTGAAAACTTGTCGAAACGCCGGGCATAACGTGTCTAAAACTCACCCCAAGGCGACGAAAAGTTTTCCGCAGGTTTTGAACGTGGAAAACACGGTCGGTTGCGCACAGGATGCTGTCGATTCTCTTTTTGGGGTTGACCAGCGCTTTTGGGAGTAATCAACAGTTTCGTCAGTGCTATTACTATTATTAAGATATTTATATCTATAGAAAGGTATTAAAAGATGAAGTTCACCGTCAGCCAAAGCTCGCTCACGCAAGCCATCGGCGTCGTTATGAAAGGCGTCGCTTCGGCATCTACCCTTCCCATCCTGTCGGGCGTGCTCGTTAAGGCGCAGGACGGCATCTTGGAATTCCAAACTTCTAACTACACCATCTCGATTCGTCATCGCATTGCCGCGCATGTCGAAGAAGGGGGCGAGATGGTGATTCCCTGCAAGATGCTCTCGAACATTACGAAGACCCTTCCCGACGCTCCGGTTACCTTTGAGCTCTCGGAGCGTCAGGTGCTGATTGGATGCGAGAAGAGTTCCTTCCGCCTCAACACGCTCGATGCCAACGATTTCCCCGAGTTCCCGGCCTATGCCATCGAGAGTGCGGTGGAGCTCCCGACCGACATCCTGTCCGAGATGGTCGGCCGCGTGTGGCGTGTCACTTCGACCGATAAGGCCCGTCCCATCCTGGGAGGCGTGCACATGAAGGTCGAGAACAACACCGTGCGCCTGGTGGCAACCGACTCCTTCCGCCTGGCCGTATGCGACACCCAGGTCGAGACCTCGACGCTCGAGGGCTCTTTTGAGCTCAACGTTCCGGCCGACGCCTTCAACGACGCCCTGAGCATCATGGCCAGCCAGGCGACCATCATGATCGGCGCCACCGACACCCAGGTTGTCTTCGAGGCCGGCAACACCACCTACGTGTCGCGCCGTATCGAGGGCGTGTACCCCAACTACAAGCAGCTCATCCCCGATTCATGCGTGACGAGCGTCAAGATCGACGTGGCGGCTTTTAATGCCGCCCTTAAGCGCGTGGCGGTCATCGCGAGCGCGAACCCCGCCGTCAAGTTCGAGATCGATGTCGAGAACGGTCAGATGGGCCTGTCCTCCATCTCCAATGACCAGGATCTGGCGCAGGAGACAATCGATGTCGAGGCCGAGGGCGAGTCGGGCACCATCGCCTTTAACTACCACTACATCTTTGGCTGCCTCAATGCCCTGTCCAAGGAGAAGGAGATCACGCTGGAGCTCAAGAGCTACTCGCAGGCGGGTATCTTTAAGTCCTACGACAAGATCAACTACCTGTACCTGGTTATGCCGGTTCGCATCTAGCGCTGCGCCATGACCGTGTTTGCCCGCAACCTTTCCGTCGCGCGCTACCGCAGTTTCGATAGCTACCGTCTTGACCTGGACGAAGGCGTGACGGTGCTTGCGGGGCCCAACGCGGCGGGAAAGACCAACCTCATAGAGGCGCTGCAGCTTTTGACGAGTGGCACCTCGTTTAGGCATCCCACAGCTGCCGAGCTCGTGCACGACGGCACGGGCTCGTGCAAGCTCGAGTTGAGGCTCGAGGGCGATGGCCGCGTGCTCGATATGGGGCTGGGCGTTGAGGACGGCAAGCGCTCGTTTAGCCGTAACGGCAAGAGGTGCTCGGCTGCCGGCGTGCGAGGGGTTATGCCGAGCGTGCTGTTTTGCCCCGATCATCTGGATATGGTCAAGCGCGGTGCCAGCGTGCGCCGCGCCGCCCTCGACGACTTTGGCGTACAACTGAGCGCCCGTTACGCCGACCTGGCGAGCACCTACGGGCGGTGTGTGACGCAGCGCAACGCCCTACTCAAGGAGACCTGGTGCTGCCGCGAGATGCTCGGTGCGTGGAATGACTCCATCGCCCGCGCCGGGTCAGCCCTGCTCGTGCATCGTTTGGCCCTGCTCGCCCGACTGGCGGGCCATGTGCGCGCCGCGTATGGGCAGGTGGCGTCCGGCGAGGACGCAGGCGTGTCCTATGTATCCACGCTGGGGGATTTACCTCAAACCGAAGGGCGCGAGGAGCTTAAGGACTGGGCGTACGAGCATATGCTCGCGGCCCTCGATGAACGTGCCGACGAGGAGATGCGCCGCGGCGTGACGCTCGTGGGCCCGCATCGCGACGAGATTGAGTTTACCGTTGCGGGTCGATCTGCCCGTTCGTTTGCCAGCCAAGGGCAGCAGCGTACGCTGGTGCTGGCTTGGAAGGTGGCCGAGGTGACCGTCGCCCGTGACATCCTGGGCACTGCACCCCTGCTGCTGTTGGATGATGTGATGAGCGAGCTCGATGCCGAGCGCCGGGGCGCTTTTCTGCAGCTGATCGGTGATGACATCCAGACAGTCATAACCACCACCAACCTGGGGTACTTTACTGATGACCTGCTTAATCGAGCCAAGGTGGTGAGCATGGGTGAGACGTGCTAACTACGAGCGCGAGAACGGAACGGTTGCCTTTGGCGGCTTTTTGGATGCCGAGCGTCAGCGCATCCTGGCGGCCGCGACACCTGAGCGCCGCGCGCAAATGGAGGCTGCAGAGGAATCTCGTGCGGTCTATCGTGCCTGGAATGCGGTGTGTTCGGGCACGCGCGAGGGACGCCACGTGACGGGCCTGCGCTACCTGCCCGAGTCCAATGAGCTGCTGGTGTATCTCGATTCGCCCTCGTGGACTCAGGAGATGACGCTGCTGCGCGAGATCATCCGGGCACGCATGGAGCGGGCCGGCGCGCATGTGGACGGCCTGGTGTTCAAAACGACCGCGCCCGGTCACACGCCGCCGGCTGCCAAGGAGCGCTTGCGCCCAGCCGTGACCGAGCGCCCGCCGGCCCCACACGCCGATCTCAGTGAAGACGAACGCGGCGAGATCGAGCGCCAAGTGGCGCCCATCGAAGATCAAAAACTGCGCGAGGCCCTCGAGAATGCCATGAGAGCCAGTGCCGAGTGGGCCAAGGGCGTGCAAAGCAAGAAAGAGCCTTAAATCGCATCTGGTGGCCTTGTAGAGCCAAATACCCTCGCTCCCGAGGGTATTTTTTTACGATAAACTAGTAAGGCTGTACACATTTTCTTAGCTGAAGGAGGACGTGTGGCAAACGAAAACGATTACGATGGCGGCGAGATTAAGATTCTCGAAGGTCTCGAGGCCGTTCGTAAGCGCCCGGGCATGTACATCGGCTCGACGAGCGCCAGCGGCCTGCATCACCTGGTGTGGGAGATCGTTGACAACTCCGTTGACGAGGCCATGGCCGGTTTCTGCACCGAGATTCAGGTGACGGTCCACGCCGACAACTCCATCACGGTCGTCGACAACGGGCGAGGCATCCCCGTCGACGAGCATCCCATCAAAAAGATCCCGACGCTCGAGGTCGTTATGACGATCCTGCACGCCGGCGGTAAGTTCGATAACTCGGCCTACAAGGTCTCGGGCGGCCTGCACGGCGTGGGCATCTCCGTCGTTAACGCGCTGTCCAAGCGCGTGGTCGTGCAGGTTCGCCGTGATGGCAGCGTCTACGAGATGGAGTTCTCGCGCGGCAAGACCGTCAAGAAGATGGAGGTCGTGGGCACCTCGGATTCGACGGGTACCACCGTCAGCTTCTGGCCCGACGACGAGATCTTCGAGACCTGTGTCTACGATTTCGATACGCTGCACAACCGTCTGCAAGAGACGGCGTTCCTCAATAAGAATCTAAAGATCGTGCTGACCGACGAGCGCGAGGCGACTCCCCACGTGGAGGAGTTCTGCTACGAGGGCGGCATCATCGACTTCGTCAAGTTCCTCAACGACGGCAAGGACGTCCCCGAGGCCTTTAAGGAGCCCATCTATATCGAGGGCAAATCGGATCCGGATGCGCCCGTGACCAAGATGGGCGAGGTCGAGGTATCCCTGCAGTGGAATGCCGGCTACGGCGAGAACGTCATGTCGTTTGCCAACGACATCTACACCCCCGAGGGCGGCATGCATCTCGAGGGTTTCCGCACCGCTCTCACCCGTGTGATCAACGATTACGCCCGCAAGCAGAACCTACTCAAGGAGAAGGAAGCCAACCTGAGCGGTGACGACGTGCGCGAGGGGCTTTCGGCCGTCATCTCGGTCAAGCTACCCGACCCGCAGTTTGAGGGACAGACCAAGGCCAAGCTCGGCAGTTCCTACATGCGCGCGCTCACGCTCAAGATCGTGACCGATGGACTGACCGATTATCTGGAGGAGCACCCCAAGCCCGCCCGCGAGATCGTCAAGAAGGCCCAGCAGGCCTGCAAGGCCCGCAACGCTGCCCGCAAGGCGCGCGAGGCGACCCGTCGCAAGAGTCTGCTCGAGACGGCTTCGCTGCCCGGCAAGCTCGCCGACTGCTCGGTGCGCGATGCCGAGCTGACCGAGCTCTTTATCGTAGAGGGTGACTCGGCAGGCGGTTCGGCCAAGGACGGCCGTCGCCGAGACATCCAGGCGATTCTGCCCCTGCGCGGCAAGATTTTGAACGTCGAGCGCGTGGGTGACCACCGCGCGTTCTCGAGCGACACCATCCAGTCGCTCATCACCGCGATCGGCTGCGGCGTCACGACGAGTGCCGGCGACGGCGGCGACTTCGATATCACCAAGGCGCGCTACCACAAAATCATCATCATGACCGATGCAGACGTTGACGGTGCGCATATCCGCATCCTGCTGCTGACGTTCTTCTACAAGTACATGCGCCCGCTGATCGATGCCGGCTATGTCTATGTCGCCTGCCCACCCATCTTTGGCATTAAGGTGCGCAACAAGATCCATTACGTGTATCCCAACGGCCGCCAGCCCGAAGACGAGATTCTGCGCGACACCATTCAGAGCCTGGGCCTGAACCCCGACGACAACGACGAGGACGGCAAGGCCAAGGACGGCAAGATCACCAAGAAGCGCAAGGGCTATACCGTCCAGCGCTACAAGGGCCTGGGCGAGATGGACCCCAAGCAGCTTGCCTCGACGACGATGGACCCCAAGACCCGCATTTTGCAGCGCGTGTCGATCGAGGACGCCGTGGTGGCGGACCGTGCCGTGCGCGAGCTCATGGGTTCCGAGGTCGGCTATCGCCGCGAGTACATTGAAAAACACGCCCACGACGCACGATTCTTGGATGCCTAATCCCTGCGGCTTTCCCAGCCACCGCACCTTCGCCCTCAATCGTCGGTCGCGTACCCAAGTACGCTTCCCTCCTCTTTCGGGCGAATCTGCGGCATCTGGAAAAGCCGTCTCCGTGGTAGGGAACTAATGGACCACGCAAACCATGAGGAGGTAACGTGGCAGACGATATCAACAACAACGAGGGTATGGACGAGGCCGGCGACGCCGGTATGCCCGATGATCTGAAGCGCCTGCTCGCCCGCGCTGAGCAGGACGAGGACGGCAATCCGGATTCCTATAACCCCGACGCCGAGGATGAAGAGGAAGAGGATGACGACGCCGAGCTCGAGGAGAGCTTCGGCGCGGTCGATCGTGGCGCCTCAGCCGGCGAGGATATCAACGGTGGCCAGCTCCAGATTTCGGAGTTCGGCCGCGAGATGAAGCAGTCGTTCATCGAGTACTCGATGTCGGTCATCACGGCGCGCGCCCTGCCGGACGTGCGCGACGGCCTAAAGCCGGTGCACCGCCGCATCCTGTACGCCATGAACGAGAGCGGCATCTACCCCAACCGCCCGCATAAGAAGTCGGCCTGGACGGTCGGCGAAGTTATCGGCAAGTACCATCCGCACGGTGACTTCGCAGTCTACGAGGCCATGGTTCGTCTGGCGCAGTGGTTCTCCATGCGCACACCGCTCATCGATGGCCACGGCAACTTCGGCAACATCGATGGCGACGGCGCGGCGGCAATGCGCTATACCGAGAGCCGTCTGGCAAAGCCTGCCATGGAGCTGCTGCGCGACTTGCAAAAGGATACCGTCGACTGGCAGCCCAACTACGACGAGTCGCTCGCCGAGCCCGTGGCACTGCCCGCGCGCTTCCCCAACCTGCTGGTCAACGGCAGCCAGGGCATCGCTGTCGGCATGGCCACCAATATCGCCCCGCATAACCTCACCGAGGCGATCGAGGCAACCTGCTACCTGATCGACAATCCCGATGCTACCGTCGACGAGCTTATGCAGATCATGCCCGGTCCGGACTTCCCCACTGGTGCCATCATCATGGGCAGCGCCGGCATTAGGCAGAGCTATGAGACCGGCCGCGGCTCCATTACCGTGCGTGCCAAGGCCCATGTGGAATCCACCAAGACCGGCCGCAGTCGTCTGGTCTTTACCGAGATTCCCTACATGGTCAACAAGGGCACCCTTCAGGAGAAGATCGCCCAGCTCGTCAACGACAAGCGCATCGAGGGTATCTCGGATATGCGCGATGAGTCCAACCAGAAGGGTATCCGTCTGGTCATCGAACTCAAGAAGGGCGTCATCCCGCAGGTCGTGCTCAACAACCTGTACAAGTACACCTCGCTGCAGACGACCTTTGGCGCCAACAACCTGGCGCTTGTCAACGGCGTTCCCAAATGCCTGAGCCTGCGCGAGATGCTGCAGCACTATATCGACCACCAGGTCGACGTCGTCACCCGCCGCACCCGCTTTGACCTCAAGAAGGCCCAGGCGCGTGCCCATATCCTCGAGGGCTACCTGATGGCTCTCGACCATATCGACGAGGTCATCAGCATCATCCGCTCCTCGCAGACCGACTCCGAGGCCAGCAGCCGCCTGATCGAGCGCTTTGGCTTTACGCCCGAGCAGACTACGGCCATCCTCGAGATGAAGCTGCGCCGCCTGACCGGCCTGGAGCGCGAAAAGATTCAGGAAGAGCTGGACGGCTTGCGCCGCGCCATCGCCTACTACGAGGACCTGTTGGCGCACGAGGAGAAAATCCTGGGCGTCATCAAGGAAGAGATGCGCGAGATTTCCAAGAAGTTCGGCGACAAGCGCCGCACCGAGATCAGCCACGTCGAGAAGGACCTGGACGTCGAAGATCTGATTGCCGACGAGGACATGGTCGTGACCATCACCCACACCGGCTACGTCAAGCGCATCCCGGTGGCTGCCTATCGCGCCCAAAAGCGCGGCGGCAAGGGCGTGTCGGGCGTCAATCTCAAAGAGGACGACGTTATCGACGAGATGTTTATCGCATCCACGCACGAGTACGTGCTGTTCTTCTCGAGCAAGGGTAAAGTCTATCGCCTGAAGGTGCACGAGCTGCCGGTCGGTACGCGCCAGGCGCGCGGTACCGCGATCGTCAACCTGCTGCCCTTTGAGGAAGGCGAGAAGATCGCGAGCGTCATCAGCTGTCGCGAGTTCCCCGCCGACGAGTACCTGATGTTTGCCACCAAGAGCGGCATGGTCAAGAAGACCGTGATGAGCGCCTACGACCGTAGCCGCCGTGATGGTCTGATCGCCATCAACCTGAGGGACGACGACGCGCTGCTCGCCGTGCGCCGTGTGCGCGAGGGCGACAAGATCATCCTGGCCACCACTGCGGGCAAGGCGATTATGTTCCCCGAGGACCAAGTTCGCGCCACGGGACGCGACACCAGCGGCGTTCGCGGTATTAGCATGAAAGACGGCGTGGGCGTTTTGGGTATGGAGGTTACCAACGGCAATGGTGACCTGTTTGTCATCACCGAGCGCGGCTACGGCAAGCGCACGCCGGTCGCGGATTACCCGGAGCAAAACCGCGGCGGTCAGGGCGTCTACACCATCCAAATGACCGAGCGCAAGGGCAACCTCGCGGCCATGAAGACGGTGGGCCCGCAGCACGAGCTGTTCATCGTGACGGAAGGCGCGACGGTCATTCGCGTCAAGACCGACGAGATCAGCCAGACCGGCCGCGCCACCCAGGGCATCAAGATGATGACCGTCGACGACAACGACCGCGTATGCGCCGTAGCCCGCATGACAGCCGCCAAGGAGAAGCCCGAAGGCGAAGCCGCAGAAGACGGCTCTGCCCCCGAAGAAACCCCAGTCGACCTGGGCGACGGCAACGACATGCCAGAGGATCTCCTAGACGAGTAAGAGGTCCTAGCTGATAAAAATCATCAGACCCCTTATATCGGCGGTCGGCGCACTGCGCGCCGACCGCTTTTTTGACAATCTTGAACCCGCGTTCGCCCCGGCCGCGTGGCGGCACATAAAGTCGATCGCGAGTTCCGCACGAGCCGGAGAGCACTTAATGTGCTCTCCGTGCGAGTCAGGACTGTCCGAGCAGGCGACTTCATGTGCCGCCACGCGGCCGGGGCGAACCCCTCCCAAAGATTTTCAAAAAAAGTTGTTGACGCGCGCGTAACGACTCGTCTAATATATCCCTTGCGCGATGGACCTGTAGCTCAGTTGGTTAGAGCGTCCGGCTGATAACCGGGAGGTCACAAGTTCGAATCTTGTCAGGTCCACCACTTTCTTTCGCAATAAACACCCCAGCGAGAGCCGAGTCGCCGCTGGGGTGTTTATTACTGTCTCCGTGGGGGTTTAGCTCAGCTGGGAGAGCGCGGGCTTTGCAAGCCTGAGGTCAGGGGTTCGATCCCCCTAACCTCCACCATGATGGACCTGTAGCTCAGTTGGTTAGAGCGTCCGGCTGATAACCGGGAGGTCACAAGTTCGAATCTTGTCAGGTCCACCATCAAAACTGTGAAGAGCCCCGAGGTATTGCCTCGGGGCTTTTTTCTTGTGTGTTATAAAACTCATTTTGGTTTTGTGTGCTGTGCGAAAGATTGGGTAGTATAGCAATTCAATGTGGCGAAGGCGCCGCGTGTTAACCGCTACGTACCGGAGGTGTTCCATGGTTCGTGTCGACATAGAGACCATCGTCATGGCCGCCGGTCCCGTGCCATCGCTTATCGTGCTTCGCGAGCGCTGCAGCAAATCGGACTCCCCTGCGCCGCTGCGCTCCCTTTCTATCCAAACTGGTTCGTTTGAGGCTGCGGCTATTAGCCGCGGTATCGACAGCGGTCGTGCCGAGCGCCCGATTGCCCATGACCTGCTGCTCGACACGCTCGATGCCCTGGATGCAAAACTCGAGCGTATCGAGATTGTCCGTGCCGAGCCTCCCGTGTTCTACGCGACGGTCGTTGTTTTGGCCGACGGCAGCGAGCACGGCATCGACGCCCGTCCGAGCGACGCCATCGCCCTCGCCGTGCGCAGCAATGCCCCCATGTTTGTGGAGGATGACATCATGAACCGCCTGGGGACTGTCTCTCCGGTCGCCGAGGAAATCGATGACGAGCAGGAATTTGAGAAGTTCGACGAGTTCGTCCATACGCTTTCGCCCGATGATTTTTAAATGACGGGTAGCCATGAGACGGAGTGTGCACTGATGGAGCGTGGCGTCTCGGCCGAGGCCGCCGCCATTGCCCGCGAGGCCCAGATGCGCTCGGAGGCATCCGAGGCTGCACGCATCGCCTACGTGACGCAGGCCCGTACGCTTCGCGAGCGCCGTGCCTCCTTTATCAAGATGGTTGCCGTCTCTGCACTTGTCGCGGCAATCTCATCGCGCCTTCGTGGTACAGTTGGTGCGCTTGGGTTTTCGATTTCGACGGGCTTAGTCATCTGGGGCGTGGTCGATGCCGTGATGTTGACCAACCAGATTAAGGTTCTCGATAAGCGTGCGGCCGATATGACGCGCGTCCGCGACGCCGCCGCCAAGATCGCTGCCGAGGCGCAAGAGATGTAACGACGCCGGACTCGATGGGAAGGTCTAAAAATGGCACAGGATATGCAGGACGCCGGAAACGTCTCCGCCGAGCTCGACGCCATGGTGTGCGACCTCATCGGGGCCTTTTTGGACGATCTCGCCGCTGGTGAGAACCCCGGCGTTGTCGTTGCGATCGAGGACGCTGCGTCCAACCGCTATCTGGCGGCACTCGACGAGGACGGCGAGGAGGCATGCCTCGAGGCTGCCACCAACTTTATCTCCGAGCACAAGATGGGCCTTAAGGACGAGGGCCTGGGCCGCATCGCCCGCTATGCCATCGGTTACACCGGGTGTGTCGAAATTGACGGCGGCTACCATGACGCCCTGCTCGTGAGTTTCTTTGAGACGACGCTCGAGAGCGGCTTTTCGGCATACGTACTGTACGAGGGTGTGGGCGCCGGCGATGGTTTTATGTGGAGCGACCCTGAACCTGCAGGTGAGGAAACCCCTCTAATCTAAAATCGCTAAAATAAACGAGTTTTCGGTAAAAGGCTCAATATTCCCGCTGAGCGTTGTGTTGCTGGGCGGGTCGCATACGCGTGCCGGTTGTATATAGATAGAAGATAGGGGAACTACATGCGCGTAGACAATCTGAGGAACATCGCCATCATCGCTCACGTCGACCACGGCAAGACGACGATGGTCGACAAGCTCCTGCGTGCCACGGACGCCTTCCGTGCCAACCAGCAGGTCGAGGACCGCGTCCTGGATTCTAACGACCAGGAGCGCGAGCGTGGCATTACGATTCTCGCCAAGAACATCTCTATCGAGTACAAGGACGTCAAGATCAACGTTATCGACACCCCGGGTCACGCCGACTTTGGCGGCGAGGTCGAGCGCGTGCTGCGTATGGCCGACGGCGCCCTGCTGCTGGTCGACGCTTTTGAGGGCCCCATGCCCCAGACCCGCTTCGTGCTGCGTCATGCCATCGACACCGGCCTCAAGATCATGATCGTCATCAACAAGATCGATCGTCCGGGCGCCAACCCCGAGAAGGCTTACAACGACTGCCTGGACCTGATGGCCGACCTGGGCGCCACCGACGACCAGCTTGAGTTTGCCATGGAGCACGTGGTCTACGCTAGTGCCATGAATGGCTTTGCCCGCCTTGACCCCAACGACGGAAACATGGACATGTATCCGCTGCTCGATATGATCATCGACGACATGCCTGCACCCGAGGTTGACGAGAACGCCCCGCTGGCCATGCAGTGCGTGACCATCGATCACTCCAACTTCGTTGGCCGCATCGGCATCGGTCGCGTGTACTCCGGCGCCATCCACCAGGGCGACCAGATCCTGGTCGTCAAGAACGACGGTTCCAGCGCCACCGCTACCGTCAAGCAGCTCTTTACCTTCGACTACCTGGGCCGTACCGAGTGCCAGGAAGTCGGCGCCGGCGACATCGCCGCCGTCGTGGGCATCGACCGCACCGATATCGGCGATGTCTACACCGACCCCGAGAACCCCGTCGAGCTCGAGCCTATCGAGATCGACCCGCCGACCCTGTCCATTGTCTTTGAGGCCTCGACCTCCCCGCTCGTCGGCCGCGACGGCGATATCGTGGGCGCCCGTCAGCTCAAGGAGCGTCTGTTCAACGAGGCCGAGAACAACGTGACCATGAAGATCGAGGAGCTCGAGGACAAGAGCGGCGTCGAGGTCTCGGGCCGCGGCATTCTGCACCTGTCCGTTCTGATGGAGTCCATGCGCCGCGAGGGCTTTGAGTTCCAGGTCGGTCGTCCCCGCGTTCTGTTTAAGAAGGACGAGAACGGCAACAAGATGGAGCCCGTCGAGCAGGCCGTCGTCGAGTGCCCGGACGAGTACTCGGGCAAGGTCGTTGAGGTCTTCGGCACCTCCGGCGGCATCATGACGAGTATGGATACCTCGGGCATCGTGACGCACCTCGAGTTTAAGATCCCGACCCGCGGCATCATGGGCCTTAAGAACCGCATCATGAACGTCACTCACGGCGAGGGCGTGTTCTACCACACCTTCCTGGAGTACGGCCCCTATGCCGGCGAGATCGGCAACCGCCAGAACGGCGCCATGATCTCCATGACTACCGAGAAGGCCGTTGCCTACGCTCTGGGTACGCTGCAGGAGCGCGGCCAGCTGTTCGTTGAGCCGGGCACCGAGTGCTACGAGGGCATGATCGTGGGCGAGCGCAGCAAGGCCGGCGACATGGTCGTCAACATCGCCCGTACCAAGAACCTGGGCAACCAGCGCTCCTCGACCTCCGATATCTCCGTCCAACTGGTGCCGCCCCGCACCTTCTCGCTGGAGGAGGCGCTGGAGTACATCGCCGACGACGAGCTGGTGGAGATCACTCCCAAGAACATCCGCCTGCGCAAGCGTCTGCTCAATGCCACCGACCGCAAGAAGGCCGCCGTCCGCGCCGGTCAGGTCAACAAATAAGCGCTGAGCTTTATAGCGACTAACAAGAAAGGGCGCCGACCGCAATGGTCGGCGCCCTTTTTGGTGCACGGGGATTGAGTTGGTCTGTACCACCGCAAAGGTGCCTTGCCCCTTTGCGGTGGTTGGCGGTTAGGCGGAGGGAAGGCCCGGGGTGTTGGCGGTCTGCTGCGGCTTGAGGCGGGCGTTGCGCCAGATGATCTGGATGGCGTAACCGAGCGTAAAGACGAAGGCTACGCCGCTGACAAAGCTGCCCATAAGGGGGAGTGCCGTGAGTGCGCCCGCGGCGATACCGCCCACGGCGGCCATGGCGTAGCGGTTCTGGTTGTGTCCGACCATGCGTGCGATCGCGGTGCCCGTAAATGCCGCCGAGACTAGGGCGATACCGATTACGGCGCACATGAGGGCTCCGGCGAGTGACAGGCCTGCAATCGAGATGATGAGCAGCAGGACGGCGGGAATGGCGGCCGCCGTGCCCAAAAGACCGCTCACCCACAGCGGCGTGGGACGCTGGCGGAGCATGCCGGCGGCACTGGTGGTCGCACGCGGAAAGACGAGCTCAAGGAGGATCGCGACAAAGCAGGTGGAAAGCGCCGCGGCAACGATGCCGCCGATGGTGTCGTTAATCGTAGAGGTGTTCTCGTTCTCGGTGCGGTCAATCTTGAGGGCCCCGACCTGAGCGCCCTCGGCCCGCTCGGGATCCTCGGAGATATGGGCGTTCACCGTGCCGGTGATGTGAGCGTTTTTACCCAGGATGAGTTTGTCGGCCCAGACCTCGACATCGCCATCGACAGTGCCGTCGATAGTTACCGTACTGCCCGCGAGTGCTGCCGACTTGGCGGAGCCGCGCAGGGCAACCGTCTCGCCCATCGCGTAAAAACAGTTGGCGGCGCTACCGGTGTTGAGCACGACGTGCTGACCGGCTACCGTCATGCTGCCATCGATGGCGGTTTTGGAGATGTCGATGGTGCGCGCCGCCAGGCGAACGGCTCCGCCTACGGTGCAGTCGCGAATCGATAGGCTGTCGCCCGCCGCGATAATATCGCGGTCGATAGAGGCATCGTCCAGGTTAAGGTTTTGGCCGGCCCAGTACAGGTCGCCCTCGGCGCCAGACGGAGTTGAGTCGGCTTCGGTTGCGAGTACGTTGCCCGCGGTGTCTGTGCCGGCGAACGACGCCGTGGGCAGTACGGTCAGCGCAAGCGCAATCAGTGCGAATAGGAGGACGATGCGGGCCCGCGCTTTACGGCGCTGGGTCGACGGTGCTAGGTTGCAGGGCATAGTGAATCCTTCGTTAGATACTCGACATGTATCTAACAGGGTACCCAACGCGCAGGCGCTCTAAAAGAACCTCTCGGTTGCATTTCGAAGGGTCGTGCCGCGCTGTCTACTTTTTGCGATGCAAAAAGCGCGCGATGTCTTCTTCGGTGGGGCTTTTGATGTCAAAGCGCAGCGAGAGCCAGCGCAGACCCATGGTCACGATAACGCATACGACCAGCGCGGCGACATTGCTCATGATGTCGCTCATAACGAGACACACATAGCTTGTCGATCCGGCGATGGCGGCGATGGCATAAAAGTTAGTACGTTGGAAAATGCCCGGAACCACGCCCATAAAGCCGTCGCGCAGCATGCCGCCGCCCACCGCGGTGAAGAAGCCCATCATGATGCATACGGCGGGTGCAAATCCGTAGACCAGCGCCTTGTCCGCGCCGGTTGCCGCATAGATGCCGACCGAGATGATATCGAGCAGGGGAATGAGTTTATCGGGCTTGTCGACAATCGCCGGGAAGATGTAGATGATGGCCGCCGTGGCGATGGAGAGCGGCAGCGCCATTGGCTGGTTGAGGATATAGACGTTGCCGACCTGGAGTGTCATATCGCGCAAAAGACCGCCGCCCAGACCGCAGACCACCGCGAGCGCGACCGCGCCCACCAGGTCGAGCTTGTGTTCGCGCGCAACCAGCACACCCGAGATCGATGCAGCGACAACGGCGAACATCTCGAGCCAAAATGGGATAGCGACCATGGCATCCGAGGCATGTGAGGTAACGGTTACAGCGGCGACGACGGGCAAGATGGGGTCCTTTGAGTTGCGGGTTTGGACAATGCCCGTACATAGTACATGTTCGGCGCCGATTGCGACCCTATTGCTCGGCAAACGGTCGGGGCTGGGTTGATGCTGAACGCGATGGGGGCGTGGCTGAATAGGAGGGATGTCCAAATTTTGAGCGAAGCTCAAAATTTATCCGGTCGGCTGGCGCCGACCGCGCTGCGCTAAAAACGCGCCACGGGCGCGTTTTCTTTACGCTCCGCGCCCTGTTGGGTTCGAATCCCTCCTCCTCCGCCGTATTTGCTTGTTAGGGACTCAAAACAAAAAAGCCCCCAATCTGGGAGCTTTTTCAACAAAAATGGCGGAGGAGGAGGGATTCGAACCCTCGTGACCTTATACAGGCCAAACGGTTTTCGAGACCGCCGCATTCAACCACTCTGCCACCCCTCCGCGTGGGGTAAAAACAAAGCAGGCTCTAGGGCCTGCTTTGGAATTAACTGGCGGAGAGTCAGGGATTTGAACCCTGGAGACGCTTTTGACGCCTACACGATTTCCAATCGTGCTCCTTCGGCCACTCGGACAACTCTCCGTTAAATGCGAAAGTCAGTATACACGAGGAATCGAAAAGTGCAAACAGAAAACTTGGCATTTTTTAAACCGCTCGCTCCGCGGCCGTATCCGGCATGCGCCAGATAAGTACTAAAAAAGCATCCTGACCAGCCAGATCCCTCTCGATAACCTGTTCAAAATAGGTATTCATGAATGACGTGGCGGCGAATTTTAAAATTTTGAAGCAATCGATCGAACCGGTGGCATGCATTTTGCGACCACAACCCTGCAATCGACAACCTGCGGTTTGGCTCAGGTTGTCCTCGCCGCGGCGTATCTTACTATCGAATCCGTCAAGCTCTTGGTCAGCATTTGGTTGGAATACGCGAGAAGTGCCGTGTAAGCATGGACATATGTGGAGGTCATGAGGTTGTAGCTGCATATTCTTGCAGCCTGGGAGGTTGAAAGATATTATTACCAAGTCTTTTCCTGCTTCAGGCGCACCTTCACGACCTGAAGCCACATTTGCCCAGAGGAGGTGACAATATGAAGGCTTATGAACTGCTGTTCTTTGTTGACCCGTCGCTCGACCCCGAGACTCGTCTCGCTGTTATGAAGCGTATCGATACCACGATCGCTGAGGGCGCTGGCAAGGTCGACTCCGTTGACGAGTGGGGCAAGCGCAAGCTCGCCTACGAGATCAACGACCTCACCGATGGTGACTACACCCTCATCAACTTCCACGCAGATCCTACCCAGATCGCCGAGCTTGATCGCGTCCTGCGCATCACCGACGCTGTGGTCCGCCACATGATCGTCCGTCGCGACGACCAGGAGTAAGACTGTCGTTTTGGACTGGGCTTGTGCCCCAAGAGGAAGTAGTGAGTTATGAGCATCAATCGAGTGAACATCACCGGTAACCTCACCCGCGATCCCGAGCTGCGCGCCACCGCCGGCGGAACCCAGGTTCTGTCCTTTGGCGTCGCCGTGAACGATCGTCGCCGCAATGCGCAGACTGGCGAGTGGGAGGACTATCCCAACTTTGTCGACTGCACTATGTTTGGCACCCGCGCCGAGGCCGTGAGCCGTTTCCTGGCAAAGGGAAACAAGGTCGCGATCGAGGGCAAGCTGCGCTACAGCTCTTGGGAGCGCGACGGTCAGCGCAGGAGCAAGCTTGAGGTCATCGTCGATGAAATCGAGTTTATGAGCTCCCGTGGTGGCCAGGGTGGCTACGATCAGGGCGGTTACGCCCCCGCAGCTCCCGCGCCCGCAGCGCGTCCTGCCGCACCGGTGGCTACGCCGCCCGCGGTCGACGTCTACGATGAGGACATCCCGTTCTAAGGGTTGTTCGCCTATTTTGAGTGAGAGGCGGCTTCGGCTCGCCGAAGTTGCCAAATGAAAGGTATTTTGACATGGCTAATGATTATTCTGCACGTCAGCCGCGTCGTAAGTACTGCCAGTTCTGCAAGGAGAACACTGAGTTCATCGACTATAAGGACACTCAGCTTCTCCGTAAGTACATGACCGACCGTGGCAAGATCAAGCCCCGTCGCGTCACTGGCGCTTGCACGCAGCATCAGCATGACATCGCCAACGCCATCAAGCGCGCCCGCGAGATGGCTCTCCTGCCGTACACCGTCCCCGTGGTTTCCTCTCGTGGCAACCGCGACCGCGGCTAAGAAGGGAGACGCATCATGAAGGTTATTCTTCTCGATGAGATCAAGGGCAAGGGCGGCGAGGGTGACGTCGTAGAGGTCGCTCAGGGTTACGCTGAGAACTTCCTGTTCCCCAAGAAGCTCGCTGTTGCCGCCACCAAGGGCAACCTCAAGCAGCTCGACGAGCGTCGCAACAACATCGCCAAGCGCGAGGCCGTCCGTCTGGCTACCGCCAACGAGACCAAGGCTGCCTTCGAGGGCAAGCAGGTCACCGTTGACGTCAAGGTTGGCGACGAGGGCATCCTCTTTGGCTCCGTTACCGCCGCTATGATCGCTGACGCCATCAAGGATCAGCTCGGTATGGACATCGACCGCAAGCGCGTCGAGCTCGGTAAGCCCATCAAGGTTGCCGGTGCCCACACCGTCGCTATCTCGCTGTACCGCGAGATCAAGGCCGAGGTTGTCGTTCTCGTCGGCGTTACCGCCGAGGAGCTCGCTGCCGAGGTTGAGGTTGAGGAGACCGCTGAGGTCGCCGAGGCCGCCGAGGTCGAGACCGAGGCTGCTGCCGAGTAGCATTTGCTGCAACGCAACAATCTTGTTCTAAGAAGGGCGCTCTGGGAGACCAGGGCGCCCTTTTGTTTTTGCGCTGGGTGAGTTCATAGCAGTCATTGAGATGCGGTCCCGTGCATAGGACCGTTTATCCGTTTGGTTCGGTGATGATTGCCAAGGCGCGGCTCGATTTATAGCCGTGGCTGATACTATGGATGCTCGCAAGCGATATGAATGAGGATGCTCATGGCATATGACGATAGGGAGACGGGGCTGACGGTCGAGGACCGTGGCTCCAAGTTGGGTCTCCCCCAAAACCAAGATGCAGAGGCCAACGTACTGGCCGCTATGCTGCTATCGCCCGAGGTGGTCGAAGAGGCTCAGGTCGAGCTGCAGCCCGATGACTTCTATCGGCCCATTCATAAGACCATCTATACCGCGATGGTCGATATGTACAACAGTCGCATCCCCATCGACTCCATCTCGCTGATCGATTACCTGCGAAGCATCAACAAGCTCGATGCCGTGGGTGGCGAGGCGTACATTTTGGAGCTGATGGGTCAGACCCTGTCGCTCGTCAACTGGCAGCACCATGCCGCCATCGTTCGTCGCGACTCGATGTTGCGCGAGCTGATTGGCGCCACCAACGAGATCAACGCGCTGGCCTACAACGCCCCCACCGATACTAAGGAGGTCGTGGAGCTGGCTGAGAGCAAGCTGCTCAAGGTCACGGCGCGTGAGGTCAAGTCGAGCTACAAGACGCTGACCGAGTTTATGGTCGAGGCCTATAACGAGGCCGAGGAAGTGTGCAGGGCCGGCGGTCAGGCCGCAGGCGTGCCCACGGGCTTCCCGTCGCTCGACCGTATGCTCATGGGCTTCCGCGAGGGCCAGCTCATCATTATCGGCGCCCGCCCCGCCGTGGGTAAGACGTCGTTCGCCCTGAACTTGGCACTCAATGCCGCCGCCGCTGGCTATACCGTCGGCTTCTTCTCGCTGGAGATGTCGGGCAAGGAAATTGCCCAGCGTCTGATTTGCGCTTATGCCATGATCTCGATCAGCGATTTCCGTACGGGCCGCATTAGCCCCGAGCAGTGGGCCAATATCAATGAGGCCACGCAGACGCTGTCCAAGCTCGATATTCTGATTGACGATACGCCCGGCACCACGGTGACCGAGATTCGCGCCAAGAGCCGCCGTATGCTCCATAACAAGGAGAAGGCAATCATCATTCTGGACTACCTGCAGCTGGTGAGTCCTCCGCCGGGCCGTCGTTCCGAGAGCCGTACCGTCGAGGTCTCCGAGATGTCGCGTGGCCTGAAGATTATGGCCAAGGAGCTCAAGATCCCGCTGATCGCGCTGTCGCAGTTGTCGCGTCAGGTTGAATCCCGTACCGGCAAGCGCCCGCAGCTGTCCGACCTGCGTGAATCGGGCTCCATCGAGCAGGATGCCGATATTGTCATGTTCTTGGACCGATCTGCCGACGAGGCCGAGGCCTCGCGCGACGACCGACCCGACGAGGGCGTTACGCGTATTGTCGTGGCTAAGAACCGTTCGGGCCCGATCGGCGACGTCGACCTGATGTTCCTGCCGGCATCCACCAAGTTCTATGAGCTTGATGGGGCGCATACCGAGGAGTAGGACAGGCGCCCGTTGCACGGGTATACTAGGAATGTTTTGTGCTTCTGCGCGCTTGCGGTGCGCGGACAGTCCATGAATGTGAGGAGTAAACATGCCGTCAACCGTTTTGGTCGGTGCCCAGTGGGGCGATGAGGGCAAGGGTAAGATCTGCGACCTAGTCGCCGGCGACTTTGATGCCGTCGTGCGCTACTCGGGCGGCAACAACGCCGGCCACACCATCGTCGTCAACGGCAAGAAGTACGGCCTGCACCAGGTGCCCTCCGGCATTATGTATTCCGACCACGTGTCGGTGATCGGTAACGGCTGTGTCGTCAACCCCAAGGTTGTCCTTGAGGAGATCGACATGTTCGAGGCCGACGGCATCACCACCAAGAATCTCAAGATTAGCGGCAACGCGCATGTCATCATGCCGTACCACATCGATCTGGATGGCGCCTTTGAGCAGAAGCTCGGCAAGAAGAACATCGGTACCACCAAGCGCGGCATCGGTCCGTGCTACCAGGACAAGATGGCCCGTATTGGCCTGCGTATGCAGGACATGCTGGACGAGGCGCTGTTCCGCGATAAGCTGGAGACCGCTCTTGCCCGCGTGAACCCCGAGCTGGAGCTCATCTACAACCTGCCCACCTACACCGTGGACCAGATTTGTGACGAGTACCTGCCCATGGCCGAGCGCCTGCGCCCCTACATCACCGAGACGAGCCTGCTGCTCAACAATATGATCGATGAGGGCAAGGACTTGCTGTTTGAGGGCGCCCAGGCGACGCTGCTCGACATCGACCACGGCACCTATCCGTACGTGACGTCTTCTAACTGCACCGCTGGCGGCGCCATTACCGGTTCCGGTGTCGGCATGAAGAACGTCGACCGCGTGCTGGGCGTCATGAAGGCCTACATCACCCGCGTCGGTTCGGGCCCCATGCCCACCGAGCTTTCCTACGAGTCCGAGGCCGGCCACACGCTGACCGAGGAGGGCTACGAGTACGGCGTGACCACCGGTCGCCGTCGTCGCTGCGGCTGGTTTGACGGCCCTATCGCCAACTATGCCTCGCGCGTCAACGGCCTCACCGACATCGCCGTGACCAAGCTCGACGTGCTTTCGGCCTTCGACACCATTAAGGTGTGCGTTGCCTATGACGTCGACGGCGAGCGCTACACGAGCGTGCCCGAGCATCAGGTGCGCTTTGAGCATGCCAAGCCCATCTACGAGGAGCTCCCTGGCTGGAAGTGCGACATCACCGGCTGCCGCAGCTTTGACGAGCTGCCGCAGGAGGCTCAGGACTACGTGGCATTTATCGAGGATCTGGCACACACCCGCGTAACGTTTATCGGCGTCGGCGCCGGTCGCGAGCAGATCATCAACCGATTCTGGAAGTAATCGGTTTATACGGTTATTGCGATATACCCCTTTGCAGCCCGGACGGGCGGCCGAGGGGTATATTTGCTTGTAATGGGCCCGCTTGGTTGGCGGGCCGTTGATCCATAGAGGAGGCACCCTTGAAGGCGGACACTCAAACCATCGACATCCTGTTGTTGGGCAGCGGCGGCCGCGAGCATGCTCTGGCAGCCAAGCTCGCAGCATCACCGCGCGCCGGCAAGCTCTACATCGCGCCGGGTAACGGCGGCACCGCGAGCTGCGGCGAGAACGTGGTTCTCGACGATTGCGATCCTGCGGCCGTGGCGGCGTTTGCCCAGAGCCATGGATGCGGACTCGTGGTGATTGGCCCCGAGGCTCCGCTCGTGGCTGGCGTTGCCGACGCCGTCCGCGCGGCGGGTATTCCGTGCTTTGGTCCGGGTGCCGAGGGTGCCCAGATGGAGGGCTCCAAGCTGTTCTCCAAGCAGCTCATGGAGCGCGCGAACATCCCGACGGCCGCCTATGGCTCGTTTACTGACGAGGCCTCGGCTCTTGCTTATGTGCGCGAGCAGGGCGCTCCGCTGGTCGTGAAGGCCGACGGCCTTGCCGCGGGCAAGGGCGTTATTGTGGCAACCGAGCTTTCGCAGGCCGAGGAAGCTGTGCGTGAGTGCTTTGGCGGCACCTTTGGTGATGCCGGCAACACGGTGGTTATCGAGGAGATGCTCGTTGGCCCCGAGTGCTCGCTGCTGGCCTTTACCGACGGCAAGACCGTCCGTCCCATGGCTACCTCGCAGGACCACAAGCGCGCGCTTGAGGGCGATCTTGGCCCCAACACGGGTGGCATGGGCGTCTACAGCCCGGTGCCTATCGTGACCGACGAGGAGCACGCCACCATGGTGAAGGTCATGGAGCAGACCGTGGCAGAGCTCGCCGCCGAGGGCATCGACTACCGCGGCTGCCTGTACGGCGGCTTTATGCTTACCCCCGCCGGCCCCAAGGTGCTGGAGTTCAATGCTCGCTTTGGCGATCCCGAGACGCAGGTCGTGCTGCCGCGCCTTAAGAACGACCTGGTCGAGGTTATGCTGGCCTGCGCCAACTGCGAACTCGATCAGATTGAGCTCGATTGGCGTGACGAGTGGGCCGTGGCCGTTGTCCTGACGAGCGCGGGCTATCCCGGCAGCTATGAGAAGGGCAAGGTCATCACCGGTATCGAGGATGCCGAGGCCATGGAGAACGTGACGGTGTACCACGCCGGCACCGCTGTGGTGGACGGCAAGCTCGTGACCAACGGCGGTCGCGTGCTCGCCGTGACCGCGCTGGGTGACACGTTCGAGAACGCTCGCGACCTTGCCTACGAGGCCTGCGAGAAGATCGACTTTGAAGGCAAGACTCTGCGTCACGACATTGGCCTGCGCGCGCTGCGCGGCCGCGACGCCTGGGATGCCTAAAATCCGAGAGGGATGAGACGGATGGACGATAAGAACGAAGAGCTCGTGGACGCGCAGATCGTCGAGGAAGACGGTCGCGCGTACGGGCACGCCGAGGGCGAGCCTGGTGGCGAGATCGCTGACGAGCCGGCGCTGGTGCTGGGCGACGACGACCCGCATGACGCCCTGTTGCACGAGAAGATTCTTTCGGAGGAGTGTGCCTGGAAGGGCAAGATCCTCGACGTCCACCGTCTTGAGGTTGAGCTGCCTAACGGTCACCACAGTGCCCGCGATATCGTTCGCCATCCGGGTGCGGCGGCCGTTGTGGCGCTGACCGAAAGCGGCAAGATCGTGCTGGTGCGTCAGTACCGCACCGCCATCGACCGCGTGACGGTCGAGATTCCCGCCGGCAAGCTCGACCCGGGCGAGGACCCGCTCGATTGCGCCAAGCGCGAACTGCATGAGGAGACGGGCTTTAAGGCCGGCCGCATCCGCTTTTTGACGTCGATTGTCACGACCTGCGGTTTTTGCGACGAGATTATTCGCATCTACCTGGCTACCAAGCTCGAGTTTGATGCGCCCGATCCCGACGATGACGAGTTTGTCAACGTCGACCTGGTACCGCTGCACGAGCTGATCGACGCCGTGCTCGACGGTAAGATCGAGGACGCCAAGACCGTCGTGGGCGCCTTGGCCTGCGATAGCATCGCGCACCGCCTTGGGGGCACGGAGCTTTAACGAGTGGGGATAGCCCTGGGATAAGTACTACTGATTGCTTTGTCCCAGGGCCTTACGTTGCTGATATTTCTTTGAGGATCACATGCTGAAGAGGTTTCTTTCTTACTACAAGCCCCAGATGGGGCTTTTTGTTGCTGATACTATTTGTGCCCTGGTGCTTGCCGCCATTGACCTGGCGTTTCCCATTATCCTGCGCAATCTGACCGGAGGGTTGTTTACCCAGGGCCAGGCTGCCATTATGCAGGCGCTCGGCATGATCGCGGTGGGACTGGTGCTGATGTATGCCATCCGCTGCGCCTGCCGCTACTTTGTGAGCTATTGGGGCCACGTGATGGGCGCGCGCATGGAGTCCAAGATGCGTGAGGACCTGTTCGATCAGTACGAACGGTTTAGCTTTGCATACTTCGATCGCAACAGCTCGGGTGACATGATGAGCCGTGTGGTCAACGACCTGTTCGATATCTGCGAGGCGGCGCACCACGTGCCCGAATGGATCATTATCTGCGGTATCGAGATCATCGGCTCGTTTGTGATTCTGTTTACCATCGCGCCGGTGCTCGCACTCGCCATGGCTGTGGTAACGGCGGTGTTCGCGGTCATTATGTTTTGGCAGAATATGCGCATGCGCGAGGTCTTTAGCGATAATCGAAAAAAGATTAGCGGCATTAATGCGCAGCTGCAGGATTCGCTGGCGGGCATGCGTGTGGTCAAGAGCTTTGCCAATGAGCAGACCGAACGCTCTAAGTTTCGCGTCTCGAACAATCGCTACCTTTCGTCCAAGGAGAACATGTATCATGCCATGGGCGTCTACACCGCAACGTATGGCCTGCTCTCGGGCGTGCTCTATGTGATCGTGGTGCTGCTGGGCGGTTGGCTCGTTGCCCAGGGTCAGCTGCAGGCGGTCGATATGGCAACCTTCGCGCTTTACATTTCACTGTTCTGCACGCCTCTCGAGACGCTCGTCAATTCGGCCGAGACGTATCAGAAGGCCATTGCCGGCTTTAAGCGCATGGACGAGGTGCTCTCGACTGTCCCCGATATTCAGGATAAGCCGGGCGCTGCGGATCTGCAGGTGACGGCTGGTGCCGTGGAGTACCGCAACGTGTGCTTTAACTACGAGGATGTTGAGCTTGGCGCGGACGATGGGGCACGTCCCGTTATCGACCATATGGATCTGTCCATTAGGCCCGGTCAGACCATCGCTTTGGTTGGCCCCTCGGGCGGCGGCAAATCGACGACTTGTTCGCTGTTGCCGCGCTTTTACGACGTTGCCGGTGGCTCCATTAGTATCGACGGCCAGGATGTGCGCGACGTGACGCAGCATAGCCTGCGCCGTGCCATCGGCCTGGTGCAGCAAGATGTGTACCTGTTCGATGGAACGATCGGCGAGAACATCGCCTACGGCAAGCCGGGCGCCACGGCAGAAGAGATCGCCGAGGCGGCCCGCCGCGCCAATATCGATACCTTTATCGAGTCGCTTCCGCAAGGCTACGACACCGTGGTGGGCGAGCGCGGCAGCCGTCTTTCGGGCGGTCAAAAGCAGCGCGTCGCCATTGCGCGCGTGTTTCTCAAGAATCCCAAGATCCTTATTTTGGATGAGGCGACGAGTGCTTTGGATAACGAAAGCGAGGAAGCGGTTCAGGAGTCGCTCGAAGAGCTGGCACGCGGCCGTACCACGATCATCATCGCCCACCGTCTCTCGACTATTAAGCATGCTGACGAGATTGCGACCGTTGAGCATGGTCGCGTTGTGGAACGTGGCACGCACGAGGAGCTTCTCGCCCGTGGCGGCACTTATGCCCGTTACTATCGAATGCAGTTCGAAGGTGCGCGTGCGCACGAGCTCGACTGATTGATATGACAGGAAGATCATGGCTGATAAGAACCCTTTGACTCCGGAAGAAGTGACGGAGTTATTCTCCGAAATCGATGCATCCGGCGTCTTGGATCCTACGCTCGCCAAAAAGCGTACCGAGCGCATGCGCGAGAAAGAGGCTGCCGTCAAGCGCGGTGACAAGGCGACGCTGGCGCGGCTGCGCAGCGAGGACCGCGCGAGCCAGGCAAAACATATCGACCCGCTGTCCGAGGACGACCCTTCGGGTTCGCAGGTGAGCCACACCATTACGAAGACTGCCATGGCCGTGGTTATCGGCATCTTGGTGCTGATTGTGGGCATGCAGATTGGCTACGGCGTGATGCGACGCCTGAATACCGCGAACCTCTCCGAGAGCGTTTCGGTAGATACCGTCTCGACCGCGCTCAAGGGTGGACTCGAATGGGGTAATGGCTTTACGCAGTTCCCGCTCGATTTTACCGTCGACGAGGCCGATGAGCGCGCGGGCACGGTTGAGGTGACAGTGCTGGATACGTCTTCTGCCAATGAACTCGAGCTGCTGTCCAACGGTCAGATTCAGGCGGCGGCGCTCGCAACCAACGCCTTGCTCAACGACAAGATCGACCGCGTGGTGTATAACGTTCACGCCTATATCAACGAGGACAGCAGAATCCAACACGATTCCTTCTTTGGCATGTTTCCCGCCCGGGGGCACCAAAGCGCCATCCTGACGTTCGTCTGGACCAAGAGTTCGTCCAACGCCACGAGTATCGACTGGAAGATGCGCATCGTAAGCATGGACGACACCATTGCCGAGCGCATTCAAAAACAGGTGAACTCGGTTTCATCGCTGATCGAGGACCCGGTGGTGAGCCAGACCAAGATTGACGAGGAAAAGGCCGAACGTGACCTGGAGCATCGTCTGCATGGCCGCGAGATTTTCCGCGGCGGAAAGCCTGATCGCACGCCGTCCGAGCTGCTGGAGCAGGACAAGCAAAAGTAGCCCGCAGCCATATAGAACGATGCCATCCCGCGTGAGTCACAAGTCCACGCGGGATGATTTTTTATCCCGTCCCAGAAAAATCATTATGCATAGGAAGTCATAATTATCATTTTGTAAACAATTCTATGTAATTAATGCCATAGACGATGCTTGCGGTTAGAATACCGCAAGGCCTAACTGCACACCTTTAAGCCGGTCCCGTGAGACCGGGAAGGAGAACTATGGCGAACAACCATATTGCGGGCGCTGTCGCCCGCACCGTCGCGCCCAGCGAGCTGTGCCAGCGTATGCTGGCTAAAACCAGCAAGGGCACCTGCGGTCCCTGCATCCTGTATCTTGAGGATGGGACCATTTTTTATGGCCGTGCATGTGGTGCCGAGGGTACCGCAACCGGCGAGGTCTGCTTTAACACGTCGCTCGAGGGCTACTTTGAGGTCATGACCGATCCGAGCTATGCCGGCCAAATCGTAACCATGACCTATCCGCAGATCGGCAACTACGGCATTGACGAGACCGACGTCCAGTCGGCCTTCCCCGGCGATACCGCTCACCCCGCGAGTGCTCCCGCCATGCGTGGCATGGTCGTCCACGACATGTGCGCCACGCCTTCCAACTGGCGCTCGACCGTCAGCGTGCCGGAGTACCTGCGTGCACACGGTATCGTCGCTATCGAGGGCGTCGACACCCGCGCTCTTGTGCGCCACCTGCGCGACAACGGTTCCAAGATGGGCATTATCTCGACGGAAATCTTTGACGTCGACGAGCTTGTCGAGCGCCTGTCCGCCGCGCCCACGCTGGTCGGTGAGAACCTGGTCAAGACCGTGAGCTGCCCTGAGCCCCATGCCTTTGCTGCGAGCGACCTGCCCCCCGAGCATAATTTTGCAATGGCTCCTGCCACCCCCGCCCGCCACAGCGTGGTCGCGTACGACTGCGGTGTCAAGCGCGGCATCTTGGAGGGCCTGGTCCGTGCCGGCTGCGACCTCACCGTCGTGCCGTGGGATACGCCCGCGCGTCAGGTGCTCGACATGAATCCCGACGGCGTCTTTTTGTCCAACGGCCCCGGCGACCCCGATGCCGTGGTGGAGACCTACGAGCAGGTGCAGCAGCTGATCGGCAAGGTGCCGATCTTTGGCATTTGCCTCGGTCACCAGATGATCAGCTTGGCATGCGGCGCCCAGATGGAAAAGCTCAAATTCGGTCACCGTGGCGGCAACCAGCCGGTTATGAATCTGGTCAGCCGCCGCGTGGAGATTACCGCGCAAAACCATGGCTTCGGCCTGCTGTTCCCCAGCCTGGGCAAGCTTGTTCCCGAGCTTTCGGGCGGCGAGACCGAGCACGCGGCCGATGGCGATCTGCGCGCCTGGGTGCGCCGCGGTGTCGCGCCGGTCGTGATGAACGAGCGCTTCGGCCGCATTCGCCTGACGCACGTAAATCTCAATGATGGCACCGCCGAGGGCATCCAGCTGCTCGACGCGCCGTGCTTCTCGGTCCAGTACCATCCCGAGGCCTCGCCTGGCCCTACCGATGCCCACTATCTCTTTACCGCCTTTACGCGACTCATGGACGGCGAGGAAGACTATCTGGACATCGATACTGCCAAGGACCGCCTTGCCGGCTGGAACTTTGCCGACAATGGTTCCGCCGCTACCGAGACCGAGGAGAACTAACATGCCTAAACGTACTGACATCAAGCGTATCCTCGTCATTGGCTCGGGCCCCATCGTCATTGGCCAGGCCTGCGAGTTCGATTATTCCGGCGCCCAGGCCTGCAAGGTGCTCAAGGAGGATGGCTTTGAGGTCATCCTAGTCAACTCCAACCCGGCGACCATCATGACCGACCCGGGCTTGGCCGACCGCACCTATGTCGAGCCCATCACCGCCGAATTTATCGAGCGCGTGATCAAGAAGGAGCGCCCGGACGCACTGCTGCCCACGCTGGGTGGCCAGACCGGTCTGAATGCCGCCGTCGAGCTGGCAAAGGACGGCACGCTCGACAAGTACGGCGTCGAGATGATCGGCTGTGACCTTGCCGCCATCGAGCGTGGCGAGGACCGTAAGCTTTTTAACGAGGCCATGGCCGAGATTGGCCTGGAGGTTGCGCGCTCGGGCTATGCCTACAGCGTGGCAGACGCCGAGGCTATCGCCGAGCGCGTGGGATATCCCTGCGTGCTGCGCCCGAGCTTTACTCTCGGCGGCGCCGGTGGCGGCATCGCGCATACTCACGAGGAGCTCGTCTCCATCGTGAGCCAGGGCCTTGAACTCTCGCCCGCTCACGAGGTGCTGGTCGAGGAGTCCATCGAGGGTTGGAAAGAATACGAGATGGAGGTTATGCGCGACCACGCTGGCAACGGCATCATCGTGTGCTCCATCGAGAACCTCGACCCCATGGGCGTGCATACCGGTGACTCCATCACCGTGGCGCCGGCGCAGACCCTCTCCGACCTTGAGTATCAGCGCATGCGTGTCGCCTCGCTCGCCATTTTGGAGAAGATCGGCGTCGAGACCGGCGGATCCAACGTGCAGTTTGCCGTGAACCCCCAGGCCGGCCGCCTGATTGTCATCGAAATGAACCCGCGCGTGAGCCGTTCGTCCGCGCTGGCCTCCAAGGCCACGGGTTTCCCCATCGCCAAGGCCGCCGCTCGCCTGGCCGTGGGCTACACGCTCGACGAGATCGTCAACGACATTACCAAAGCTACGCCCGCCTGCTTTGAGCCCACGATCGACTACTGCGTGGTCAAGGTGCCGCGCTTTGCCTTTGAGAAGTTCAAGGGCACCGACCCCACGCTCACCACGCGCATGAAGGCCGTGGGCGAGATCATGGCGATCGGCCGCACCTTTGAGGAGGCTTTTGGCAAGGCCATGCGCTCGCTGGAGGATGGACATCAGGGTATTTGCGCTGGTGGCAAGGAGGGCGCCGATAAGCTGAGCGACGAGGAGCTCGCCCAGGCCGTGGGCACTCCGACTGAGCACCGCATCTTCTTTGTGGTCGAGGCCCTGCGCCGTGGCTGGGATGTTGCGCGCATCCACGCCATCTGCGGTATCGATCCGTGGTACCTCAACCGCATCAACGATATGGTGCAGGTCCAGGAGAGCGTTCGCGGCCTGCGCGTGGAGGACATTGATGCCGACGCGATGCGTCTGCTCAAGCAGTATGGCACGAGCGATGCCGAGATTGCCACACTGACCGGCTCGGACGAGCGCTTTGTTCGCGCTTACCGCAAGGGTCTGGGCGTGGTCCCCAGCATGAAGACGGTCGACACCTGCGCCGCCGAGTTCTCGAGTGCCACGGAATACCACTACAAGACCTACGAGAACATCTACCGTACGAGCCCAGTCGCCAAGAAGTGCGTTGCCCCCGACGAGACCACGCCGGCAGATAAGCCCAAAGCGATGATTCTGGGTGCTGGACCTAACCGTATTGGCCAGGGTATCGAGTTTGACTACTGCTGCGTGCATGCGAGCTATGCGCTGGCGGCCCGCGGCTTTGAGACCATCATGGTCAACTGCAACCCCGAGACCGTTTCGACTGACTACGACACGTCCGACCGCCTGTACTTTGAGCCGCTCACTTACGAGGACGTCATGGACGTTATCGATGTCGAGCGCCCCGACGGCGTCGTGGTGACGCTCGGCGGCCAGACCCCGCTTAAGCTGGCACGCATGCTCGAGGAGAGCGGCGTGAACATCATGGGTACCAAGCCCGACGCTATCGATTTTGCCGAGGACCGCGAGCGTTTTGCCGCCCTGCTCGACAAGCTGGGCATTATGTATCCGCCGGCGGGCCAGGCAACCTCGTTTGAGGAGGCCGAGGCCGTGGCCGCGCACATCGGCTACCCGCTGCTGGTGCGTCCGAGCTACGTGCTGGGCGGCCGCGGCATGATGATCGCCTATGATGCCGAGCATCTGCGCGATTACATGGCCGAGGCCGCGCGCATTAGCCCCGACTACCCGGTGTATCTCGACCGCTTCCTGGAGGGTGCGATTGAGTCCGACGTCGACGCCCTGTGCGATGGCGAGGAGGTATATATCGGTGGCATCCTGGAGCATATCGAGGAGGCCGGTATTCACTCCGGTGACTCCGCGACCTGCATTCCGCCGTTCAGCTTTAGCGAGAGCCTGCAGGCGAAGCTCCGCGAGACCACGCGCCGTATCGCCATGGCGCTGGGAGTCCGCGGCCTGGTCAACGTGCAGTATGCCATCAAGGGCGAGACCGTCTACGTGATCGAGGCCAACCCGCGCGCCAGCCGTACCGTGCCGTTCATCTCCAAGGCCACCGGCGTGCCGCTGGCCAAGTGCGCGGCGCGTATCATGGCGGGCGATTCCATCGCGAGCCTGGGCCTGCCGAGTGACGAGCGTCAGCTGGACTGGTTCTGTATGAAGGAAGCCGTTATGCCCTGGGGCCGTTTCCCGGGAGCCGACGTTATCCTGGGGCCCGAGATGAAGTCGACGGGCGAGGTCATGGGTATCGCCAAGAGCTATCCCGAAGCATACGCCAAGACGCAGCTGGCGATTGACTACCAGCTGCCCGATCCGAGCTGCGGCAAGGTGTTCATTAGCGTGTGCGACCGCGACAAGCGTCACATCCTTTCGGTCGCGCGTATCCTGCGCTACCTGGGCTTTGACATCTGCTCTACCGAGGGTACGGCGCGCGTTCTGCGTGGAGGCAACGTGACGTGCGAGGTCGTGGAAAAGATCAGCGGCCCGCATGACGGCGAGCGTCCCAACATCGGCGACCTCATCGCCGATGGCAAGATCGCGGTGATCATCAATACGCCGTACGGCCCGGGCTCGCGCGGCGACGGTTATCTGTTGCGTACCGAGGCCGTGCGTCGCGGCGTGACCTGCGTGACCGCGATGTCTGCCGCTAACACGTACGTGAGCGCCATCGAGGCGGTGCGTGAGGACCAGCAGGGTCACGGCAGCGCCAACGACATGGGCATGGACGTCATCGCCCTGCAGGACCTGCCGCAGTACACGGTGTAGGCTGAGCTGTCCGGCCGGGGCGGGAGGGGCCGAAGGGGCTTTGCGCGATGACTAGGGCTGAATAAAAAGTGAGTGTGGGATCCGCCGTTCGTTCGAACGGCGGATCCCACGTTAATATTTCAGCCAACGTACGTCATAGCAATTCCCGGTAGGTCGAAGGTGCTCTGCGGCGGCCCGGTGTTTTCATCTGAACGACTTTGCGTAGCAACCGGAGTGAAGATGAAAACACCGGGCCGCCGCAGAGCACCAACAGACCGCAGGGACGGGAGCAGCTATACTACTCTCAGTAGTTAAGGGTCGCGGATCCGCCGCGTCGCCGCTCTCAACAGGAGGTCTTTGTTTATGGCAGATCAAAAGCCGGTTGTCGGGATCATCATGGGTTCCAAGTCCGATCTGGGCGTTATGGAAGGTTGCACCGCCGAGCTCGAGACGCTCGGTGTGCCCTATGAGCTCGTCATTGCGAGCGCGCACCGCACGCCGGCGAAGGTTCACGAGTGGGCCTCGACTGCTGCCGATCGCGGTATCAAAGTGATTATCGCTGCCGCCGGCAAGGCCGCTCACCTGGGCGGCGTCGTGGCTGCCTTTACGCCGCTGCCGGTTATCGGCGTACCTATGAAGACGAGTGACCTGGGCGGTATGGATTCGCTGCTGTCGATGGTGCAGATGCCTTCGGGCGTGCCCGTGGCCTGCGTTGCCATCAACGGCGCCAAGAACGCCGCCATCTACGCCACGCAGATTCTAGGCGCTTGCGACCCCGAGTACCGCAAGGTTATCGAGAAGATGAAGCAGGAGATGGCCGACGCCTAAGCGGCTTGCCGCCTTATCTGCAATAGAGGAGAAATATGTCCAATTATCAGGGAAAACGTTTTAAACTGTCCCAGATTCCCGATCCTGCGAATCCAGGTGCGCCGCGCCCGGTGCAGCCGGGGCGGACGTCCTCTTCGCAGCCCGTCCGTCCGCCGCAGCCCGCCCATGTCGCGAGGCACGTTCGGGCTCCGCAGCCGGTGGCGCCGTCGAACCAGCGCGTTCAGGGCGCTTTGCCGACCTGCCGCCCGTCCAGTTACGGGGAGCAATCGCAAGCTCATCGTTCTCCTTCGCCCGGGCTCGGTGGCTCGGTGGAAAGTCCTGCTCCTAAGCGCAAAAAAGGCCGTTCGATTTTCGCGAGACTTCTTATTGTGATCGGTGTGTGCCTGATCGCTGCCGCCGCCGGCATCTATATCAAGGCGCAGTTGGGTTACAAGGAAGCAAGCGATTCGTATCAAAAGGTTGAGAAAAAGTCTGTGAGCGATAGCGACGCGAGCGGTGCACCCATTGTTGATTTTGCCACGCTTGCCCAAACCAACCCCGATGTCGTCGGTTGGATATATGTTCCCGGTACCGCCATCAACTATCCGGTGGTGCAGACGGATAACAACACCAAGTACCTGAGCACGCTCTTTGACGGCACGGCAAATCCCGTGGGCTCTATTTTCCTTGACTGCGATGACACGGCTCCCGGTATGGTGGACCAGCAGACTACACTCTACGGCCATCACATGAGGGATAACTCGATGTTCCATTTCATTGCTGACAGCGCCGACCAGTCGGTTTTCGACGGTATCGAATATGCCTTTTACGTTACACGCGACGGCGCCTATAAATTTAAGCCGTTGCTGACCAAGGTGGTCGAGGACTCGTACCGAAAAGCGCGTACTCCCAACTTTGAGGGCGGAGACGGCCTGAAGGCCTATCTTTCCGAGATGATTGACGGTGCTTCCGCCGTGGCGAGCGACGCTGAGAGCCGTGCTGCCAAGGCTGATAAGGTGCTCACGCTTATCACGTGTTCGCCTTCGGCGCTAAGGAACAAGCGTGCCGTGATGATTCTTACCCCCGTTGAGAACTAATGGTTGCATTGCGGGCAACGGAGGTACTGAAGGGCGAGTCGTCGCCCGACGGCATAAGAGATAAAAAAGGGGAAATGATGCTCGAGAATGGCAAAACGATGCCTTCGATTGATGCTTGGCTGCGCGAGGCCAAGGCCGACGCTTCGGCGCCGGCGTGCGGTATGTATCTGACGCATAACGGCGTGGTACGCGCGACGCCCAAGGCCGAGGTGCGCGGAGTCGAGACCGATGGCGTGGCGCCGGGCCACAAGGTGGGCGGCATGGTCTTTGACTACGATGCCGAAAAGGTGCGGTCTGCCATTGAGGCGACGCGAGCGATGCCGGGTATCGGCTATGTGCGCGTGTGGCTGGCAAGCGGCGAGCTTTCCGTGGGCGATGACATCATGCTCGTGCTCATTGGCGGAGACATTCGTCCGCACGTGGTCGATGCCCTGCAGACGCTTGTCGGCACCATCAAGAATGAATGCGTGAACGAGGTCGAGCGCGAGGCATAGGGCTTTGCGATCAATTCGAGCTCATCTATAGCAAAAGCCCGCTGGCAGTTAGGCTGAACTGCCAGCGGGCTTACTTGTCCGTTGGAACCGACTTGCGCCAGCGCCCGCGCTATACGCGTGTGGCGTCCTTGGGGCTCATGGTCATGCTCTGGAAGCGATTTTCCATATACTCATTATCGAAGTACTTGCCGTAGAACTGCGCAACGGGAATATCGTTGACCGTGCCGTTGACGCGCTGGTACCAGTAGTCGAGCGATTGCAGCGTCATGACGCCGTCGACCAGCATGATGATGGTAAAGATGACGGTGGCCGAGTAGCGGCTCTTCCAGGGAATCATGTTGATGAGTTTGAGCAATCTGGGCAGCAGCAGCTTGATCCAGATGAGTCCGCCCAGGCCCCACAGGCAGGCGAAGCCCGTGCAGGTGCGTCCGCCCGTAAGCACGGCGAGCGGATCGGGCATGCCAAAGAGCTTCATATGCGAGTAGCTCCACGAGACCACACCGAACGAGGTCTGCATAAACCAGCCCACGAACACCTCAAAGCTTGCGCCAAGTAGGGCACTCACCAAAAAGATAATGATGGGGTTCTTTTTGTAGAAGCGGTTGAGCACCATGGTCATGAGTACGGCGCCAAATCCGTAGATGGGGCTGAAGGGGCCAAACAGCATGCCGGCGCGGTTCTGGTAGACGCCCGGGTCGTCGACCGTCATATGCCAGATGTCCTCCAGGATGAGGCCCAGCACGCAGCAGACAAAGAATACCCAGAACAGGTTGAAGTAGTTGAGCTTGATGTAGCCTTCGCCGGTCTCATCGCGGCCGAGCATGCCCTCGGCGGCGGCGTCGCGATCGAGCATCTCCTGCAGGCGGCGCTGCAGTTCGCGCTCCTGACGAAGCGTGGGGTCGACGGTGGCCGAAAGCGCGATGAGGATGCCGAGCTGGATGGCGGGGCGCAACAAGAACGGCCCGATACCCTGGAGCATCACGTCGACCAAAAGCTCGACGACGGTGAATGCGATAAGGATGTAGGACAGGCGCGCGGCGTTGCGGCGCTGGTTCTTGATGAGGTCCAGGCCGAAGATGATTAAGATGACCGCGCTCGCCGCCGAGAGCATGATGCCGGCGACGATAAGGCCGACCGCGACGAGCGTGTTGTCGCCGAGCTTGGCGGCGGCGTTGCCGTTGATGAGTGCGGTGATGACCTGCCACATAAAGGCGCCGACCGACGGGAGCGTACCAACACCGGACAGGATGCACAGGACAGCGTACACCTTAATGATGAGGGGGATCTTCTTGACCTCCGTGGCGCTGGGGACGCTGGGGTCGAGTTCGTTTCGATCCATACACAACCTTTCTCGTTTTGTTGTAGATTACAAGGATACGCCGCCGACCTGCTAAAAGACAGGACGAACGTCCCAATTGCAGCAATGTAAGCCCTAATGGTGGGCGAGACGCGTCGCGACGGAAGCATACGGGATCGTTGGCCCCGAGAGCGGGTTTCCCAATAAAATGTTTGGCCGCAAAACGGATTATAAGCTCGGTGGGCTTTTAAAAAGCGCTGCTCATGCGCGGGAGTGCTTGTCTTGCCGTGCGTATAATAGGGCGGGTAACGCCAAATAACGAGGCTCTGAGGGGATGCCATGTCTCAAGAAACCATCCGCGCGGCCGAGCGTGCCACGGGACAGGTGACGACCATGTCGACGTACGATCCGGACTCCGACCAGCTGCATGAGGAATGCGGCATTTTTGGTGTGTGGGCACCCGATCGCGATGTGGCTCGACTGACGTACTTTGGTCTGCGCGCGCTGCAGCATCGCGGCCAGGAATCGGCGGGAATCGCCGTGGGCGATGGCGGCACGGTTATGGTTCGTAAAGACCTGGGACTGCTCGATCGCGTGTTCTCCAACGCCGACCTGTCGACGCTCTCCGGCCAGCTAGCCGTGGGCCACGTGCGCTATGGCACCGCCGGCGCCAAGAGCTGGGAAGCCTCGCAGCCGCATCTTTCTACCATCAACAGCGTCATTATCGCGCTCGCTCACAACGGCACTCTGGTCAACACCGACGAGCTGCGCCGTCAGCTGATCGAGCTGGGCGTGCCGTTCCTCTCCAATTCGGATTCCGAGGTCGCGACCAAGCTTATCGGCTACTTTACCCAGCGTACGGGCCACCTGCGCGAGGGCATTCGCAAGACCATGGAGCTCGTACGCGGAGGCTACGCCATGACGCTCATCAACGAGCAGGCACTCTACGCCTTCCGCGATCCGCATGGCATCCGTCCGATGGTGCTGGGCAAGCTCGTGGACGAGGGCCTGGACCAGGCCGACGCCGCTTCTGTTTCGCAGCTGCCCTCGCAAGATGATGCCTCGACGGTCGACTCCGCCGTCCATGTCACGCACGCTGGCGGCTGGGTCGTTGCCTCCGAGACCTGCGCACTCGATATCGTGGGCGCCGAGTACGTCCGCGACGTCCGTCCCGGCGAGATCTTGCGTATCAGCGCCGAGGGCCTGGTGTCCGAGCAGGGCGTACCTGCAGCCGAAGAGCCCGCCAACTGCATCTTTGAGCAGGTCTATTTTGCCCGTCCCGACTCCATCATGAACGGCAAGAGCGTCTACGCCTGCCGTTACGACATGGGTCGTCAGCTGGCACACGAAGAGCCCGTCGAGGCCGACCTGGTCATCGGCGTGCCCGACTCCGGCCTGCCGCCCGCGGAGGGCTATTCGCACGAGAGCGGTATTCCCTTTGGCGAGGGCCTCATCAAGAATCGCTATGTGGGCCGTACGTTTATCGAGCCCACGCAGGAACTGCGCGCCATGGGCGTGCGCATGAAGCTCAACCCGCTGCGCGACAACATCGAGGGCAAGCGCCTGGTCGTCATCGACGACTCCATCGTGCGCGGCACCACCATGGTGCAGCTCGTCAAGATGCTGCGCAACGCCGGCGCCAAGGAGATTCACATCCGCATCAACTCGCCCGAGGTTATCTGGCCGTGCTTCTACGGCATCGATACTGACGTGCAGTCGCAGCTCATCAGCGCCAACAAGACGGTCGAGGAGATTTGCGAGTATATCGGCGCCGATTCGCTGGCCTTCCTTTCGGTTGAGGGCCTGCTGAAGGTCATGCCCAAGGGCGGCTACTGCGATGCGTGCTTTACCGGCCGTTATCCCGTGGCGATTCCCGAGAGCTTTGGCCGTGACAAGTTCATGGAGGGCTTTAAGCCCCGCAACCTGGATAAGCCGCTGCACTTTGACGACGACGCCGTGGTCGAGAAATACGATGACCGCAGCTGGGAAGAGAAGCACGGCGAGGCCTAAAACCTGCCGTTTAGGGACAGGTTTATTTTGGTAGGTTTTACCTGCTGTTTTGTTGATTGAGCGGCGCGCGTTGCCAGAATGCGCGCCGAATCGAGAGCAACTATGAGCACCGGTTGGCGTCCGTGCGTCAAACGGTAGTGGGAGAGGAAGGCTCAGATGAGCGACAGCAAGCATGTGACGTATGAGGATGCCGGCGTCGATACCGCCGAGGGCGGCCGCGCCGTCGACGCTATTAAGCAAATGGTTAAGGACACCAACCGCCCCGAGGTCATCGGCGGTATCGGTGGCTTTGGCGGCCTGTTCTCGGCCGCCGCGCTTAAGGATATGGAAGACCCGATCCTGATCAGCGGTACCGACGGCGTGGGCACCAAGCTCGTGCTCGCCCAGATCATGGACCGTCACGAGACGGTGGGCCAGGACCTGGTCGCCATGTGCGTCAATGACATCTTGGCTTCGGGCGCCGAGCCGCTGTTCTTCCTGGACTACGTCGCCATCGGCCACATTGAGGCCGAGCATATGGCAAAGATCATCAAGGGCGTGGCCGATGGCTGCAAGCTCGCGGGCTGCGCGCTCGTGGGCGGCGAGATGGCCGAGCACCCCGGTGTCATGGCTCCTGCCGACTACGACCTCGCCGGCTTTACCGTGGGTGTCGTCGACCGTCCCAAGATGCTCGACCCTGCGAACGTCCGCCCCGGCGACGTCATCCTGGGCCTGCCCTCCACCGGCGTGCACTCCAACGGCTACTCGCTCGTGCGCAAGGTCATCGGCGTTGACGGCATCAAGCCGGGCACGCCCGAGGCCGCCGCTAAGGCCGAGGAGCTGAACCGCCCGCTCGAGGAGCTCGGCGGCGCATCGCTGGCCGACGCCCTGCTGGCCCCCACGCGTATTTATGTGAAGCCGATTCTTGAGCTGCTGCGCGGTGGCGCTCCGGTGCACGCCATCGCCCACATCACTGGCGGCGGCATCACCGAGAACCTCAACCGCGCGCTTGCCGACGACGTCGACGCCGTGGTCACTCGCAACGGCGCCGAGATGGGCTGGGATGTTCCTCCCGTCATCACCTACGTGTCGCGCCAGGCCGAGCTCGCGCCCAACGAGGCATGCAAGACCTTCAACATGGGAGTCGGCCTGTGCCTGATCGTCGCCCCCGAGGACGAGGCCGCGGTTACCGAGGCCCTGGTCGGGCTGGGCGAGAAGCCGTTCCGTGTGGGCGAGTGCGTCGAGGGTTCCGGTAAGGTCGTGTACTCCGATGAGCGCTAACGAGCAGATGGCTGCCGCCGAGGGTCTGGACTTTGTGCCCTATACTCGTCCGACCGGTACCGATACGGCCGAGCCGCTCAAGATCGGTGTGCTCATCAGCGGTTCGGGTACCAACCTGCAGGCGCTGATCGACCTGATCGCCGCTGGCAAGCTCAATGCTTCGATTGAGCTTGTGGTGTCGAGTCGTCCTTCGGCCAAGGGTTTGCAGCGTGCAGAGCGCGCGGGCATCCAGACGCTTACGCTATCCAAGGATGTCTATGCTGATCCCATCGCCGCCGACGAGGTCATCGCGCACGAGCTGCTCGAGCGCGGCTGCGAGTATGTGGTCATGGCCGGCTACATGCGCATGGTGCATACGCCGCTGCTGGCGGCGTTTCCCAACCGCGTGGTCAACTTGCATCCGGCGCTGCTGCCGAGCTTTACCGGCGCGCATGCGATCGACGATGCTTTTGCGCGCGGCGTCAAGGTGACCGGTGTGACCGTGCATTTTGCCAACGAGATCTACGACAATGGCCCCATCATCGCCCAGCGAGCGCTGGCCGTCGAGGAGGGCTGGGACGTCGACACGCTCGAGGAGCATATCCACGCGATTGAGCACGTGCTGTATCCCGAGGTAGTTCAGATGCTCGCTGACGGTCGCGTCCACGTGCTGGAGAGCGGCAAGGTCGCAATTGATGCGCCCCGCCATCGTGCGTAAAAGGATTCGCTCGGTTTTCCTTACAACGTAAACTATCAAAAAGCTGATTGGGGCATATGGAATCACATGTGCCTCAATCAGCTTTTATTACCCCTTTGATTTTGGACTCTGGATAACGTGACGTGTGTCATTTCCATCCCAAGAAATCCGATAGGGCCTCGTCCGCGTGTGGCCGGGCCCTTTTGCGTGGCCTTTTATGTCTGCTATACTGCTAGCAAGTAGAGAGGAGCCGCTATGGGTACAGCAACGGTGCAGCTCAACACGCGAATCGACCCTATGCTCAAAGCTGGTGGCGATGCAGTCCTAACTCGCAATGGATTGGGGCCGAGCGATGCCATTCGTGCGCTTTGGGCTTATCTCGTCGAGCATCAAACGTTGCCGGGATTTATGGTGGCGGATAAGCGCGAGGCGCCCCGTGCGGAGAGTCTGGCCGAGCAGGGGTGTGGCCTAGCTTTTTCTTCGTTGGGGCTACGTGCTTCGGATTTTGCGCCAGCTGGATCATCTGCGGAAGACTGGGATGCCGTACGGGATGATATGTATGAAGCGATGATTGCTGACATTGAGGCGAATTGCCGATGATTGAGGCAAAGCATCTCTTGGTAGATACGAACGTTTGGCTCGATTATTACCTGCAAGAGGGGGCGTTCGACGAAGCGAAGAGATTGGTTGAACTGGCCGAGGCAGGAAAGATCGACCTTCTGTATGCGCCAACGACGGCAAAGGACGTGTTCTATATTTTGCCTCGGCGACTAGCCAGGCGGAATGTGAATGGGATTAACGTGTCGTTTGCCTCGGCGTCATGGGCCTGCATTGAGCACATGATGCAGGTGGCAACTGCCTCTCCGCTTTCGTTGGCAGAGTGCGAGATGGCGCGCATGCTTGGCAAACACATGTCGGATCTTGAAGACAACCTCATCATCGCTTCGGGCGAGACGGCAGATGTTGACTACGTGGTCACGAGTGACCGCCGTATGCTGGAGGCGATGCCCGAAGTTTGCCTGACGCCAGCTCGCGCACTCGATATGATTGAGATCCTCGACTAACCTTGCCTGTCTCGTTTCGCTATCATATGGGACATTGTGAACCTCATGCAACTTTGGAGGACGGTATGGCGGATAACGCCGAGATGCTATTCTCGCCTGAGCTGGTGTTTTTTGATTGGGAGTGTGCGACGCCGGATGGGGTGTTTGCGCGACTCGAGGGCGAGCTTGCACCACGTGGCTACATTGCCGACGGTTGGCTCGACGCCGTTCGCATGCGCGAGGATGCCTATCCCACGGGTCTCGCTATGCCGGCGGCAAACATTGCCATTCCGCATACCGATCCGGGGTTTGTGGCCAAGCCCTATATCGCGGTGGTGAAGCCCGCCGCGTCCGTGACATTTAACGCTATGGCTGGCATGGGCGCTCCCGTGCCGGCGCAGATCATCATCAATCTGGGCATTGCCGAGCCGGGCGGTCAGGTCGAGGCCCTGCAAGCGCTCATGAATATCTTTATGGATGCCGACGCCGCAGCCGACGTGCTCGGCCAGACCACACCCCAGGGCGTGGTCGACGCCATCCGCCGCCACTTCTAAGGTGGAACAAAGCCGGCACCTGGGGACGTTCCTTTTCTGCCGGCAGTTAGGGACAGTCCCCAAGTGCCGGCACAAAAGGAACGTCCCTAACTGCCGACTGCCGGGTATGCCCCTTTGCACCAAAATGGTGCAGATTAATCTGTGTCCCATGCACCAGGTGTGCCGCAGGGGCTGCGTTGTGACACAATGGCGTTTGTTCGATTCGTGATGCGAAAGGCCAAACATGGCAAATAAGAAAAAGAACCCCGAGGCCGCGCCGACGCCCGAGCAACAGGCTCGCACCGCCTCCAACTCTCGTAAGAATCAGCGCAAGACCTATGTGTCCAAGACCGTCAAGATTATCCTGGTGGTCATCGGCGTGCTGGCGATGCTGCTTTCCGTCTCGGCCATGGCGTGCTCCGGCCTGATGTCGCAGACCGAAAGCGCCAGCTCGGGCTATAAGCTCACTGGTGGCGTGGCTGCTACCATCAATGGCACCAACCTCACCGAGGACACCGTGACCAAGCAGATCATGAGCATGCGTACGTCCTACGGCTACACCAAGGACAAGGACTGGGCGCAGTACCTGGTCGACAACGACCTCACGCCCAAGAAGTATCGCAAGCAGCTCATCGACTCCTATACGCAGCAGATTCTGCTTCAGCAAGCGCAGAAGGAAAACGGCGTGACCGTCTCGGACGAGGAGGTCGAGAAGGCCTGGAAGGACGCCTGCAAGAGTGCCGGCGGCGCCAAGGCCTTTAAGAAGACGCTTAAGACCTACGGCTATACCGAGGACACCTACAAGGACTCGCTCAAGGAGAGTCTGGCGCAGCAGAAGCTTAAGGATGCGGTAGCGCCCACAAGCAAGCCCAAGGACAGCGAGATTGTCGATTACATCAACGAGAACCTGTCCAACTACAATGACGCCCGTCGCTCGTCGAATATTCTGATCAAGGTCGATTCCGACGCTTCCGACGAGGATAAGGCCGCCGCCAAGGCCAAGGCGCAGGAGTGCCTGGACAAGATCAACTCCGGCGAGCTGAGCTTTGAGGACGCCGTAAAGCAGTACTCCGACGATACCGGCTCCAAGGATAAGAAGGGCGATGTGGGCTGGGACAAGCTCACCACCTTCGTCGACAGCTACCAGGCGGCGCTCGAGGTGCTCAACAAGGGCGATGTGAGCGACGTCGTCGAGTCGACCTATGGTTACCACATCATCAAGTGCACCGACTACTTCCATGTCGATAATCAGGTCGATGACATTAAGCAGGTGCCCAAGGACATCAAGAAGTACGTCTCCAACGTGGTGAAGACGCAGGCGGCAAGCACCGCGTACAGCGAGTGGCTGGAGCAGTACAAGAAGGACGCCGACATCACCGTTAACCCCATGCCCAAGGACGTGCCCTATAACGTCAGCCTGAAGGGCGTCACCAAGAGTTCGACCGGCGATTCGTCGACGACTGAGTAATCATGGGGCGGTGCCCGCGTGAGTGCCGCCCACGCTATTGAGGAGGATTTGCAGATGACCAACGAAGAGCTGCAGAAGGAAATGATCGCGGCCATGAAGGCTAAGGACAAGGTTCGCCTGTCCATCATTCGCCAGGTCAAGGCCGAGGTGAAGAATATTGAGGTCAACGAGCGCCGCGATGTGACCGAGGAAGACGTCAACAACATGATCAAGCGTCTGATTAAGCAGACGAGCGAGACGCTGGAGATGTCCATCAAGGCCGGCACCGACCAAGAGCGTACCGACAACCTGACCGAGCAGGTCAAGATTCTGGAGAGCCTGCTGCCTGCGCAGGTTTCGGGCGAGGAGCTCGAGGCCCTGATCGAGCAGGTTATCGCCGAGCTGGGCGCTACGTCCAAGAAGCAGATGGGCCAGGTTATGGGTGCACTCGGCAAGGCCACCGGCGGCAACTTCGACAAGCCGGCAGCAGCAAAGATCGTCGGAGCGAAATTGGCGTAAGTGCCGGCCGACACATAGCTGATGTCGAGGGGGGCGTGACCATTGCGGTCGCGCCCCTTTTTGATGAGCCTGTCCCCAATGAGTGGGTTATCCCCAATGACTAGGGGGAAGATTGCGGGTTCTTTACGGGGATGTAGTGTGGGCTGCGGAAACGTGGTTCTTTCCGTACAATAGTTCAACTCGTGTAAACGCAGGGAAGGGACATTCATGGCAGACATGATCGAGATCAAGCATCTCAACAAGTACTTTGGCGACCTGCATGTGCTCAAAGATATCAACCTCACCGTCAAGCGCGGCGAGAAGCTCGTAATGATCGGGCCTTCCGGCTCGGGTAAGTCGACGCTCATCCGTTGTGTCGATTATCTTGAGGAGCCCACATCGGGCGAGGTTATCATTGACGGTACGCCGCTCACCAAAAAGAACCACCTGGAGATGGCTCGCAAGTATAGCTCCATGGTGTTTCAGCAGTTCAACCTGTATCCCAACATGACGGTGCTGGGCAACCTGACACTCGCGCCCACCAAGCTGCAAAAGAAGAGCAAGGAGGAGGCGACCGAGATCGCCATCGCCGCGCTCAAGCGTGTTGGCATGGCGCATAAGGCCGGCGAGTATCCGCAGAACCTCTCGGGCGGTCAGCAGCAGCGCATCGCCATCGCTCGTGCCCTGTGCACCAAGCAGCCCATCATCCTGTTTGACGAGCCGACCTCGGCGCTCGACCCCGAAATGGTCCAGGAGGTTCTGGACGTTATGATTGAGCTTGCGCAGGAGGATATCACCATGATCTGCGTGACGCATGAGATGGGCTTTGCGCGCCAGGTGGCCGACCGCGTCATCTTTATGGAGGACGGCCGCATCCTGGAGGAGGGCACGCCCGAGCACTTCTTCGATAACCCCGAGAACCCGCGCTGCCGCGAGTTCCTGTCCAAGATTCTGCACTAGGCGCGGTGATGGACATGACGGATATGACGAGGGCGGCCGTGTCGCGCCGTCACTTTTTGCAGCTGGCGGGTGCCGGCATGCTTGCGCTGACGGGGACCGCGCTTACCGGTTGCGGCAACTCCACCAGCGGCGAGGGTTCCGACAAGGGGTCCAAACTTGCGGCCATTAAGTCGCGTGGCCATCTGAATGCTGGCGTTAAGAAGGATGTTCCCGGCTACGGCTATTACGACACCGCCAAGGGCCGCTTTGAGGGCATGGAAGTCGATTTGTGCTACCAGATCGCCGCTGCCGTCTTTGGCGTGAGCTACAAGGAGGCCCGTGCCCAGGAGCTTGTCGAGTTTACCGACGTAACGCCCAAGACGCGCGGTCCGCTGATCGATAACGGCCAACTCGACGTGGTCGCGGCGACCTACACCATCACCGACGAGCGCAAGAAGAGCTGGGATTTCTCGACGCCGTACCGCACCGACTACGTGGGACTCATGGTCAAGAAGCGTTCGGGCTTTACCTCGATTGAGGACCTAGACGGCAAGGTCATCGGCGTGAGCCAGGGTGCTACCACGCAGGGCCTGATCGAGCAGATGATCAAGGACAACGGCTTTAGCTGCAAGCCCGAGTTTAGGGCCTTTAGCGGCTACCCCATCATCAAGAGTTCGCTCGACGCCGGCAATATCGACGTCTTTGCTATGGACCGCTCCACGCTGGCCGGTTACATGAACGAGACCGTTGAGCTGCTGCAGCCCGAGGTCAAATTTGGTGAGCAGGGCTACGGCGTGGCGACCAAGAAGGGCTGCGACCTTTCGGCCGTGGTCGATCAGGTGATTTGCGATCGCTTGGCCGACGGCTGGCTCGACCAAGAGGTCAAGACCTGGGGTCTTGTATAGGCGCATCGTCCAAGGAAGGAATCAAATGCTCGAAGGATTGTTTGACGCCGACCGCTGGTCGACGACATTTCAAAACATGGGACCCTTCTGGGAGGGCTTTGGCGTGACGCTGCAGGTGGTCGTTGCCGGTCTGCTGCTGTCGCTGGTGCTGGGCACGCTGCTGGGCGTGTTCTCTACCACTCGTTCGCGCGTGCTGCGCGCCATAAGCCGCGTGTACGTGGAGTTTTACCAGAACACCCCGCTGCCCGTGCAGGTGCTCTTTATGTACATGGCCGGTCCGCAGTTTTTGCAGGCCATAACCGGTGCCGATCAGCCGGTGCGCATCGCGCCGTTCGTGCTGGGCTTCTTGGGTGTGGGCCTGTATCACGCGGCCTACATTTCGGAGGTCATCCGCACTGGTATCGAGGCGGTTCCGCGCGGTCAGATGGAGGCGGCCCAGAGCCAGGGCTTCACTCGCGCGCAGGCATACTGGTACATCGTGCTGCCCCAGACGTTCAAGATCATTCTGCCGCCGCTGTGTAACCAGGCGCTCAACCTGGTCAAGAACACGTCGGTGCTGGCGCTTGTGGCCGGCGGCGACCTTATGTACCGTTCCGACAACTTTGTGAGTCTGTACGGTTACCTGCAGGGATACATCGTCTGCTGCCTTATGTACTTCATCATCTGCTTTCCGCTCGCCATGCTGGTGCAGTGGCTCGAGCGCCGCTCCAAGGAGCGTCCGCGCGGCGTGAGCCTGGCCGAGCTGGGGCTCGATAACGTAGAGGAGGCCTAGCGCATGGAAATCTTCAACGCGACCAACCTGCTCTACATCTGGGGCGGCTTTGTTAAGACGATCGAGATCTCGGCGCTGTCGATCTTTTTCTCGCTCATCTTTGGCACGGTGCTGGCGCTCGTTAAAAGCTATGCGCCCCGCCCGTTCCGTATTTTGGTGAGCGCCTATATCGAGCTGTTCCGTTGCACGCCAAACCTGCTGTGGATCCTGTTTATCTACTTTACGGTGCAGGGTTTGGACATTGTGATTTCGACCATCGCCTTTACGCTGTTTACCAGCGCTGTTATGGCCGAGATTGTGCGCGGCGGCCTCAACTCGATTCCGCGCGGCCAGTTTGAGGCAGCGCAGAGCCAGGGCTTCGGCTTCTTTGCCACCATGCGCTACATCATTCTGCCGCAGACGTTTAAGACGATTATTCCGGCGCTGTTTAGCCAGTGCACGACCGTCATTAAGGACAGCTCGTATCTTTCGGGCATTAACGTGGCCGAGCTCATGTACACGGCAAACGTCGTGATGGCCCATGCGATCGACCTCTCGCAGGTGCTTATGCTCTACGGCCTGGTATTTGCGATGTACTTTGTGCTCAACTTTGGTATCTCGCTGCTGGTGAGGGCGTATCAGAGGCGAATGGTGGCAGCGTAGAATGTGGCAAAGGGACAGCCCCTTTGTCACATAGAGAAAGGAATCGCGATGAGCGATCTGGAGAACAAGAAGAGTCCTGTGGTCATTACCATCGCGCGCGACTTTGGCGCCGAGGGCCACGAGATTGGTCGCATGCTTGCCGACGAGTTGGGGATTCCGCTGTACGATAACGAGCTGCTGGTGCGTGCGTCGCTGCGCGCGGGCGAGTCGCTCGACAAGATGGCTGCCTACGACGAGCGCCTGGCCGTGGAGAACATGGCGTTTCTGCCCGACCGCTACGATGCCCGTTCGTACTCGGACAAGTTGTTCCAAAAGATGAGCCAGGTGATTTTGGATCTGGGCGAGACCGAGAGCTGCATTATCGAAGGCCGCCTGTCCGATTACCTGTTGCGTAACAATCCCAACCACATTGCCGTGTTGGTGACCGCTCCCTTTGAGGACCGCGTCGAGATTGTGCGCAAGAAGCGCGGACTTAACAAAAAGAAGGGCGCCAAGCTGGTCAAGCAGCAGCAGAAGGCGCGTGAGGCGTTCTACAAGCGTTACAGCGCCGGAAAGTGGAAGATGACGAGCGGCAAAGACATCGTCGTCAACCGTGCCAAGCTGGGCCGCGAAGGCTGCAAGGATGTCATCGCCGCAGCCTACCGCTACAAAGTAGCGCAACTCGAAGGCTAGTCGATCAAAACCACCACAAAGGGGACAGCACCTTTGTGGTGGTTTTTGTTTTAGGCAGAGGGGAAGGCTTTGGCGAGACCGGCGCGCGTCTGCGTATCGGTCTTTTGGTAGATAGAGCTCAGGTGGCGCTGTACCATGCGCATCGAGATGCCGAGCTCCTCGGCGACCTGCTTGAGCGGGCGTTCATCCTGGGTCACGGCTATGAGCACGTCGACTTCGTGCGGAGTGAGGGCGTGGTTGGCGATGAAGGCCTGGCGCTGCTCTTCGATGCTCGGCGCAGCGAGCGCTTTCTCGGCTCGTTGCTGGTGTTCGCGCTCCTGCTCGGTTTGGGGCAGGCGGAACAGACCCGCGGCTACAAACGCCACACTCGCCGCCACAAGCAGCATGAGCGCGCCGATCATGATGAGGGCGACATTGCCCGAGGTCACAAGTGCCAGCGAGATGCCCGACGTAGTGAACGCGCACACGTTGTTGGCGGCGCGGCCCATGCCAGCCCACAGTGCGGGCGTGTGCATGCTCGGCGCCAGCTGCGTAAACGTGGCGGTAAAGAACGTGACAAAAAAGCCCGAGCTTAGGTAAAAGACGACAAGGCCCAGGTTGGGATCGGCGCCGGCCTCCACGGTCAGGATGGAAATGGTCGAGAGCACGGCGATGCCGAGCATGATGAGGCCCATGTAGCGACGCTCGGCAAGATCAAAGACGATACCGGCGACGAGACCGCTCGCCGCCAAAAAGAGGCGCGGCCAGGTCTGTACGGCGATGGTGCCGTGGGCGTTGGAGAACGTGACGACGTTATCGAGCGTCGAGAACAGGCAGGCGAGAATCATGACGAGCGCGATGCTCCAGCATGCCTGTTTGGCGAGGGCATGAGAGGGCTCAACAAAGGGATTGATGGCGGGGTTGGAGCTCCTGGCAGCCTTTTGGGGAACGACGCTGAGGGCGGAGATGGCGATAGTCGCTGTGCCGAGGATGATGAGCTCTGCGATACCGCCGCAATTGAGCAGGTTGATGGCGAACTGTATCAGGATGCCCGCGGCATAGGCCGCTCCTGCGCCAGTGGCGAGTTTGGGGTCATCCTGGAATGTCAACGAAAAGGTGTGGTGAGCAGCGGCACCCAGCAGACCGAGCCCAAAGAATGCCACGCAGCCCAGAATCTCGAGGGCAAGCGGGGCCGTAGGGAACTGGACCTGGGTCAATCCCAGGATGGCGATGGGAACAGCGGCGTTGACGACTGCCAGTGAGTGGCCTTTGCGCTGTGCGAGCCCGAGCAGCGGCGCGTACCCGATAAAGCCGAGCACACTTGCACCCAGAATAAAGCCCTGCGCGATTACAACGCGTTCGGCACCGGCGAGCAGCCCGACGTTGACGTCGAAGCGAAACTCGGCGGCAAGGAAGGCGAAGGTGAAGAGCGCGAGTGCCAGAAGCGCGTTGATTTTAGGCCCGCTCAGGTTCAAGGACGGTCCTTTGGGTGGACGAATGATCGTGTCCTCGATTGTAGCGTCCCTGGGACGAGTGTAGCGATGGCGAAGTCATATTGGATTAAACCGCAGGTAGCAATAGGGGTTCGTATCTACGAACCTAGGCATATGGAATCGCTGGTCGCACCTTGGTGGTACAGGACCACCACAAAGGGGACAGGCACCTTTGTGGTGGTGTAGTCCTTCGACCAAGGAGGCCGTTATGTACGGAAGCCGCTTCGATAAGCAAACTCAGCGTGAGTGCACCTGCTCGCTGGTTCATGGTACCTGGCGTTGTGTGGGTGCCAAAATAGCTTGCGCCGGCGCGTGTGCGCTTATGGTCGGGCAGTTGCTGCTGCCGAGCGTGGCGCTGGCGACGGAATGCGCCGATCCCGCCGCTGGGACGGATGAGGTTGCCGCGGCTCCGGTGACGCCGACGGTTGCGGAGGATACGGCGGCTCCGTCGCCGGTACCGGTGGCTCCGGCTGCGCCGATGACTGACGCGGCTCCGGCGGCACCGTCCACGGCAGAAGCTCAGCAAGATCAGCAGGACGCACCGCCGGCAACGGTAAACGATGCGGGCGCTGCTGACCAAGACGGCTCTCTTGGCGGCGCCGAAAGCTCGTCGGCAAACGACGCTATCATGCCCTGTGGCGTGACCGATGTGACAGGCGGGAGCGGTGTTAAGGTCAACACGACCGTGGTCCGCCACGATACGGACTGCAAGCTTTCGGACAACATCACGCTCGAAAAGGGCCAGCCGTATACCTATGATTTCCCCGATGTTGAGGGCGGCATGCCGGATGAGCCGCTCTGCGAACTTGTCGAAACCAAGTACTACCGGGCCGATGCTGCTTCGGGCACCCTGGCTGAAGTCCAGGACACATCTATGTCCGATGTGACGGCTCACTTTGAGCCTGTTGGCGATCACATGAGGCTGACGCTGACCTTTACGGGTGGCGCGGCAGGCGGCTCGTATCGACTCACGCGCAATGAGGATCTTTATATTGGCGCGGCACTGACGTATACCGGAACTGACTATGAAGGCAGCTCGACTATCCTCAACGAAACCAGGTACGATTATTACCTCCGCTACGCCATCAATAGCGAAATTACGCTCGTTGCGTCAGAAAACGAAGCCCTCGAGAATTTGAACGTCAACGACGTGAAAACCGACTATGCGCCCGGCGAGGCGCCGCGTGCGACCGCGACGATTCCTGCCGCCGATGCCGACAAGTATGAGATCGCCTATGAGTGCTGGGAAGAGATGGATGGCAGTGACCCTGCGGAGCTTACGCCCGTTGCCTTCTGGTATTCCGACCCCGCTAAGTATCCGACGGGCGCGAGGAGGATCGAGCGCTTCGAAGAGGGCAAGTTCTACATGTATTCCGTTGAGCTGAGGCTCAAGGGCGACAATACCGTGGCTGATGACTGCAATATGAACGTCAACGGTCATTGGGTACACCACATTAAGACCGTCAACGGCGTCTTTGCGCCCAATGCTGACAATATGCTGTGTGAGCAACCAATCGACGAATGGCGTGCCATCGACGTTATTGAGATCAACGGCGCCACGACCACCTTCAAGGCGGGCGACAGGCCGGTCTTTACGGCGGGTACTCCGGTGGATTCGAGCTCTGTCCTTCAGTGTGAGTTCTGGACGGGGAGCGACGGCAGTGAGGTGAATTCCGTCGAGTTTTGGGACCAGCACATCACCAACCATATTGACGCGTTTAAGCCCGGTGTGACCTATCGTTACGGCCTGTACTTTAAGCCGGCGCGTGGCTTCTACTTTACGCCCAATACCAAGCTGAAGATCAATGGGGTTGAGTGTGGCTATCAGGTGGGCGAGGCAAGTGAGGTTGATCCCGAGAGCGGTTGGATTTACACCCTGTGGCTGAACACCAATCTGACGTTTACGCCTGAGACTACGCCTACTCCCGATCCGCAGCCCACGCCGGATCCCAACCCAATGCCGCAGCCTGAGACTAAGCCCGAGGCCAAACCCGCGACCAAGCCGACCGCGACCAAGACGGTTGAGAAAGCCACGCCGGCCAAGAAGTCCGATACCGCTCTAGTCGCCACAGGCGACACCACCGCGATGACGGCCACCGCCCTAGGCATCGCCGGCGCAACCGTTGCCGCGGCCGGCATCGCCGCAACCAAGCGCCGCAAGCGCTAGGTTTTGGTGGCAGCGCCCGTCCTCGGCTTTATCAAGATCTCAATCTGTAACACCTGGCTGCCCAAAACGGCCCTAGATGTTACAGATTTAGATGAACCGAATGGCCGCTAACCTAACGTCTTGATCTGTAACACGTAGCGGGGAATTTGGTCTCTAACTGTTACAGATTGAGATGAACAGGCGGATGTTCGCACAATATCTTGATCTGTAACAACTACGAGGCTCAACAGGTCCTAACTGTTACAGATCGAGACAAAACGATCGACCAGGCCCCAAACTACCACAAAGGTGCCTGTCCCCATCGTGGTGGTCTGGCGGCCGGTATAGAAAAAGTCCCCGCCGGGCGCGTGCTCGACGGGGACTTTGCCGTTTGGTGGCTAGCGCTGCAGGTGATTACTCGCCCAGCAGGCTCTTGGTGATCGAAGCGGCGGCCTTCTTGCCGGCGCCCATCGCCAGAATGACCGTAGCGGCACCGGTGACGATGTCGCCGCCGGCCCAGATGCGGGGATCGGTGGTCTGGCCGGTCTCCTCGTCGGCAACGATGTAGCCCCACTTGTTGAGCTCCATCTTGCCGCCGATCTTCTTTGCGAAGGGGTTGGCGTTGGTGCCGATAGCCGAGATCGCGACGTCGCAGGGAATCTCCTCGATGGCGCCCTCGATGGGCACCGGGCGACGACGGCCGGATTCGTCGGGCTCGCCGAGCTCCATCTTCTGGACCTTGACGGCGCACACGGAGCCGTCCTCGCCAGCGACAAACTCGAGCGGGGAGACGAGCGGCAGAACCTCGACGCCCTCGGCCTTGGCGTGGTGCAGCTCGGCACGACGGCAAGGCATCTCATCCTCGGTACGACGGTAGGCGATAATGGCGTGCTCGGCGCCCAGGCGCTTGGCGGTACGGACGGCGTCCATAGCCACGTTGCCGCCACCAAAGACGACGACGTTCTTGCCGTGCTTGGTGGGGGTGTCGTACTCGGGGAACTTGTTGGCCTTCATCAGGTTCACGCGGGTGAGGTACTCGTTCGCGAAGAAGACGTTGGGCAGGTTCTCGCCGGGGACGTTGAGGAACTTGGGCAGGCCGGCGCCAGTCGCCACGTAGATGGCGTCGAAGCCCTGCTCGAACAGCTCCTCGGCCGTGGCCATGTTGCCCACGACGGAGTTGTACTCAAACTTGACGCCCATGTCCTCCAGGCCGTCAATCTCGCGCTTGACGACTGCCTTGGGCAGACGGAACTCGGGGATGCCGTAGACCAGCACGCCGCCGCCGGTGAAGAATGCCTCGAAGACGGTGACGTCAAAGCCGTTACGGGCGAGCTCGCCGGCGCAGGTGATGCCGGACGGGCCGGAGCCGACGACGGCGACCTTCTTGCCGTTCTTGGGAGCCATCTTGGGCGTAGAGGCGAGCTCGGGGCGGTCACCCAGGAAGCGCTCGAGCTGGCCGATGGCCACGGGCTCGGACTTCTTACCACGGATGCACTTACCCTCGCACTGGTTCTCCTGCGGGCAGACGCGGCCGCAGATAGCGGGAAGCATGGAGTCCTCGCGGATAGTATCGAGGGCGCCGCCGAAGTCCTTCGCGCGGATCTGCTCGATAAAGCGGGGGATGTTGATGTTGACGGGGCAGCCCTCAACACAGAACGGCTTCTTGCAGTTGAGGCAGCGCTCGGCCTCGGCCAGCGCCATCTCCTCGGTGAAGCCCTTGTCGACGGGGCGGAAGTCGCAGGCGCGCTCGGCAGCCGGCTCCTCGTTATCGGGGGTGCGGGGCGACTTCATATCGGCAACGAAACGACCGTTAACTAGTGGCATGCGCAGCTCTTTTCCTCATAGGCCTTGAGGGACTCGCCCTCTTCGGAACGGTAAGCGGCCTGGCGGGCACGAAGGTCATCCCAGTCGACCAGGGTGGCATCGAAGTCGGGGCCGTCGACGCAAGCGAACTTGGTCACGCCGCCTACCTCGACGCGGCAGCAGCCGCACATGCCGGTGCCGTCAACCATGATGGGGTTGAGCGACGCGGTGATGGGGGTGTCGTACTTCTGGGCGGTGAGGGTCGAGAACTTCATCATCGGAACGGGGCCGACGCAGAAGACCTGGCTCACGGCCTTGTCCTGCAGCAGGCGCTCCAGCGGAGCGGTGACAACGCCCTGCTCGCCGTAGGAACCGTCATCGGTAGTGATGTGGATGTGGTCCTCGTCGAGGAGCTCGCGGAACTGGTCCTCCATGAGCAGGAGGTCCTTGGTGCGGGCGCCCATGATGGCGTGCACCTCGTGGCCGGTCTCGACCAGGTGCTTGGCGACCGGGAAGGCAATTGCCAGGCCGACGCCGCCGCCAATGACGGCGCAGGGGCCCTCAGCCATCTCGGTGGGAACGCCCAGCGGGCCCACGACGTCGCGCAGCGACTCGCCGGCCTCGTAGGTGGACAGCATCTCGGTGGTCTTGCCGATCACCATGAAGATGAACTCGACCCAGCCCTCGTCACCGTTCCAGCCGGCCAGGGTAAACGGGACGCGCTCGCCCGTCTCGTTGGCGCGAACCATGAGGAACTGTCCAGCGTGCGCATGCTTGGCGATTGCAGGCGCCTCGATGCGGAACTTGAACACCTTCTCCGAGAACTGCGTCTTCTCCAGGATCTTATACATAGAACCCCTCTCTTGTTAGGGCCGCCGAACCGTGCCTCCACGGAAATGGACGGTAGCCCGAATAAAACCGTACGCGCACAGGCGTTGTGCAGACATACGGTGCAAATTATACCCTCATGGACATGTCACTTACGTGTGTCTTCGGCGGTTGGGAGCAGGGTTTATCCACTGCGGCTTACCAAATAGGGGCAGGTTTATTTTGGTCAGTCTTATCGGGTAAAACGGCAAAGGGGGCCGGCCTCGGGTTGTGATGAGGCCGGCCCCCTTTGGGGTGCTATGTGCGTATGGTGGCGCGCGGTTTATTGCGATGCCGCAACTGGGGCGTTTCCGCAGGTAAAACCTGACAAAATAAATCTGTCCCTAAATGGTAGGTTTTAGTGCTTGCCGTTGGCGGAGGCGGCGCCGTTGACATGGTCGCGGGCATAGACTACGCCGTGCACAATCGCCAGACCGGCGGCGTCGGCCGCGCGGGCGCAGGTGTCCTGGAAGTCCTCGGCCTCGCGGGCGCGCAGCTGCTTGAGCACGTAGTCGGCGACGGCCATCTTGCCGGGAGGGTTGCCGATGCCGGTGCGGATGCGGCTGAAGTCGCGGCTGCCCATCTTGTCGATGATGGAACGCAGACCGTTGTGGCCAGCATGGCCGCCGCCCACCTTAACACGCACGTCGCCGGCGGGAATATCGAGCTCGTCGTGGATTACGAGCAGCTCCTCGGCCTTGATCTTGTACTCGCGGCAGAGCTTGGAGATGGGACCGCCAGAGGTATTCATGTACGACTGCGGCTTGACCAGCACGATCTGGCGTTTGCCGCCCTCTTCCTCAGGATCGTTGATGTTGATGAGCGCGACCTCGGCGCCGGCCTGGTTTTTCCAGTACGTGACGCCGGCCTGACGGGCCAGCTCGTCGATTGCTTTGAAGCCAGCGTTGTGGCGGGTCTCGGCATACTCATCGCCAGGGTTGCCAAGTCCGGCAACCATGCGAATCTTAAGCGGCTGTGCAGCTGCCATATTTATCCTTCCGTTACACAAAAGTTTAATCAACGACAAAGGCTACCACGCCCGCCGAAGGCGAGACTTCGTTTCAGCGAAATCCCACCAGACAAAAGCACGGCCGCGGCAGAGCGAGCCGCCGAAACAGAAGAAACCCCCGCGCGACCTTTGCGAAGCAAGGGGGAGCGCGGGGGTTTCTTCTGTTTCGGCGGCGATGCGCCGGGCTGCAAGGACGATGCGACTACAGCGCGAAGTCGCCGCCGACGAGCGTGGAGACGGGCTCCTCGTGGTAAACGGCGGAGATGGCCTGAGCGAACTCCTCGGCGACCGAGATGGTCTTGATCTTGCCGCCGACCTCGACGGGGATGGCATCGGTGACGACGCACTCGACGATGGGGGCATCGTTCAGGCGCTCGATAGCCGGGCCCGAGAAGATGCCGTGGGTGGCGCACACGTAGATGTCGCCGGCGCCCATGGCCTTGAGCTCCTTGACGTTGGCGCACAGGGTGCCAGCGGTGTCAATCATGTCGTCGTTGATGATGCAGGTCTTGCCCTTGATGTCACCGATGATGCCCATGACCTCGGCGGCGTTGTGGCGCGGACGACCCTTGTGGGCGATGGCCAGGTCGCAGCCGAGCATGTCGGACAGCTTCTTGGCGGCCTTGGCACGACCCACGTCGGGGGAGACGACAACCAGGTTGTCGGTGTCGAAGTGCATGTCGTTGTAGTACTGGCCAAACAGCGGCAGTGCGGACAGGTGATTAACCGGGATATCGAAGAAGCCCTGGATCTGGCCCTGGTGCAGGTCGAGGGTGATGATGCGGTTGACGCCGGCGCGCTCGAGCAGGTTGGCGACGAGGCGGGCGGTGATGGGCTCGCGCGGGCCGGCCTTGCGGTCCTGGCGGGCATAGCCGTAGTGGGTGATGACGGCGGTGATGGAGCGGGCGGATGCGCGCTTGGCAGCGTCGGTGGCGATGAGCAGCTCCATGAGCATGTCGTTGACGTTGCCGCCGGCCACGGACTGAATCAGGAAGACGTCGGCGCCGCGGACGGTCTCGTCGTAGCGGGCGTAAATCTCACCATTGGCGAACTGCTTTAGCGTAAGGCCCGAAAGCTCGACCCCAAGGTACTCAGCGATCTTCTGAGCGAGGGGACGGTTGGAGGAACCGGAATACACGCGGATGGACTTGCGCATATTCTCCGACTTCTCGGGATCATTAATCGGCATTACCCTTCTCCTTTATACATCGAATGCCATATAGATGCCTTTTTGCATTGTAACCGCGCGGCGGGGTTAATCGGGTCTTGATAACGTCTTTACCGTCAACGGACACGAACCGACCACTCATCCGGTCGCGCAGGTCAGCATAGAAAAAGGAGCCGTCCCCATGGGAACAGCTCCTTTTGTGCTTGGTAAAACGTTATACCTCGTCGTCCTCGTGCAGACGGCGGCGATAATCGGCGGCCCAGCCCTCAATATTTACCTGACGGGCGCGGCCCAGACCGAGCGCGTCGGCCGGGACCGGCTCGGTGATGACGGAGCCGGCGGCCACGAGCGCGCCGTCGCCGATCTGGGCGGGCGCGACCATCATGGTGTCGGAACCGATGAAGGCATCCTTGCCGATGACGGTCTTGTGCTTGTGCACGCCGTCGTAGTTGCAGGTGATGGAGCCCGCGCCCACGTTGACGCCGGCGCCCATGGTGGTGTCGCCGATGTAGGACAGGTGCGGAACCTTGGAGCCCTCGCCGATCGTGGACTTCTTGATCTCCACGTGCGTGCCGGCCTTGGAGCCGTCGAGCATGTGGGTGCCCGGGCGCAGGTAGGCGCGCGGGCCGCAGTCGACGCCGTTCTCGATGACGGCCTCGATGGCGATGGTCTCATCGATGGTGCAGCCGCTGCCGACGGTGGTGTCGGTGAGACGGCTGTTGGGGCCGAGCTGGCACTCTTCGCCCACGGTGACGTGACCGATCAGATGCGTCTGCGGCCACACGACGGTGTCGCGGCCGATAACGGCATCGGGGCCGATCCAGGCCTGCGTGGGGTCGATGAAGGTAACGCCCTCGGCCATCCAGTGCTCGTTGATGCGGTCGCGCGCGATGGCGGTGAGCTGTGCGAGCTGGATGCGGCTGTTGACGCCCAGGCCGTCGCGGTAGTCGTCGCAGTGGAAGATGGAGACTGCCTGGCCGTGGCCCTTGAGGATCTCGAGCATGTCGGGCAGATAGTACTCGGACTGCGCGTTGTCGTTGCCGATTTCGTCGATGTGGGCGGCGAGCTGCGCGCCGTCGAAGGCGTAGCAGCCGGCGTTGCACTCGAGCAGCGTGGCGGCCTGCTCGGGCGTGCAGTCCTTCTGCTCGATGATGCGCTCGATCTGGTCGTCGGCGCCCAGCTTGATGCGACCGTAACCGAAGGGGTCGGGCGGGGTCATGGTCATGACGGTGCAGGCGAGCTCGCCGGTAGCGACGGTCTGCGCGAACTTGGCGACGGTGTCGGCGGTGATGAGCGGCAGGTCGCCGTTGAGCACGACGACGGGGCCTTGCGTGATGCCGCAGGCCTCGAGCGCGACCTTTACGGCGTGGCCGGTGCCCAGGCGCTCGGTCTGCTCGACGCACTCGACCCTGGTGGCGCTGTTGGCGTAGGCGCCATCGATGAGGGCGCGCATCTCGTCGGCGTGGCTGCCGATGACGACCACGACGCGGCTGCAGCCGGCCTTGATGGTGGCGTCGACGATCCACTGGACCATGGGCTTACCCAGGATCTTGTGCGAAACCTTGCAGTGGTTCGACTTCATGCGGGTGCCCTCGCCGGCGGCGAGGATAATTGCGGTTGCGTCCATGTGATCTCCTGTTACGTTATAGAGACGTGTGTTTGGAAACGATACACGGCGCAATATGATACCGCAGGCATATGATGAGCGCGTAACGATTGATGCGTGACGGTCGATGTCGCTGCCGCCGATGTGGTATTTGCGCTGGTTGTGCATGGCGGCGGCGCTGCGGCGTTGGCGTTTGAGCGAGGGGGGGGTGGGGTGCCCGTGGATATCATGCGAGAGAAATCGGGCAACGAGTCCGTCGCGGCATTTTCGATGTCGCATCCGGCGGTGCCGGCCCTCTACATGGTGCTGACGTTGGGGCTCACCATGTTCTCGATGCAGCCGGTGCTGATCGCGCTGTCGCTTGCGGGCGGGCTGGCGTACGGGTTTGCGACGCGCGGCGCCGCACGTACGTTGGGGGCGCTTCGCTGGCAACTGCCGGTGATTTTGGTCATCGCGGCGCTCAATCCACTGTTTAGCGCCTCGGGCTCGACGGAGCTGTTCCGTATTGGCATGCGCGCGGTGTATCTGGAGAGCATGGTATACGGCCTGTGCATGGGCGGGCTGTTTGTGGCGAGCGTGCTGTGGTTTGAGGCTGCGGCATCGATGCTTGGCTACGACAAGGTGCTTGCGCTTTTGGGTAACGCCGCGCCGGTGATCGCGCTCATGATCTCGATGTGCATGCGGCTTATCCCGCAGTTTTTGCGCCGCGGTCGTACGGTACTGGCGGTGCAGGATGCGATTGATGTGCCGGGGCGTGCGTCGGCCGACCCCGTGCGTTCGCGCCTACGGGCATCGAGCGTGTTGATGGGCTGGGGCATGGAGGATTCGCTGGAGCGCGCGGACGCCATGCGCTCCCGTGGGTGGGGTGCCGCGACGCGCCGCACGACGTACGCGCGGTATCGGCTGGGGCGCGGCGATGTTGCCGCGCTGGTTGGGCTTGCGCTGTTCGGCGTGGCCACGGCGGCAGTGGCGTGGACCGCGACGACGCAGTATTCGTTTTACCCGCAGCTTTCGGCGCCGGCGCCGTGGCCTGGCTATATTGTGTACGCGGCCTGGATGGCGCTGCCCTGCGTGCTGTACGCGATTGACGAGAAGAGGTTTGGCTGATGGCTCGGTTGGACGGAAGCATGATGGCGGGCGCGGCGTGCGGCTCGGATGCGCCGGCGATTGAAGTGCGGGACCTGCGCTTTGCCTACCCCGGGGCCGAGGCGCCGGTGCTCGACGGGCTCGACTGGTCTGTTCCCCAAGGTGCGTTTGCGCTGCTGGTAGGTGGTACTGGGTCGGGTAAGTCAACGCTGCTCTCGCTGCTCAAACCCGAGATTTCGCCGACGGGCGAATGCGCTGGTGAGCTGCGCGTGCTGGGCGAGAACGTTGCCGACATGGATGTTCGGGCGTCCGCGGAGCGCGTGGGCTATGTGTTTCAGGACCCCGAGAACCAGATCGTGTGCGAAACCGTGTGGCACGAGATGGCGTTTGGCCTGGAAAACTTAGGTATGTCGCGCGATGAGATGCGCCGTCGCGTGGCCGAGACCAGCTATTTCTTTGGGTTGGAGGATTGGCTCCACCGCGATACCGATACGCTTTCGGGCGGACGCAAGCAGCTGCTGTCGCTGGCGGCCGTGCTGGCGTTGCGCCCGCGCGTACTACTGCTCGACGAGCCTACGTCCCAACTGGATCCCGTTGCCGAGAAGAGTTTTCTGCATGCGCTGTTTCGCGTGAATCGCGAGTTGGGCTGCACGGTTGTTGTGGCGACGCACCAGCCGCGCCCGATGCTCGAATACGCGACGTGTGCGTATCGGATTGAGGGCGGGCGCGTATGCGAGGTGCCTGATATCGCCTCCTTGGGGCATCGCGAAGAGCTGTTTTCTGGCGAGGCGCCAGGGTGGGGCGCCTCGCGGCGTGCAAAAAACGGAGTTTTCAGCAGCGCCGGTGGATGTCGAATACTCCCAAAAATGCACGCTGGGTCGGCTACCACCCTGGCAGGGAGCTGGTTTCGATACGATCGAGCGTCCGGCTGGGTGCTGCGCGGACTCGATGCGGCGTTCTCGGCTGGCGCAGTGCATGCGGTTGTTGGCGGCAACGGCTGCGGCAAGTCGACAATGCTTTCGGTGCTAGCCAAGACGGTCAAGTTGCAGCGTGGGCATATGGAGCGCGGGGCGGCCTCGGCGGCACTGCTGCCTCAGAATCCCAAGGCGTTGCTGGTTGCCGAGACGGTGCGCGACGAGCTGATGGAATGGGCTTCGACCTGCGGATATGACGAGGCTGTGGCGCGGGAGCGCGCGGCGAGCCTGGGGCTGTCGGGCCTGGATGGGCGCCACCCGTACGATCTTTCGGGCGGGCAGCGTCAACTGCTTGCATTGGCAAAACTGCTGCTGATTGGCCCCGAACTGCTATTGCTCGATGAGCCCACCAAGGGCTTGGACTTGGCTAGCCGTCGCATCATCGCCCGCGCCTTGCGTGACCATGCGGAGGCTGGCGGTACCGTCATCATGGCCACGCACGATCTGGATTTTGCCGAGCAGGTTGCCGATGACATTGCCATGATGTTTGACGGTGAGATTGCCTGCATGGAGCCGCCGGCCGACTTCTTTGCCGACAACGTGTTTTATAGGGCGTGATGGGATGACGGATTATCGCGTCGCGCGCCTACTCGCAAAACTGGAGATCCCGCTGCTGCTGGCGGTGCCAGCGGTGATGGCTGCGGCGTTGCTAGCGGGCGTTGAGCAGGCGGCGCTCGCCATGCTTGTCGTGGTGGCGCTGGTGCTTGCGCTGTTCTTCGCGGGTTACGAGACGTCGCGACCGGGCCTTCGCCAGATTATGCCCACGCTGGTATTGGCGGCGCTGGCCGCGGCGGGCCGCATCTTGTTCGGCCCCATTCCCGACTTTAAACCCGTGAGCGCCATCGCTATTATCGCGGGGGCGACGTTGGGCCGACGCAACGGCTTCATGGTCGGTGCGCTGGCGGCGCTGACCAGCAATTTCTTTTTTGGGCAGGGCATGTGGACGCCGTGGCAGATGTATGCCTGGGGTCTGGTTGGCTATGTTGGCGGCGCGCTGGCGCATGCGGGCGCTTTTGATCGCGCCGATGGCACCGTGCGCATGCCGGCGCTGCTGGCCTACGGCTTTGCGTCGGGCCTGCTCTATGGAGTTGTAATCAACGCCTACGACATCATCGGCTTTGTGCAGCCGCTCACGTGGGCGGGCGCCATGGCGCGTCTTGTCACGGCGGTGCCGTTCGATATCACGCACGGTCTCGCGACCTGTGTGTTTTTGGCCGCCCTGTACAAGCCCTGGTGCCGCCGCATCAACCGTGTTGTCGTGAAATACGGACTGTAGGGCAGGTTGTGCTGGAGCAAGAACCAATACTGCTGCGGTGCCATTTCAAAACTATGCCGGTTTACGGGGCCAGATTGGCATAGGCCGACCATACCGTCATTTTTCGAAAATAGGCGAGCCGTCTACCTGCGGTTTTATTTTTCCCAAGCTGCGTATGGTTGGGGGCTCGCGATTCAGCCCCGTAAACCGGCATAGTTTTGAAGCGGGCCGACTCATATGACGGTCGCCGCGGGCCCTAGGAGCCAAAATGATCCGTTTCCTCCGTCCCTAAGGGGTCGTTGGGGGGGTGCTCGCCACGAAACCGGGCCATCTACTACGTTTGACCCGATACCTCCAACCATACCCGCGTTTTATTAAAAACCGCAGGCTTTCTACCTGCGGTTTTCTTTTTGCGCTGCTCGTTGTGGTTGAGGGTGGTGGCTTAAACGTAGTAGATGGGCGCGTTTCGTGGCGGGCGGATCATGCGGATGCCCCCACGAGACCCAAAAATGGTCCGCCTTCCTTCGTCCCTGGGGAATCGTTGGGGCTAGAGCTCCAGCGTGAGAGTGACAGGGCAGTGGTCGCTGCCAAAGATGTCGCCGCGGATGCCGGTGTCGCGCACGTTGCCGGCGATTGAATTGCTTACCAGGAAGTAGTCGATGCGCCAGCCGGCGTTGTTCTTGCGTGCATTAAAACGGTAGCTCCACCAGCTGTAGACGCCCTCGACGTCGGGGTTTGCCGCGCGCCAGGTATCGGTGAAGCCGGCGTTGAGCAGCTCGGTAAACTTGCCGCGTTCCTCGTCCGAAAAGCCTGCGTTGCCGCGGTTGGATTTGGGGTTCTTGAGGTCGATCTCCTCGTGCGCCACGTTAAAGTCACCGCAGGTTACGACGGGTTTGCCGGTCTCGCGCTCGAGTGCGCTCAGAAAGCCGCGATAGGCGTCGTCCCAGGCCATGCGCACGTCGATGCGGGCGAGCTCGTTTTGCGCGTTGGGCGTGTAGACATCCACAAACCAAAACTTGTCAAACTCGAGTGCGCAGACGCGGCCCTCGGTCGCGGCTTGGGCGACGAGCTCGGCTGCATCGCCCTTGCCGGCGTAAGGCAGCAGCGCGTCGGCGTGCAACACGCGCAGCGGTTCCTGGCGGCTAAAGACCGCGGTGCCCGAATAGCCCTTGCGCTCGGCGTAGCTCCAGGTTTGGTGGTAGCCGGGCATGTCGATATCGACTTGGCCTTCCTGCAGCTTGGTTTCCTGCAGCGCCAGGATGTCGACGTCGAGTTCCTGCGCGATTTGGATAAAGCTCGGGTCTTTTTTGAGCACGGCGCGCAGGCCGTTAACGTTCCAAGAGGCAAACGTGTAAGTCTGAGGCATGGTGTCCTTTCGACGGGGTTGGCAGGCTTAAGATTAGCGCAACACGAGCGGGGCGGAGTCCGCGAGCGACGGCGCAAACGCCGCCGCCCCGGTGGCAAGGACGGAGGACACACATGACGCAGGCAATATCGGATCCCAGATGGGCCTCCGCTGCGCTGGCGGAGCTGTTCAATACCCACAAGCGCGTGGTCTTCTTTGGCGGCGCGGGTGTTTCCACGGCGAGTGGCATCCCCGATTTCCGCAGCGTGGACGGCCTGTATCACCAGCAGTTTGCCTATCCGCCCGAGACTATGCTCTCGCATAGCTTTTACGAGGCGCATCCGGCCGAGTTCTTCGACTTCTACCGCACCAAGATGATCGCGCTTGGCGCCAAGCCCAACCGCTGCCACACCAAGCTGGCCGAGCTGGAGCGCGTCGGCAAGCTAAGTGCCGTGGTGACGCAAAACATCGACGGCCTGCATCAGATGGCCGGCTCGCGGCGCGTGTTTGAGCTGCATGGTTCGGTCCATCGCAATATCTGCCAGTCGTGCGGCGCGGTCTATAGCGCCGAGTGGATTTGCTCGCGCGAGCACGAGGACGCCGCGGGCGTGCCCGTGTGTCCTGCGTGCGGCGGGCGCATTAAGCCCGATGTGGTGCTCTACGAGGAGCCGCTCGACGAGCGCGTGCTGACCGGTGCCGTTGCCGCCATCGCCGCGGCCGATGCCCTCATCGTGGGCGGGACCTCGCTCGTGGTGTATCCGGCGGCGGGCCTTACGCGCTACTTTACCGGCGATACGCTGGCCATTTGCAATCTTGCTCCCACCGATCAGGATGCAAATGCCGACCTGCTGATTTCTTGCGACATCGCGGCCGCGTTTGCGTTCTAGCCCGTGTGCGCGGATACAATAGAAAGACTGATTGCAAAGCGACCCCGCCGCCAGCGCCCAGGCGCGGCGGCGCGGGCATTTTAGGAGGATGTTCATGGCGAACGATAGCAAGACATGGCGGTGCGGAAAGTACGAGCTCAGCTTTGACCGCCCGCGCATCATGGGCGTCCTCAACGTGACGCCCGATTCGTTTAGCGACGGCGGGGAGCACTTCGATCCGGATGCCGCCATCGAGTACGGCCTGGCGATGCTCGACGCCGGTGCCGACATCATCGATGTGGGTGGCGAGTCCACGCGCCCCGGATTTACCCCGGTCAATCCCGACGAGGAGGCTCGCCGCGTGCTGCCCGTGGTGCGCGCGCTGGCCAAAGAGGGCGCCATCGTCTCGATCGACACGCGCCACGTGGCGGTTGCCAAGGCGGCCGTGCGCTGCGGCGCCTCGATCGTCAACGACGTGACGGGCTTCACCGATCCCAAGATGGTCGAGTTTGTCGCGACGAGCACCTGCGGCGTTATCGTGATGCACGCCGGCGAGGTCGCGGCACCCACGCGCACGCATGCAACGGTGCAGCTCGATACCTCTGCTGCGGCGTTTGTTGCCGAGAAGGCACGCGAGGCGGCCGCCGAGGCTGCGCGCGAGGCCGAGAAGCCTGCCCGCCGTCGCCGTGGCAAGTTGCTGGGCGAGCCCAAGACGGAGGCCAAGCTGCCAGGCGGCGTGGTGCAGCCCTCGTTGCCGTTTGGCGATCCGGAGCCCGCGCCCGAGCCCACGGACGAGCAGAAGCAGGAGGCACCGGCCGCCGAAGAGGCCGCCCCTGTCTCCGAGGCCGCCGCGACCCCTGAGTCCGCGCCGGAGCCCAATGACCGCCTGGCAGCCATGATGCGCCGTAGCGCCCGCCGCGAGGAGGCCTACGTGCCCACCTCTCAGCTCCGCCGCTTTACCCTGCCCGATTCGGCGCCCATCATGCGCCGTGTCATGGGCTTTCTGTCCGACCAGGCCCGCACGCTCATCCATGCCGGCGTGTCGCGCGACCGCATCTGCATCGATCCCGGTCCGGGCTTTGGCAAGACGGCCAACGAGGATATCGTCATCCAGCGCGAGACCGCCAAGATGGCGTCGCTGGGCTACCCGCTCGTGTGTGCCGTGTCGCGCAAGCGTTTTGTGGGCGCCGTTTCGGGCGTGACCGAGGCCGCCGCGCGCGATGCCGCCACGTTTGGCGTGTGCCTGGGCGCTATCCAGGCCGGTGCCAACATCGTGCGCGTGCACGACGTCACCGGCTTTGCGCAGTTCCTGAACGGTTACTGGGCTGTCGCCAAGCCGCAGCCGCGCCGTGCGTTTGTGGCCGTGGGCTCCAACCTGGGGCATCGTTGCGATAACATCCGCGCCGCACGCGACATGATCGCCGAGATTCCGCTCACCTGCGTGTCCAACTGCTCGCGCATCTACGAGAGCGAGCCGGCCTACGAGACGCGCCAGGACGCATTCGCCAACGCCGTCATCGAGATCAAGACCGAGCTGGCGCCGCTGGTGCTGCTCGACGAGCTTATGAAGATCGAGGCCGAGCTGGGGCGCGACCGCTCCAAGAAGGCCAAGGCCAACGGTCCGCGCACCATCGACCTGGACCTGCTGTGGATGGATGGCGAGACCCACGGCGGCAAAAAGCTGCGCCTGCCGCATCCGCTGATCGGCGAGCGCGACTTTGTGCTGGTGCCGCTCGAGGACCTGATGCACGACCCGGCGCGGTTCTTCCGCTACAACGGTGTCGAGGTCAAGGAGCCCGAGGAACGTGTGGGCCATATCGTGGGCGAATTGGGGCGTATGTAGATGATTGAGATGAATGCTGTAGCCGTCGGTACCGAGCTTGACGCCGCGCGCGACGCGGGTCGCGAGGGTGCGTCCGCGGGCTGGTGCGCTTGGAGCGCGGGCGAGGCGTCGTTGACGTTTTCGCTGGTCATGCGCCCGGATGTGAATATGCATGCCTTCCACGGCCTGCCGTTTGTGACGGCGATGGGCATGATGGACGCGCTTGTGGGCACGGCGTCGACGCCGGGCCTGGGCCTTGCCGGCAAGGTGGGCATTGAGTGGCCGAGCAATATCGTGTGCGGCGCGCCCGCGTTTGAGACGTCGCTCGCTCGCGTCGCCGTCAACGGCGGCGCCGGTGCCGCGGGCATGTTCGGTGCCGTGACGGTGGATATTGAGCGTTCGGCGCTGAGCGAGCTTGGTGTGGACGTGGCTGACGAAGCGCTGGTCGAGGCGCTGGCCGCCGCCTTGCTGACCCGCGTGGACGCCTGGGCGGTTGTTGCCAACACGCCGCAGGGCGCTGCCGGTCCGCTGGCCCCCGTGCTGGGCGAGTGCTTCGACATGGTGCCGCTGCTGGGCCGCCAAGTTGCGGCGGTGTCGCCCAACGGTTTGCCGCTTGCGGTCGGTGTGTTTGCGGGCCTGGACATCTGGGGCCGCGCGACCATCAAGACCGATGCCGGCGAGCAGGAGTTTCCGCCCGAGGCCGTACGGATTCGCGGGCTGTAACGCGAGGCGCCCGCGTCCAAAGATAACGATGACAACGAAGCCCTTCTCGGCTGTGCCGGGGAGGGCCTTCGCGTGACTGCAGAGCGGCATCTTGGTCCTATTCCTCAAAACTGAAAAATTTTCGTTTTTGAGGAATAGGCTTGGCGAATGTTTGCGGGGGGCTGTGGCATCGGGCGTGCTCGACTTAGGCCCCTGTCTACCCCAGCTCCTGCATGCGGCGGTAGATTTCGCAGATGCCCTTGATGGTGAGCTGTCCGTCGACTACGTCGAAGGCATCGGTCGAATCGGCGACGATGCCGGCGAGACCGCCTGTGGCGATAACCGTGGCGTCCTCACGACCCAGCTCGCGCTTCATGCGCGCGACCAGGCCCTCGGCCATGGCGGCAGCGCCCACCACGGCGCCGACCTTGATGCACTCCTCGGTATCGCGGCCGATGGCGTGCTCGGGCGCCTCGAGCGGCACGCTGGCGAGCTTGGCAGCACGCGCGGCAAGCGCATCCATGGAGATGCGGATGCCCGGCGCGATCGCTCCGCCAATGTAATAACCGTTCTCATCGATGACGTCGATATTGGTCGCGGTGCCAAAGTCCACCACGATTGCCGGCGCGCCGTAGAAAGTTTCGGCCGCAACGGCGTTGGCGACGCGGTCGGCGCCCACAGCCTGGGGACGCGCCGCGCGCAGCTTGGTCACCGCGGCCGTCTGCGGCCCAATGACGATGGCGTCCGCGGCAATGCGGTCGGCCACGGCGTGCCACTCGCGCGAGAGCTGCGGCACCACGCCGGCAAAGGCGATCGCGTCGACCGCGTCGAGCGAAAGGCCGTACATCTTAAAGAAACCCATCAGGCGCACGTGGATCTCGTCGGCAGTATAGGAGCGGTCGGTGGGCATGCGCCACGACTGCACCAGCTCGTCTCCGTCAAACAGGCCCATGGCCGTCTGCGTGTTTCCCATATCGATAGCGAGCAGCATGTCTACTCCAGGTGTCGGCGTAAAAGGACGCGCACCATTGTATACGTGCCGTCGGCGCTGCTGCGCCGCGATTCGTCTGCGTGGGCGTTTGGACCCGTGTTCAGCTGAACCGAGTGCGACCGAAACGCCCGTTTTGCTGCCAGACTGTCGGCGACAAAGCGGGCGGTCCAAGCCCGCGGAAGCAGCCCTGGACGCGGCGCAGGACGGACCAGAGCCCGCCGCGCCCAGCCGGTGTGGACGATAAGGAGTAGAGATGTTGATTCACTACGAGGCGAGCGTAGCAGGTGCCAGGCATGAGTTGCAGGGGTGCGGAAATCGGGAGCACTGCTGCGTGAGGGTGGTCGAGCCGCCTCGCGCGTTCGGCGCGGTGGGGGATGGTGGCCCGGACGGCGGAGGCTCGGTGGCCGACGCGGCGCCTCGCCAGGCGATCGTTGCCGCCGTCGCGGGTGGTATGCCATCCATGATTTTGAGCAGCGAAGGTGCCCACCTTGCCAGCGAAGCCGCCGCCGATGCCGCGGCCGAGGCGTATCGTCGGGGCGAGCTCGTGCCGGGTGATGCCTCTGCCCTTAAGGGCGTGTTTGAGCGCGCTCTCCGTGCGGTCGCAGACGTGGCCGTCGATCAGCCCGCTGCCGACATCGCCTCGTTTGCCTGCACAATGTGCCTGGTGGTATGGGACGGCACGCGCGTCTGGTATGGCAATGCCGGCGATTCCGGTGCGGTTGCCGTGGGTCTCATGGGCGATCCGTTTGCCCTGACGCATATGCACTGCGGGCCGCTGTCGAGCCAGCCGTTCCCGCTGCACGATTCCTGTCACTGGGAGTTTGGCTATCGCGGGGACGCCGAAAGCGTACTTGTGGCCACAAGCGGCATGCTCGGGCAGTTTGCCGAGTGGGAGCCCGGCTCTTACGGTGCGGCGAAGGCGTATGATCGCGGGCTCATCGGCTTGCTTACAAACCGGAATATCGATGTGGACGACCTGCCGGCGATGAATATCGCTGCAGCTAAATATCTGAATGAGTTGCCCGCGGCTCGCGTGGACGGCGATAAGACGGTGGTGGCGTTGATCAACAGCGAGAAGTCTTCGCTGGCAGATTTTATTGACTCCATGGTGAAGGACGTGACGGCCGAGCGTCTTGCCGCGAAGGGCGTGTCCTTTGCGGACGAGGATGACGATCGAAAAGTCGTGCTGCCGTGGAGCGATGAGCTGCGCATGCGTGCCAGCGATGTGGCGAATGACGTGGGCGGCGACTTCACTGTAGAGCTTGAGTATCAGCTCATGTGCGGCATGTCGCTCGACCGCGCTTTTGAGCTGGCTGCCGCCGCGGCCCGTGAGCGCGCCGAGAGGTATCGCGTGTTTGAGGACTGCGTAGCCGATGGACCCGAAGGTTTTGACGCTGCCGTTTTGTCCGACGATGAGGTGTCGTTTGACGGGATGGTCTAGCGGCGTCGCGGGCCCTGGACTCTTCGCGCCGGGGGCGTTCAAGATATGAAGGAATTATGCTCTACGAGATTTTCCTTGCCGTTTACCGAACTCCCGCGTAATATTCTTTCCTGCGCACATGAGGCGCCCAGACATTGCGGGGTGGAGCAGTCTGGTAGCTCGCCGGGCTCATAACCCGGAGGTCGTAGGTTCAAATCCTGCCCCCGCGACCAAGAACTTGCAGCTCGTCGGCTTAGCCGGCGAGCTTTTTTGTTATCAAGGGACCGTCTTTCGGCGTGGTCCACAGCTTCTCAAACAATATCTCGATCTGTAACATCTAGACCCGATTTGGGCGGCTAGGTGTTACAGATCAAGATATACCGGTGGGTTGGGTCCCGTTTGTCTAAATCTGTAACACGAGGGACGGATTCTGCCGAGCAGCTGTTACAGATTGAGATTTTCTAGCAGGCGGGTTTGGTTTGTCTCGATCTGTAACGCCTAGGGCCGGTTTTGGTCGATAGATGTTACAGATCGAGACGTTTTGTTGGGATGGTTTCTATTGTCTCGATCTGTAACAGGTAGGGGCCAAAAGTGGGCCTAGATGTCGCAGATTGAGACAATTAGAAATTAGACTGATGCCTCTTCGAGAAGCTGGCCTCGCCTTTCCAGGATTGTGGAGCATGTGCTCAGGTACGCTGGTATGCTGTTTTTGAGCTCATTCATATGGGGGCATCTCAGACTTCCGATACCCGCGAGATCGCGGATGCAATCTCGGGATATGTGCTCATTTTCGAAGAATGGCTGGAGCTTCTCCCTCTCAATCCATTTGGCGATATCGATGTTTTCATCGGCGGCACGATGATTTGCAAGATCATATTTACCGAATAGCCAGTCCAAGAAACTAGGCATGTAGTCATACATTTTCCCGCGTTTGCTGTTCCACGATCGGTCGAGTAGGATCATAACGTTCGCCCTGGTCTGGCCGAGTTCAAAAAGCCTCTCGAGGGCTGCTGTGGCTTCGTTGTCGCGTGGTAGAAATTCATCGATATGATCGTTGAACTCCTGTAAGAAGGGCGCGTGGCGCTTTATCATGAAGTCTCTGGGTTGTTTATCGCCATACACATCAGTCGCGTACTGCCGTCCTGCAGCAACTGCGTCGCTATTCAAGCCACACTCGTATTTGGGATTCTCCTTAGGACATTTGACTCCATACTCGAACTCACGCCACCACACCCATCGCTCGTTGGGAGCACTGTTGAGGGTGGCTCGAAGCGGGACCCATAGGGAAAAGATGAGATCGGCGTTCAGGACCAAGTCATTGGGGACACGGCGATCTCGGGACGCGATAATACAGTCCAAATCGTTTCTCTTCCTCCAATCATCGTAGCCGCCCGGTTCTAGGCACGGGTCCGGTTCGCACCAATAGCTCAGCATTTTCCGAATTGCATCGTAGTCGCACATGGGCTTTCCTCTCTTTTTTCGGGAATGGTAGGGAATGCGGACGGTGCTTTGGACTGTCCGCATTCCCTTATCGGGCTGTTTATTGGGGCCGCTGCTCCCAGTTGACATCGTATCCGCTGTACTTTTGCTGGTAGAAGCGTTGAACCTCTGCCGGCATATCGATCGTGCTGGCGGTTTTTCTGTCGATGGCGACAATGAGAAAGTTCCCGAACACGATATCGATGAGCTTGCCATTAGCCCAACGAATGGCTCGATTGGGCGCAGAGCCATCAAATTTTCCCGCATCGTTCACATACAGGAGGACCTCGACGTCATCGTCCCACGTCTCATCGAAAGCGCATGCAAACATTTCGCACCGCAGGGTTTTGTTGATGTTGTTCACCACAACCGGTTGCGGACGGCCCCCGATGGGAACGAGCAGCATCTCCTTACCGCGCTTTCCGTCTTTATACGTCATTAGACACTCCTTAAAAATATCGTCTACTATCGAATCTACTTCAGTGTAAGATTCAATTGATAATAAATCAATAGATAGCTTAAATAAATCTCGTCTAAAACTGGATTACCATCGAGTATAATTGACTTAAACGTTGCGAAAGGACATGGGCATGCATACAAAATGGCTTCCAACCAAGGAGAATATAGAGACCGTCGTGAGTAAAATTAGCCCTGGAAAGCTCTATACACGTCAGCAGGCTATTGATGAGCTCGAGATCGCCGGATCTATTTTTGACAGAAATATCCGCTTAAATTCAATGTGGCTTGCCTACGGCAAGCCGGTAATGGCTGGTCGCATGACCCTCTATCCAGGCGAAGAGTTGGTTCATCAATTCCGACGTCTTGAAGATCCAGCGGTGGCACTTCATCTCTTCAATCTCTACTACCGCTCGAGTGAGGAGGAGTTCCAGCAAGAAATTGGTGTGCCTCGCGATGAGGTATTTGCGGAGGGCACCTATCTAACTATAGGCGGATGGAAGGGCATTAACTACTAACGGCTGCGAGCGGACGGGAGTGCGTGGCCTATGGCAACATCCAACCAAAAGACACTTGTTGTTGGAGATATGCATCTTAAAGAGGAGCTCATACTGGGACGCGTTGACGCGGCAGTTTCTCAAATGGACATTGAGCGCGTGGTCTTTTGTGGCGACTATACCGACGAGTGGCACAGCAACCGACTCACAACGCTGGATGCCCTCGACATGCTCGTCGCTTGGGTCAGACGGAGGCGTAGACAGGGAATGGAGATTGACCTCGTGCTCGGAAACCACGATATGCAGTATCTCCGTCGTGCGCCAGGGCCCGGTACGCATGTCGATTTGTACGATGAGGTCGCGAATGCCCTCGCCACACTGGGCGTGCAGGTGGCAACAATAGCAGGTAATTGTCTGGTAACGCACGCGGGCGTTACGCGTGCGTGGGCAGATCGGCATCTGGAACTCAATGATACATATGATGTGTGCGACGTGTGCCAGGTCCTCAATGCGATGTGGGGGCGAGGTGGTGAAGACGATTTCGCTGCTCTTGAGTCTGCGGGACCCGGAAGGGGTGGATTTGAGATTCCCGGTCCGCTTTGGGCGGATCAATCAGAGCTGTACCAGGATCCGCTTCCCGGTATCCATCAGATAGTCGGACACAGTCCGGTCGAATCAATTGATCTATGGCAAATTCCCTCAGAAGATGGCTGTCACACGGCGGCGAAGCTGGTGTTTTGCGACACGTTCGGTCTCACCCGCGACCTAACACCCATTGGGGATGGCAGTATGCTCTTCGTCGAGGGAAAGTCCGTAGAGCCGGTGACTTCTGATTCGCTGGGGCTTGATCCGTGGTCCGTTGCATCATGGGAATGGATGTCAACATGCGTGCTTCCTTTTTTGTAGTCGAGAGACATGGGTAAGGGGACTACTTCGGATGCAGCCGGTATGTGTATAGTGGGCTAATTGGTTGCAATCGCAGGTTCTGTTTATGTCTCATCCGTTCATCTCAATTTGTAACATCTGGACCCGATTTGGGCGGCTAGATGTTACGGATCGAGATGTTTCGGCAGGACGTTCTCCGTTTGTCTCAATCTGTAACACGAGGGGCGGATTTTGCCGAGTTGTTGTTACAGATTGAGATTTTCTAGCAGGCGGGCTTGGTTTGTCTCGATCTGTAACAGGTAGGGGTCAAAAGTGGGTCTAGATGTTACAGATTGAGATGTTTGGTCGGACCGAATTTGTTCGTCTCGATTTGTAACATCTAGGGTCGTTTTTGGTCTGTAGGTGTTACAGATAGAGATTATCCGACGGAACGCTCCCGTTTGTCTCGATCTGTAACAGTAAGACCCGGTTTTGCCGAGCAACTGTTACAGATTGAGACAAACCGACGGGCCGTCCCGCCCCATCCACCTGCCGCCACCTGATATTCGCCGATTTTCGTTGTGCCGCTGTACCCCCATGCCATATCCTCTAGACAATTACACGGCACCATCGCCGCCGCGCCTATAAGAGAGGAATGTCTATGACCGCACCTGCATCCAAGCTGCTCCAGCCCATTACGGTTGGTCCCCTTGAGCTCAAGAACCGCATTATGTTTCCGCCGCTGACCACCGGCTACGAGGAGCGCGACGGTTCCATTGGCGAGCGCAGCCTGGCTTTTTACGAGCGCCTGGCCCGTGGCGGCGTGAGCTACATCGTCATCGGCGACGTCGCTCCTGTTATGACCGCGAGCCCCACGCCCAAGCTGGCAACCGACGCCCAGATCCCCACGTTTAAGGCGCTGGCCGATGCCGTCCACAAGCACGGCGCCAAGATCGCTTTGCAGCTGTTCCACCCCGAGTACGACGTGCCCGGGGTCGGCCACATGGTCATGGGATCCATGGCCGCCGCCAAGGCTGCGCAGGAGGCCAAGGCCGCCGGAGACGAGGAGACCTTTGCCGCCAAAATGACCGAGTCCAACGAGATCCGCAATCAGGCCTACGCCAAGCTGCACCACGACATGCAGCACTTTGTGAACGAGGCCAGCGTGGAGCAGCTCACCCAGATCAAGGAGGCCATCGCTGCCTCGGCCGCTCGCGCACAGCAGGCCGGGATCGACGCCATCGAGGTCCACGGCGACCGCCTGGTGGGCTCGCTGTGCTCGGCCATCCTCAACCAGCGCACCGACGAATACGGCGGCTCGTTCGAGAACCGCGTTCGCTATGCGCTCGAGGTCGTCGCCGCCATTAAGGAGGCCGCGCCGCAGCTGATGGTGGAGTACAAGCTCCCCGTGATCATGGAGAACCCTGACGGCACGCCGCGCGGCAAGGGCGGCCTGCAGCCCGACGAGGCTTGCGAGTTTGCCAAGCTGCTCGAGGGCGCGGGCATCGATATGATCCAGGTTGCACAGGCCAACCACACCGGCAACATGGGCGACACCATTCCGCCCATGGGTGCCATGCCCTACAATTGGACGCTGCCCGTGGCCGAGCGCGTCAAGGCCCTGGTCTCCGTGCCGGTGGCAACCGTCGGCCGCGTGGTTTCGGTCGAGGCCGGCGAGAAGATCCTGGAGGATGGCTCGGCCGACATCATCGCCTATGGCCGCTCGCTCATGTGCGACCCCGACATTGCGCAGAAGGCCGCGACCGGCGAGCCTATTCGCGAGTGCCTCAACTGCAACAAGGGTTGCGTCGACGCGATTCAAAACCGCAAGTACATCTCGTGCGTGCTCAATGCCGAGAACGGCGATGAGGCGACCATCGCCATTAAGCCTGGCGAGGGCGACAAGAAGATCGCCGTGGTGGGCGGCGGTATCGCCGGCCTAGAGGCCGCGCGCGTGGCGGCCAAGCGCGGCTACGACGTGACCGTCTACGAGGCGAGCGATCATCTGGGCGGCCAGATTGTGCTGGCGGCCGCGCCTCCGCGCAAGGACGAGATCATGCGCTCGGTCGAGTACTACGAGAAGATTCTGCCCGGCCTGGGCGTGAAGGTTGAGCTCAACCACGCAGCTACTGCCGAGGACCTCAATGCCGCCGACGCCGCGATTGTGGCCGTGGGCGCGCACGAAGTGGTCATCCCCGTTCCGGGTGCCGATTCGGACAAGGTCGTCTCGAGCTGGGACGTGCTGGCCGGCAAGGTGGAGCTCACGGGCCGCGTCGCCGTCATTGGCGGCGGCCTGGTGGGCACCGAGACTGCCGAGTACCTGCTGCAGCACGGCTGCGAGGTGGCGATTGTCGAGATGCTCGACAAGATTGCCGCGGGCGAGTCCGAGACCATCCTGCCGCTGATTATGAGCGACTTTGCCGAGCATAACGTGGAGCAGCACGTGAAGACCCGCCTGACCGCCATTACCGACGAGGGCGTGGAGGCCGTTCGCACCACCGAGGACGGCGCCGAGGAGCCGGTGAAGATCGCTTGCGATTACGTGGTGATGGCTGTGGGTTCCAGGGCCAACGTGTTTGACCTGGACGGCGTGACGGTGCCCGTGACCTGCGTGGGCGACTGCTCGGGCGAGCGCACCGCCGACATCGCGAGCGCCATTCGCACGGCATATCACGCGGCCAACGAGCTGTAGTTAACATCGCAGCGGGGCGGGGCGGTAGCACGGATCCACCTCGCCCGACTGCGTCCCATCGGGTGTCAACCGGGGCGGGGTCTGCAAGCGCAGCAGGTCCCGCCCTTCTTGTTTTGCTCCAGTGGATGGCAATGCGCGCTAATCATGAGGAGTGAGGACGTCTACTGCCTTGCAGACCGCTCAAAATTATTAGGGGAGGGGTTAATAATTATATCCTCTATACCAAAGGACATAAAGAGATGCCAATTTTGTTGGCAGGCGAATGACGATTGGCTGCGAGCTAGCTACCAGCGTAAATAATCGATAAAGAAATGTCGTAAATTGATGCCAAATGCCCAGATGCCACCGTTGCGATTTTCAATTAACTGCTACGTGCAAACAGCAAAATGCTACTATCTAACATGCACGTAAGAAGGCAGATTAACGGTTAAGGCTAAGAAGTGGCAGGTATGTCGGAAGCAACAAGGACTCGCACGCATGCGCCCGAGGTTAGGCAGCGCGCCGTCGAGATCCTCCAAGAGGGGGTTGGTCACCGCGCCCTCGCCGCAAAGCTTGGCATTCCCCAGGCCACGGCTCGTCAGTGGGCCCGCGCATATGACGTGGGCGGTGCCGATGCCGTGCTCAACGCGGGCGCTCGTCATCACACCTATTCGTACGAAGTAAAGCTCGCCGTGGTTAAGGACCGTCTGGAAAACGGCCTGACGGTTCGCGAGACCATGATCAAGTATGGGATTCCCAGCGAGTCTTCAGTCAAGGCTTGGTGCCGCCAGTATCGCGAGAGCGGCGAGTCCGCGCTGGTCGATAAGCCGCGCGGTCGCAAGCCGCGCGTTAAAAAGGAGGAATAGCGAACGGGATGGTGCGCCCACAGGGGCGCATTTTTTGCCGCGCCAACTTTTCGGACTGCCGCGAGCCTATCGGGACATCTTCCAACGTGGCCAATAAACCGCGCACAGTGGCCCGCGCGCCTGCCGCTGCGGTAAGGGAGCGTCACCCCTCTACTCCAATGCGGACAGACTCCTTGCCCCGTACGCCTAAAACTCCCCAGTTGACCGAAAACCTGCCGCCGTTGCTCCTCAATTGAGCTATAACATTAAACAATTGCAGCGTTTTTGCATGGGGGAGTGATGGTATGACGCTACTGTATTTCCTTACCCTGTTTCCGCTGGTACCGGCGCTGGGCATGCTGCTTGCGCGCGGTGACCGCGCCCGCGATGCGGTGGGGCTCATAGGTTCCGGCATTATTATGGCGGTGACAGTTGTAGTCGCCGTCATGTTTTTTGTCACGGGTCCGCAGAGCTTTGAGGTTGCCCCCGGCACCTCGCATGTGCTCTCGATCATCAGCTCCGCCATCGACGTAATTCTGTGCGCCGTTATCCTGTACAACGCGTACAAATATAGGAACGCGCTTACCGGTGTGCTCGGCGTAGTACAGCTAGTGGGCTCCGTTGCCTTTGCAGCCATGACGCTGCCCGCGGCCGAAGCCGTCACGGCGACGCCGCTCTACCTGGACTACATGAGCGTGATCATGGTGCTTGCCGTCGGCATCGTCGGCAGCCTGATCTGCGTGTACGCCCTGGGCTACATGAAGGACTTCCAGGCCCACGACGAGCACGAGGCAGCGCTGCGCGGGCAGACCGCGCCCGACCGTCGCCCGCAGTTCCTGGCGCTTATGTTCCTGTTCCTCTCGGCCATGTTCGTCATCGTGACGAGCGACAACCTTGAGTGGCTGTTCTGCGGCTGGGAAATCACCACCGTGTGCTCGTTCCTTATGATCGGCTACACGCGTACGCCCGAGGCCATTAAAAACGCCTTCACCCAGATCATCCTCAACATGATGGGCGGCATCGCGTTTTTGGCCGGACTCATGTACCTGCACGTTAACGGCATGCCGCTGACCATCTCGGGCATGATCGAGCTTTCCGGCGCCGGAACCGCGCAATCCGCGCTGCTGGTGATGCCGGTCATCCTGCTGTCGCTCGCCGCACTCACCAAGGCCGCGCAGATGCCGTTCCATACCTGGCTGCTCGGTGCCATGGTTGCCCCCACCCCCACGAGCGCCCTGCTGCACTCGTCAACCATGGTCAAAGCCGGCGTGTTTCTGATGGTCAAGCTGAGCCCGCTCTATGCCATCTATCCCGTGACCGGCTTTATGGTCACGAGTGTGGGTGCCATCACGTTTTTGCTCGCTGCCCTCATGGCCATCTCGCAGAGCAACGCCAAGCGCGTGCTCGCGTACTCCACCATTTCCAACTTGGGCCTCATCAGTGCCTGCCTGGGCGTCGGCGCGCCCGAGGCCGTATGGGCGGCCATCTTCCTGATCCTGTTCCACACGGTGGCAAAGTCGCTGCTGTTCCTGTGCGTGGGCACGGCCGAGCATCATATCGGCAGCCGCAATATCGAGGACATGGACGGTATGTTCAGCCGCATGCCGCACCTGACGCGCCTGATGATGCTGGGCATCATGGGCATGTTTGTGGCGCCGTTTGGCATGCTCGTGTCCAAGTGGGGCGCCCTGGTGGCGTTCGCGCAGACCGGCAACGTGCTCATGATCATGGTGCTTGCCTTTGGCTCGGCCGCGACGTTTTACTTCTGGGGCAAGTGGCTTGCCAAGCTTTCGGGCGTCGACCCCACGGCTCAAAACGTTGAGGTCAATGTCCATAAGACCGAATGGATGGCGCTCAACACCATCGCCGCGCTGCTGATTCTGTGCTGCGTAGCCTTCCCGCTCATCTCGAGCGGTCTGGTGTCGCCTTACCTCGCCATGGTGTTTGGCCGCGTGCCGTACGTTATCGGCAAGGACGCCATGTATCTGATGGTGGTTATCGTGGCGTTTATCGCCGTGGTGCTGCTGACGTCGTTCCGCGTGAGCAATAAGCCGCGCGTCAACGTGTACCTTTCGGGCGTGGGAACCGACAAATATCGCCATTTCCGCGGCTCGATGGGACACGAGGTGAAGGCCGAAAAGCGCAATTGGTACTCGGAGGACGCCCTTGGCGAGAAGCGCATTGGCCCCGCGGGTAGCGTCGTGTGCTGCAGCATTATCTTGTTTGCGCTGCTGTGCTGCGCGTGGATTGGGCCCGAGCGGCTTGCCATGAGCGCGCCCTCGGTGCTGCGCGGCAAGTATTTCGAAGGTTCGGGCGTCGTGGGCATATTTATTGGCACCGTGGCATTTGCCTTGCTGGCGCCGCTTGTGGGCGGCTTGATCGACGGTATCGACCGCAAGCTGTCCGCCCGCATGCAGGGCCGCGTGGGCCCGCGCCTGCTGCAGCCCTTCTACGACGTTGCCAAGCTGCTGCGCAAGGCCCCCGCCAGCGTAAATACCATGGACGATACCTATATGGCGTGCGCGCTCATCTTTACCGTCGTGGGCGGCGGTATCTTTGTGTCGGGCTCCAACACGCTGTTGTGCGCCTTTATGGTTACGCTCGCCGCGATCTTTGTGGTGTTGGCGTCTGCCTCGACGCAAAGCCCGTTTGCCCAGGTCGGCGCCGACCGCGAGCTGTTGCAGGTCATGAGTTACGAGCCCGCCGTTCTGCTGATGAGCGTGGGCCTGTATCTTGCCACCGACAGCTTTGATTCCATCGCCGTGACGGGGCAGTCGGCCCCCATCATCGTGTACAGCGCGCCCATTTTTCTCGCGCTGCTCGCGGTGCTTACCATCAAGCTGCGCAAGTCGCCGTTTGACCTTTCGTACTCGCATCACGCGCATCAGGAGATCGTTCAGGGCGTCGCCACCGAGATGAGCGGCGGCACGCTGGCCAAGATGACCCTTATGCACTGGTGCGAGACCGTGCTGTTTTTGATGTGGGTGGGCATGTTCTTTGTTTGGGACAACCCGGTGAGCTGGCTGGTCGCCCTGGTCGTGATGGCCGCGACGTATTTTGTCGAGGTCCTGATCGACAACACCTTTGCCCGTAGTACCTGGCGCAGCTGCTTTAAGCTCGGCTGGGGCGTGGCGCTGGTGTTTGGCCTGCTCAACCTTATGCCCATCCTCGTCGACGTGTTTATTTAGGAGGCGGCATCCATGGATCATAAAATGTCGCGCTCGCCGTGGGTTATTCATTACGACGGCTCGAGCTGCAACGGATGCGATATCGAGGTGCTGGCCTCGCTCACGCCATTGTTCGATGCGGAGCGCTTTGGCGTGGTCAACACCGGCAACCCCAAGCATGCGGATATCTTTTTGGTGACAGGCTCGGTCAATGCTCAGAACCTGCCCGTTGTGCGTCAGATTTACAACCAGATGCTCGAGCCCAAGTGCGTGGTGGCGTGCGGCATCTGCGCGTGTTCGGGCGGCGTGTTCCGCGATGCCTACAACGTGATCGGCGGCGTGGACCGCGCGATTCCCGTGGATGTGTACGCGCCCGGGTGCGCCATTCGCCCCGAGACCGTGATCGATGCCATCGTGGAGGCGTGCGGCATTCTGGACCAGAAGGAGGCCGTGATGCGCGCCGGCGGCGATCCGCTCACCGTGGGCGGCGCCGCTACCTGGGACGGTGGCGTTGAGCTGGGCGAGGACGGGTTTGTGGCTGCGGCTGGGGCCGGGGCTGATGGTGTCGGTGGCGCGCCTGCCGGGAAGCCCGCCGCGCCCGTCGCTGGCGACGCACCTGCTGGGACGCCCGTCGCTGCAAAGGAGGCCGAGTAATGCAAAAGGCAATCTATACCACCGTCGGGATCGACGAGCTCCTGCCGCATGTCCAGGCGCTCAAGGGCGTCGGCGCGCGCTTTGTGCAAATGCACGCCGAGCGCAACGTCGACGACGGCTCGTATCGCTTGGTCTATACGTTTATCAACGTTCGGGCTGCTCAGGAGCAGATCGCGCAGGACGGCAGCTATGCGATCGAGAACCTGGTGGTTGAGGGAATTGATCAGTACCAGGAGATTCCGTCCATCAGCTCGTACTATCCGGCAGTATTTCCGTTTGAGAACGAAGCGCACGACCTGTTTGGTCTTGCCATTACCGATATGCAGGTCGACTTTAAGGGCTTTTTCTACCAGGTCTCAACGGCCGAGCCCATGAGCGTTATCACGCCCGAGGTGAAGGCTGCGCGCGAGAAGGCCATGAAGGTCCGCGCGGTTGCAGAGGCCAAGGCGCGCAAGGCTGCGGCCGAAAAGGCTGCCGCTGCCACGGCCACTGCGGGGGAGGGCACTGCGGGCGCCGACGATGCTGCGGGCGCTGCCGTCGCCCAGCCCGCTGCGGCTGCCGGCTCCGATACTCAGCACGATGAGGCTGCTGCCAAGGCGGCGCTCAAGGCTGCCGAGATGGAGGCAAAGCTCGCCGCCATGGATCCCGAGAAAGCGGCCAAGGTCCGTGCGGCGCTTGCCGCAAAGGCCGCCCGCGACAAGCATAAAAAGGAGGCGTAAGGTCCATGGCACATCGCTCCGTTATTCCGTTTGGCCCGCAGCACCCGGTGCTGCCCGAGCCGCTTCATCTGGACCTGGTGATCGAGGACGACCGCGTTCTCGAGGCAATTCCGCAGATCGGCTTTGTGCACCGCGGACTCGAGAAGCTCACCGAAAAGCGTGACATGCACCAGTTTGGCTACATCGCCGAGCGCATCTGCGGCATCTGCGCCGTGGGCCACAGCTGCGGCTATGCCAGCGCCTGCGAGCGCATGCTCGACATCGAGGTGCCCGGCCGCGTGCAGTATATCCGCACCATTTTGCACGAGCTTTCGCGCATTCACTCGCATCTGCTGTGGCTGGGCCTGCTCGCCGATGCCTTTGGCTTCGAGGCGCTGTTCTATCGGTCGTGGACCCTGCGCGAGCAGATTCTCAAGATCTTCGAGAGCGCCTGCGGCGGCCGCGTGATCCTTTCGATTAACGAGGTCGGCGGCCTTAAGCATGACATCGAGGACTCCGAGCTGGCGGGTATTGTCCAGACGCTTGATGCCATGCGCCCCGACTACGAGGCCCTGGTGCATACGTTTTTGGACGACAATAGCTGCGGCGAGCGCCTGCATGGCGTGGGCATGATCAGCAAGAAGGACGCGCTGGAGCTTTCGATGGTCGGCCCGTTCGGTCGTGCCTCGGGCGTGGATTATGACGTGCGCATGTTTGGCGACGGTGCCTATGCGGACTTGGCTGCGTTTGAGCCCATCGTTGCTAGCGATGGCGACTGCTATGCCCGCTGCCAGGTGCGTTGTGCCGAGGTCACGCAGGCCATGGACATTATCAAGGAGCTTGTCGGCAAGATTCCGCACGACGGCATTGGCGGGCGTACCAAGCTCACACCGGCCGACGGCGCGTGCGGCGAGGTTGTGATTGAGCAGCCGCGCGGCGAGGCGTACTACTATGTGCGCGGCAACGGCACCAAGAACCTGGACCGTTTCCGCGTGCGCACGCCGACGTCGCAGAACCTGGCGGGTCTGACGCATGCGCTGCAGGGCGTGCTCCTTGCCAACGTGCCCATGATTATCCTGACCATCGACCCCTGCATTAGCTGCACGGAAAGGTAGGCGCGGCATGAGTTTGCTGACATTTGCCAAGACGGCCTGGGGCTCTATGGTCAAGCAGCCGGTAACGGTGTGCTATCCGCAGGAGAAGCTGGCGGCGCCCGAGCGCTTGCGCGGGCATATCGTCAACGACATGGATGTGTGCATTTGCTGTGGTATGTGCGCACGTCGCTGCCCGGCGGGCGCGCTCACGGTCGATCGCAAGGGTGGTACCTGGTCGATTGACCCGTATGCCTGCGTGGTGTGCGGTGAGTGCATCGAAAGCTGTCCCAAACACTGCCTGACTATGGACACCGCCCGCACTCCAGTTGCGGCGGACAAGACTCCCACGGTAGAAACCAAGCCGGAGTAGCGTTGGAATAGAGTTGGAATAGGGGCCGGTGGGGCAAGATTGCCCCACCGGCCCCGCGCTTAAACGCGCGGTTGTACCACTGCGAACAAAACTATGCCGGTTTACTACGATAAATCGCCTACCCTCAACCACACCGCATTTGGCAAAACAAAAACCGCAGGTAGACGGCTCGCAGTTTAGTGAAAAAGTCGCGCGTGATCGGCGACCTCGTTTTTATCGTAGTAATCCGGCATAGTTTTGAAATGGCACCATATCCGTAACAGCCTTTGATCCCCCGGGGACGGAGGAAAACGGATCATTTTTTGCCTTGCGAGGGCCGCCACGTGACCCGTCTGCCACGAAATGGGCCCATCTACTACGTTTAAGCCGCTGCCCTCAACCATGGCAAGTAATGCGAAATAAAAACCGCAGGTAGAGCACCTGCGGTTTTTCATGAAACGCGGTTATGGTCGGGGGTATCGGGTCAAACGTAGTAGATGGGCCGGTTTCGTGGTGAGCACCACCAATTGATCCCCCGGGGACGGAAGAAAGCGGATCATTTTTGCCTGATGGCTCCGAGTCGCACCCGTTTTCCTGCGAAAATGCCGTGTCTCAACTTTGGTGAGACATTTGTCTCACGCCCAAAACGGAATCTGGAACATGTGTCACCTGCCCAAATTGTGTCTCATTTCGTAACTTTAGGCTGTTGCAAGGTCTGAGACCGCGAGAAGGGAGACGCGATGAGTAAGTACACGAGGGGTCTCTTGGCGGTGATACTTGCCGTAGTGCTTGTGTTGCCGGCTGCAGCATTTGCCATGCTGCCCGAGGCCAACGCCAGGTCCAGCACCGGAATGGACGGACCGACAATGACCGGAAAGGTCGTCGACCCCGACACCAGCAACTACTGGAAGTTCTGGGCCGGCGGCTATAACGGAAAGGAAGTAACAACTCAAAACGTCGGCCGAATCTGGACCGACAAGACGGTCAAGGCAGTCGAGAGCGGGGATTCGGATTTCCTGACCACGCTGTCTGCCATCTCTTCGACATCCGATACGACGATTTCCGGCAAGCCGCTCGACATCGTGATGGTGCTGGATGCTTCTGGCTCGATGGACGACCCTATGGGCACGGGCGACAACACAAAGCGCATCGATGCGCTAAAGACGGCCGCCAATACCTTTATTGACGCCATCGCCGCGCAAAACCAAAGCATTACAGATGCGTCCAAGCAGCATCGGGTTGCCATCGTAAAGTTTGCGGGCAAGAAGAAGACTGATAAGGTCGGCAACGACACTTATCGTGATGGACGGTACACCTACAACTACTCGCAGACCATGAAGAACCTGACGTCCTGCAAGGGCAAGGATGCGGATAGCCTCAAGGACACGGTTGGCAACATCAAACCTGCCGGTTCCACGCAAGCCGACTATGGTCTGGAGCTGGCCGAGAACATTACTATTAATTCTGGTCGTGCAGATGCCAAGAAGATTGTTGTGTTCTTTACCGATGGCTCACCTACGAGTTCAAGTGGATTCCAGGCAAGTGTTGCCGATAGCGCCATCGCTAGCGCCAAGAGCCTCAAAGCTAATGGTGCCGACATTTATACTATTGGCATCTTTAACGGAGCAAATCCCAGCGCCGACCCCACAGCTGAAGGCACGAGCAAAGTGAACAAGTTCATGCATGCTGTGTCGAGCAACTATCCTGGTGCCACGTCAAGCATCTCTTTCTGGGGCGAGTGGGTCATCGACTATGGCACGCGTGCGGAAAACTCCGACTACTACAAGTCGGCAACCAGCGCCTCTGAGCTCGAGAAAATCTTCGAAGAGATCTCGGGAAGCATTATCCAAACTGGTTACCCGACAGAAGTTCACAGCGGTTATGGCGAGCATAAGTCCGGCTACATCACGTTTACCGATGAGCTGGGCGACTTTATGCAGGTCGACAACTTTACGTCCGTCGTGTATGGTGGAGAGACGTTTGAAAAACCGTCAAAGAAGCCCGAGGGTAACGTCGACACCTACACATTTTCTGGTGCCGCTGCGAACCTGGTCATCACCGTTCAGCATGCCGAAGAGGGCAAGCCTCAGACCGGCGATATCGTAACGGTTAAGATTCCTGCGTCGCTGATTCCGCTGCGCCACTTTAAGATCACCGACGGCGTGCTTACGGTCGACAATACTGAGCCCATTCAGGTGAACTACACCTCGAGCGTTAAGAAAGAAGCGCTCGATAACCTGTTTACGCCCAAGAACGTAAAGGGGCTCGAGGACTACATCAAGAGCAATACGACCACCGGGGAGAACGGTTCCAAGACCGTTAACTTCTACGCGAACAAGTGGAACGCTGGCGCGCTGGGCGATACGATCGCGAACTTTGAGCCTGCCGACACCAACCGCTACTACTACTTCCAGAAGCAGACCCCTATTTACACGGACAAGGACTGCACGCAGCCTGCAAAGAATCCGCTGGCAGATACCGGCATCTATTACTACAAGGATGAGTTTGAGGAGCAGGGCGAAAACGGCGTGGCCAAGCCCGCCACCGCCGTCATCGAGTTTATCGGCCGCGACGCTGCGAAGCTTGACGGCGCCATAGTTCGCGATAAGGACGGTAACCTGTCGTTTAGTGCGGGAACCGCGCGCCTGGCATTTATTGACGAGCTTCATACCGACAAGAACCCCAACGCGACCGGCACCGCGTCCGACGTGCTCAATCCCAGGTGGAATGACACGTCGTCCAAGGCGAGCGCAACGCACATTGATTCTCACCTGGGCAATAACGGCAAGATTAGCTTTGCGTACAACATGACGCCGGCAACGGTGGATACCAAGGCGGAGTTTGGTCTGACCAAGGTGCTCGAGGGCCGCGAGTGGACGGGTACGGATGCGTTTGAGTTTGAGCTCTCCGCGACGTCCGACAACAATGCCCCGATGCCCGACCCCGCGACCGTAACTGTGACCAATGCCGATCTCGACAAGGACAAGGCAGCCATTAACTTTGACAAGATTACTTATGCCGAGCCGGGCAAGTACACCTATGAGGTCCGCGAGAAGAACGCTGGTCAAACTATCGATGGCATCGCCTACAGCAAGAACGTCGCGGAGATTACCGTGACGGTGATTCCCAACAAGAAGGGCGAGCTGAGCGCTGATGTGGAGGTGACCTCGGGCAAGGCCAAGTTCGAGAACACCTACACTGCGAATCCTGCTGAGTCCAGCGTTACCGACAAGATTGACGTGACCAAGTCCCTGACCGGGCGCGACCTTGCGGCCGGCGAGTTCAGCTTTGAGCTGCGCGAGGTTAAGGGCGAGGACTCTGAGCTTATCGAGACCGTCAAGAACGCCGCCGATGGCAACGTTACGTTCAGCCCCATCAAGTACACCGAGATAGGTCAGCACACCTATACGCTGCACGAGGTTAAGGGCAACGCCGGTGGTATTGCCTATGACAACACGGTTTACACCATCGTGACGACCATTGCCGACAACGACAAGGGCCAGCTGGTGGCTACGCACGAGCTGAAGAGTGCCGAGGGCGTCAAGAACATTAAGTTCGAGAACGCTTACAATCTGACCCCCAAGAGCTTCAGCGTCACCGATAAGATCGCCGCGACCAAGTTCCTGACTGGGCGCGACCTCAAGGCCGGCGAGTTTTCCTTCGAGCTCGTCGAGGGTAACGATGTCGTCGCCACCGGCACTAACGCCGCCGACGGCAAGATCGCGATGACTGCCATCGAGTACACCGAGGCCGGCGAGCACACCTACACGTTGCGCGAGGTCAACGGCGGAACCGCCAGCAACGGTATATCTTACGACGGCAAGACCTATACCATCGTGACCACCATCACCGATAACGGCGACGGCACCCTCAAGGCCGAGCATGTCCTGAAGGACGCCAAGGTTGCCGAGTTCAAGAACGCCTACAACCTGACGCCTACGGACTCCAGCGTCACCGACGAGATCAAGGCGAACAAGGTCCTGACCGGGCGCGACCTCAAGGAAGGCGAGTTCTCCTTCGAGCTCGTCGAGGGCGACGAGGTCGTCGCCACCGGCACCAACGGTGCCGACGGCACGATCACGATGGGCGCCGTCAAGTACGACAAACCCGGCAAGCACACCTATACGCTGCGCGAGGCCAACGGCGGAACCATCGGCAAGGGCATCACCTACGACGGCACGACCTATACCGTCGAGACGACCATCACCGACAACGGCGACGGCGCACTCAAGGCCGAGCATGTCCTGAAGGACGCCACGTCTGCGACCTTCAAGAACGCCTATAGCGTGACCCCGCTCGATGCAGAGCTCGACTTTGGCCTGAGCAAGGCTGTCGACGGCCGCGACTGGACGGATGCAGACGAGTTCAGCTTTACCATCACCGCTCCCGAGGGCGCCCCGCTGCCCGATCCCGCAACCGTAACCGTGAACAAGAAGGACGCGAAGGATGGCATCGCCGCCATCAAGTTCGGCAAGATCCACTACGCTGCCGCCGGAACCTACAAGTACGAGATCCGCGAGAACGCGGGCAACGCGGCCGGCATGACGTATGACGGGCATGTCGCGACCGCCGAAGTGACCGTGACCGAGAACGGCGAGGGCGTCCTGACCGCCAACGTCACCAAGAAGGAAAACGGCCACTTCACCAACACGTACCGCACTGAGCTCGATTACGCCGCGGCCGGCGGCCTTAAGCTCAGCAAGACCCTCTCCGGACGTCCCATGACTGAGGGCCAGTTTAGCTTTACCGTGACGCCCGCCGACGAGGCTTCGGCCAACGCACTTGGTCTGCTGCCCGGGGCCAACACTTTCAAATCCCCTGCAACGGCAGAGGCAACGGTCGGTCTGATTGACATTCTGGCGGGCCATGAGGTCAAGTTTACGCAGGCTGACGCCGGCAAGACCTTCAAATACACCGTGGCCGAGAAGAACGACGGCAAGCCCGGTTACACCTACGACAACGCCGAGCGCACGGTGACGATCGTTATCGCCGATGACGGCGCCGGTACGCTTACCGCTACCACGACCGTCTCCGGCGGTCCCGAGGGCACGCACGAGACAATCCACAAGAGCGGCGAGAACAAGGTTGAGAGCGCTCTGGTCCCGTTCGAAAACAGCTATAGCGCATCGACCGATAACCCGGGCGTTTCTGCACAGATTGTCGCCACCAAGACCCTGACCGGCCGTCCGCTGGCCGACGGCGAGTTCTACTTTGGCATCGCCTATGCGGGCGAGACGGAAGCCATCAGTGGCACGCCGGCGTTCAACTATAACGGCCAGGTAAGCTTTGGCACGCTGCATTACGACACCAAGATGCTCGCTGACCTGGTAAGCACCGGGCGCGCCATCCGCACCGACACGGATGCCAAGCTCGCGTGGACCATCAACTACACGGCGTTTGAGTACACGTCCCCGCTCACAGCAAAGGGTATTACCGCCGCGAAGCCGAGCTTTAGCTTTAAGGTTATCGTCGTCGACAACGGCGACGGCACCCTGACGGCGAAGCCTGACTACGGTGGCACTGAGCCTGTGTTTGAGAATGTCTATGGCGCCGATGCCGTTGACGCCGCGCTCGCTGGTACCAAGAAGCTCCAGGCTGCCGAGGGCCTGACCCCGGCAGACATTGTGGGCAAGTTCACCTTTACCGTGACTGCCGATGAGGCGGGCGCCCCGATGCCCGAGCATACGACCGCAACCAATGACGCGGCCGGCAACGTGGACTTTGGCAAGATCCACTTTACGCTCGAGGACCTCAACCGCGCTCTGGGCGTGACGACCGATGCTTCTGACGACGCATCGAGCGACGCCGAAGCCAACGCCGACGAGGCCGAGGTTGACGCCGACGCTGCCGAGACCGATGGGTCCAACGACGAGTCCGAGCCCGCAGCCCCTATCGCTCCTCGTTCGCACACTTTTACCTACACGGTGACCGAGTCCGGTACCGCCCCTGGCGTGACTAACGACGCCAACACCGCGCGCAAGGTTTCCTACACCGTGACCGATGACGGCGCCGGACACCTGAGTGTCGTGCGCAACGGCGACGACGGTGCGGCTTTCACGTTCACCAACACCTACAGCGTGACGCCCGCCGATTCTGTCGTGACCGATCAGGTCAAGACGGTTAAGCGTCTGACCGGCCGCGACCTTGCAGCTGGCGAGTTCACGTTTGAGCTGCTCGAGGACGGCGTGACTGTCGCTAGTGGCACCAACGACGCCAACGGCAACGTTACGCTGAGCCCGATCCGCTACGAGGCACCAGGCACGCACACGTACGCGCTGCGCGAGGCTTGCCCCAACGCGCTCGGCCTGTACAAGGGCGTCACCTATGACGGCACGACCTACACCGTCGTGACCACCGTCTCCGACAACGGCGATGGCACGCTGGCCGCGACGCACAAGCTCGAGGGAACCACCGAGTCGGCTGGCTTTACCAACAAGTATCACGCCATGCCCACGCAGGTTTCCATCGGCGCCATCAAGGTGCTCGAGGGACGCGAACTCAAGAAGGACGAGTTTAGCTTTAAGCTCGTTGGCGAGGACGCCGAGTCCACCGTCACCAACGATGCCGACGGCAAGATCAGCTTCGACAAGTTCGAGTACGACGAGCCTGGTACGTACGTCTACACCATCAGCGAGGTCAAGGGCGACGAGGCCGGTATGACCTACGACAAGTCCGTCTTTACCGCGACCGTCAACGTGGTCGACGACGGCGAGGGCAACCTCAAGGCGAGCGTTGCCTTTACCAAGGGCGACAAGAGTGTCGAGGGCATCGTGTTCAACAACACGTACAAGAAGCCCGAGACTCCTGCGCCTACGCCCGATCCCGGCACGCCCAAGACCGTGACGAATATCGTCAAGACGGTTAAGGGCTTCCTGCCCACCACGGGTGACCAGCAGGCCGCCGCACTGCTCATGGCATTCGTCATAGCCATGGCCGGCGTCGGAGCCCTAGTCTGGGGTATCCGTAAGCGCTAGGCGCGCTGACAGCGCCCGGGGCCAAAAGGCCCCGGGCCGCTGGCGGGGAGCCAAAACATAGCCCCGCCCCACCCCCAGCCGCCACGGAGACATCTCCCTTCTCCGTGGCGGCGCTTTTGTGCGTAGGCGAGAAGGGCTTGCCATGGAACCGGCCCATCTACTACGTTTGACTGCCTGTTCCCGACCATGCTGAAAAACACAAAAACAAAACCGCAGGTAGAACGCCTGCGGTTTTCTGAAAACAGAGGTATGGTCGGGGGTATCGAGTCAAACGTAGTAGATGGGCCGATTTCGTGGCGGGCGCCGTCAGCCGATCTCCGCGAGCGGAAGAAAAGGGATCATTTTGGTCCCGCGAGGCTTGCGGAGGCACTCGTGCAAGGCCGCCCGAACAAAACTATGCCGGTTTACTACGATGAATTCGACATTCCCGACCATGACTGCATTTTTCTAATTATTGCAAGCGTTCTACCTGCGGTTTTGCAAGCGCGCAATTTGCCGTGGTCGAAGGTGGGCGATTCATCGTAGTAAACCGGCATAGTTTTGAGTTGATCCGTTGGGGACGGAGGAAAACGGATCATTTTTGGCTCCGTACGGCTTGCGGGGTGTCGGTATGTGACCCCACTGTTCCAAAACTATGTCGGTTTACGGGGCTGAATCGCGAACCCCCAACCATGTCGATAGTTGCAAGAATAAAACCGCAGGTAGACGAGCCGTCATTTTGCAGAAAACGTGGGTATGGATGAGGGTCCCGACTTTAGCCCCGTAATTCGGCATAGTTTTGAAATGGCGTTAAATCGGTAGCAGCCATTTTGCTATGCCGGGGGGCTCGGTCTTTGGGCAACTACCCTCGCAGGTAGGCGATGGCGATCTGCGTGCGGTTGCGCAGGCCCATCTTTGCCAGGATCGAGCTGATGTGGTTGCGCACGGTGCCTTCGCCCATGTAGGCGGTGGCGGCGATCTCCTTGTTGTCGAGGCCGCGGGCGATGAGCTCGGCGACTTCGAACTCGCGGTCGGTCAGGCTGGCGAAGGCTGCGGGCCGGCGGGGCGTGCCCGCTTTGACGCCCGTTCCGTCAAAGTCGATGTCCTCGATCGCCTTGCCCTCGAGTATGCGTTTACCGTCCATGACCTGCGCCAACGCCGGCGGAATGGCGGCGACATCGGTCTTGATCAGGTAGCCGCGGGCGCCGAGCTTGAGCGCCGACACAATGTACTCGTCATCCGAGAATGTCGTCAGAAACACCACGCGTGCCGCAGGATCGCGCTCAAGGATTTCGCGTGCCGCCGAAAGGCCGTCGCGCCCCGGCATCTGAATGTCGAGCAGTGCAATATCGGGTGCGTGCTCGGCGTAGAGCGCCACCGCATCGTCGCCATTGGCGCCGGTGCCCACCACCTCGATCTGCGGCTGGGCGCCCAAGATAATCTTGAGCGAATCGACCACCAAGCGGTCGTCGTCGACAACGATGAGCCTCATCGGCCCTCATCTCCTTGCTGTTTGGGAACGGTGGCAAACACGCGCCAGCCGCCGGCGCCGGCACGCGAGTCGGCGGTGAAGGTGCCGCCAAGCGCCTCGATGCGCTCGCGCATGGAGGCAAGCCCCATGCCCTCCGCGGCGCCGCGGCCGCTTGCTTGGACCCCGCCCACGCCATCGTCGGTAACGATGAGCTGGTAAAACGACGGATGTTCCATGCATCGTACAGTGACGGTCTGGGCGCAAGCGTGGCGCATGGTGTTGGAGAGCGCCTCGCGCAGGACCGCGGCAAAGCAGTTGGCGACGTTTGCGGGTGCATGCTCGGTCATAACTTCAAGCTCAATCTGCGGACCGCCGTCCGAGCGCGCGCCTTCAACAATGCGTTCGAGCTGCACGGAAAGGTCGACAGCGTTGTCGTTGAGCGCGTGGACGCTGGTGCGCACAAGCTGGAGCGCCTCGTCAACCGTGCGTTTGACGTCGGCGAAATCGGCGGCGACGCCGGGCTCGTCGGCGTGGACCACGCGCAGCGCTTCGGCCTGCAGCGAGGCGCGCGTGAGCTGGTGGCCCACATTGTCGTGGATCTCGCGCGCGATGCGGGCGCGTTCGGCGAGCGTCGCGAGCTCGACTTCGTAGTCCTGACGATCGGCAAGGTCGCGGTTGCATGCCTCGAGCGCGAGGGCTCGTTCCTGCAGCTCGTCGCGGGTACGGCGCATGCGTTGCTGCTCGCGCTCTAGCTGGGCGGTACGTAGCGATAACAAGGTGGCGGCAACCGAAAGGATGGCGGTCAGCAGGAGCGTTCGGGCAGTGAGCGCATCGGCACGAAGGTCCGCGACGAGCGCAAAGACAAAGGCGATGCCAATGCCCAGCGCGACCCAGGCGTGCTCACGGCGCACGCGCCGCGCAATGTCATAGAAGGCGAGAGGCGCAAACGGTATAAACGGCGGCACGAAGACAGCCGCGATGATGTAAGCGCAGCTCGTGGCCTCGCTTGCGCGCCGGGCGCGTTCCCCCTGCGCGAGCTCGGCCAGCGAGGTGGCAATAACGCCAAGACAAAACGCCGCGACTAGGCGAGCGTCCACAGCAAGGCCCACGGCGGCCGCAATACAGCACGCCAGCACAATCGATTTGTCGAAAAGCCTGTTCATACGGGTATTGTAAGCGATGCTGCGCGCGGGGGAGGCGCCGCCCGGGGCACCCGTGACATTCCTCCCGCGCGGCAAAGCGGCGTCGATTGCTCGCGCGAGCGGGGGTTTCGCCCCCCCCGCACTCGTGACAAAGCTCACTGGTGCGCGCCGCCTGCTCCTGCGATGATGCAATCGTACCGGGCCGCAATCAACAGAAGGGCCGCCTCATGGCAGATATCGTCCACGTCGAAAACCTCGTCAAGCGCTACGACGATCTTATCGCGCTCGACCACTTTAACCTGAGCATCGCCCCCGGCGAGATCTTTGGCCTGCTCGGCCCCAACGGCTCGGGCAAGACCACGTCCATCAACTGCATTCTGCAGCTGCTCGCCTACGACAAAGGCACCATCGAGCTGTTCGGCGAGCCCATGACGCCCGCCCGCTACGACCTCAAGCGTCGCATCGGCGTGGTGCCGCAGCAGGTGGCGGTGTTCGACGAACTCACCGTGCGCGAGAACATCGACTATTTCTGCAGCCTTTACGTCAACGACCGCAAGCGCCGCCGCGCGCTGGTGGACGAGGCGATCGACTTTGTCGGGCTGGGCGACTTTACCAAGTTTCGCCCCGGCAAGCTCTCGGGCGGCCTGGCGCGTCGCCTCAACATCGCCTGCGGTATCGCGCACGAGCCCGAGCTCATCTTTTTTGACGAGCCCACGGTGGCGGTCGACCCGCAGAGCCGCAACGCCATCCTGGAGGGCATCTGCCGCCTGCGCGACGAGGGCGCCACGGTGGTGTATACCAGCCATTACATGGAGGAAGTCGAGCAGATTTGCAGCCGCATCATGATCATGGACGGCGGCCGCGTGCTGGCGCAGGGCACCAACGACGAACTCAAGCGCATGATTCAGATGGGCGAGCGCGTGACCGTCGAGGTCGGCGCCGTCGAGACCGCCACGGTTGAGCGCCTGCGCGCCCTCGAGCATGTGCTTTCGGTTGGGCTGTCGGGCGGCGAGCTCGTCTGCACCTGCGAAGCGAGCCCGCACAATCTGGTCGACATCCTCGATACGCTGCGCGCCGCCGACGTGGCGCTCGGCCGCGTGTGGAGCGAGCCGCCGACTCTCAACGACGTGTTCCTCGAGATCACCGGCCGCGAGCTGCGCGACTAGGGGGCAGCCATGTTCAACACCATCATCACCACGGTCAAGACGCTGCTGCGCCGGCCGAGCACGTGGGTTTGGGGCGCGATCTTTCCCGTCGCGCTTTCCACGATTTTCATGTTTATGTTTGCGAACCTCAGCTCCGACGGCACGGTCGACCCGGTGCCGGTGGCCGTCGTGGCGGATGAGGCTTGGGACGCCTCGACCTTTAAGGACGTGGCGACGTCGCTTGCCAAGGGAGGCGACGACCAGCTGCTCGAGATCCACGAGTGCGAAGACTTGGCTGCCGCGCGCAAAGCGCTCAAGTCCGGCGAGGTCGCGGGCATCTACACGGTCGACGACGCGGGCACGCCCAAGCTCACGCTGCTTTCGAGCTATGACAACTCGCGCGCCTCGTCGGTGCTGACCGACCGCAGCATTCTGGAGACGGTGGCAAGCTCGTATGCGCAAAATGCCGAGCTCATGTCCCAGATTGCCCAGGACAACCCGGCGGCGCTCGCCGACCCGGAGGCGGTTGCGCGCGCCCTGTCGCTCGAGGGCGGCACCCGCCGCGTTAGCCTGACGCGCACCACGCCCGATGGCACGGTCATCTACTACTACGCGCTCTTTGGCCTGGTTGCGATGATGTCTGCCGAGTTTGCTGCCTTGAGCGTCGTCGATTTGCAGCCCAATCTGTCGGGCCTTGGCGCGCGCCGCTGCGTGGGCGGCCTTTCCAAGACGGCGTCGCTGGCCGGCATCTTTGTCGGCTCGTGGCTGGTCTCCTTCGCCTCGATGACGATCGCGATTGGCTATGTGCGCCTGGTCGTGGGCGTCGACTTTGGCGGGCGCGAGGGACTGTGTCTGGTGGGCGGCGCCGCTTCCGCGCTTGCCGCCACGGGCCTGGGGCTCTTTGTGGGCACGCTTCCCGTTAAGGGCGGCAAGGCGTCCAAGTCCGGCATCCTTACGGGCTTTGCTACCACGTGCGCCCTGTTCGCCGGCCTCTACGGCGAGCCGGCGATGGCGCTTGCCGACGACGTCGCCCGCGCCTGCCCTGCCGAGTGCTGGCTCAACCCCGTCAAGCTTATCTGCGACATGTTCAACCGCCTGTATTTCTTTGAGGACCTGGGCCCCTTTGCCGTTCGCGCCGGCGCACTGGTCCTTATGGCGCTGCTGTTCGTTGCCGCCGCCACGCTGATCTTTGGAAGGAGCCGCTATGAGCACCTTTAAGACCGCGCTTCGCATGGCGCTGGCGCACCCGTTCTACCTGCTCATCTATACGGTGTTCATCTCGCTCATGGGCGTATTCATCGCGGCATCGGTGAGCTGGAACTCGTCGCAGCTCACCGAGTACAAGCCCTACGATGCCAACGTGATTGTGGTCGACCGCGACGACAGCGACCTTTCGCGTGCGCTTACCAAGCATCTGGGTTCGCGCTTTGAGCTGGTCACGGGCGTCGGCGACGACACCTACGACCTTGCGGACGCGCTCTCCAATAGCAACAGCGCCAAGGGCAGCGCCGACTGCGTGTTCTTTATCCCGGAGGGGTTTGAGGGCGACCTCGTTGCGGCCGCTCGCGCGGGGGAGTCCCTGCCCAAACTCGACGTGACGTACGGCTCCGGCACCATGGCGGCGGCGCTTTCGTCTGCCGAGGCCTCGCGCTGGATCTCGCTCGCGGGCGCTGCGGCGGCACTTGAGCCCACTGCCTCCAACGGTGACGTCGCCAAGGCGGCCGAGCATGCGGCCGCGAAGCGTGCGGAGGTCGAGATCGATCAGGTCAAGGTCGACTCGACGGCCGCCGCCACGCTCGAGTCGTATTTCAACTTTGGTGCGTACGCGATTATCTCGTCGGTCATCGTGTCGGTGGGTCTGGTGTTCTCGGGCATGAACGAGCCCGAGCGCGTGCGTCGTATGGATGCCGGTCCAATCTCCGAGCGCCGGCGCTCGCTTGCCGTGTTTGCGGCCGCCGCCGTGATCACCGTCTGCATCTGGTTTGTGTCGAGCATGATGGGCGTCGTGGGCTTTGCCGGTGCGGTCGCCGAGGTCGGCGCGGGCCGTGTGTGCTTGGCGCTGGCAGCGACGTTTGCCCTGGCGTGCACGCCGCTGGCCGTTGGCTTTGCGCTGTCGAGCCTGGGTGCGCGCGAGGAGCTGCTCAACGGTGTGGGCAACCTGCTCGGCATGCTCATGACGTTTTTGGGCGGCGCCTGGATGCCGCTGTCGCTGATGGGCCCGGCCGTGCAGACGGTGGCGCACTTTGTGCCGACATATTGGGTGAACGACGCGATCGGCAAGGCGCTCGCCTCGGATTTGACGTCCGCCGTGCTGGGCGACATCGCCTGCGACCTGGGCGTCACGGCACTCTTCGCCGTGGCCATCGCCGCCGCGGGCCTCGCCCTCGCACGCGCCAAATCCCGCGCCTAGTCTGAAATAAAGTCCAGACCTCGCTCCAAAATAGTTCGCCAAGGTTTACTATTACGCTCATAAAGTAGTACGAGGCTAACAATGGGGGATACCATGGAAGCGCAGGAAGCCTACGTCCAGGTTAAGGATCTCAAAAAGCACTACGGCGATGGAGATGCATGCCTAACGGTGCTCGACGGCATCGACACGTCCATCAACCGCGGAGAGATTTGCGTCATGTTGGGGCCCTCGGGCTCGGGTAAGTCGACCTTTCTTAACCTGATCGGCGGCCTGGAGGATGCCGACGCCGGCTCTATTCTGGTGGACGGCTGCGACCTCACGGTGCTCAAGCCCACCGACCTGGGCGAATACCGACGCCGTGAGCTGGGCTTTGTCTTCCAGTTCTACAACCTGGTGCCCGACCTCACCATCAAGGAAAACATCGAGGTCACGGCACACCTGTCCAAAAACCCGCTCAACATCGACGACCTGCTGCGTTCACTGGGCCTCTACGAGCACCGCAACAAGTTCCCGCGCCAGGTCTCGGGCGGCCAACAGCAGCGTTGCGCCATCGGCCGTGCACTCGTCAAAAACCCGGGCCTGCTGCTGTGCGACGAGCCCACGGGCGCGCTTGACTACAAGACGTCCAAGGAGATCTTGCAGCTCATGGAGGATGTCAATCACGAGTACGGCTGCACCATCATCATCGTTACCCACAATGCCGCCATTGCGCGCATGGCCAATCGCGTGCTGCGCCTGCGCGACGGGCGCATCGTCGAGGATGAGCTCAACGAGTCGCCCGTCGCGGCCGCCGAGCTCGATTGGTAGGCGGCGCCATGACACCTCTCGCAAAACGTCTCCCGCGCGAGCTGCGCCGCAATATTGGCAAGTACCTGGGTATCTTTTTGCTTATGTGCGGAAGCATCGCTCTCACCTCGGGCTTTTTGCTCGCGGCGCATTCCATCGGTTGTCTTATCGACGACATGCGCGATGCGTACACGATTGAGGATGGCCGCGTGACCACCTCCTTCGAGGCCACCAAAGACCAGCTCAAGGCCGCCGAGGATGCTGCCGGCGACGTCGGCGGCGTCACGCTCTACAAGAATTTCTCTATCGATGCCATCATCAAAAAGGCGTCCGGCGACGACGGCACCAAGCGCACGCTGCGCACCTATGCGCACCGCGCTAAGGTGGACATTGCGTCCTACTGTGAGGGCAAGCAGCCCAAGGCGGATGACGAGCTGGCCATCGACCGTGTCTTTGCCACCAATAACAACCTGTCCGTGGGCGATAAAGTCGAGCTCGAGGGCCGAACCTACACCATTTGCGGCATCATGACCCAGCCCGATAGCCAGGCGCTGTTCCTCAACAATTCGGACTTTACGGTGAACACCATCACGTACGGCGTGGCCGAGGTCAGCGACGCCGGCTTTGCCGCGCTCGAGGACGCCGGCGGTGCACCTGCCTACACCTACTCCTTTACCTTTACCGATCGCGACCTCCCCACCGCGGACCGCACCGATGCCGAGCAAGCTATGGTGGAGGCGCTCGCCGATGCCGATGCACGCGTGGATGACCTCATCGACGCCGATTCCAACCAGGGCATTGGCTACGCACGCGACGACGTGGACGGCGACTCCATGATGTGGATGACGTTGCTCGACATTATCATCGTGATCATGGCATTTGTCTTTGTGGTCCTTACCGATGCCACCATCGAGGAGGAGAGCGCCATCATCGGCACGCTGCTCGCCAGCGGCTATCGTCGACGCGAGATCGTGCTGCACTACCTTGCGCTTCCCGCCATCGTGGGCGTGGTCGCGGCGCTTTTGGGCACTGCGCTCGGCATAGCGTTCTTTACCGAGCCCATGCGCGGCCTCTATTACGGTTCGTACAGCCTGCCGCCCTTCCAGGTGTACTGGAGCTGGGAGATCTTTGTGAAGTGCGCCGTGGTCCCCGCCGCTGCACTCATCCTCATCACGCTGGTGGGCCTGCTTCGCAAGATGGGCAAGACGCCGCTGCAGTTTCTTCGTCACGAAGCGAGCGGCAAGTCGGGTACCAAGCGTGGTATGCAACTGCCGGAGCGCATGGGCTTTGTTTCCCGCTTCCGCCTGCGTATCTTCCTGCGCAACCTGGGCAACTTTGCCACACTGTTCGTGGGCATTGCGTTTGCCTCGCTGCTGCTGCTCTTTGGCCTGGCGATTCTGCCCACGATGACGCACTACGCGGACAACCTCGAGACGAGCCTGGTCGCCGAGCACCAGTACACGCTCAAGGCTCCGCTGGAGCTCGAGGGCGCTGCCGAGGAGCGCGAGCAGTGGTCGGCACTCGAGCGCTTGCAGTCGGTTGACGGCGCGCTGCTTTCTGCCGCTCAGGATGCCGATGACGAGCTTGACGACGCGGCCGATACAGCGCAGGCGGCAGCCGATGCTGCGACCGCATCTCCGTCTGCCGAGAGCCTGGCCGTAGCGCAGGATGCGCTTGCCAAGGTCCAGGACAAGAAGGATGTGCTCTACGCGCGCCTTGACGATCTTGCCGATGCCCTCGGCTGCAACCGCGATGAGGCTATCGACCTGATCGACAAAGCCTCCAAGATTGACACTGACAACGACGATATCCACCCGGTCAATACGACCGACAACGGCGCGGGCGCAATCGCGCAGGCCGAGAAATACGCCGTTTACCTGCTGCAATACGACCGCGGCGATGGTAATGGCGAGGAGACGATTTCCGTCTACGGCATCTCGCCCGATTCGCGCTATTGGAAAGACCTCAACGTCGGCGATGGGCGCGTCGTCTTTGGCGGCGGTCTGCTCGACAAGTTTGGCTGGAGCGAGGGTCAGAAGGTCGCGCTCGGCGACGAGTACGAGGGTGAGCATTATTCCCTTGAGTACGCGGGCAAGGATTGTGCCTGGGGCTCCAAGTCGGACATGAATATCTATATGAGTATCGAAGACTTTAACGAGCTGTTCGACAACGACGCCGCCTACTTTAACGGCTATGTGAGCGACGAGAAGCTCGACCTCGATGCGCGTTACTTTGCCGGCGACACCACGCCCGACGACATGCGCGCCGTGGGCGACCAGTTCATCGGCATGATGAGCAAAATGATCGGCATGATGGTCGGGCTCGCGGTGTTTATCTTCCTGCTGTTTATGTACCTGCTGACCAAGGCTGTGATCGACCACAGCGCCCGTTCGATCAGCTACATGAAAGTCTTTGGCTATCGCGATAGCGAGATCTCGCATCTGTACATCCGGTCGATCACGCTGTGCGTGGCGGCGTCGCTCGTGCTAAGCCTGCCGGTCATTATTGGCTCGCTCACGGCCATCTTCCGCTCGATGCTGCTCGCCTACAACGGCAATATCGAGATCTACGTGCCCGCTTGGTCCATGGCTGCATGCGTCGGCATTGGCTTTGCGACCTACCTGGTCGTGGCGCTGCTACACACGCGTTCTATCAAACGTGTGGGCCTGGCCGAGGCACTCAAAGTCCAAGAGTAGTCGTTTAAGAACCTCCCCAACGACTAGGTTTCGCGCTTGACTTTGACCCTACTTCAACGGGTACCATCCTCTTATGTCTGTAACGCCATATAGACCGAGGGGATAGATCTATGACCGCAACTGCACCCGCAGCACCCGCTAAGGTGTACTTCACCAACTTGCGCACGCATGCTCGCGAGAGCCAGCTCGACAAGCTCAAGCGCCTCATCCGCCACGCCGGAATTGAGCAGATCGACTTTGAGAACAAGTTCGTCGCCATCAAGATTCACTTTGGCGAGCTGGGCAACCTGAGCTTTTTGCGCCCCAACTACGCCCGCGCCGTCGCGGATGTCGTGAAGGAGCTGGGCGGCAAGCCCTTCCTTACCGACTGCAACACGCTCTATGTCGGTAGCCGCAAAAACGCGCTCGAGCACATCGACACCGCCTACCAGAACGGCTTTACCCCGTATGCCACGGGTTGCCAGATCATCATCGCCGACGGCCTCAAGGGTACCGACGAGGCGCTCGTCCCGGTCGAGGGCGGCGAGTACGTGCGCGAGGCCAAGATCGGTCAGGCACTCATGGATGCCGATATCGTGATTAGCCTCACCCACTTTAAGGGCCATGAGCAGGCAGGCTTTGGCGGCGCCATGAAGAATCTGGGCATGGGTGGCGGCAGCCGTGCCGGCAAGATGGAGCAGCATGCCGCCGGCAAGCCGAACGTCGCGACCGAGCACTGCGTTGGCTGCCGTGCCTGCGAAAAGATCTGTGCGCACAACGCCATCTCGTTTGACGATACCCGCGAGCGCGAGCTTGCCAACGGCAACACCCGCACGGTGCACGTGGCCGCCATCGACCACGATCGCTGCGTGGGTTGCGGACGCTGCATTGCGGCATGCAACCAGGACTGCATCAAGCCCGGCTATGACGCTGCGGCCGACGTGCTCAACTGCAAGATCGCCGAGTACACCAAGGCCGTCGTCGACGGCCGCCCGAGCTTCCACATCTCGCTTGCCATGGATATCAGCCCCAACTGCGATTGCCATCCCGAAAACGACACGCCTATCGTCAACGATATCGGCATGTTCGCGAGCTTCGACCCGGTCGCCATCGACCAGGCCTGTGCCGATGCCGTCATGGCGTCCGAGCCGCTGCCCAACACCGAGCTCACCGATAGCGCGGCTAAGATGGAGCACAACCACGAGCATCTGGAGGGCGAGCAGGCCAAGGACCCCTTCTGCATCACGCATCCCGACACCGACTGGCGCGCCTGTATCGCACACGCCGAGAAGATCGGCCTGGGCACGAGCAAGTACGAGCTCATCGAGGTCAAGTAGCGCCTAGTTATTGGACAAATGAAGCGCTTTTCTGGCGCAAGTAGAGCAAAAGCCGCCCGTGGGCACAGCGCTCACGGGCGGCTTTTCGGAAGTATGCGGCAAATTTCGAGACCGCCGAGCACACGACGTTTTTTGGCAACAAAACCCCTGATAAATTGTTGGTAAAACTGCGGTCTGGTCGGCAGTTCCAGATTTTGCCGCATACTTTCGAAAATAGGGGGTCAGATAAAGCCCCAGACGTTGCTTTTTGCCTAAAAATACTCGTCGAGGAAGTTGTTGACTGTGTTCCAGTAGAGCTCGGGGTCAACTTGCGCGCTCTTGGCGTGGGTGGCGCCATGGATGGTGAGCTTTTGCTTGACTTTGCTGGCGCACGCGTCGTAGTTTTGGTCGAGCATGTCGTACGGCACAAAGGTGTCCTGGTCGCCGTGGATAAACAGCATGGGAACCGTCGCGTGTTTGAGTTGCTCCACACTGCTCGCCTTATGAAAGTCGTAGCCCGCGCGCACGTTGCACACCAAGTTTGCTACATCGAGCAAGGGAAAGCTGGGCAGGCCGAACACGTCCTTGAGCTGCAGAGAAAACTCGTCCCAAACACTCGTATAACCACAGTCCTCGATAATACATTTCACGTTTGCGGGCAGAGATTCTCCCGCCACGTTCATAGCGGTTGCTGCACCCATCGACTCGCCAAAGACCAGGATGCGCGCCTCGGGGTCAGCCTGAACGATTTGCTCGATCCATGCGACGATATCGAGGCGCTCGGGCCAGCCCATGCCGATATAGTCGCCGCCGGAGCGCTCGTGGGCGCGGGCGGCAGGCGCAAGCACGTTCATGCCGCGGTCGTGGAAGCGCTTGGCGTATCGGGCCATGCCGATGGGCTCGTTGGTATATCCATGCAGGCAGACGGCGTAATCGTGGGTGTTCTCCGAGGCGGCAAAATACCAAGCGGCAAGTTCGGTTCCGTCATCTGCGGTGAGGCTGCTGCTCTCGCGATTCTCTTTAAACCACGCCCGCGCCTCGGTTTCCTCGGCATCCGGCTGCTCGCCTTCTTTGTCGTTCTTGCTATCCTGCATCATCTTCATGGTGTAGGGCGCTTGGGGATTCAGGGCAAAGTCAAACAAAAAGTTGCCGGCAAACCCCAGCAGCGCGACAACGAGCACCAGCGCAACGACGCCGGCTATCTTGAGCTTTCGATGGGAACGTGCGTTTTGAGACATAAGAAGCTTTCCTATAAGATGTTAATACATCAACATTTAATGCAAGCGCATTATGGACGTTCGCCGTTGATGCGTCAACAGGCAAAGAATGGGTAAACAAAGGGTCACGTATGGTGCAAATTTCGCACGTACCTAGACGCTTTGATATAGTGTTGAGAACTCTTTACGTTGGAGGATGTAACCGGCATGTCCGATTCGAGCGACAGTTCTAAGCCGCGACCCAAGACCGCGGCCGTTCCACACTACACGGTGGGCGAGGAGATCATGAACTCCGTCACCCATGGTGTCGGCTGCCTGCTGGGTATCGCGGGCCTGGTGCTCCTGATCGTATTCGCCGCCCTGCGCGGCGGGGGCCCGGCCCACATGGCCGCGGCAATTGTCTATGGCGTCAGCATTATCCTCGAATACCTAGCCTCTACGCTCTACCATGCGATTCAGCCCGCGGGCGCTAAACGCGTGTTCCGCATTATCGACCACAGCTGCATCTACCTGCTCATAGCCGGCAGCTATACGCCGTTTTGCCTCATCACGCTCGCAAACGACGGCGGCGCTGTGCTGTTCTTTGCCGTGTGGGCTATTGCCATTGTCGGCATCGCCCTCGAGTGTTTTATGCGTGAGCGTCAACCGCACTGGGTAAGCGGCCTGGTCTACCTGCTGATGGGCTGGCTCGTCGTTTTTAAGCTGCCCGAGCTCGTGGCGCTGCTCAACCCCGTGGCACTTGCCCTGCTCGCCGTCGGCGGCGTGTGCTACACCGCGGGCGTGCCGTTCTATATCGCCAAAAACGTGCGCTATCTGCACAGCGTGTTTCACCTGTGGGTGCTCGCCGGCAGCATCTTCCAGTTCATGGCGGTGATCCTCTTCGTAATCTAGCGACCATGTCCGCGCGCCCGCGTCCTCGTTTGGGCGCCGGTGCAATTGCCGTATCTGTCATCAACGTTTTACCCTAACGTCCCGAATCTTGGAGGTTCGAGAAACTCCCGATGGACATAACCATCTCCCTTATCACCACCCTCGTTTTGACCCTCATCAACGGCTACTTCTCCATGTCCGAGATGGCGCTCACCACGGCTAAGCGCGCCGTGCTGGAGCACGAGGCCGAGGAGGGCGACAAGCGCGCCGAGCGCGCCATTAAGCTGGCCGCCGATTCCGACCAGCTGCTCGCCACCATCCAGGTCGCCATCACGCTCGTGGGCTTTGCCTCGTCTGCCGTCGCCTCGACGAGCCTGTCCGACCCGCTTGCCACGTGGCTCACGAGCTTTGGCATCGCGCCGCTCTCTGCCATCGCGCGCGGCCTGGCGCCGGTCATCATCACCGTTGCGGTCGCCTTCGTGTCCATCGTGATTGGCGAGCTTGTGCCCAAGCGCATCGGTCTGGCCAACGCCGAGGGCGTGTCCAAGCAGGTCGTGGGACCGCTCTCCGTGTTCCAAAAGATCGCCCGTCCGCTCGTGTGGCTGACCGGCGCTTGCTCCGATGGCCTGGCCCGCATCCTGCGCATTAAAAGCGCCGACGACCGCCAAAACGTCTCGGAGGAAGAGATTAAGTACATGGTCTCGGAGCAGGACGACCTGCTCGACGAGGAAAAGCGCATGATCCACGAGATCTTCGACCTGGGCGACACCGTTGCCCGCGAGGTCATGGTGCCGCGCGTGGACACTACCATGTGCGAGGACGACGAGACGGTCGCCGACGTGTTGTCCACCATGCGCCAGACCGGCTTTAGCCGCATCCCCGTCTATCACGAGGATCCCGACAACGTCGCCGGCATCGCGCACATCAAGGACCTGATCCAGCCTTCGCTCGACGGCAAGGGCGACCAGCCCATCGCCGACTTTTTGCGCGACGCCGCCTTTGTGCCCGACACCAAGGACATCCTGCCGTTGCTGTCCGAGATGCAGACCTCGCACGACCAGATCGTAGTGGTCGTGGACGAGTACGGTGGCACGGCCGGCATCATCACCATCGAGGACATCGTCGAGGAGATCGTGGGCGAGATCGAGGACGAGTTCGACCCCGACAACAAGTACCTCACGCGCCTTTCGCGCCGCGAGTGGCTCGTCGATGGGCGTTTTTCGTGCGATGACGCGATTGAGCTTGGTTGGCCGCTCGAGGAAAGCGATGATTATGAGACCATCGCCGGCTGGATTTTGGAGCTTTGCGACTCGGTACCCGACATCGGAGAGGTGTTTGAGGTCGCGGGGTACAAGTTTAAGGTGCAGTCGATGCGTGGCCAGCGCATCTCGCTCATTCGCGTGATCGCTCCGGCCGAAACCGATAAGAAGGATTCCGAGCCCTCGGCAGATAAGCCGACGGTGTCGGGTGCGGGCTCTGCGGACCCGCACGACGGCGACGAGTAGGGCAAGGAAGAGTAGGGGAGAGTTATGGCAGGCCTGTTCAACATCCTTAAGGTCACCGTCAGCGAGGACAAGATCTGCGCGCATGTGCTGGTGAACCCCGGCATGCCGCTCATGACCTCGGAGGACATCGAAGCCACGGCGCGCGTGTACTACCTGGTGCCCGCGATTGCCAAGCATCTGTGCCTGGGCGATTCCGGTCGCGAGTTCCAGGACTGCATGGGCCAGACCGAGCTTTGCCATCTGCTGGAGCACGTGACGGTCGAGCTCATGAACGAGACCGGGCTTGCCGGCAGCATTTCGTGCGGCCGCACTCGTGTGAGCGAGCACGATGAGCGTGTCTTTGAGGTCGAGCTTTCGTGTCCCGACGACGCGCTGGCCATCGGCGCGCTGTCTTCGGCGACCTTTATGATGGATTGGGCCTATCTGCATGCCGACCAGCCCGCTCCCGATGTGGACGGTACGGTCGCGGGCCTGCGCAACCTGGTGCTGGGCATGCGTGCCGAGGCCGAGGGCAAGGATCCGCACGAGGCCGTCGCCGCCGCGAACGCCGAGGACGAGGCCGGGGACGCGACCGAGGGCGAGGCGCCTGCCGAGGCTGCCGTCGATCCTGTCGACGAGGCGCCTGCCGAGGCGGCTTCCGAGCCCGAGTCCGCGGAGCCCCAGGGCGTCCCGAACTTTGACGACGAGCCGCAGGAGGCAATCGATACCGAGGGCGCGACCGCTGAGAGCCACGAGGCCCCCGCTGCCGTCTACGGTGGCGCGGCGACGGCTCCGGTTGCCCCCGCGCACGAGGGAACGCTGCCGCTCGTTGACGGCGCCGGCGAGGACCCGGCCGCCACGGTGGCCATGCCGGCCGTGCCGCAGGAGTAGGCTCACTCGCTTATCACCATTATGTACCTGCGCCTTTACCGTACGCAGATGAGCAAGACGGCAAGCGCTGTGCTGCGGGTATAATGGACAGCATTCAAACGGTGGGCGCCGAGGTGCCCGCAGGAGAGGAATGAACATGGGTAAGACTTTCAACTTTATCTCGGGTGCGCTCTTCGGTGCTGCCGCCGGCGCCATCATCGGCGTCGCCCTGGCTCCGCGCTCGGGCGCCGAGACCCGCGCCATGGCTGCCGATATCGCCAACGACGCCTGGGATAACATGCGCGACACCTACGAGCACGGTGCCGAGGGGGCCCGTGCCGCGGTCAACGATTTTGGCCCGATGGTCGACGCCAAGACCGATGACCTGCGTGCCAAGGTTGACCTTGCCCGCGAGCGCATGGACCAGCTGCGGGAGCAGCTCAACGACGCCATCTCGGGCGGCAACGTGACGCCCGCCGCCGATGTCGTGGTCGAAAACGCCGTTGAGGCCGACACCGAGGCCGCGGAGCCTTCGACCGAGGCATAATGCGCGCCGGGGATTTTGTCGGCGCCAAGATCTATCGCAAGCCTACCGAGGACAAGCGCACCAAAAAAGACGGCACGCCGCGCAGCCCTAAAAAGCTCGGCAAGATTCACTTTCCGGTCTTTACCCCGGGCGGTACGCGCGTGGTGGGCTTTATGGTTCGCCAGTCCGATATCGCGGGCATGATCGAGCGCCCTGACCGATTTGTGGCGCTCGATGCCATTGGCGTCTACGAGGGCGCCATCGCGGTTGACGACGTCAAGGGCACCTACGATGCCGCTGCGGCCAAGCGCCTCGACATCAACCTGGACGATTGCATTATCTGGGTTGGCATGGACGTGCGCACGGAGTCGGGCGATGTCGTGGGCTATTGCTCGGATGTGGAGTTCAAGCCGCGTTCGGGTGTCGTGCAGACGTTCTACGTGACCGCTGGTGCTGCTTCGAGTGTGCTGGTGGGCGACACGCAGATGCCGCCGACGATGCTGCGCGGCTATGCGGACGGCGCGATGATCGTTTCGGACGAGGTCAAGTCGCTCGGGTATTCGGGCGGTGCCGCTGCAAAGGCTGCCGAGGCAAGCGTCGCGGTGGGCGATAAGGTCAAGAAGGGCGCCAAGGTGCTCGATGACAAGGGTTCGGTCGCCGTGGACAAGGGCAGCCGCGCGCTGGGCAAGCAGCTCGGCAAGACGCGCGGTATGTTCAAGGCCTTTAAGGACGAATATCAAAAGGCGAGCGGGGGCTCGTCGAAAGCTAGCAAATAGCGACGTACCAAATGACGGGAGACAAGCCGGAGACCTGTTGCTCCGGCTTGCTGCGTTTATGGGGGAGGGCACATGCGTCAAAACGGATCTAACTTAAACAGGCGCTCGGGTGCGCGTCCGACGGCGCGCCGCGACCTGGGGCAGCTGCCCAGCGGTCAGCGCAAGCGTCACCGTAAGCCCGGAGCGATGTATCTCAACCATAGCCGCGGCTTTAGCGACCGCAGCGCTCGCATCGGCAACAGCCGCACGCCCCGTCGTTCGTCTCGCCTGCCCTATGCGCTTATTGCCGTGGGTTGTGCGCTCGTGTTGTTTATCGCTGCCGTCGTGGGCTACGTCAACCGCAGCGTGGATGTCGTCCTCAATGGCCAGGAGACTGCGGTGCGCGTCGGCTCTACGCTGCAAAATCTCATCGACGACCAGGAGCTGGCCGATACCTACGATGCCGGGGACCTGCTGGCTGTTGACGACAGCGTGCTGACCCGCCATGGCGGCGAAAAGCTGTCGGTAAAGGTGGACGGCAAGCGCATAAAACAGGGCAAATGGAAAAGCCGCGAGCTTACGGGCGGCGAGAAGGTGACGGTCAAGGACGGCCGCGACACGTATGAGAAGCACGAGGTCCAGGCGACGGTTATCGAGCCCAAGCTCAAGGTCGAGGGCACGGGTGCCATCGAGTACGTCAAGACGTGGGGCATCCAGGGCCGCTCCGAGGTGTGGGTCGGCGAGCAGTCGGGCAAGACGCAGGACCGTGGCGAGGTCGTGCCCGCCACCGATTGCGTGGTCGAGTGCGCGAGCGTGGCGCCCAAGGGCAACGAAAAGTACGTGGCGCTGACGTTTGATGAGGGCCCGAGCGGAGCGACCAAGCAGATCTTGCAGGTGCTCAAGGAAAAGGGTGTCACCGCGACGTTCTTCCTGTCGGGCGATGCGGCCGAGGCCTCGCCTGCCACGGCCAAGGCGATTGTCGATGCCGGGTGCGAAGTCGGCTCCAACAGCTACCGCGACGAGTCGCTCAAGGGTCAGGACCGCGACGCGGTGCGCGAGCAGATTTCGAAGGGCACCGAGGCGATCAAGTCCGCGACCGGCGTGAAGACGATGCTTTTGCGCGCTCCCTACGCAGCCTTTGACGAGCAAAACTGGATTGATGCGATGGACCTGGTGTCTGCCGTGGTCTCGTGGAATATCGATTCGGGCGACTGGCTGCTCAACGGTGCCGACGAGCAAGTCTCGACGGTGCTCGATTCGGTGACGCCAGGCAACATTGTGCTGCTGACCGATAACGATAAGTGCGCCGAGCAGACGCTCGAGGCGTTGCCGCAGATTATCGATGGGCTTATTGCCGACGGCTACAAAATCGTGACGTTGAGCGATCTGGTTAAGACGGACGCATCGCTGAGCAAAAAGCTCACCTCGCTGACGAAGGTCGCCATGCCCAAAAACGCCGTGTTCCCCCAGCTCGTCGAAGATGACGACACCACAGACTAGTCATTTAAGAACGTTCCCAATGACTATGTCACGGATGCGTCAGCGTTTGGTATGCCTGTGATGTTTGGAGCATAAATATGGCGCCACAGCGCGATGCTGATGCTATAGTTACTGCGGATAACAAGGGTCAAGAGAAAGGTTACAGGTGAAATCCAAACCTCGACCATACAGTCGATGACCCCTTGCAGGTGCTTCTTGCGCATGCACGGGGTGTGAGCGCCGAGCGGCGTGCCGCCCGCGCATGCGTATACATATCTAAAAGTCCACGGATGGCGTGCCGGTATGGCCGCAGTCCGAAGGAATAATGATGGGGAGCACCAGTGAATTATCTGAGTGAGATGCTCAAACTGCCGGTCTTGGACGTCGATGGCGAAAAGCTCGGCGTTGTGAACGATTTTGGCATTGCTACCGGCGAAGTTTTTCCGCACGTGACGTCGCTCGCGTTCCGCGGACCCGGTAAGACGCCGTTTATGATCAGCTGGCGCAAATGGGTCGACCGTATCGACGAGACTGGTGTGCACCTTAAGTCGCCGGCCACCGAAATCCGTTTTTCGTACCTGCAGCCGACCGAACTCTTGCTCGCCCGCGACGTGCTCAACAAGCAGATTGTCGACACGCAGGGCATGAAGGTCGTGCGCGTAAACGACATCAAGTTTTCCATGTCGGGCGAAAATCAGCTGCGTCTGCTGGGTGCCGAAGTTGGCGCCCGCGGTCTACTGCGCGCGATCAGCCCCGCACTCGAGCATGTCGTCGAGGGCTTTATGAAGCACCTGGGCAAACCGCTCGGCGAGGATATCATCGCCTGGTCCTACATGGACCTGCTCGATCGTTCGACTAAAAACATCCAGCTTTCGGTGTCGCACAAGACGCTTGGAGAGCTGCACCCTGCCGACATTGCCGACATTATCGAACAGCTCGACCCGCGCCTGCGTGCGCAGGTGTTCGCGCAACTCGATACCGCCCAGGCCGCCGAGGCCATCTCGGAGTTCGATGACGACGAGCTTATGACCGAGATGCTCGAGGGCCTGTCCGACACGGACGCATCGTCGATGCTGGCCATGATGGACCCGGACGACGCCGCCGACCTGATCGACGAGCTCGATTACGAGAAGGCCGAGAAGCTTTTGCGCCTGATGGGCGTTCAGGAGGAGAAGGCGATTCGTAACCTGCTGGGCTATGAGGACAACACCGCCGGCCGTATCATGACCTCGGAGTTTGTCTCCCTGCCCGCCACAGCGACGGTCGGTGACGCCATCGAGGCGATTCGCAAGCTCGACGAGGACTTCGAGAGCGTCTACTACGTCTATACCGAGGACCCGAGCGGCATGCTCACCGGCGTGCTTTCGCTGCGCACGCTGATCGTGGCCGACCGCGACGCCACGCTGGGCCAGCTGGCCTATCGCGACCTGGTTTATGTGTCGCCCGACGATGACCAGGAAGACGTAACGGACGAGATGACCAAGTACGACCTGGTTGCCATTCCCGTTTGCGACGAGAACCGTCACATCTTGGGTATCGTGACCTTTGACGACGCCATGGATGTTATCGCCGAGGAGCACCAGGAGGACCTGCAGATCGCAGGCGTTGGCTCGGGCGATAGCGCGTCCGACGATTCGACGAATGTGCTCAGCTGGTTTGTGCATCGCCAGTACTGGGTTGTCGTGTGGGGCATTGCCTCGTGCATCATGGCAACGGTGCTTGGGACGGCGCTGGGCTCGGCGCATCTGGTGGTGTTCCCCATGTGCGCCATGCCGCTCGTGCTGCTGGCTGCCTCGCGTATGGTGTCGTTTGTCAAGAACTACTTCTTGGAATACGACGGCCATGACGATGAGCCCAAGCCGTATCTGGGATTTTTCTTCCAGAGCACGGGCATGGGCCTGATTCTGTCGCTCGTGACCTACCTATGCGCCCAGCTGGTGCGCACCGCCGCATTCCTCGACGCGCCCATGTTTGAAGAGCAGCTCTTTACCGGCTGCTTTAACATCGCGGCCATCGTCTGCCTGATCGGCAACATGAGCGCCGTGATTTACCTGATGGTGTTGTTCTGGCGTGACGAGCACGACCTCAATACATCGGGCACCGCCATGAACGTCATTGCCGTCATGATCTCGTGTGTGGCGTACTGCATCGCCGCGGTGCTGCTCACCATGTCAGTCATGGGTTAGGTGGTCGCGTGCAAAACACGAAGCAAAAGGCGAGCACCAAGCAAAAGCTGACCATCGCGGCCATCTTTGGCGCCATGGGCCCTGGCCTTCTGGCGGCGCTTTCGGGCAATGACGCCGGCGGCATCGCCACGTATTCCAGCGCTGGTGCCAGCTATGGCTACAAGATGCTGTGGATGCTTCCCGTCATGACCGTGCTGCTCATCGTGACGCAGGAGACTGCGGCGCGTTGCGGCTGCGTCACAGGCAAGGGCCTGGCCTCGCTCATCCGCGAGCGCTTTGGCGTGCGCAGGAGCGTGCTGGCCATGGCGGCGCTGCTGATCGCCAATACAGCCGTGACCATTTCGGAGTTTGCGGGTATCGCGAGCGGCCTTGCCCTCTTTGGCGTGCCGGCGAGCATCTCGGTGCCGCTGGTGGCACTGCTGGTTTGGATGCTTACCATGTCGGGTAGCTTCCAGCGCATCGAGAAGATTCTGCTGCTGGTGAGTTGTGTGTTTGTGACCTACATTGTCGCTGCATTTATGGCTGGCCCCAGCTGGGGCGAGGTGGCAGTCGACCTGGTTGTGCCCAACATCCAAAATGACCCCAGCTACGTGTCGCTTGTGGTCGCAACGATTGGTACCACCATCGCGCCGTGGATGATCTTCTTGGCGCAGAACAACGTGGTCGATAAGAATGCGGGCGAGGACGATATCGTGCTGCAGCGCATCGACACCGTGAGCGGCTCGATTGCCGCCGATGTCATCGCCGGCTTTATTATCATCACGACCGGTACGGTGTTGTTCCCTGCAGGCATTCAGATTAGCGACGCTGCCGATGCCGCCCGCGCATTGGAGCCTATCGCGGGCCAGTGGTCCACGGTGCTGTTTGCCTCGGGCCTGGTCGCGGCGAGCTTCTTGGCCGCCTGTGTGCTGCCAGGCGTTACGTCCAGCGCCATCTGCGAGGCATTTGGCTGGGAGCGCGGTGCCGATCGCAGCTGGGACGAGGCCCCGGTCTATCGCGGCATCATTACGGCCATCATTGGCATCTCTGCCGTGCTGGTGCTTATGCCCGGTGTTGACCTGTTCCAGATTATGATGACCTCGCAGGTCATTAACGGCGTGCTGTTGCCCGTGGTTTTGGTGTTCCAGGTGATTATTGCCGCCGATCGACACATTATGGGCGCCAACCGCAACGGCCGCGTGTGGAATGTGCTCACCTGGGCGACTATCGGTGTGATTACGGTGCTGACGGTCGTCATGTTTGTGCTGCAGGCGATGGGCTACAGCGCGTAGCGTCTCTTTTGGGTTTCGAGCGGGCCGTGGCCATGGGCTGCGGCTTGTTTTTTGCCTGATGTAGGGGGTTGGTTATATACGCGTGGGCAAAAAATGCCAAATATGAGTACTGTTGCTAATCCGGTGACAATTAAGACAATGAAGATAATGAACATAACTAAAGTATCTGTTAATTAATATCGATACAGCCAGGCTTTAAGCCGATTATTCTGGCCGGTCCAAAGGGGTATGGCGACCGAAAGAACGCCATTTTGGGCCATTTTGCCTGTTACTAAAATGGTATCAGTACTCATATTTGGCATTTTTTGCCCACGGCCCCTTGGGGCCGGCTCGAAAAGAGCAACCTTGGGGTGTTTGCTGCGGGTGCGGGGCTTGCAGACGACACTCGGGGTGGCGAGGAACTCAGAATTCGGCCGCGGAAGGGCATTCATCGACCGCGTCAGGAGTGTCCCTAAGTACCGGCACATATGGAACGTCCCTAACTGCCGGAGGGGGCGTCGGTTGTGGCCGACGCCCCCTCCGGGTGCAAGCGGATTTGACAGTGTGTTACTTGTCGGTGCCTAGCTTGTGCGGTTTGTAGGCGAGCGCGTTGACGAGTGCGTCGGCGGCGGACTTGACGGCCGCCGGCTGCGGATCGTTAACGTGGTCCTCGGGATGCACGGGCAGGTCCTTCTTGACGGCATCGTGGATGAGCTTAAGGTACTCGGCCACGCCCGCGTTCGAAAGGTGCGTGCCGTCGCCGTCGAACAGATCGTTGCGGTTGGCACTATATCCGTACCAGTCGATAACGCGCACGTTTTTATAGCGCGTGGCGGCGTTGGCGATGGCCTGATTGGTAGCGCCGACCCATGGCTGCGGGCTGCGCGTGTTTACAAATACGACGGTGCGCTGATTGCCGGCATCGGCCATGATGGCGTCAATCTGGACATCGGTCACTAGGCCGTTGGTGCCCAGCGCAAAGACTACGATCTTGCCGGCGAGGTTCTGCTGGATATAACCCTCAAATGTTGTGCGGCCCGCATCGAACTGGCGGCCCTTTTCGGCATCGATGTGACTGTGGGGGAACACGCCGTCAAAGGAATCGACGGCGCGCAGGGACACGGAGTCGCCAATCATGAGCAGGTCGTAGGATCCGTCGGGGAAGCCGTCGTTGTCCTTGTCGGTGTCATCGGCCGCCTGCTGGTCCTGGGGTTTTGCATTTTTGGCTTCCTTGTTTAGGATTTCGGCGCCCTCGCCGCTCAGCGCGGATGTGTCGGGCACGAAGACCAGACCACCCAGCGCCACGACAAGCACGACGCCGCAAACGGCGCACACGGGAATATGCGCGCGCACCCAGTTTGCGGGCGTGGTGGTGCCTTCGCGGAGCTCGGAAACGGTGCGTCCAAAGGCGCCCTTCCTAAACGGCGTCTCGATAAAGCGATAGGAGCACTCGGCTACGGCGACCACCACAAGTACCTGCAAGATGTACTGCCACCAGGGCGTATCGCTGATGTTGGCGACCGGGTTCATGAGCAGCAGCAGTGGATAGTGCCACAGGTAGATGCTGTACGAGCGCTTGCCAACCCACACGAGCGGCTCGGCGGACAGCGCGCGGGCAACCATTCCCTGGGGCTGCACGCAGGCTGCGATGACCATGAGCGTGAGGATGGAGCATAACAGCGTGCCGCCGCGATACTGGAACGCGGTGTAGCCGTTGGTGAGTGCGACCATGGCGGCAAGGCCAACCAGACCCACGACGCCTAAGACATCGATGGATGCGGGCGAGGACCAAAAGCGCACGAGGGCGCTCGGCTGTGCCAGGGCGGTATCGGCTGATTCGTCGGCCTTCTTGTCAGGCTTGTCCTCGGCTTTCTTGCCGTGCTTGGCGGCGCCAGCCAGGCGATTGAGCCCCAAACGATGAGCGAGACGCACCGGCGCCAGGTCGCGATCGGGGATAAAGGCCATCCAGGCACCCAGTAGCAGCGAGAACACGCGGGTGTCGGTGCCGTAGTACACGCGGCTGGGGTCGGCGGCGGGATTGTAGAGTACCATCATGGCGAGGGCAGATACCGCGGCAAGGCCCAGAACCACGCGGCGCGTGTTGGGCTTGCTCACATGCATGGATACCATGGCAAACAGCAATGGCGGCCAAATCAGGTAGAACTGTTCCTCGATGGCGAGCGACCAAAAGTGCGTGAGCGGCGAGGGGTCGCCCAGAGCATTGAAGTACGAGACGTTTTGGGCAATCTGCCACCAGTTATTAAAAAACAGCAGCGACGGCAGGATGTCGGGGCGCATCTTGGTGAGCATCACATGGTTAAAGATGGTGCACAGCGCGCAGGTCACCACCACAACGGTTACCACGGCGGGGAACAGGCGACGGATGCGGCGAATCCAGAAGCTCTTGAGGTCGATGCGGCCGGTCTTTGACACTTCGTTGATGAGCAGGCGCGTGATCAGATAGCCCGAGAGCACAAAGAAAATCGTGACGCCAAGCAGGCCGCCCTGTGCCCATGTGAGGTTGAGGTGATAGAGCACTACCGCGACGACGGCGAGCGTGCGCAGGCCGTCGAGGGCGGGGATATAACGAGATTTGGGGCGCGTGGGTGCCTGTTCTTTTGCGGCGCTGTTGGTGTGGGCACCCTTGTTGGCGGGCGCACGATGAGAGCCTGCGGCGTGGCGCGGCTCGGTGGCTTGTCGGTTAGCGCGCGAACGTTCGTGCGGCGCTTGTTGATCGCTCGCGTGGCGTGAGCTGCGCGAACTCGATCGCGGGAATTGTTCCATAAAACATCATCCAATGACGAGAATAATCAGCACGTCTTCATTGTAACCGCCTGCTCCTGTGAATGCTTGCTGCCGGCGCAAGCTCAAGCGCGCGTCCACATCAAAGTGAACTAAAGTTATAGAGGCGCGAGAGCGCACGATTGACGGCCAAAGGCGGGTGCAGAGCCCGCGGACGAGGAGGTTTCCATGGCAGATAGCGGCATCGTTGCGGTGTTCGGCAGCATGAACATGGACCTTTCGGTGGCGTGCGAGCGCATGCCGCGTGCGGGCGAGACCGTTGGCGGCAGCGGGTTTATCACCAACGCCGGCGGCAAAGGCGCCAACCAGGCCGTAGCTGCTGCGCGCATGGGCGCGCACACGCATATGATCGGCGCGGTCGGCTGCGACGCATTTGGCACGTCGCTCGTGGCGGGGCTCCAAGACGCCGGCGTGGACTGTGTCTTTGTAGCGCGTCGCGATGACGTGGAGACGGGAACGGCGACCATCATTCGCTGCGAGGGTGACAACCGCATCGTGCTGTCGCCGGGTGCCAACCATGCGCTCGCGGGCGAGGATGTTGCCCGCGCGCTGAGGCGTCTGGTAGCCGATGAGCTCGACGGAGACGCCAGCGATATTGCCCCGGCTGCCGGAAGCGTCTTTATCGCCCAGGGCGAATGTGACCTTGCGGCGACGGCCGAGGCGCTTGTTTGCGCTCACGAGCTCGGGTTCTATACGGTCTTTAATCCGGCGCCTGCCTGCGAGTTGCCTGCGGAGGCCTGGCCTGCGGTCGACCTGGTCTGTCCCAACGAGACTGAGTGCCAGGTGCTGACGGGCATCTTGCCCGCGGATGATGCGAGCTGCGTCGCGGCGCTCAATGCCCTGCTCGCCAAGGGTGCCGGAGCTGCGGTCATCACGTTGGGCGGCGCCGGGTCGGTTACGCTCGGCGATGACGGCGAGCCGCTGCGCATGCCGGCGCTCTCGAGCACGTTGGTCGATACGACGGCCGCGGGCGATACATTTATCGGTGCGCTTGCCGCGGCTCGCCTGGAGGGCCTGCCGCTCTTTGAGTGCATGGCGGCGGGTGCACGCGCCTCGGCGGTGACGGTGTCGCGCTTGGGCGCTCAGCAATCAATTCCCACGCGTGCGGAAGTCGAGCACAAGTTTGGTTTAGACGGTTTGGATGTAGACGGAGAAGCGGAGTAGAACAATGGCAACCAAGAAGCTGATCCTTGATCTGGATATGGGTGTGGATGATGCGATGGCGCTTGCCTATGCCATCGCGAGCCCCGAGGTGGAGCTCGTCGGCATCACCACGTGCTTTGGCAACGTGCGCGTCGACCAGTCGGCGCATAACTGCCTGGCGGTGCTCGACCTGTTGGGTCGTCCCGAGGTGCCGGTGTACCTGGGCGCCGATCGTCCCGTGAAGGCGACCGAACCCTACACGCCGCCGGCGTCCACCACGCTTATCCACGGCAAGAACGGCATCGGCGGCGCAAGCGTGCCCGCCTCGCTGTACGAGCCGGTGGGCGCGACGTCGGCCGATGGCAATGCGGCGGTCGATTACCTGATTGATGCCGCGCGTACCTATGGTCCCGACTTGGTCTATGTGGCGACCGGTCCGCTCTCCAACCTGGCGCTCGCCCTTGAGCGCGACGCGGCGGCGATGATGTCTATCGGCCGCGTGGTGGTGATGGGTGGCGCCCTGACCGTGCCCGGCAACGTGAGCGCCGGTGCCGAGGCCAACATGGCGAGCGACCCCGAGGCGGCCGATGCCGTGCTGCGCTCGGGCCGCAAACTCACCATGGTTGGTCTTGACGTGACGCATCGCGTGGTGCTGACGCGCCGCGACATTGCCGGTTGGACGGGCTCGGGCACCATGGCGGGCTGCGCATTTGCGAGTATGGTCGAGCACTACATTGGCTCGTACGAGATGAACGCCCCTTACCTGGGCGGCTGCGCGCTGCACGATCCGCTTGCCGTTGCCGTGGCGATTGATCCCACGCTCGTGGGCGCACTTGGTTGCAACTTGCGCGTCGACTTGCTCGGCGAGTATCGCGGCCGCACTATCTGCGACGAGCATCGCCTGTCCGACCCCGACAAGAGCGCGCTTGTGGCACTCACCGTGGACGCCCCGCGCTTTCTGTCCGAGTTCAAGGCGCGCATGGCCCGCATCCTAGGCTAGGCTCGGGATCGAAGCACGCCCATCTGCTCGATGTGGCCGCTGGCGGGCCGACATCTACCGTTCGCCAGCCCGATGGTCCCCGGGGCGGGGAGAGCGCTATAATGCATTCTGCATCTTGGATTGTTACTCCTGTGTGGAGGCATGCCCAAGAGCAATACAACACGGATTGTTACGTAAGGCATGACCGCAATAGCACTGCTATTGGCTATCATGCCTTTTTCTGTGAGTGTTCTTGAAAGGAGGTTCACCATGCTTGCAATTAAAAAGCTTAACAACAACGCGGTTCTTTGCCGTGACGGACAGGGGCGAGATGTCATCGCCATGGGCAGGGGCGTCGGTTTCGGCGGAGATTTTCCTCGAGAGCTCCCTCTTTCTAAAATCGAGCATACGTTTTACGACATTGATCCTAAAGGACAAGATGTCATGAGGGATCTTCCCTCGGATATCGTGATGTTTGCGGCGAAAGTTATGGACATCGTTGCCAACGAACTGCCCTACGACCTCTCGACCAATGCGACGCTGTTCATGGCTGATCACCTGTCGTTTGCCGTTGCGCGAGCCCAAAAGGGGGTCCGCATCGCGATGCCTCTTGCCTATGAAGTGCGGGAGACGTATCCGAAGGAATACAAGGCTGCCCAGTTTATCGTCATGCGACTCGAGAAGGAGCTCGGAGAGCGGCTTCCCAAGGATGAGATTGCCAGTATTGCGATGAATCTCGTGAACGCACGGGTTGTTGAAGCCGTCAAAGCCACGGCCGAGCCCGCAAAGCAGTTCGACGATATGCTCGAGGACGTTATCGAGATTCTCGAAAGCGATTTCCGCATTATTGTCGACCGCGATTCCTACGATTTCACCCGCTTCGCCACGCATCTGCGGTACCTGTTCAAGCGCATTCAAGCCGGCGAGTCGCTGAACAGCGCCAACATGCAGATGTACAAGAACTTTCGTGAGGAGTTTCCGCAGTTGGCAGAGTGCGTGAAGCATATCGGTTCCTATTGTCGTGAAACGTGGGACGCCACGCTCTCCGAGGAGGAGGAACTCTATCTGATGATCCATCTCAACCGGATCATCTCCAAAAAAGGATTGTAACCCGTAGCCATTCGGGGCATGACCTTTGCCGATTCGAACAGTAAGCCAAGATTGTGCAAAGGAGCCAATGATGGCAAATTACAAAAAGGTGGCAGAGCAGATTCTCTCCACTGTGGGCGGGGCGGAAAACGTGGCTTCGGTTACGCATTGCATGACGCGCCTGCGCTTCAACCTCAAGGATGAAAGCCTCTCGAATGATGAGAAGCTTGAGGACATCTCGTCTATCATCAGCGTCGTGCACGCCGGAGGGCAGGTGCAGCTGGTGGTCGGGCCCACGGTCGACAAGGTCTACGACGAGGTTTGTAAGCAGGGCGGATTCGAGGTCACGGTATCGATTGACGAGGAACTCGATGGCCCTCAGCTTAGCTGGAAGGAGCGCTTGGCGCCCAAGCACCTCTTCAATCAGCTGCTCGATGCCGTGAGCGGCGCTATCACCCCGATCCTTCCGATCTTTTGTGTCGCCGGTATCTTCAAGATGCTCGTTATTCTGTTTGGGCCCGAAGGCGCCGGTTTTATGTCCGAAACGAGCGACCTGTATCGGATCCTTTCCCTGGTGGGCGATGCGGCGTATTACTACTTCCCGGTGTTTGCCGCCTATAGCTCGGCTAAGAAGTTCAAAACGAGTCCTGTGCTGGCACTGCTCATCGCTGTTGTGATGATTTATCCCGACATGCTCGCTATTGTTGAGGACGGAAAGCCTTTCAGCGTCTTCGGCATCCCCATGCAGCTCGTCAACTACACCCAGGCTGTTCTTCCGGTCATCTTGATCACCTGGGCCCAGTCCTATGTTGAGCGCTTCTTTAAGAAGATCTCGCCTGATATGTTGCGCATTCTGATCGTACCCGTGGGTACGGTGCTCGTGATGTTGCCGGTCGCGCTGTGCCTCTGCGGCCCTGCCGTCCAATTTGTCATGGGCCTTGTGGCCGATTTCATCATTTGGCTCGCCTCTGTTGCCGGTCCCGCTGCGACCGCGGTTATCGGCGCATTCTGGAATCTGATCATCGCCACCGGCATGCACGTGCCGATCTATACCGCCATATTGCCCGCCGCGCTCCAGAACGGTTACGACGCCATCTTATACCCCGGCACCGCGGTTGTAGCCTACACCACGCTTGCCATCGCGCTCGCCTATGGCCTGCGCGCTAAGGGCAAGGAGAGTCGAGCCACGGGCTGGAACTTGTTCATCACCTATGCCTTCGGTCGCGTGAGTGAGCCCATCATCTACGGCATCCTGTTTCGCGACAAGAAGGCTCTTGCCTGGAACATGATTGGTGGTGCTGTCGGTGGTCTGCTGGTAAGCCTTCTTCATGCCAACGTCTATATCTTCACTGGCGTTGGTTTCCCATGGATGAACGTGCTCATGTTTGCTCAGGATATCATCCCTGGCACCATCGGGTGTCTTGCTGGCGGTGCCGTGACGTTTGCGTTGGCGATGATTTTTGGATTTGAAGGACAGGAGAAGATGCCGTTGAAGTCCAAGAGCGGCGATTCTGAGGCCGTTGAATCCGTCGAGGCATAAGAGGCTACTACACAAATATGCTCCCCAGCCGTTGCGCGGTCCGACCCCTTGGCCGCGCAACGGTACTGTGCTGTTGCGCGGCACTTGCCGAGTCCGTTGCGTTCGACAGTGTGGGCCGGGAATTTGATAGAAAGGACGACACCATAATGTTTAGAGAAGATTTTTTATGGGGCGGGGCTCTGGCTGCAAACCAGTGCGAGGGAGGATGGAACGAAGGCGGTCGCGGTTTAGCCAATTCCGACATGCTGCCGTTTGGCGATCAACGCATGGACGTCATGCGGGGAGACCTTGATCCGCGTGCGTTGGCACCCGACAGCTTCTATCCCGCTCGCAAGGGCATTGATTTTTACCATAGGTACAAGCAGGATATTGAACTGTTTGCCCAGATGGGTTTTAAATGCCTGCGCTTATCAATCGCCTGGAGCCGCATTTTTCCCAAAGGAGACGAAGCCGAGCCCAATGAAGAAGGCCTTGCCTTTTACGAGGATGTTTTTAGGACGTGTCGCGCGCATGACATTGAGCCTTTGGTGACGCTCAACCACTATGATGTCCCCATGCATCTCGTCGATGCGTATGGCGGATGGCGCGATCGCAGGTTGGTCGACCTGTTCGAGCGATATTCGCGTACCGTGTTCGAGCGCTATCGGGGATTGGTCAATTATTGGCTGACCTTTAACGAGATCAACATCATGACGCAGGCGTGCTTTATGGCGGCGGGGATCATCTTCGAGCAAGGGGAGAATCGCTATGCAACGGTTCACACGGCCGTGCACCATGTATTGGTTGCGAGCGCCCGTGCGGTCGGGGCGTGTCATGAACTGTGCCCTGGGGCGAAGATCGGTTGCATGCTCAACGCAGGTGTCTTCTATCCGGCTACATGTGATCCGGACGATGTGCTGGCTGCGCAGGCTGAGAATCGCAGCCATTACATGTTTACCGACGTCCAGGTGCGCGGTGCGTACCCGAGCTATGTTCTCAAGGAATACGCCCGCCATGGTTTTGAGGTGCCCTATCGGGATGATGACCGCGAAGTACTGGCTGCAAACCTGGTCGATTTCGTCTCGTTTTCGTATTACTCGACGCGCGTCGCAAAAGCGCATGCGGAAGGTCAGTTCGATTCGAACCTTCTTCGCTCGGCGCCTAATCCGTATCTAAAACAGGAGCCTTGGGGGAGGTTTATCGACCCCAAAGGGCTGCGCGTCACCATGAATGAAATCTGGGATCGCTATCAAAAGCCGCTGTTCATCGTCGAAAACGGTTTGGGTGCTCCTGATGTGCCGGAAGATTCGGGTGAAATAGAAGACGACTATCGAGTTGAATACCTGCGGGCCCACATCGAGGCGATGAGGGAGACCGTCGAGCTCGACGGGGTGGAACTCATGGGATATACCTGTTGGGGCCCGATCGATTTGGTTTCGGTCGCCACAGGACAGATGCGTAAGCGCTACGGGTTTATCTATGTCGATCGAGACGATAGCGGTGCGGGCTCGTTTGAGAGACGTAAAAAGAAAAGCTTCGAATGGTACCGACGCGTAATAGCAAGCAATGGCGAAGACCTTGCGTAATAACGTTAAGATGGACAAATGCGCCCGTTGGGGGAATAGTCGTGCCACTTCGCTTGACAACAGGCTAAACTAGCTATTAAACATTTACTATTCTGTTTAGATTGAATTTGCGGTCGTTTAGTTGCCGAGCCACGGGGCGGTCAAGCCACGATGCTCGGCCGCGACCGATGCTAGGGGGAACGATGGCTAAAGCAAGCGTCCGCGAGATCAGCCGCATTACCGGCTTTTCGCCCGCAACCGTGTCCAACGCGCTCAACCGCAAGCGCAGCGTGAGCGAGGAGACCGCCAAGGTCATCCTGGAGTGCGCGCAGTCGCTTGGCTATCAGCAGTCGACGCAGCTCGAGAGCATCCAGTTTGTGCTTGCGCGCAAGACGGGCGCCATCCTGGACGAGAGCACCTTCCATCCCGCGGTCATCGAGGGCGTGGAGCGCCAGGCGCGTCGCCACGGCATGAGCACGAGCTTTGTCTCGCTCGACTTTAGCGACCTGGACGCCGTGCGCCCGCAGGTCGAGGGCCTGATCGCCGACCCGTCGGCCGCCATCGTGCTGATGGGTACCGAGCTGGGCGAGGAGGACTACGCCCTGTTCGCCGACGCTGCCGCCCACCTGATTGTGCTCGACGGCTGGAGCGATCGCCAGTACTTTGATGCTGTAGTCATTGCCAATACCGATTCGGTGCTGCGTGCCGTGGATTACCTTATCGAGAAGGGCCACAAGCAAATCGGCTACCTGGCAGGCGACCTGCGCATCCGCAATTTCAAGGATCGCGAGCGCGGCTATCGCCAAGCGCTTGAAGATGCAGGCCTTGAGGCCAATCCGACATGGCGCGTCACGCTGGGCACCACGCTCGAGGGCGCCTATCGCGACATGGGCGCATGGCTCGATACCGTTTCGCATGATGAACTGCCGACGGCTTTCTTTGCCGAGAACGACGTCCTCGCCGTGGGTGCTATGCGTGCGTTGAGCGAGCATGGCATTCGCGTGCCCGAAGATGTCTCGATGATTGGCTTCGACGATCTTTCCGTGGGCGCCTTCTCCAACCCGCCACTCACCACGGTGCATGTTCCCAAGCACGAGGTGGGCGAGATCGCGGTGCGCCGTCTGGTGGGCAACATCCGCAATCCCAAGAGCTATACCTGCAAAACGGCCGTCTCGACCTATTTTGTCGAGCGCCAGAGCGTGCGCGAAATCTAGGCAAAGGCAACGCTAGGCCGTAGGGAGGCAAAGCTCGCTAAGGCAGCCATACATAACGCTACTAAGAGAGGGTCCTTCGGGGCCCTCTTTTTGATGCCCTTGTATGTTCAGTTTGTTTACATACCGTTTAGGCTGATTTCTCTACCGTCTACGGGTATTTCGCGTTAAACTTCTAAACAGTAGAGTAAAACATTTAGTAAACAGAACAAAACGAAACATGCGTCTGTTTACTGAACATGTGATTAGGGGAGGACGTACATGGACAAGATCAAGCTCGGCTTTGTGCCCACGCGCCGCAGTATCTTTAGCGCGCCGGACGCAATCAAGTATCGCGGCCTGACGGCTGATCGCCTGCGCGAGATCGGCGTCGACATCGTGGATATCGACGACATCAATGACGAGGGCCTGCTGTTCGACGACAGCCATATCGAGCCTATCGTGAAGAAGTTCCGCGCCGAGGGCGTCGATGGCATTATGCTGTGCCACGCCAACTTTGGCACCGAGTACGTTTGCGCTCGCCTTGCCCGCGAGCTCGGTCTACCCGTACTGCTGTGGGGTCCGCGCGACGAGCGCCCCGAGCCCGACGGCACACGCCTGCGCGATAGCCAGTGCGGCCTGTTCGCCACCGGCAAGGTCCTGCGCCGCTTCCAGGTTCCCTTCACCTACATGACCAACTGCCGCCTGACCGACCCCGAGTTCGAGCGCGGCGTTTGGGACTTTTTGGCCGTTTGCAACGTGGTCAAGACCTTCAAGCACACCCGCATCCTGCAGATGGCCACCCGTCCATTCGACTTCTGGTCGACCATGTGCAACGAGGGCGAGCTGCTCGAGAAGTTCAACATCCAGCTTTCGCCTATCCCCATGACCGAACTTGTCCAGGCTGTGCGCGACGCCCAGGCCGACGAGCAGGCCATGGCCGCCATGCTTGCCCACATCAACGACAGCTTTGAGATCTGCATCCCCGAGGACAAGGTCCCCGCGGTCGCCGGTCTTGCCATCGCCATGAAGCGCTTGGTCGAGAAGTATGGCTGCAACGCCGGTGCCATTCAGTGCTGGAACGCTCTGCAGGACGAGCTGGGCATTATGCCCTGCGCCGCCAACGCCATCCTCAACGAGATGGGCATTCCTATCGTATGCGAGACCGATATCCACGGCGCCATCACCGCGCTGATGGTCGAGGCCGCCGACCTGGGCCGTCACCGCGGCATGTTCGCCGACTGGACCGTGCGCCATCCCGATAACGAGAACGGCGAGCTGCTGCAGCATTGCGGCCCCTGGCCCTGCAGCTGCGCGGCCGTCAAGCCCAAGCTCACCTACCCGCTGGCTTTCGATCACCCCGGCGCGCTGACGGCCGAGGCCAAGCACGGCGACCTCACCCTTGCCCGCTTTGACGGTGACAACGGCGAGTACTCGCTGCTACTGGGCAACGCCCGCGGCATCGACGGCCCGGCCGGCATGGGCACCTACCTGTGGGTCGAGGTCGACAACCTCAAGCGCCTCGAAGCCAAGATCGTCGAGGGCCCCTACATCCACCACTGCGTCGCTATTCACGCCAACGTGGTGCCGGTGCTCTACGAGGCGTGCAAGTACATCGGCATTGCCCCCGACCTGTACGACCCCATCGAAGAAGACGTTAAAGCCTACCTGCGAGGAGAGTAGAAATGGCAACTATCGAAGAGCTTGAGTCCCTGCGTTGGGACCTTCGCCGCGATTGCGTCGATATCATCATGGCTGGCGCCGGCGGCCACATCGGCGGCGACATGTCGGTGATCGACGCCCTCATGACCCTCTATGCCAACCACCTCAACATTTCGCCCGAGACCGTCGACGATCCCAACCGCGACCGCTTCGTGCTTTCCAAGGGCCACGCTATGGAGGCCTACTACGCGGTGCTCTGCCACGAGGGCTATCTTGACCTCGACGACGTCAAGGCCCGCTTCTCCAAGTTCGGCAGCCCCTACATCGGCCACCCCAACAACAAGCTCAAGGGCATCGAAATGAACTCGGGCTCGCTGGGTCACGGCCTGCCCGTGGCCGTGGGCATGGCGCTCGCCGGCAAGATGGACGGCCGCGATTACCGCGTCTACACCATCATGGGCGATGGTGAGCTTGCCGAGGGCTCGGTCTGGGAGGGCGCCATGAGCGGCGGCAACTACCAGCTCGATAATCTGTGCGCGCTCGTGGACCGCAACCGCCTGCAGATCAGCGGCAGCACCGAGGACGTTATGAAGCAGGACTCGCAGGAGGAGCGCTGGGCCGCCTTCGGCTGGAACGTGCTCTCTATTCCGGGCAACGACGTCCGGGCCATCGACGCCGCGCTGACGCTTGCGGCCGAGACCTGCGGCAAGCCCACGGTCATCATCCTCAACACGGTGAAGGGCTACGGCTCGCCCGTTATGGAGGACAAGGCCGCCTGGCATCATCACCTGCCTAACGATGAGGAATATGCCCAGATCATCGCCGATTTCGCTGCCCATAAGGAGGCCATCAATGGCTAACAAGATCGCCAATCGCAAGGTTATCTGCGACACGCTGCTCGAGGCCGCGAAGACCGATAAGGATATCGTCGTCCTGTGCTCCGATTCCCGCGGCTCCGCATCGCTCACGCCGTTCTTTGATCAGTATCCCCAGCAGTCCGTCGAGGTCGGCATTGCCGAGCAGGACCTGGTGAGCATCGCCGCCGGCATGGCTTCGTGCGGCAAGAAGGCCTGGGCCGCCTCGCCGGCGTCCTTTGTGACCACGCGCTCGTATGAGCAGTGCAAGGTCGACGTCTCGTACTCCAACACCAACGTCAAGCTCATCGGCATCTCGGGCGGCGTGTCCTACGGCGCCTTGGGCATGAGCCATCACTCCGCGCAGGATATCGCCGCCATGAGCGCGATTCCCAACATGCGCGTGTATCTGCCGAGCGACCGCTTCCAGACCGCCGAGCTCGTGCGGGCCCTGGTCGCCGACAACAAGCCGGCCTACATCCGCGTGGGCCGCAACCCGGTCGAGGACGTGTACGCCGAGGGCGAGTGCCCGTTCCAGATGGATCGCGCCACCTGGGTACGCCGCGGCACCGATGTAACGCTCGTCGCTACCGGCGAGATGGTCCGCCATGCCGTGGACGCTGCCGACCTGCTGGCCGAGCAGGGCATCTCGGCAACGGTGCTCGACATGTACTGCGTCAAGCCGCTTGACGCCGAGGCCGTGATTGAGGCTGCCGGTGCCACGCGCGCCGTCGTGACTGTCGAGGAGCACAGTCCCTTCGGCGGCTTGGGCTCTATGGTCGCGCAGGTTGTGGGCGAGCATTGCCCGCGTCCGGTCAAGTGCCTCTCCCTGCCCGACGCGCCGGTCATCACCGGCACGAGCCCCGAGGTCTTTGCACACTACGGCCTGACGGGTGCCGGAATCGCGCAGACCGTCGCCGAATTCCTGCCCACAGAGTAACTGGAATGTGACAAAGGGACCGTCCCTTTGTCACATTCGTTTTGAAAGGGGTGGCCATGGGCCGCTACATCATCGGAATCGATCAGTCCACGCAGGGCACCAAGGCGCTGCTGGTAGACGAGGGCGGCCATCTGATTCATCGTGCCGACCGCTCGCATCGCCAGATTGTCAACGAAGCCGGCTGGGTGAGCCATGATCCGGCCGAGATTGCCACCAATGTGCTGGCCGTGGCGCGTGCCGTGGTGGAGGAGACCGGGGTCAATCCGGCCGACGTCGCCGGCATCGGCATCTCCAACCAGCGCGAGACCACCGTTGCATGGAACCGCACGACGGGCGAGCCGCTGTGCGACGCCGTGGTGTGGCAGTGCGCCCGCGCCCGCGAGCTGTGCGACGAGTTGACCGCGCGCGAGGGTGTGGCCGAGCTGGTGCGCGACACGACGGGTCTGGTGCTCTCGCCCTACTATCCGGCGGGCAAGATGGCCTGGATCCTTGCGAACGTTCCCGCTGCTGCCGAGGCCGCGGCGGCAGGCGAGCTGTGCCTGGGCACCATCGATGCCTGGGTGGTCTGGACGCTCACGGGCGGCGCGGAGTTTCGCTGCGACTGGTCCAATGCCAGCCGCACGCAGCTCTTTGACCTGCGCCGTGGCTGCTGGAGCGAGCCGGTGTGCGAGGCCTTTGGCGTCGACGTGGCCTGCCTGCCGCAGGTGACCGATTCCGATGGCCTGTTCGGCATGACGGATCTGGGCGGCTTTTTGCCAGCGCCCGTGCCCATTCACGGCGTGCTGGGCGACAGCCACGCGGCCTTGTTCGCGCAGGGCTGCCACAGCCGCGGTATGGCCAAGGCGACCTATGGCACCGGCAGCTCGGTCATGATGAACGTCGGCGACGAGTTCGTTGCCAGCTCGCACGGGCTTTCGAGCTCGCTCGCATGGCGTATGGACGGCGTGACCGAGTACGTGCTCGAGGGCAACGTGAGCTACGCCGGTGCTGTCAAGACGTGGCTGCGCGACGATCTGGAGCTCATCAATAACCCCGAGGAAGTTACCGACCTGTGCTACGCTGCCAATCCGGCGAGCCGCGTCTACTTTGTGCCGGCGTTTACCGGTTTGGGCGCGCCGCACTGGGCGAGTGACGCCGAGGGCTGCGTCTTTGGCATGACGCGTACCACGGGTCGCGCGGAGTTCGTGAAGGCCGCCGACGAGTCGATCGCCTATCAGATCTTTGACGTGATCGATGCGATGGTCGAGGATTCGGGCGCGGTGCTGTCCGAGCTTCGCGTTGACGGTGGTCCCACGCGCGATGCGTACCTGATGCAGTTTGAGAGCGACTTGGTTGGCTCGCCTATCCGCATCGCGAGCAACGACGAGATGAGCGGCCTGGGTGCGGCCTGGGCCTGCGGCATTGCGCTGGGCATGTACACGCGCGATGTCGTCGACGTCTATGGGGCCCGCGGCATCGTGGAGCCTGCCATGACCGCCGACGAGCGCGCCAAAAAGATCGCCGGCTGGCGCCACGCCGTGAAATCAACGATTGCCTACACAGCCTAGAATGGTTTTTCTGGGACGGGGATTAAAAAATCATTGGTCCTCGTCCCAGGTAGTCAATTTGGGACGGGGCTTTTTTGACTGGTATGATTGGTGCGACCATTCGTACCAGCTAAAAGAGCCCCGTCCCAAATTGACTACCGAGAGGATCTGCTATGGAGCGCATTGCGAGCTTTTCCGTTGACCATCTGCTGCTTGAGCCCGGCGTGTATGTGAGCCGCATCGACCGCGATCCGGCAACCGGTGCTGCCGTCACCACGTTTGACCTGCGCCTGACCACGCCCAACAAGGAGCCGGTCATGAACACCGCCGAGTGCCACACCATTGAGCACCTGGGCGCGACGTTCCTTCGCAATCATGCCGAGTGGTCGAGCCGTATTGTCTACTTTGGGCCCATGGGCTGCCGCACGGGCTTTTACCTCGTCGTGTTTGGCGAGGTGACGAGCGAGGAGATTCTGCCGCTCGTGCGTGAGCTGTTCGAGTTTGTCGCCGGCTTTGAGGGCGATGTCCCCGGTGCCGCTCCCGAGGAGTGCGGCAACTACCTGGACCAAAACCTCCCCATGGCAAACTGGCTCGCACGCCGCTATCTCGACCGTGACCTGGCCGATATCGATGAGAAGCACCTGCACTATCAGCAGGCTTAAGGGCTTTATCGTCCAAAACGCGCGCATTGGACGCCTTCGCTTATGCGGGGGCGCCTTTTTGTTTATTGGTCGGGACGAGCGTTCAAAATCGCTCATGTTTGTTCTAGAATGTTCGTATAGTCACATTTACGAACAGGAGTGAACATGCATATCTACTCTGTCAATGATCCCGAGTTCAAGCCCTATGGCAACGTTTGGGATGACGTTCCGTCCGAGCTCACGTCGCCCGTGCTCGAGGCGCTTTCTGCCACGCCCATTCCCGAGGGCAGCAAGTACGTAGCAAGTGCGCCGGAGCTCGAGGGCGTCAAGGATGCCGATAAACTGGGCTTTCTCATGTTTGGCGGTCGTCCCTTCCAGCTGGGCTGGTGCAACGGCCACAATACACGACTTAACTGCCTGGAGTATCATCGCGCCAGCGAATTCAACCTGGGCGCTCGCGACTTTATCCTGCTTGTGGCGCATCGCTGGGAGATCGAGGACGGCAAGCTCGACACCGCGTGCGTCAAGGCGTTCCGCGTGCCGGCGGGTACGGTTGTCGAGGTCTTCAACACTACGCTGCACTACACGCCCTGCATGGTCGACGACGGCGGCTTCCAGGTGATGGTGGCGCTGCCGGCGGGCACCAACGGCCCACGCCCCGAGGCTGCATCCGACATGCCCGCGGCCGGCGATAGCTACTGCTACTGGAAGGTCGACAAGTGGGTCCTCTGCCACGCCGACAGCCCCAAGGCAGCCGAAGGCGGCTACGTAGGCCTCATCGGCAAGAACCTCGACATCACCGTGGACTAGAGCCTTCTTTCTCGATCTGTAACATCTAGCGGGCTAAATCGTCTCTACCTGTTACAGATCGAGACAAACCGTAGAGGGCCGCCCGAAAAATCTCGATCTGTAACACCAGGCCCGATTTTGGCTGTCTAACTGTTACAGATTGAGACAAACCGGGCCCAAGCCACCACAAAGGTGCCTGTCCCCTTTGTGGCGGCTTGGACAGGCGGGTATCAAAAAGTGTCAGACGGGGCGGCTGCCGGGCACCTGCGCGCGAAAAGAAGTATCGGCCTGCGCCGTTGCCGTTGAGCGGTACCCCGTTTGCAGGGATACTGAGCCTATGACAACAGCGTGCGAAAGGATTGATGCATGGCTTTCCGTAATGACTTCCTGTGGGGCGGCGCGACGGCTGCCAACCAGTGCGAGGGCGCCTACAACGTGGACGGCCGCGGCCTTGCCAACGTGGACGTGGCTCCGCACGGCCCCGAGCGCTATGCGGTGGTCTCCGGCCAGCGCAAGATGCTCGACTTCGAGGACGGCTATTACTATCCTGCGCAGACCGGCATCGATTTCTATCACCACTACAAAGAGGACATCGCTCTCTTTGCCGAGATGGGCTTTAAGACCTTCCGCATGAGTCTGGCGTGGACCCGCATCTTCCCCAACGGTGACGAGGCCGAGCCCAACGAGGCCGGTCTGGCCTTCTACGAGGACGTATTCCGCGAGTGTCAGGCGCACGGCATCGAGCCGCTTGTGACCATCACGCACTTCGACTGCCCGATTCACCTCATCAAGGAGTACGGCGGCTGGCGCAACCGCAAGCTCATCGACTTCTACAAGAACCTCGCGACCACGATCTTCACCCGCTACAAGGGTCTGGTGAAGTATTGGCTTACCTTCAACGAGATCAATATGATCTTGCACCTGCCGTTTATGGGTGCCGGTCTGGTCTTTGAGGAGGGCGAGAACAAGGAGGCCGTCGAGTACCTGGCCGCCCACAACGAGCTCGTCGCCAGCGCTTGGGCAACCAAGATCGCTCACGAGATCGATCCTGAGATCAAGATCGGCTGCATGCTCGCCGCAGGTAGCTACTATCCCTACAGCTGCCGTCCGGGCGATGTGCGCCAGGCGCAGCTCGATAACCAGGACAACTACTTCTTCGTCGACGTCCAGAGCCGCGGCTACTACCCTGCCTATGCCGTCAAGAAGCTCGAGCGCTTGGGCATCGATGTGGGCATGACGGACGAGGACCGCGAGATCCTGGCCGCCAACACCGTCGACTTCATCAGCTTTAGCTACTACAGCACCCGCTGCTCTGCCGGTGCCGATAACCCCGATGTCGAGCGCACCCAGGGCAACGCCTTCGCCGGCGCCAGGAATCCCTACCTGCAGGAGAGCCAGTGGGGCTGGGCCATCGATCCGCTGGGCTTCCGCATCACCCTTAACGACCTGTACGACCGTTATCAGAAGCCGCTGTTTGTAGTCGAGAACGGTCTGGGCGCCAAGGATGTTGTCGAGGAGGATGGCTCCATCAACGATGACTACCGTATCGACTACCTGCGCCAGCATATTGCCGCGATGCGTGATGCTGTGACCGAGGACGGCGTTGATCTGCTGGGCTACACCACCTGGGGCCCGATCGACCTGGTGTCTGCCGGCACGGGCGAGATGTCCAAGCGCTACGGCTTTATCTATGTGGACCGCGACGACGCCGGCAACGGCACCCTCAAGCGTTCCAAGAAGAAGAGCTTCGACTGGTACAAGAAGGTTATTGCTTCTAATGGTGAGGACCTGTCCTAAGGAAGCTGAGATACTCGACCTCAGAGTCTCCTAACCAAGGCGTCCGGCGAGCAGTTGATGTTCGCCGGGCGCCTTGCCGTCTGCGGATTTTGGGACATGCGGCCCGCTTTTTCGGCCCATCTGTCGGTACACTAAAGGGACTATGGGTACCCGCGAGCGACATATCGGCCACGCGGCCGCCCGGACCGCGCCGGTTGCGGATCCCAGGGGTGGCAGGCTCTTCGCCATGCCGCGATTCCTTGTTGGCATAACACATCAGGTGTACCGTCACCGCGTCTTTGCTATCGCCGGCGCCATCACCGCGCTGTTCCTCATGCTTTTGGCAGTCTTGCCGGCGCTGTTCGCCTTCGACCCCAAACTTTCTAACGCCGTGCCCGCCTATAGCGAGGTGTCCGAAGAGGTCGTGGATGCGCTCGTCCATTCGAGCTCTCTGCCGCTGCTTGTCGCCGCAATTGTATTTTCGATCTGGGGCGTATCGGTCTATCTGCGCTGTTTGGACTATGTGCTGCGTCGGCGCCTTGTGGCCATCGCCGCCATCTGCGCCCTATGGATGATCGAGGTCATTCTCAAGTACAAGTCGTTCACGCCGTTCTATGCCACCGTGCTGTGGTACCTGTACTACGTGCCCATGACGCTTATTCCGCTGCTCTATCAGCTCTGCGGCCTGCGCCTTGCGGGCCTGGAGCAACACCGCCTGGGTCGCCGCTACTGCGCTGCGCTGTGGATTGCGGCCATCCTGCTTATCGGATTTGTGCTCACCAACGATTTTCACCAGCAGGTCTTCCACTTTGACCGTACAAGCGACACCTGGAGCAACGATTACACGTACGGCTGGGGTTATTTCGCCGTCCTCGTGTGGACGGCCTTTGACTTCGTGGCCTTTTTTATCCTGGTTGGTCGGTCCTCGTCCTTTCGCATCCAGCGTTTCTCGGGCACGGCGGCGCTCGTACTGCTGGGTGGCGCATTCTTTGCCATCTCGTATGCGTTGCGTGTGCCCTGGGCATGGAGGCTCAATTTTTCGCTCGTCTATTGCATTCTGTGCGTGGTGGCGATGGAAATCTGTCTCGATTGCGGTGTCATTCCGTCGTATCACGACATCGCCGGCATCTTCGACACCTTGCCGCTCGACCTCAAAGTTCTAACGCGCGACCTGCAGGAGGTCTATGCCACGCCGGTGTCAAAGCCAATGCCGGTAGGCGTGCGTGAGGAGTTGCGGACCCAGGAGCACGGCCGCGCCCATGCCTTTGCCGTGGCGTCCGATCCCGATGTGATGTACCGTGCCTTTCCACTGCTGGGCGGATCGGCCCTGCTTGCCCAAGACGTGTCGGAGCTCAACGAGCTTAACCGTGAACTGGCACATCGTCGCATGGAGCTGCAGCGTCAAAACGAGCTACTCGCCGCCGACTACGACCTTAAGACGCATTTGGCAGATCAAGAGGCCGAGACCTTGCTGGTCCAAGACGTGGACCAGGCGCTTGCCCGCGCACTCGAAGGGATGTACGACCTGCTGAGCTCGCTGCCGCCGTTGACCGATGAAGTATCTTCGCACGAGCGCTACCGCATGCTGCAGCGCGCCAAGATGCTCGTCGCCTATTGCAAACGCAAGGGGTCGCTCACGTTGGCGCAGCACGGGGAGAGCGGTTTTGACCGCGACCGTATTCAGCTCATTGCCAACGAGCTCGCAAGCGACCTGCGCACCATCGATATCGATTGCGCCTCGATTATCGCCATACGGCGCCCGATGCACGCCAGTACGGTAAGCGCCCTGTACGACTGCGTGTATGACTTTGCGTTTTTTGCCTACACCACCGATCATCCGGCGCTTATGTATCACCTGAGTGACCATGATCGGTGCAGCGTCGAGTTGCGTGCCACGCTTTTCTCCAACGACGAGGAGGATCTTTCGCAGACACCCGCTGCGCAAGAGCTCGAAAGCGCTTTGCAAGGACGCAACGTGGCATACCGCCTTGAGGGCGAGCCCGGCCAGCTGCGCATGATCGTCTTGATGCCGAGGGCGGGTGAGTGACGATGCAGATTTCGCTCATTCTTCCCCAAATCGTTGCGCTCGATGTTGTCTTTGCCCTGGCTGCGTGTCTGCAGACGATCCACGTCCCGCTCATCGCATCGCGCCGCTCGTCCTATAACCGTAAGGTGATTTGCGCCTACGAGGCGAGCCTCGTGCTTCACCTGGTGGTTTCGGCGCTTATCCTGTTCGCGTCGTCTGGCTCGTATCTGGTGGCGCCGCTTGACGTTTGCGCCAGGGCAATGGGCGGAGTGCTGTGGCTCAATGCCGCAATCTTTGCCTATGGCGTGGTGCTTATGGTGCACTATCGTCGCCCCGTCATGCTGGTCGAGCTGCTGCTTGTTGTCACCGTTACACCGCCGGTGGTTTTTGCCATGGGCTCGGCGTGGACCGTTGTCCTTATCGCAGAGGGAGCGTTCTTCCTGTTCCGTTCCATCGCGGCGCTCTTGATGGACGTCCGTAACCGCCAGGAGGATATCACCGCGTTCTCGACGATCGAGACCATCAACGTGATTCCCGTGGGCATCCTGTATCTGGACCCGAGGGGCCGTCCGCTGCTCATGAACCGCTGCATGCGCAAAAACCTGGTGGAACTTCATATGCCCACCGATCTAGGTGACATGAGCGACACATGGAACGACTTGCGCAAACTTAGCATGCAAATGCCCGAAAGCAGCACTAATCGCGCCCATATCGACCTTGATCGCTTTGGTAGGGATCGCGCCGTGGTCGAGATCTCTCCTTCCGAGATTCGTCTGTTCGTGCGTGACTCCGTTACGGTCTCGGGCCGTCCGTTCGAGCGCGTCGTCGGCCTGGACGTGACGGAATACGCACACGCCTACGACCGCCTGGCGCAAGCCAACCACCTGCTTGAGCTTGCGGGCCAAGAGCTCCAGGCCCAGATCGAAGAAGTTAAAAAGGTTGCCGACAATGTGGCCTACCTACGTATGCGCGCCCGCGTTCACGATGTGATCGGGCAGCGCCTGTCCATTCTCCATCGCTATTTGGAGGAGGGGCGCCTGGACGACGAGTCGCTCGAGCAGATTGACCCGTTGCTGCGCTCAATTGCCGCCGATTTGCGCAGTGGCGGTGCCAGCGAGCCTGCAGAGCAGCTGGGTGATATCGTCCATGCTTTTGGCCTGGTGAGTGTGCAGATCGATGTTGAGGGTGCGCTGCCTGAGGACGCGCGTGTCGCCGCCGCATTTTTGCAGATTATTCGCGAGGCCTCGACCAATGCCACCAAGCATGCGCAAGCGCATCGGGTCCATGTGCGCCTGTGGCAGGAGGGGGCGGATGCTGACGGCATCGCGCACATGACGATTTCTAACGACGGGTCCCCGGCCCCCGTATCGTATCGCGAGGGAACGGGTATCCCAGGTATGAGGCATGTCGCGCAAGATCTGGGTGGCAGCCTAGAGGTCCATACTGCCCAGCCCTTTACGCTTGCGGCGTCCATCCCGCTGAGCTCCAACGCCACGGTCCAAAGGAGAAGTTCATGATCCGCGTCCTTATAGTCGAAGACCAGGCCATCCTGCGCGAGAGCCTGGCGCGCTCCGTTGGCGACCAGCCCGATATGACCGTTGTTTCCGCCATCGCCGATGCCTCCGAGGCCTTGGGTGTCGCGCTCAAGGAGCGTCCGGACATGATACTGATGGACGTATGCACCGAGCATGATTCCAACGGCATCGTGGCGGCGGCGCGCATCAAGGAGCAGCTGCCCGAGTGCCGCATCATTATCATGACCGGCATGCCCGAGATCACCTTTGTCGATCAGGCCCGCGAGGCGGGCGTCGATAGCTTTGTTTACAAGAACGTCGGTATCGACGAGCTGTTCGCCGTGATGCGCTCCACGCTGGCGGGCTATTGCACGTTTCCCAAGCCGCCCGAGAGTATTTTTTCTGGTACGGCGGCACTCGACGATGCCGAGCTGTCGATTTTGCGCCTTGCCTGCGAGGGCAAAAGCCGCCGCGAGATCGCGGCCGAGCTGTTTATGAGCGAGGGCACCATCAAGCGCCGCATCTCGGAGATCCTGAGCAAGACCGGCTACGACAACATCATGCGCCTGGCCGTGCATGCGGTGACCGAGGGCAGCATCGTTCCCAACATGGAACGCCCGTAATCGACGCGCTCATCCGTGTTCTGGCGCCGTAAAGATAGACCACCCGCCGTTTCGCATCTAAAAACGGCGGGCGGTCTGCTTGTATGGGCAGTGCTGTTGGCATGAAGCGGCGGGGTCGCAGGATCATCTCCTGCGGCCCCGCCTGGCATGTGCGCGGATGTGTCCGCCAATCCGCGGCTGACGTTACGTGCCGTTACGCGATGGTTGCGGTGTAAGAGGCGACGTCCTCGTAGGAATCGGTCAGATAGGCGTCAATGCCGATGGTCGTGTTAACCAGGTCGTCAAGGCTGTCAAGCTCGCCGTTCGAGAACGTGAATTCCTCGGTGGCGTTGGTGCCGGGCATCAGGTGAGCCGAGAACCAGGGTTCCTTCATGGTGCCGTTGACGTTGGTCTTGCCGGAAGGAGCGTAGAAGGTCAGGTCCTTGTCGCTCTTGTTGGTGATGTTGACGACAAAGCCGATGTCGCCCCAGTCGTCCTTGAACTTCTCGGTGATGGTGATGGTGCACAGATCGTCATCGGCGACGGTGACGGCGGGGGAGATTTCAATCTTCTGGACGTCGTCGTCTTCGACGGCCTCATCGATCTCATCTTCCTTCTCAGCCGCCTCGCGATCCTTCTTCACCGTACCGGACAGGTCCTTGTCGGACTTGGTAAAGACAAGATTGCCGTCATCTTCTTCGAGGATGAGTTTTCCGTCCTTGAGCTTCATGTCATGCGACTCGTCTTCGGCGGTGATGGTTACGGTGGTGGCGTCCTTTGCCTCCCATTTAAGGTCGACGACTTCAAGGAACAGATCGAGGGCGCCTGTACCGTCCTCATCGAGAATCAGGACGCAGTGGACACCCCAATCCTCGAGCATCTTCATGTACTCATCGGTCAGCTCTTCGCCCTCCAGGGTTCCACCCGAGAGTTCCCAGCTGCCGACGAAGTTGGCCTTGGGGTCTTTGCCGCCGCCGCTGCAGCCCGTCAGGGCAAAGGCGAGCGCCAGGACGCATGTCAGAAATGCGAGTACGGACTTTTTGAACGTTGTCTTCATGGTGTCCTCCTTCTTGTGTGAAAGCCCATAGAAGCAAATGCGGGGGTGGCGGATCCCCCGCCAATTACCAGATAGAGGGACTAGGGCCGGGGCGTTCCGCAGTTGCTGCAGAATTTGCCGCCGTTTTCGCTACCGCAGTTGGGGCAGAACCACTTGGCCGGTACCGGGGCGGGTGCGGGACTGCCGCACTCGGAGCAGAACTTGCCGGTGTTGGTGGCGCCGCAACTGCAGGTCCACGTGCCGGCCGCGGGGGCAGCGGCAGGAGCCGGTGCGGGGGCGGGTGCCGGAGCCGGCTGCGGGGCGGCCTGCTGCTGTGCCTGGCCGGCGGCGAACAGCTGGCTGGCGTTCATGCCGCCCATGCCGCCTGCCATGCCCATGCCCATAAAGCCGGCCATCGCGCCGTTGGGGTTGGCCGCTGCGGCGCGCATCGCATCGCTCTGGGCGCTGGCGATGTTGGCGGCTGCCATGGTGGGATCGCGCATGACCGCGGCCTTCTGCAGATCCTTGATCATCTGCTCGTCTTCTTGCGAGGCGGCGATGGAGTTGACGCCAAAGCTCACAATCTCGACGCCGCGCAGGTCGCGCCAGTCGGCCGAGAGGACCTCGTTGAGCGCGCGGGCGAGCTCGGTGGTGTGGCCGGGAATGGCGCTGTAGCGAATGCCCATCTCCGAGATCTTGGCAAAGGCGGGCTGCAGAGCGGTGAGCAGCTCGGACTTAAGCTGGCTGTCGATCTTATCGCGCGTGTAGCTATCGGTCACGTTGCCGCACACGTTGGTGTAGAACAGCAGCGGGTTGGTGATGCGGTACGAATACTCGCCGTTGCAGCGAACGGAGATGTCGACGTCCAGGCCAATGTTGTTATCGACCACGCGGAAAGGCACGGGCGAGGCGGTGCCGTACTTGTTACCGATGATCTCCTTGGTGTTGATGAAGTAGACGCGCTGGTCCTTGCCTGCGTCGCCGCCAAAGGTAAAGCGGCTGCCGATATTGGCGAACGTCTCCTTGATGGAGTCGCCCAGGTTGCCGCTAAAGACGCTCGGCTCGCTGCCGGTGTCAAAGACGAACTCGCCGGGCTCCAGCGCGACCTCGATGATCTTGCCGTTTTGCACCACGAGCATGCCCTGGCCGTCGTTGACGGCGATGACGGAGCCGTTGGAGATGACGTTGTCCTCGCCGCGCGTGTTGGAGCTGCGGCCGCCGGTGCGCTTGCTGCCCTTGCAGGCCAAGACGTCAGCGGGCATCGATTCGCAATAGATAAATTCCTTCCACTGGTCGGCCATGACGCCGCCGGCAGCACCCAATCCAGCTTTCAAGAGTCCCATGGTGATCTTCCTTTCTCGTCAAAGGCCGGGTGGTATTGGTCAGAATGGCTAATCGTCCTTGTTGTCCTTCATGACAACGGTGGTCTCGGTGTGGCTGAAGGTGTCGTGCTTCTCGGTCAGGTCGAGCTCGCCGCAGTAGCAGTCGGCGTGGGTGGCCTCGTTGGCCGTCTTGAGCTGGCCTACCAGCAGCACGTCTGCGATGATCACGATGATCAGCGGCGCGACGATGTTGATGAGGATGCCCTCGACATCAAAGGTGAGGTAATCCGGATCGAAGGCGTTCTCGCCCATAAAGAGAATCTGGGAAAGGACAAATCCGATCGCAAAGAACAGCACCGAGGCGATAGCGAGCTTGGGCTTGGAGCAGGGAAGCTCGCCGACCATGCGGCCGGTTTGGCCGTTCATGGCAAACAGGTAACTCTTGCCGTTCCACGAGGTAGAGAGCATCCACACGGGGAACAGAGCATAATCGTTTTCTTCCCAGGTGTAGTCGAGCTGCTTGCTTTCGACCGTGGCGTCGTCGTACTCGTCGACGACGGTCTCGCGCAGGGCTGAGATCGTGCTCTCCTCCATGCGGCGCTCGGCGCGCGCCTTGCAGGTTTCGCAATCCTCGTCATAGCGGTTGGCGATGTAGCCGGGCATATAGGCGACCGAGAACGGGCGCAGCGCGTCGTAGTCAAACGGCTCGATGGCGTCCATGTGGCCGTCGGGCATCTTGGACGATCCGTCGACGGGCACGCGCTCAAACGAGATATTGCCCTTACGGTAGGCGTCGTAGTGGTCGGTGGTCGTGACGGTGCGGTCGGATTCCTCGGTCACGGTCTCGTTGGTCGCGTCAAAGTACACTTCGCCGTCAACGCGGGCGCCGTAGAGCCAAAACGGCACGTAAACGCCTTGGACCTCGTCGATGTGGTTGCCGGTGACAAAGCTCTTGGGCAGCAGGATTTTACCCTTGTAGTGGTCTTTGAGCGCGGCCATGACATCGTCGCGCCCGAGCTTAAACGGAATCACCAGGTCGGGTGAGAAGTCGCCCGAGAGCTGGCCGGGTGCCACGGCGGAGTTGCCGCAGTACGGGCAGGTGGTGACGGCGACGGTGCCGTCGGACACGAGCTCGGCGCCGCACGACGAGCAGATGTAGCCGGCGTTTTGAGCCAGCTCCTGCACGGCATCGTCGACAGCAGGCTTGGGGGCCGCGGCTGCGGCATCGGCTTTGGCATCTGCCTTGTCCTGGCGCTCGCGATAGAGGGCCTCGACTTCTTCGACTTCAAAACGCGAATCGCAGTAGTCGCAGACGAGCTTTTGCTCGGCACTGGCAAAGTGAAGGGGGCCGCCACACGCGGGGCACTGATAGTTGACGCTCTCAAAGGCCATGATCGGTCCTTTCGCTGCCGGAGGCTATGCGCCGATGGCGCCGCCGCAGTATTCGCAGCGCCCGCTGGCATCGGGAATGGTGGTTGCACCGCAGAAGGGGCAGGTGACCGCGGTCTTGGGGGCCTTAGCGGCCACGACGCTGTCGCGCGTTTCCTGACGCAGCTGCACCAGCGCGTCGCGGACCTCGGTTGCCTGGCGCTTGGCCTCGCGGTATTCGATGGAACCGCGCTGATCGATGGTGGAGTCGTTCACGCGCAGGTTGATCTCGGTAAAGTACGGCGTGTTGACGTGGATGGTCAGGTTAAAGTCGTAATCCAGGTCGTAGCGCGGCGGATTGTAGCTCTCGCGCTCGCCGTCTTTTGTCTCGCGATAGATCTCGGTGCGGTGCTCGTCGATATCCATATCGCAGCCGAGTACCTGCGAGAACTCGATGATGTCGGGATTGGCGTCGCGCCAGCGGCTCTGCGAAGTGATGATCAGCAGGCCCGCGTCTTCGTCGAGCATGATGTTGGTGCGCCCGGCCGAGAGTGTGCGCGTGGGGTTGAACGACGCCAGGCGCTCGGCATTGGCCTCGCGGTAGGCGAGTTGCTCGCGGATATCGTCCGCGGTGCTGGAGCGATAGCCGTGGAAGTAGGGGGAGAGCTTGCCGGCACACTCTTTGCACAGGTAGCCTTCGCTGATCTTGGTCTTTCCCAAAAGTCCCAGCTCGGTACCGCAAATCGCGCACTCTTTCTTTTCGAACATCTTGTCAAAGAAGCCCATGGCTGCCTCCCATCAACAGGTAGCGTGTGTCACTTTTGATGATGGGGGAGTGCGCGATCTTTCACGATACCCAGACGGCTCAACGAGTCTCCACAACTGGGACACATGGCCCATTTTTGACTAGTCGTTGGAGGCACTCTTCGGCCACTCATTGGGGACGCACTTAAATGAGTGGCAGTTGGGGACGCTCCATGCCGAATGTGGCGGTTGCCGAATGTGGGCGCCGTCCTTGCTATGCCACGGTTACGGCAATCTGGGCGTAGCGGCTGCAGGGGCGCTCGGCGCGTGTCTGCACGGTAAGGGTGAGCACGAAGCGGTTGCCGGGCTGCGCGTCGGCGGGCACGATAAAAGCGGTGCTCACCGCGCATTCCTGCCATAGCGAAAGATCCTGCGCGCCTGCATAGCCCGACGGGTTCACGGCGACATCCCAATGTGCATCAAAGCCCTTACCGTCGGGGTCGACGACAGTCGCTGCAAGGGCGACGCGCTCGCCGGCTGTAGCGCTGCGGTCGGCCGTGACCTCGATAACATGTGCCGGATGCGAGCAAGCTGCCGGATCATGGGCACACCATTGCGCGCGGGCGGCAAAGTCTTCCTGATAGGCGCGCAGGTAGGGATTGGGGTTGCCGTCTATGGGCGTGCCGATGGCGGCAAAACCGGCGGGCGCGTCCGAATCGGGATGCCCATCAAGAAACATACGGCCGAGCAGTGTATCGAAGTTGCGGTCATCGATACCGCGCAGGCCAAACGGCAGTAGCGGAATGTAGGTCATGCTGTCGCCTTCGGCCATAAAGTCGCCGCGCTCAAACTGCATCGCGGGCATGCCCTCTAGGCCCCAATCCAGATGGGCATGCTTGCCAAACTGGAAGCGCTCGGGCTCGTTTTCGTAGACCTTGCCATCGCCATAGAGCATGTAGCGTGCCATGAGGGGGCCGTTACCCTGCGTGAGATTCTGCTCAGGCCAAGGTGCCTTAAACAGCGGCAGCGTATCGGGTTGAGCCATCTTGGCATCGACATAGCCGCCATACATATAGGGCACACACCAAAAGATGAGCTCGGGAAAGAGCTCACGTCCATGGTCGAGCCATGAGTTGTCCTGCCCCACGCCATCGGCAACGCCCATCACGCGCACCTTCTGATAGACCCGCTGCTGCACGGCAGGCCATTCGGGCGTGGCGCGATAACACTCGGCAATGCTCATGAGGGCGCGAACGATGGTGTTCATGCCACCCCAGCTGAGCAGCCATAACGTACGCGGGTCATCATCCAAAATCGCCTGCGCAATTACGTGAGACCCCTCAGTTTCCTCAGTCACATCACCCTCAAAGGTAACATTTCCCACAAAGGTGCGCTCGATCATCTGGGCAGGCGTGGGAAACGGCGGCTCACCGGCAGCGCCCGCATTCGCTTGCAACTGCGGCCAAGCCTGGGCATATTCATTACTCCAGAGGCTTTCGATCCAATGTTCGGGAAACGGACGATACTCACAAAGCTCCCCGGCCAGCGGATCAGGCTCATGAGGCACAACAGCCCACTCGTAAGAGCGACGCCCTTTGGTCCGCCAATGCGAATTCACCTCGCCCAGCGTATGAACCCCATCCCCAAGAAAGTGATACTGCGAAGCCGTATACACCACAGCCTGAACATCAAGTAAGTTGAGATACAGAGCCAAATGAACGAGCGAGTTCATATCGTCGACTTCCATATCGGTAGTAACAATCACCCGAGTCAAATTCTGGGACATAGGAACAGCTCCAATCAAAATCAATTTAGCCAGTTACGCGCAAGGCAAGACGGGACCCACGCCCTCACCGCCACCGACCCGGCGTGCTGCCGGAAGCGCCCGGCCAGCGTTTCGAACAACGTTAACTTAGGGGGCCCTGACCTTTAGTTTTGTAAACATTCCGCAGCGCGGGCCCCGCTTATCCGATGCTCCGAAGGAGCAGGATAAGCGGGGCTCAGGCGCGAGGACGTTTACAAAACTAAAGGTCAGGGCCCCCGATGGGATGGTTACCTCGAAACTCTGGCCGACCACTCCCAGCAGCCCACCGGCTCGCCGTCGATGAGTACGTTACCCCCGTCGAAGTCTTGATAACACAGGTCGTTGAATTGGTGGATCCACACGCCGTGGTTGAACGTCTTCTTGGGCGAGCCGTCGGCCTCGCGATAGCGCCCGGTCAGGTCCTCGACATGGCTAAAGTAGGTGAGGTGCACGTTGGCTCCGGCGTCACGCAGGCGCGCCGTGAGCGGCAGCACGGTCTGTTGCGGCGGCACGAGCTCGTCGCCCTTGGAGTGCGTAAACCACAGCGGCGTCTTGGCGAGCGCGGCTACGTCCTCGTCCGTGGCGTTGTACCACGGGGCACAGCAGGGAAGGCCCGCGGCGAAGAAATCGGGGTAGTCGGCGCACAGGCGCAGGGTCATAAAGCCGCCGTTGGAAAGGCCAGCGATCACGATGCGGTCGGTGTCGATACGCTCGGCATACTCGGCGACAAACTCGTCAATGAGCGCTTTGAGTACGGGGGAGTAGATGCTCTGGTTGGAGCGACCGAGCTGCTCGACGCCGTTGTCCATCCAAAACGTCGGAGACTGCGGCACGAGCACCCAGGCAAAGCCGCCAAAGTAGCGCTGGATTTGCGCCTGGCTAATGGCTGTCACGCGGTTGCCGGTATAGGCGCGCGTGGCGCCTTCGCCCTGTGTGGCGCCCTTGCCTTCGCCGGCGCCGTGTAGGTACACCACGAGCGGGGCCTTTTGGGGCACGACCGTGGCCTCGGGCGCGAAGGGATTGAAGCAGGCCGAGTCCTCTGCCTTAAAGCTGGGCTCAAAGAAGCCGTACTCGAGCGCGATGCCATCAATGGCGGTCTTTTGTACGGCATTGCTCCAGCCCTTGAGTGCGGGGCAGATGTCGCCGCGACAGGTATCGAAGACCAGGCCGCAGGTGGGGTCGTCGCCGTCGTTGCCGGGAAGAGCCGCGAGCTGCGTGATGTGCAGCTGGTCATCGAGCATGCGCGAGCCCATGACGCCGCCTTCGATCTTTTTGGTCAGGCGCTGCTCGGCGACCTCGAGTGCCACATGGGTGCCCACGGCGAGCTTGCGGCCGTTCTCGTCACATGGATACGCGGCGAGAACGTCGATGTAACCCACGGAGGGCGCGGCATGGTCGGCGCCGTGCTCCTTGCGCATCAGGACCTCGCCCGTGCGCTCGTGACGCTCTGCATATATATGGAAAGTGTTCGAATCGAGATCGTTGGCGCGCACGGTGCAGGGCAGGTCGAGAACGACCTTGCTGATCCAGGGGCCAAAGTCACCCAAGGTGGTGACGGTTGCGTAGGTGCACGATTTGAGTTCCATGAGCTGCCTCCCTTGTGCCGCGAGAGTTAAACGTGTGCGGCAATACAATCTAAACATGTTTAGTGTAAAGCAGAATTAGAGAATAAGCAGATGAACTCGGTAAACGGTCGCATCAAACGCTCAATGAACTACTAAACACTCGTTTACCACTATCTAGCAGGGCTTTTGTTGATGGGTCAACAAGGCATTTGGGTGCCAGATTATATAAAATCCCACGTAGACGGCTATTTATTAATAAACGGTACTATATGTAATGCCTTAGCGTTCAATTACGTTCACCCCCGATTTCCTACCGTTCACCGGACTGCAAACGGCAAAACTGCCACAAATTCAACGCTGCGTGTAAACTAAGTGCTGTAAACGTTCAGTAAACAGATTGTTTACGACAGCGTATCCAAGGGCTCGGCAGCCGTAAGGGGTTATAGTCGCCGGGTCAAAGGCGTGCCTACGTCCAAACGGGTAGGCACACGATGATATGGGGAGGGGTCCCATGGCAGTAGATAACAAGCAGATTGCCACCGATGTCCTCGAGCTCGTGGGCGGTGCGGAGAATGTTGCCGTCGCCACCAACTGCATGACGCGCCTGCGTCTGACGCTCAAGGATAACAGCAAGGCCGACGTGGAGAAGATCAAGAAGGTCAAGGGTGTTCTGGGTTGCCAGTTCGCCGGCAGCCAGCTCCAGGTCATCATCGGCCAGAACGTGCCCAAGGTGCTCGCCGAGTTCGTCGCCATGTCCGGCGTCAAGCAGGGTGCCGCGGTCGACGAGAACCTCGACGCTCCTAAGGAGAAGTTCGAGCTCAAGAACCTGCCCAACATCATCCTCGACTATCTGTCGGGCTCCATGACCCAGCTGATCCCGCTGCTCATGGCCGGCGGTCTGTTCCGCACCATCGCCGCGGTCCTCGGTCCCACTATGCTCGGCGTTCTCTCTGACACCGATCCGACCTACACGTTCCTCTACACCACCCTGTACGAGGCCACGTTTACCTTTATCCCCATTTACCTGGGCTATGCCGCTGCTAAGAAGCTCGGCGCCTCTCCGGTTCTGGGCATGCTCCTCGGCGGTGCTCTCATGGCCCCGTCCGTCGTGAGTGTCGCGACTCAGGAGGGTGGCGGAATCATCTCCGTCTACGGCATCCAGATCGCCGCTGCCAACTACCAGCAGTCCGTCCTGCCGATCATCCTCTCGGTGCCGGTCCTGTACTTTGTCGAGAAGTTCTTTAAGAAGGTCATGCCCGACGTGCTGTCCACGGTCTTCACGCCGTTCTGCACCATGATCGTCACCATCCCCATCGCCTTCATCGTCCTTGCCCCGATCGGCAACGAGATCGGCAGCCTCATCGCCAACGCCCTCTTTGGTCTTGCTGACCTTGGCGGTATCGGTATCCTGATCGTCATGGCCATCCTCGGCGCCTTCTGGCAGCTCTTCGTGGTCTGCGGCATGCACATGCCCGTCATCCTGCTCGCTCAGGTTCAGATCATCGCTGCCGGCTACGATCCCTTCGTCTTCGTTTCCACCAACTGCGCTATGGCCGCTGTCTGGGGCTGCGCCTTCGGTGCCTTCCTCAAGATGAGGAACCCCGACGAGAAGGGTCTTGCTCTGGGTTACGTCATCTCCGCCATCGCCGGCGGCGTCACCGAGCCCGCACTCTTCGGTATCCTCATGCGCTTCCGTCGCACCATGCTCGGTATGTTTATCGGCGGTGCTATCGGCGCTGTGTTCTCCGGCCTCATGGGTGTTACCTACTACCTGGCCGGCGGTGCCTCCAACTTCCTGGTCTTCACCAACTACCTGCAGGGTGGCCAGATGAACACCGTCTGGGCTATCGTCGGTATGGCAATCTCCTTTGTCATCGCCGCTGCCGTCGTCTTTGCCACTGGCTTCTCCAAGGAGGAGCTCGCCGAGATGGAGGCCTAAGGCCAAACCATTCGGACGCATACGACCTTACCTACACGACAGGGCCCCGTCAGGCGCAAGCCCGGCGGGGCCCTTCTTACAAGGTAGACTGATTGGGGGCGCGCGGCGCCTACTCGCCGGGGCTTGCTAAGCGCCAGGGGCTTTCGCGCGGGGTTACCGCGAAAGAATCTGCCGGTTCGCAACTCCTTTATCAAACGAAAGGGCATGCAGATGAGTTTGGGAAAGCTGACCGTTAACGGTCGTCAGGACGGCTTTTTGTGCGAGGGCAAACCGTTCTTTTGGTTTGCCGATACGTGCTGGAGCGCGTTTACGAGCATTACCGAGGCCGATTGGGACTACTATCTGACCCGTCGCGCCGAGCAGGGCATGAACGTGCTGCAGATCAACACGCTGCCGCAGTGGGACCGCTGCTGTCCCGATCTGGGCATTTGGCCCTATGCCAGCGAGGACGGCGTGCATTTTGATTGGTCCCGTCCCAACCAGGCGTACTGGGACCGTGCTGCTGCCATGTGCCGCGCTGCCGTCGAGCACGGCATTCGTCCGGCACTCGTGCTTATGTGGTGCAACTACGTGCCCGGTACCTGGGGCTCCAAGATTGCTGAGCGTTGCGGTGCCGAGGTTATGCCGCGCGAGGAGGTCCGTGCCCACGTTGCCCGCGTCGTCGAGAACCTGGGCGAGTTCGACCCCGTCTATGTGGTGACGGGCGATACCGACTTTACCAGCGACGAGGCGATCGCCTATTACGAGGATGCCCTCGACGAAGTTGTCAAGCGCGCGCCCGAAGCGTTGCGCACCATGCATATCAACCGCGGCAACCGCACCATTCCGTTGCAGTACCTGGACCGCCTGGACTTCTACATGTTCCAGCCCGGCCACAACTACGAGGGCCAGCCCGAGGCCTGGCGCCTGCCGCAGGACTTTATCGCCAACTATCCCAAAAAGCCGATGGTCAACTCCGAGCCCTGTTACGAGCAGATGGGCGCCTCGCGCAACGTGTACTGGCGGTTCACCGCGCAGGACTGCCGCGCGAGCGTGTGGTCGTCGATCCTCGCCGGCGCCAGTGCAGGTGTGACCTATGGCGCGCACGGCGTTTGGAACTGGCAGACCAGCAAGAGCCAGGGCTCGGTGCTGGGCGAGGGCTTCGATATGCCGTTCCGCTGGCAGGAGTGCCTGCAGTTTGCGGGCGTTTGGGACTTTGGCGCGATCGAGCATGTGCTTGCCGGCCTGGGCGCTACGGCTGGCGATGACGCACTTGCCGTGGTTCCGGCGCAGGAGCTGCTCGATGACGCGCGCGAGGCCATTCGTGTGGCGCGCGTTGGCGATCGCGTCGTCACGTACCTGCCGCGTACCACGGCGCTCAAGTTTAAGCTCGACGGTGCGCGCGACTGGACGGCGACGGTCCTCGACATGGAGGACAAGCGCATCGCCAAGCTGCCCGTCCGCGACAACGGTGACGGCACCGTGCGCGTGGCCCAGCATCCCTTTGAGCACGACGCGCTGCTCGTGGTCTCGCCGGCGCGTTAAGGAAAACGGAATAACGCAAGAGAAAAGGCCCGGGTGGTAGCCCGGGCCTTTTTGTATCGACACAGCCGTTGCGGTTGGTAATGGCGATTGCATACCGCCGCTCTTAACGGTAGCCCTCCCAGAGGGGAAGGGGAAAGAGGATGTCCTCGAACTTAGACCACTCGGCGGGATAGTCGATCTCGTCGGGTCGCGCCACCCAACGGCCTTCCAATCCGTACATCGCCGCCAGCGCGCACGAGATGGCTTCGGTGGCGTCGATTCCCTCGGGAACGCTCCAGTTAACATCGGGCTCGGGCTCGATAACTCCGCGCGAGCGGTCGTTGAAATACTCGTGCAGGGGGCTCTCCGTGCTCATGGCCTCGGTATTGAGCATCTGGAAGAGCATGACGAGCTCGGGCTGACTGTTGTTCTCCGCCACGAGCAGACGGCAGCATTCGGGAATCTTGGGGCTCTGGCCCTCAAATGCCCCGCCAGGATGAAAGAGGGAGAGATAGTCGTCTAAGGTTGAGCTGCGATCGTAATAGCGACGGATCACCTCGACCAAAAGCCCGTGCTTGCTGCCCACGTAGTGCAGCACGCCCGCCTGGGTGATGCCCACCTCGTCGGCTACCGCCTGGAGCGACATGCCGTTAAAGCCGCGCGCGTTGATAAGCCGCACGGCCGCCGAAACAATCTGGTCAAGGCGTTCCTGCGCCGCAGCGCTGCGTTTCTTTGCCGCGGGTGTGGGAGTTTTCTGAGTGTCCATATAAATCGCGCTGCCTTATTTAGGGCGGCTCGAGTATTGCCGCCAAATGCCTTTTGTATACCCCCATAGCTTACCTCAGCCGTTCAGCGGTTCAAAACAACCGTTTACCGCTCTTATAGGTTACTAAGTACTTAGTAAGCGTACTATACAGGTCGTGGAGTTACTTACTAGTTAGTAAGTAACAACTCAACAGACGCTCGCGAGCAGCCGTACCCCATTCCACGGCCGCCGCATCCAGCGGGTTTGACCCCTTGACCCTTGGTGCACGAGCGCCCTCGCGCATTCCATCACAGAGAGGATCTATTCCATGGCAAATCAAACCGCCGCGGCGATTGACGAGAACGCCATCGCCCCCGATACCGGAAAGCCCATGACCAAAACCGAGACATGGCGCTTTATGATCGGCTTTATCATCTTCGGAATCATGTGGATGATGTCGGGAACAATCGGCTCCAACGTCTTGTTCCCCGAGCGTTTTAACGGCCTTAATATTGGCCAGCCCGAGGCAATTCTCGCGGCGATGAACTCGGTCGGTTCGATCTTCGCCCTGTTCTCAAATCTCGTTTTCGGCGCGCTTTCCGACCACTGCCACAGCCGCTTTGGCAAGCGCACGCCGTTTATCGTTCTCGGCGGTTTTATCTGCGGCTGTGCTTTCTGGAGCACTTCGGTCGCGACCACACTTCCCATGATCGTCGCCTCCTGGTGCGTGCTGCAGATTGGCCTCAACTGCATGCTTGCCCCTGCTGTTGCCGTGCTTTCCGACCGCATCCCGCTTAACAAGCGCGGCACGCTCTCCGCATTCTATGGCGGCGGCGCAACGGCCGGCCAGTCGATTGGCACCATCATCGGTACGCAGTTCCTCTCCAACCCAGTTCCTGGCTTTATCATCGGCACGGTCTCTTGGTTGCTGACCGGCATCCTCGCCGTCATCATTTGGCCGCGCGAGAAGTCTGCCGCTCTTGACGAGGGCGAGCAGTCTGAGAAGCTCAATCTCAAGTCGCTGCTGCTCATGTTCGTTCCGCCCACCAAGAACTGCCGCGACTTTTATCTGGCGCTCTTTGGCCGTCTGCTCCTCATCTTCGGTTACTTCTGCATCAACGGCTATCAGCTCTATATCCTCGAGAAGTACATCGGTCTTCCCGTGGCAGAAGCCGGCGCAGTTCTTTCGAGTATGTCCGTCGTGATCATGGTCGTGTCGCTTGTCGCCTCGCTTACCTCGGGCGCCATCTCCGACAAGATCGGCCGCCGCAAGCCTATCATCCTCGTCGCAACGATTATGATGTGTATCGGTATCGCCCTGCCCTGGCTACTTAAGTCCGTTATCGGCATGTACGGATTTGCTCTGCTCGCCGGACTTGGCTACGGTATCTACTCTTCCGTGGACCAGGCGCTCAATGTCGATGTTCTGCCCGATAAGGAGAACGCCGGCAAGGACCTGGGCATCCTCAATATCGCCAACACCATCGGTCAGATCCTTGGTCCCATCGTGACCTCGGCAATCGTTGTCGCCACTGGCTCCTATTTCATGGCGTTCCCAATCTCCATCGTGCTCATCGCCGTGGGCTATGTGTCCATCATGCTCATCAAGAGCGCCAAGTAATTTGCCACTCTCTTTCATTCCGTCGGGCTGCGTTCGTGTTGCCCGACGGACTCCGACTATTCAATCGCTTAACTTGGAGGCGTTATCATGACTATCGTCGAGCAGTACAAGGTGCTTAAGCTCGAGCTCGCGGGCACTGCGGCCGGCAATCCCTATGTCGAAGTCGAGCTGTCGGCGCGATTTGACCGCGTGGATGGCCAGGACAGCTTTGAGGTCCATGGCTTCTACAAGGGCAATGGCTGCTACGGAATCAACTTTATGCCCGAGAGCGCCGGTGTCTGGAACTACACGGTGAGCTCCAATGACCCCGAGCTCGATGGTGCCGCCGGCTCTTTTGAGGCCGTGCCCGCCACGGGCGCCAATCATGGTCGCGTGCTGCTGGCAAAGGATGTGCTCGCCCACGGAGCTCCGTTCATTACTGACGAGGATTTCAACTTTGCCTACGAGGATGGAACGCGCTACCTGCCCTTTGGCACCACATGCTATGCCTGGACCAACCAGGATGTTCAGCTGCAGGAGCAGACGCTCGAGACGCTCGCAGAGGCACCTTTTAACAAGATCCGCATGTGCGTCTTCCCCAAGTTCTACGACTATAACGTTGAGGACCCAGCGATGTATGCCTATGAAGGCGAGAAGGGCGATTTCGACCATTTTCGCTTCTATGAGCCGTTTTGGGAAAACCTCGAGCACCGCATCGAGCAGCTTGACGAGCTGGGCATCCAGGCGGATCTCATCGTTTTGCATCCGTATGACAAGCCTGAGGACTGGGGCTTCTCTCGTATGACGCGCGAGGAGGATATTTTCTACCTGACGTATGTCGCTCGTCGCTTCTCGGCATACAAGAACATTTGGTGGAGCCTTGCCAATGAGTGGGACCTTATGCCGTGGAAGCCGGCCGAGGACTGGGACCGCTATGCCCGTATCATCATGGCGAACGACCCGTATGGTCATCTGCGCAGTATCCACAATTGCCGTGAGATCTTTGACCACAGTCATCCGTGGATTACGCACGTGAGCTACCAGAGGTGCGACCTCAAGAACACAGCCGAGGACGTCACCATGCTGCGCGCGCAGTATAGCAAGCCGGTTTTGATCGACGAGGTCGGCTATGAGGGCAACATCAACTGGGGCTGGGGTAACCTGACCGCTCAGGAACTCGTACGTCGTTTTTGGGAGGGCAGTTTGCGTGGCGGTTATGTGACCCACGGTGAGACCTACGTCGACCGCGGACCCAAGCTGTGGTGGGCGCACGGCGGCAAGCTCTACGGCGATTCGCCCGATCGCATTGGCTTTTGCCGTCGCTACATGGAGGCGCTGCCGGCCGATTTTGACTGGGTGCCCGATGAGGTCGGCATCCTTGACGGTACGTTTACCTGGGATGTCACCTGTATGTCCAACGATCATGGCCACGGGACTGCCGATGTCCTTATGTACTTTGGGTTCAACCGTCCGGCGTATCGTGAGTTTGAGGGCGAGGCGGGCGCTCGTTACAAGGTGAATGTCGTGGACACATGGGACATGACGGAGGAAGAGCTTCCCGGAACCTTTGAGGGCAAGTTCCGCATCGACCTCCCTAGTAAGCAGTATATGTTGCTTCGTCTGACTAAAGTAGAGGCGTAATAATAGAGATAATCGGCTCCGGGCGCGATTTGCTGCACGACCATCATAAGGGCAGCCCCTGTGGTGGTCGCGGCGATGCGCGTTCGGGGCTATGGCACGTGAGGGGCGAATATGCAGGAGTTCTTTGGAATCGATGTGGGCGGCACGGCCGTTAAATGGGCTGTGCTGGGCGAGGATTTTTCCATCCGCGAGCGCGGGAGCCTGCCGACGGGCTTTACCACGGCTGAGGAGACCGTTTCGGCGTTGATCGGGCTCGTCGAGCCGTACCGCGAGCGCGTGAACGCCGTAGGCGTGAGCGCACCCGGCGGTATTTACGAGGGAGATGTCACGGGAACGATCCATCGCGGCGGTGCGCTCACGTTTATGGACGGCTGCCCACTGGGAAAGCTCATGCGCGAGGCGCTGGGGGTGCCGGTTGCCGTCAATAACGACGGTAAGTGCTGTGCACTCGGTGAGTATGCGGCTGGCGCCCTGCGCGGGACGCGTTTTGGCGTGGTACTCGCTATTGGCACGGGCATCGGCGGCGGTATCGTCATCGACGGCAAGGTCCTGCGCGGCGCGCACTGCTTTGCAGGCGAGTTCAGCTTCTTGCGCAACGATGTCACGACTGCCGCGAGCATGGAAAACTCCTTTGCGGGCTCGGGCGGTTGGCGCGCGCTCCGCGATGCCGCCGTTGCCGAGAAGGGCCTGCCTGCGGATTCTCCGGTGGACGGCCGCCGCGTCTTTGAGTGGATCGCGGATGGCGACATAGCGGCGCAGCGCGCGCTCGACCGCTACGCTCGCGCATTTGACGGACAGCTCATCAACCTGCAGGCCGTGCTCGACCCCGAGGTCTTTGTGATCGCAGGCGGCATCTCGTGCCATCCCGAGCTCGTCGATGCCCTGCGTGCGCAGATGCCGCTGGCCCTCGCGAGTTACGAAGGGACCCTTGCTGGCATTCCTGTGCCGCAGATAAAGGTGGCCGAGCTCGGCAACGACGCCAACCTTTACGGTACTGTCCAGGAGGCCATGCGCCTGGTGTAGCGCGAGCCAAACAAGGCTGTCGAAAAAGATAAAGGCCGGCGTGAACCGCCCCTATTTCCTTAGCACGGGAAATGGGGGTGGTTTTACTCATTGGGGACGTACTTAAATGAGCGCAGTTGAAAACGCTCCTTGCCGAGCTAGAGGTCGCGCGTGCCCCTTCTGGGCCATGCGGCTCAAAATCTCGGCGTGATGTGGACGACTGGGGTCGAATTAGCAGCATTTCGAGCTTGGTTTTGATATTGAGATTGATTCTTTATTAAAATAGATTCCAGACCAATTAAGCGGCCGGGGGTTAACCGTGAGGGGCATGGGAGACACAACCGCATATCTGCGTCGGGGCATTCGGGAGATTATATGCCTGGCGCTGTTCTTCTTCACGTTTTTGGCGTGCGAGTATCTTTTTGATGTGCGCATAGCCGAGTTCGTGCCATCGAGTGAGGTCGCCATCTACGAGAGCATCGTTGTCGGCGCGAGCGTGATTGGCTTTTTCGTGCGCCCATTTCTGTACTATCGCCGTCCCCAGACGATCGATGCGACGAGCGATATTACAGGCGTGCTTTTGGTATCGGCGTTGCTGCTGATGATTATGGCAGTGCGGTTTGAGGTGGTAATTGCCGGCGGCCTGGTGGCGTGCTGCGCCCTGGGCTACTGCGGATCGACTGCCCACGCAAACTTTGCGCGACGCTTTGCGCGGACGCCCTGCTTGGCGCACGCCGCAGCACTTTCCTATGCCATGGGCGTTCTGGTACAGGTGTTCAACCACATGGCGATGCCTGTTGGTATTCCTCAGCAGGCTGTTCTGGTCATCTGTGCGATCGCGCAGGTAGCGTTGCTCCACGGTGCCCGACGCGCCAAGCTGCGCGACGAGTCCGATCCCAACTTCGAACCCAGTGCTGCCGGGCTTTCGGTAGATGCTCTGGAATATGGCGCCAAATGGCATGACGATCCCGAGGCAAAGGCGGCATTTCGCCGCACCGTAGTTCGCCTGACCGTGGCGACAGCGTATCTTTCCGGCGTATTCGCCGCTCTCAACGCGGGCCTCACAACCCTGTATGCTACCGGAGCCGTTGATTTGGGTGACTGGCCGCGCCTGCTGCTTGTCGTGAGCTCGTTGGCCGCCGGCGCACTATTTGACCTGCACGACCGCTCGTATATGAATATCGGCATGACATGTGTCGCCATGCTGTCCACGCTTTCGTTCTTTGTGCTCATCATCGATGGCAATGGCGGCAACGAGCTTGCTGCCACGATCATCTTTTATCTGGGCTCGGGCTTCTTTGTGGTGTTCTTTACCACAAAATTCGCCGCCATCTCACTCTATGCGCGCTGGTCATATTTTTGGCCGTGCATGGGTCGCGTCGTCAACAACGTGTGCTCGATGCTCGTGACGGCGCCGGCGGTGGCGATCATCTCGAGTCAAAACGTGCTGGTGGCAGTCGGCGCGGCGCTCGTGATGTTTGTGGGTATTGCGATTACGCTGCTGGGGCAGTTGGGGCAACGGGCCGATGATGTCGTGATGCAGGACGGCCTGCCGCTTGCCACTGATGATCTTGGTGGGGATCTTGCGCCCACATGCTCCGACTCCGAGCCCGTGGAGGCAGCGGAGCTCACGTCCGATGAACGCCTCGATGCCTTCGTCGCCACCTTTGAGCTTACAGAGCGCGAGCGCGATGTTCTTGAGGCCTTGGTCGTTTCGGACCAGAGCGTTCAGGACATCGCCACAACGCTTTTCCTTTCGCGCTCCACGCTCTATCGTCACATTTCCTCGATCAACAAAAAGACCGGCACCGCCTCGCGCGTGGCCCTTATCAACTTCTTCTGGTCCTGGACACCAAATGACTAACGTGTGAGACGCCGACCAGTCCCTTACTCTAACGGGGGTGTGGCCTCAAAGCGCGCCCGCATCGACGCTTCGCCTGCGCTAAACTGGAAGGCACGTACGCGATTACGAGAGGAGCCCGCATGGAGGCTTACAAGCAAGAGTTCATCAAGTTTATGGTTGAGTCCGACGTTCTTAAGTTCGGCAGCTTTACGCTCAAGAGCGGCCGTCAGTCCCCGTTCTTTATGAATGCCGGCGCTTACGTGACGGGCTATCAGCTCAAGAAGCTGGGCGAGTATTACGCCCAGGCCATCCACGATAACTTTGGCGACGACTTTGACGTGCTGTTTGGACCGGCCTACAAGGGTATTCCGCTGGCCGTCGTGACCGCAATTGCCTACCACGAGCTGTACGGCAAGGAGGTCAAGTACTGCTGCGACCGCAAGGAGGCCAAGGACCACGGTGCCGATAAGGGCAACCTGCTGGGTTATGAGCCCCAGGACGGCGACCGCGTGGTCATGGTCGAGGACGTTACCACCAGCGGCAAGTCCATCGACGAGACCTATCCCAAGGTTAAGGCTGCTGCCGATGTCGAGATCAAGGGCCTCATCGTGTCCCTCAACCGCATGGAGGTCGGCAAGGGTGGCGTGACCACCGCTCAGAAGGAGATCGAAGCCAAGTACGGTTTCCCCGTCGCGAGCATCGTCTCCATGGCCGAGGTCGTCGAGACCCTCTACAACCACGAGATCGACGGCAAGGTTGTCATCGACGACGAGCTCAAGACCGCCATCGACGCCTACTACGAGCAGTACGGAGCTCAAGAGTAGTTACGGCGTTTTACCAAACGCCGTAACCGGCCGACGCTGCGCGCCGCCCAGGGCGACAATTTGTCATTCAAAAGGCGAGGCATGACCAGAAGGTCAATGCCTTGCCTTTTTCATGCCAACTTGTTCGCCCTGGACGGCGCTCGCTGTCCGTCCTCTACTTGCGGCGTTGTCTTGCTCCGGATGGGTAGTCATTGGGGACGTTCTTAAATGACTAGTCGTGAATGAGCGTGGATAATCTCCCGTTTTTGGCTCGGTGACGGCCTCAAAGTGGGAGATTATCCACGCTCGTTAGATAAGCGTCCGAAAATCCACGCTCGTCGCTACTTGAGCCCCGGGAGGCGGGTGTAGGGGAACGAGCGCTCCAGGAACTCGGAGCAGCGGGCGTAGTCTTTGGCGAAGTAGCTGCTGTAGAGCGAATCGAGCACGTATTGCACGGCGATGTGGCTCGCGAACTGCGTGATGCGATGCGTCATGCTCTCGTGGTCACTCACCGTAAGGTAGGCAGCAAAGCCGGGATGAATGCGCGCGCAATAAGGCGTACCGATAACGATGACCGGGACATGCCGGCTGCTGAGGATCGGCAAGATGTCCTTGAGATTGGGGGCAAGGCCGCTGTAGGAGATGACGATTGCCGCATGGTCGGGACCCGAGGCGAGTGCCGTGCGCACCTGGGCCTCGACACCGTCGTGGCACGTCGCGCTTTTACCGGCGGAGAGCAGGCGGTCGCGGAACATTCCCGCTGGATAGAGGTTGTGCGAGCCCGTGTAGATGTCGACCTGTCGGGCGTTCGCGATGAGCTTGGCGGCGTGGTCAAGCTGCGTGGGGTCGAGCAGCTCCTGCGTTTCGGCCAGCGTGGTCTGGTAGAGCCCCTCCATGCGCTCCATAACCTGCGCGGGGCTGGACGTAGCATCAAAGGGAAAGTTGATGTCCACGTCGCGGCGGTTTCCCGCCTCGGTTGCCAAGCGAATAAGCTCGACCTTGAGATCCTTGAAGCCCTCGAGACCGAGCTTTTTGCAAAAACGGTGTACGCTCGCGACCGAAACGTTGGTTCGCGCGGCAAATTCCTTAATAGAAAGTCCGCGGATGTCCTGACCGATGGCAAGGGCTGCAATGCCGAGCTGTTGCTCGGTGGGGGTGAGGCCCTGCGCTTCGGTGATCTTGCGTTTGATATCCATGCGAACTCCCACACTCGCCAAACCTGCCAAAAAGGGACAGGTTTATTTTGGCAGGTTTTGCCCGCAAAGGGTAACGGGGCCGAGGATGCCGCTGGGGGCGACGGGCTCGGTGAGACCGAAGATGTCGGGGATCGCATGGTCGAGCGTGTTGATGACGTCGATCGCGAGCTCATGCGCACCGGCGGAAAGTGAGCCGGCGGCAAAACGATAGGGCGGGCAGATGCGTGTGCCGAGCGAGCGTCCATCGAGCGTGAGCGTTGCGGTTTCGTAGACGTCTCCCAGGTCGATCGTGGCGTCGGTGCAATCGTTGGCCAGCTCAAACGACGCATGATATCGGTAGGTGCCGCAGGTGCCGGTGAACAGATCGGCCGTAAGGTCGCCCAGGTGTTTGAGCTCTTGTGCTTCACCAAAGGCGCCATTGCTGCCGGCAGGGGAGAGGGCAACGGTCCATGGGCCTTCGATGCGCAGGCCGAGCGATGTATCAGCGTCGATTACGCCGTCTCCGGGCGCATCCTCGTTGCTCGCTTGCAAAACAACGATGCAGCTCTCGAAGGGTGCGAGCTCCAGCGCACCGTCAAACGCAACGGGCTCGGCACCGTTTAGCAGGTCGAGCCGCGTGCCACAAAGGCGCTCGCCTGTCGCAAGTGCAACCGTGCAGTCGATGTGCTCGCGTGGGTGCTCGTTGACGAGCATAACGTAGGTCTCGCCTGCTCGCTCGTAGCGAAGTGCGCGTAGCCAGGGTTGCGGTGTGTCAGGCACAACGGTCTGCAGTCCCGCGCTTGCAAGCGCGCGGGCGACATCGGCGAGCGGCGTTGCGACGAGTCCTCCCAGCTCGACCGCGCCATCGGAATCGTAGAATGCGCCGGGCACCTCGTCGACGGCAAGCACCATAACGCCTGCATCCGTCATGTATCTCGCCGCCTTTGCCGTCTCCGCGCCAATAAACGTAGCACCGGGCATAACAAATGCCTGGTAGTGGCAGTTGTTAACACCAAGCAATCCATCGGCAATCGAAACCTTGTAGCGGCTCTTGTCCTCAAAAGCCTCGGCGGGCACAAAATCAAAGTCGATCTGCGCGCGCGTGAGCTCTGCCGCCACGCGCTCGATAGGCATGGCGCTACCGGCCCATTCGGCATCGGCATGGTACAGGATGGCGACGGGGCGCGTGGCACAGCCTTCCGAAAGCAGCGTTGCCGTACGGTTCATATAGCTCATGAGCTGGCCAAAGTGCGGCCACTGCGGGTTATTGCCGTGCGCGTAAAAGTGCGGCGGGCAGTCCCAATCGGGGAAGGGCGCCATGCTAAACGCGTGCGGCGTAAACCAATTGACGCCGCGGACGAGCATGTGGTCGGCAATCCATTTCATCTCGCGCAAGCCCTCGTGCCAGCCAAAGGCGCCAAAGACCTCGGCCATGCAGCGCCCTTGCTTTTTGGGGTCGAGGCGCGCGGCCGAAGAGCCCAGTTTGGCAAGCGCGTAGGTAAAGAACTCCATGTTCCATGCGCCATGGAAGTAGCTGTAAGGGCCGTGGTCGATGCCGGGGGCGAGCTGGTTAATAACCACATCGATGCCCGCCATGTCCTGACCGGCGACAGCGCGGAAGTAGTGCCCAGCGCCCTGGCCCAAGCGTGTGTGGCAGCTCTTGTCCTCGATTACATGGCCAATGTGCATAACGCCGCGCTCGCGGCACCAGTCACCAATCTGCTCGTCAAAGCACGCACGGTAGAGTTGCGTGGCGATGTCCATGTAGGTGTGGCGGACCCGAGCGCCGGCGGGGTCGCGCGTCCAAAGCCCGCGGAGCTCACTCAGCCAATTTGTGCCCAGTGCCTCGTGCAGGCGTCGCGCAAGTTCGTCCGACCATGGCAGCGCCATGTCACCGCGTCCGATAAAGCTGCTGGTAGAAGCGTCTTCGAGGGTCGCACCCTTCTCGTTCATAAAGCCAGGCTCATCGGTAAAGAACCCCAGAATGGTCTTGCCGAACTCGTCGCCCAGATGCGTGAATGTGGGTTCGTAGACGGCGTTGATGAGCATGCGGCACGAATCGGCGTCGACCATGTTGATGTATTCATCGCGAAAGCCGGTCTTTTGGCTGGTGACGTAGAGCTCGAGGGTGGTGACGCCGGCGGGAGCGTCAAAGCGCAGGCAGGCGGGAGTGCCGCCCTCGGTTTGCTCAACGGCGAGCTCAAGGTCGAGCGATGCGCCGGCAGCGTCAAAACCCGCCGCGCCCACAAAGTGCTCCGTGGGATCCATGAGGTTGCCGAGCTTGATGGTCGTGGACGGCTGGGGTCCAACGACCGTTACCGTGTGATGCTTAAGCACAGTCTTCTTGAGCGCGGGGTCTACATCCTCGCCTGCAAGCGCGCCGTTGGCGTAGCCCGTGGGAAAGTGGGCATCATCGAGCAGCCAGATCTTAAGGTCCAGTCGCTTGCACTCGCCAATGATAAAACGCAGGTCGGACCACCAGCCGTCGCGGCAAAATTCGGGATGCGTGCGCGACTCAAGGCAGACCTCATGGATGTCTGCGCCGGCAATCTGCTCTAAGTATTCGGTAATCGTCTCGCGTTCTTCGCCCTTGAGCCACAAGAACGGAAGCACATGGTTGCCGTATGCTGCCATATCCACTCCTCTAAAACCAACCTTTTAAATCGATTGAAGTCAGGGTACGTCGTCCGCGCTGCCCTGCTAATATCAAAACCACGGCAGAATATGACTAAATCAACGATGGTGGAGCTATGGATATCGCACGTTTAGACAATCTTTTGCTCGAGCTGACCGATAGCGAGCGCGCATACCGCGCGGGTGCCCGCTATGACTGGTTCGATGCGTTCGACTGGGATTTTCAGCCGGAAATCGACGATAATCACGTCCATAAGATCGGCAATCGAATGCGCGCTCTGCATCAAAAAGGTATGCCCGAGGGCCTGTCAATTGTGCGCAACTCGCGTTTCAATCCCGTACCGGAGCACGTGCACGACTATGTCGAAATCAGCTATGTCTATTGCGGAAACGCGCCGCAGATTGTCAACGGCGCACAACTCACACTCGCCCAAAATGAGGTGCTCCTGCTCGATGCGGCATGTCCGCACGCCATAGGCGAGCTGGGTGAGCATGACATTATGCTGAGCATTGTCATCTCGCGGCCGATGTTGCGCCGCAGCCTGGATCAGAGCCTTTCGTCCGCAGGTACTGTCTCGCGATTTCTACTCAACGCCCTCAATGACGAAACCGACCACCGCGGTCACGTGCATTTCCGCACGGGTGGCAGCCGTCGCGTGCGCCGGTACATGCAGGAGATGCTCTGCGAACTCCTGGAGCCGACAGCGGCGAGTCCTCAGATTGCCTCGAGGCTGTTCGAGCTGCTGCTGGTCGAGCTTATGCAAAGCTACGAGGCCGCGCTGCTGCAAACGGACGCGCCCGCACTTCCCTCGGCGCAGGTTGCGGCGGCGATGAGCTACATCGAGCGGCATGCTTGCGATTGCACACTCGACGACTTAGCCCACCACCTGCACCTGAGTCCCAACTACGCGAGCGCGCTGCTCAAGCGGCAGACGGGCCGCACGTTTATGCAGCTCGTGCAGGAGAGCCGCCTGACACGCGCGGCGGCTCTACTCGACACCGGTGCTACTGCAGAGGCCGCAGCGCGCGAGGTGGGCTATGCCAATATGAGCTTCTTCTACAAAAAATTTGCCGAGCGCTATGGCTGCACGCCGGCCGCCTACCGCCGGCGTTTGCCCAGATAAAACCTTCCAAAATAAACCTGTCCCTTTGTTGGTCGGTATCAGGAAGTGTCAGGGACGGGGCGGCGGCGGTCCGTGGGCGCGAAAAGAAGTGTCGGGTTTGGCGCGCCCGCTTCTGCCCGTCCCGCGCGTGGGCGATACTCGGATTATCGACCCGCGATGCAAAGGAGATGCTCATGGCAAACATCAAGTTCCCCAAGGGTTTCTATTGGGGTGGCGCCACCGCCGCCAACCAGTTTGAGGGCGCTTGGAACGTGGACGGCCGCGGTCCTTCCGTCGACGACCATTTCTTGGGCGGCAGCTACAAGGAGCCGCGTCAGATTACGATCGACATCGACCCCAACCGCTTCTACCCCAATCATGACGGTATCGATTTCTACCATCACTACGAGGAGGACATCGCGCTGTTCGCCGAGATGGGCTTCAATATGTTCCGCATGTCCATCTCCTGGAGCCGTATCTTCCCCAACGGCGACGACGCTGAGCCCAATGAGGCCGGTCTCGCCTTCTACGACCGCGTCTTCGACTGCCTGCGCGCCCACAATATCGAGCCGCTCGTGACCCTCTCGCACTACGAGATGCCCTATCACCTGGTCGAGAAATACAACGGCTGGGCGAGCCGCGAGCTCATCAGCTTCTTTGAGAAGTACTGCCAGACCGTCTTCGACCGCTATCAGGACAAGGTCAAGTTCTGGCTCACCTTCAACGAGATCAACTGCGGTACTCAAGACATGGGGAACCTCTTTGAGACCAGCATGATTCAGGGCTTTGAGGGTCCGGCGTCGGCGGTCCACACCACGCCGCAGGCTCGTATGCAGGCGCTGCATCACCAGTTTGTCGCCAGCGGCCGCGTCGTGCGCTATGCCCACGAGCATTACCCGCAGTTTAAGATGGGCAACATGGACTGCTTCATCCTCTCCTATGCCGCCACGTGCGATCCGGCCGACGTGCTCGCCACGCAGCAGGAGATGAACACCATGAACTGGTATTGCTCCGACGTGCAGGTGCGCGGCAAGTACCCGTTCTATGCCAAGCGCTTCTGGGCCGAGAACGATGTTGAGCTCGTGATGGAGGACGGCGACCTGCAGGATATCGCCGACGGCAAGGTTGATTTCTACACCTTTAGCTACTACATGTCCGGCACCGTGGGCACCCACAAGGACCACGAGATGACCGAGGGCAACATGACCTTTGGCGGCAAGAATCCCTATCTGGAGTCCACCGACTGGGGCTGGCAGATCGATCCGCTGGGCCTGCGCATCGCCCTCAACGAGATTTACGCCCGCTACGAGATTCCGCTGATGGTGGTCGAGAACGGCATGGGTGCCTACGACGAGGTCGAGGAGGACGGCTCCATCCACGACCCGTACCGCATCGCCTATCTGCAGAGCCACATCAAGGCTATGGGCGAGGCCATCGCCGACGGCGTTGACCTGATCGCCTACACCTGGTGGGGTCCCATCGACCTGGTTTCCGCCGGCACTGGCGAGATGCGCAAGCGCTACGGCTTCATCCACGTCGATAAGTACGACGACGGCACCGGTACCTACGAGCGCCGCCGCAAGGACAGCTTCTTCGCATACCAGAAGATCATCAAGTCCAACGGTACCGAGGGCTTGGATTAATCGACAATATGAGTGCCACTGGGGAAAAGGTTTTGGGAAGGGCTTGGAAGGGCTTGCGATTCGAGCCCTCACCTTAGCAATTTGATCATTTGGCACTATAATCACCATAGGCATGCGCAAAACGTTGCGCTTAATCAAGAGGAGAAAACGTATGGGTCTGTTTGATATGTTCAAGAAGAAGGCTGAGCCCGCGGCAGCTGCTGCTCCGGCCTCCATCTCTGCTTCTGCCGGTGCCGACGTGCTGTGCTCGCCCGTCAAGGGCAAGGTCATCAAGATGGCCGACGTGCCCGATCCCGTCTTTGGCGGCGAGGTTCTGGGCAAGGGCTGCGCCGTGTGGCCCGAGGACGACCTGGTCTACGCTCCCTGCGACGGCAAGGTGACCGTCACCATGGGTCACGCCGTGGGTCTGCAGTCCGATAGCGGCATCGAGGTTCTGGTGCACGTTGGCGTCGATACCGTCAACATGAACGGCGACGGCTTCGAGGGCTTCGTCAAGGCCGACGACGTCGTGAAGGCTGGCCAGCCCATACTCAAGATCGACCGCGCCAAGATCGCTGCTGCCGGTTACAAGGACTGCGTCGTCGTGGCCGTGTCCAACACCGCCGAGTTTGCCGATGTCGAGCTCGCCGTCGAGGCCGAGTCTGCCGTCGCCGCCGGTGACGCCATCGTTAAGGTCGTCCGCAAGTAGTCTGCGGCATCCAAAAGATGCACAAGGGTGGTCGGGTTATCCGGCCACCCTTTTTTAATAGGCCGAGCAGGCGCATTTTATTGCAGGGGGCTTGCTATATGGGCCATTCGTTCGTCAAATTGAGCCGCCTGCGCTTTTGCGACGTAGGGGTTTGGACGGAGCCGCTAATATGGACTTACTGTCACGACGTGCGCTGCGCGGGAAACGCAACGCCGCTTGTTTGGAGGAATGTCATGAAAAAGAAGCTGCTGCTTGCGCCCCTGATGGCTGCTCTGGTCGCGTGCGTGGTTTTGCTTTCCGGCTGCGGAGGGCCTTCGGTGGAGGAACTCATCACCAATGACCTTACGAGTCAGTTTGACGAGATCAAGAACGGCGGCGATGACTTCCTCTCCGGCCTGGAAGAGGCTTCGGGCGACGAGTTTGAGCAGCTGGGCATCGATCCCAAGGAGTATGCCAAGAGCTATCTCGAGGGCTTTGACTACAAGATCGGCGATGTGACGGTCGACGAGGACAAGGGCACCGCGACCGCCGAGGTCACCATAACCTGCAAGTCCATGAACAAGATTGTCGAAGATTTTGCTACTCAGTATCAGGAGAAGGTCGCAGCGTTCGACGAGCTGCCGTCCGAGGACGACCTGTACAAGATGGCCGGCCAGGTCATGGTCGACGTGACCAAGGCCGCTAAGACCAAGGACACCAAGGTCACCTTTAAGTATTCCGCCAACGAGGATAACGAGTGGTCTGCCGACGATTCCGCAACCACCGAGATGATGAATGCGATGATGAGCTAGTTCGTTGCGGCGTTTTACCAAACGCCGCAACTGCTCGACGCTGCAAGCCCGCCAGAGCGGCAATCTGCCTTTCAACTTCGGCGGCATGACCAGAAGGTCAATGCCGCCTTGTTTCAAGGCACCTTGCTCGCTCTGGCGGGCTTTCGCTGTCGTTGCCAAAACAACGGCGTTCTCTTGGCTGGCTTAAAGTGGCACTTGTACCTGTGGCGTTGCCATCGCTGTCGAAGGCGGCACTTGGGGACGTTCCTTTTCTGCCGGCAGTCGGGGACATTTCTTTGTTGCGGGGGCAGCTAAAAGAGTCCCGTCCCACATTAGCTACCCGTGGAAGGGATGAGCGGTTACTCGCCCAGCATCAGCGCCGCGAGCTCTGCTTGGGTGTCCACCACGTAGTCGGCGCCGGCGGCTTCCAGCTCTGCGCGGCCGCGGAAGCCCCAGCTGACGCCCGCGCTCTTAAGGCCGGCGTTGTGACCGGTTAGGATATCGACATTGGAATCGCCCACATAGATCGTGGTTGCCGGATCGGCGCCCAGCTCCTCCATCACATGCAGCGTGACGGGTGCTTCGGGCTTAGGCGGAAACGCATCGACACGGCCCTGTACCAGCGCAAAGCACTCAGAACCAAAATACTTCTCGATAAGCGGAACTGCCGAGACGTGATCCTTGTTGGTGAGCACGGCAAGCTGCACACCCGCGGCGCGCAGGCGGTCGAGCGTCTCGATCGTGCCGGCATAGGGGGCAGTGTGGTCCTCCTTGTGCTCGCCGTAGTAAGCCCTAAACTCGGCAAGCGTCTGCTCAAACATACGGCTGTCTCCCGCGTACTCGGCGGGCATAAAGCGTTCAACCAGCTTGAGCATGCCGTTTCCCACCTTGTAGCGGTACTCGTCTACGGCAAACGTGGGCCAGCCGTGCGTCTCGCAGGTATGGTTGCCGGCGGCCGCCAGGTCCTCGAGCGTGTTGAGGATGGTGCCGTCCAGATCAAAGATCACATGGGAAAAAGCTGCTGCCATGAAAGCTCCCGTCATTGGCTTTAAAAACGCACCTCATAATACTGGGCTTCCGCGTTGGGCGAGCTTGGAATCTGAACATCTCCAGGGATATCAAGCCGCATCGCGCCGACCGTGCGGTTCCGCCCTAGCAAATTCTCGGCAGCTGCTCTCCCACGAGCATGTCGAGGATACGAGTCGAGCCCCAGCCGGTGCGCACGCGCACGGCGGGACGGGCGCCTGACTCAAGCGGCAGCACGCGACCGATGATGGCGGCATTCTCGCCGTAGCGGGCGGCGCGCATGGCGCTCAGCGCGGCATCGGCTTGCTCGGCCGGCACGACGGCGACCATCTTGCCCTCGTTTGCCACCTGCAGCACATCGTAGCCGAGCATTTCGCAGGCGGCCTGCACGTCGGGACGCACGGGCACGGCATCCTCGTCGACCTCCATGGCAACACCGCTGGCCTGGGCAAACTCGTTGAGTGTGGACGCCAGACCACCACGCGTGGGGTCGCGAAAGCAACGCGTGCCGGGCGCTGCGGCCAAAACGTCGGCAATCAGGTGGTTGAGCGGCGCGGCGTCGCTTTCGATCGTGCTCGAAAACGCCAGGCCCTCGCGTTGGCTCATGATGGCGATGCCGTGGTCGCCTAGCGTACCCGATACCAGAATGACATCACCGGGTTGGCAGTTGGCGCCGCCGAGCGCCACGCCCGTGGGAACCTCGCCCACGCCGGCGGTATTGATATAGACGCCGTCGGCCCCGCCGCGCTCGACCACCTTGGTGTCGCCCGTGATTATGGACACGCCCGCCTCGCGCGCCGTTTCGGCCATCGTCTGCACAATCTGGCGGAGCTTATCCATGGGATAGCCCTCTTCGAGGATAAAGCCGCACGATAGGTAGCGCACGTTGGCGCCCGAGGTCGCGACATCGTTGACGGTTCCGCACACGGCGAGGCGGCCGATATTGCCACCGGGGAAGAACTGCGGCGAGACCACAAAGCTGTCGGTCGACATGGCGATGCGCCCGCTCGCGGGCAGCGCGGCCACGCCGGCATCGTTGCCTTCGAGCAGCTCGGGCGACCCAAAGGCATCCAAAAAGACCTCATCGATGATGCGTTTCATCATCTGACCGCCAGAGCCGTGGCCCAACAGGACGGTGCTATCGGTGATGCTATGGGACATATCCAAAACTCCAATCGTGGGTGGTGCCGGTGTGCGGGTGCGTCCGGACTAGTCGCGGTAGCGGTAGTACGCCGCGCAGCTGCCCTCGGAGCTCACCATGCACGGGCCGACGGGGTGTTCGGGCGTGCAGGTGCGGCCAAAGAGCGGACAGCTGCTCGGCGTAATGGCCCCGCGCAGCACGTCGCCGCAGCGGCACCCACGCGGCTCGACCGTCTCCTCGACGGGCACGTCAAAGCGGGTACGGGCATCAAAGCGTGAGAACTCGGGGCGGATGGAAAGGCCCGAGTTGGCAATCGGCCCCAGTCCGCGCCACGTGGTGTCGCACGGCTTAAACACCTGCTCGACCAGCTGGCGCGCCACGGGGTTGCCGTCTGCGTTGACGCCACGGCGGTAGGCGTTGCCAATCGCGGGCCCGCCCTCGACAACCATCTGGACCAGCATGCAGATGCCTTGCAGGATATCGACCGGTTCAAATCCCGTGACCACGCCCGGGGTATCGAATTCGTTGACCAAAAAGCCAAAGGGTGCCAAGCCCGTGATGGTGGCGACGTGGCCCGGCAGGATAAAGCCGTCGATGGCGGTCTCGGGGTCGTTGGCGATGGCGCGCAACGCCGGCGGCGTGGTCTTGTGGGCGCAATAGACCGAGAAGTTCAAAAGCCCGCGCGCCTCGGCCTCCAGGATGGCGGCGGCGATGGTGGGCGTCGTGGTCTCAAAGCCCACGCCCATAAAAATGACCGGACGATTGGGGTTTTGCTCGGCAATGTCGAGCGCGTCGAGCGGGGAATAGACGATGCGGATGTCGCGCCCTGCCGCCTTTTGCGCAGCGAGCGAGGTGGACGATCCGGGCACGCGCATCATGTCGCCAAAGGTGGTGATGATGGCGCCGTCTATGTTGGCGAGCGCGATTGCGTGGTCGATGTCGCGGTTGGCGGTAACGCAGACGGGGCAGCCCGGTCCGCTCAGCAGCTTGAGCCCGGCCGGCATAATGGAGCGAAAGCCATAGCGGCCGATGCTTACGGTGTGCGTGCCGCAGACTTCCATAAGGTTGATGGTGCGGTCGCCGACAAGCTCGCAAATGCGATCGATGAGCTCGCGGGCCAGCTTGGAATCGCGAAATGCCGAAAAGTCGATACCGGAGCGAGCCGGCTGTCCGGCCGCCACTAGTATGCCTCGGCCGGGTTGCTGGCCAGTTGGTCTTCTTCGGCCAGCTCGGTCATGGTGTTGACCAGGTCGAGCGTCTCCTGCGCCTCCTGCTCGTCGACAATCTGGATGCCAAAGCCGGCGTGCACGAGAATATAGTCGCCAACCTGAGCCGTCGGCACGAGTCGTAGCGACACGGGGCGCTCGATGCCCATCATGTCGACGGTGGCCTTGAGGTCGTCGTCGCGTTTGACTACTTTACCGGGAACGGCAAGGCACATATTGTTCCCCTTTTAGACGCTTTGCGCTGGATGGGCGCTTAATAATCCATCAGTTGATGGTAGCGCTCGCGGGGTTCGCGGGCAAACGCGTTACGCCTGTGAGACGGCTGGGCACGGCGGCGTGCGAGAGCGAGCTACTGCGATGCAATCTGCGCAAGACGAGCGCTTGCGACCGCCGCCTGACCGTAGGCGATGCAGCCGTCGTTGACGGGCACGGTATGGGGGACGAGGACGGTAAGGCCTGCGCTTTTGAGCTCGCGGGTGAGGAGCTGAAGCAGGAGTCGGTTCATGAACACGCCGCCCGATAGGGCGACGGTGTCGATGCCCTCGCGCACGCAGATATCGCTGGAGATGTGTGCCGAGGAGCGCGCGACGGCGACATGGAAGTCGAGCGCGAGCCTGTCGGCGGGCGCTCCGGCTTCAATTCCCTCCAAAAGTGCCTCAAAGAGTGCTTTCTGGTCCAGAACATAGGAGCCGTCCAACCACGATGGGTCAGATGCGGAATAGCCGGCGTTGTCGTCGGGAAAACGGGCGATTTCGCTGTCCAGTGCACGCCAGGCGGCGGCTTCGAGCTCGATGGCGGGTTCGCCCTCGTAGGTTGCCTGGCCGCAAATGCCCAAAATCGCGGCTGCGGCATCAAACAGGCGACCCATGCTGCTGGTGCGCGGGCTGTTGATGCCGCGCTCGATCATCGTTGCCGTTATGCTGCGCGTCTGCTCGTCAAGGCTGTCCAAGAGTCCCGCGGCGCCCGGGTGTTCGAGCAGGTCGAGCTCGCTGAGCAGGGCAAAGGCATTGCGGCGGGCATCGTGTACGGATGCGGCGCCACCGGGAAGCGTCCAAGTGCGCAGATGCGCGACGCGTTCAAAATCGGCGAGATGGGAGATAAGAAACTCGCCGCCCCATATGGTGCCATCGGTGCCGGCGCCCGTGCCGTCGAAGGCGATGCCGAGGACGCGTGCATCGGGCGCAAGCCGGCCTGCGACAATCGCCTCTGTCATTACGCTCGCGATGTGCGCATGATGGTGCTGGACTTCGATAAGCGGCAGATTATGCTCCCGTGCCTGCTCGCGTGCCCATTGGCTCGACAGATAGCTGGGATGCATGTCACATGCCAAGGCGGCGGGCGCCAGGTCAAAGAGGTTTTCCAGACGCGAGCGCGCGGCGCTCCAGGCATCGAAAGTCGCGCCGTTTTCGACATCGCCGATATGCTGCGACACAAAACAGGTCGTATGACCGTCGGCGTCCTCGCGCGTGAGTGCGATCGTGGCTTTTTGCTGCGGCCCACAGGCGAGTACGCAGGGCGTGGTGCCGTCGAGCGCCGGCAACGACAGCGGTTGCGGCGCATATCCGCGTGCGCGACGCACGGGCATGACGTCGCCGTCGACCAAGCGTACCACGGAGTCGTCGTAGCGCGACAGAATCGCGCGGTCGTTACCGAGCAGCGCATCGGCGATGCCGGCGGCAACAAGGTGCTCCCATGCAAGGGCATCGTCGGTCTCGATGGGCTCTTCGCTCAGGTTTCCGCTGGTCATGACGATTGCGTGCATACCGTTCGCTGCAGCCGCGGCGAGCAGCAAATGTTGAAGTGGGGTGTAGGGGAGCATGACGCCGAGCTCGGGCAAGTCGTGCGCGACGGATGGCGCGAGTTCGAGGGCGTTGGGGGAGCCGTGGGTGTCGCTGCCGGCTGCGCGGCGACGCAACAGCACAATGGGACGAACACTGCCGGCCAGCAGGTCGCGCTCAACGCCATCAATGTGACACAGGCGCTCGGCGTCGGCAAGGCTGCGCACCATAACGGCAAGCGGCTTATTGCTGCGACGCTTGCGACGGCGCAACTCGCACACCGCCTGTTCGTTGGTGGCATCGCAGGCCAGATGGAATCCTCCCAGACCCTTGATGGCGACGATCCCGCCGCCTGCCAGCAGCTCGACGCAGCGTTCGATGATGGCATCGCTGGCCTCGCGCGTTGTGCCGACGGCTGGTGTTGCGCCGACCGCCGCTGGCACATCGCCGCGATCCACCTCGCGCCACGTAATATGCGGTCCGCAATCAAAGCAGGCATCGGGCTGCGCGTGAAAGCGCCGATCGATCGGGTCGGCATACTCTGCGGCGCAGGTGGGGCACATGGGAAAGCGATCCATCGAGGTGGCCGCTCGGTCATAGGGCAGCGAGCGGATGATGGTAAAGCGCGGTCCGCAATTGGTGCAGTTGATAAAGGGATAGTGAAAACGTCGGTCGGCGGGGTCGAACAGCTCGCGCAGGCAGTCGTCGCACGTGGCGATATCGGGGGAGATGAGCGTCGTGTGGGCAGTTTGATCCTGCGACGCCACAATGCGAAAGCCCTGCTCGTTAGCGGCGTCCCAGTCGCCGGGTGCTAGGTCCACAACCTCGACATGCTCCACGCGAGACGCCGCAGGCGCATGTTCGGAAAGCGCGTCGACAAATTCGTCGAGCGACTCGCTTAGAGCGTGCGCCTCGATATGCACGCCATCGCCCGCGTTGAGCACCCAGCCGCAAATGCCGTGCGCCATGGCCTCGCGATACACAAACGGTCGCATGCCGACACCCTGCACAATGCCCGTTACATGGATATGCGCATGTCGCATGCGACCCTCCTTCGTTGAAATGTGTGCTGTTACAGCCCCAGGCTCTGCTCGGTGGCGGCGCAGGTGAGCTCGCCGTGTTTAACCCCGCGCAGGCCCAGCAGACGGTCAGCCAGCTCGTAGACACGTTCGCCGCGACCCTTAAGCGCCAGAATCTCCAAGCAGTTGTGGTGATCCAGGTGCACATGCATGGTCGATACGATCTCGTCGGTGTAGTCGTGTTGCACCTCGTCCAAGCGGCGCGTCAGGTCGCCGGTGTGATGGTCGTAAATCATGGTGAGTGATCCGATGACCTGCTCGTCGGGCGTTCGCATCTGCTCCTTGGCAATCGATGCGCGAATCAGGTCGCGTACAGCCTCGGAGCGGTTGGCCACGTCGCCGCGGCGCGCGATCTGCTCGTCAAAGCGGCGCAACAGGTCGTCGGGCGCGGTGACCGAAAAACGGACCAGCTCGGAGGCGGAGCCGCTGCAACGGCAGTCTGCGTCGCCGGTCGGCCCGTGCGAATGCTCGTGCCCGCAGGTGTGCTCGTGCTCGGTCACGCTACACCAGCTTTACGGAGCCAACGGAGTTATGGTCGGCCTCGATGGCCTCCTCGTAGCCCTCGAGTGCGTCGTGCGCCTCGTGGAGCGCCGCCATGGCGGCCTCGAGCTTGGCGCCAATGCGCTCCATATCAAAGTTCTCGGTCGCATGCAGCAGCTGATGGCTCCACTCGTGGGCGAGCTCGATCGTGTCGTCGACCTGCTTGACGCTCATGGCAAGCTGGCTCATGTTCATTCCGACGTCATGCATGGGAAATCTCCTTTTGTACGGGTCTATTCAGTGGTTCAGATTCTACTACGCCTGCTTTGCGCGTCGCCGCATAAGAAAACGGGTGCGAGTCCGTCTGACCCGCACCCGTTCACTGGGGGCTGTTTGTGATTACCATACTATCCGTGGTCGCGGGCGCAGCGCCCGGCTCTCCGGTGAGCGGCGCAAAACCGCTCATGGACGGCAGCACATGACCGGCGTATTACAGGTGCTTCTCAAGCAGCGCCTGCAGCCTGGCCTTGGGCAGCGCGCCAACGGAGCGGTCGATTTCCTCGCCGTTCTTAAAGACAACCAGCGTGGGGATGCTCATAACGCCAAACTTCATGGCCAGGTCCTGATTGTCGTCGACGTTGCATTTGGCGACGGCAAGTTTGCCGGCCAGCTCGTCGGCCACTTCGTCAACGATGGGCGAGAGCGAACGACAGGGACCGCACCACGGTGCCCAAAAATCAACCAGCACGGGAAGGCTGCTGTTAACGACGGAATCGAAGTTCTCGGGGGTAATCTGCTTAATGTCAGCCATGGTGACCTCCATAGTGCGACGCGGCTCGGCCGCGTAAAACTCAGTACGACCGTGCTTATACCCAACGGCCCGTAAAGCAAGCACTCGCGGGCGGCTCTTTTATATAATGGTGGGCACGCAAACGATTGGAGAGCGCATGCCCACGTCACAAAGCCAGAAAAAAGAAGCTATCGCCCAGGCGACCGAGCAGGAGCTCGCATCGCTCGCGGGTCGCGGCGTGCGTATCGCGGGCAACGCGTGCTCGCCGATTGTACTGGTAAAAGGTGATTTAGACGATGCCGAGCGTGCGGGCGGTGAGCTGGCTGCCGGTCCGGACGGTGCTGCGCTGCGCAAGGCGCTCGGTGCCATCGGCTACGCGCCCGAGGATTTTTGCGTGCTGGCAAGTGTTGCCGGCGCGGGCGACGGAGCGGTTGCGACAGGCGAGGGCCTGCCGTGCGAGCTGTTCCGCGAGGCGCTCGAGGCTTTGGACCCCGAGGCAGTCCTGCTGCTGGACGATCGCGCGGCCGATACCATGCGCGAGACCTATGCCGACATGCTCGTGGCAATCGACGACTTCGATACCGCCATGCTCAAGCCCGGCTTGGTCGCCCATGTTCAGGGTCGTCGCGTGCTCGCGCTCGACGGTTTTGAGGCGGCGCTCACTGACAAAGCCGCCAAACAGCGCATGTGGGCCTACATCAAACAGCTGACCCCGGCGGCCGCGCCGCTGTAGCGGACTGGCGCCGGCAAGGCGGTCCTGACGGGTCGAGCGCGGCGCCGGCTTGTCGCGCCCCTACATCACGGCGCGCAGCTCAAATCGGTCGCCGTGAATGCGAAACTGGCAGTTGCCGTCCATGCGCTCGACGGCAAGCTTAATGCTCTTGGTTCCAAAGCCGTGTCCGGTGTGCCCGGCTACGGGCATGCCGTCGACCATGCGCGGCGGGCGCCCAAACGTGTTGGAGACCAAAAGGAGCAGTTGCCCGTCCTCGCAACGCAGGTCCAGATCGACAAATCGCTTGCCCTGGGGAGCGGCGCTCGCGGCGACGATGGCGTTGTCCAGGGCATTCGAGAGCACGCTAAACAGATCGACGTCGGCTACATGGACGCTCTCGGGTACGGCGGCGCGCAAATCGGCGGTGATGCCGTTTCGGTTGATATCGGAGCTAAATGACGAAAGCACGATATTGACCGTGTCGTTGGCGCAGTAGCGGCGCACGGCGGTGCGGTCGTTCGTCTCACAGAGTTCGTCGATGTGTTCGAGCGCCTCGTCGATGTGGCCCTCCTCGATCAAAGCCGCAAGGCCGCGCAGGAAGTGCCGCATGTCATGGCGGAGGACCGAAAGCTCGCGTCCAGATTGGCGCCAAGCTTCGAGTTCCTTGATGGCTGCGCTGTCGCGGGTTGCGAGCATCCAGCGCTCGCGCTCGGCGATTTCCTTCGCCTCGTATTCGCGCAGATACACAGCAAGAAACATAAGGTAGAACGCGCAAAGCGCAAACGCCAAAAACTCAACCGTCACCACGGAGCCCGAGTGGAAGAGCGTGGTATAGACGTTGGTGGCGTAGTCAAAGATGTAATAGACGAGCGGCAGGATGAGCAGAATCTCGAGCTCGGTGGGGGTTTTGACCGCCAGGCGCGGACCGATGTCGCTTGCCCAATGCAGCAGGATCGCAAAGACGACGACCGTGGTGATAATGCGTGCCACGTAGTACGCGATTTGCGAGTCGGTGGCGGCGAGCGCGGCGATGCCCATCCAGTTGCTGAACTGGCAGCTCAGGTAGGCACTGGTAACGCCCAGCATAACGAGCAGCGGGCTCAGGCAATAGCGCGCGCACAGATAGATGACGAGCGGCAAATGCACGACGAGTGGATATGCCTGGCGGGCGAAAAGCTCGCCGCCGACGGCATTGGCGAGGCTGAATGCGCATCCGGTTACGGCGCCGACCATCACCAGCTCAAGCGCATGACGCCGGTTGATCTCGATACCGCAGAGCGCCGCCGAGGCAAAAACGCCAAAAAGCAGGGTCGTTGCGTGGTGGATTGCCCAAAGTAACATCTCGACCGCAGGGAGCATCAGCGCCTCCCGCCCTCGAACCGTGCCGCAAAGTAGGCATCCTGGAAACCCTGCTTGCAGCTGCGCGCCAGCGGGATGCAAGCGCCCGAGCGCATGACGATATCCGTGCGGTTGAAGTGGTCGATATTGCGCAGGTTGACCTGGTAGCTGCGGTGGCATTTGAAGAAGCTCGCGTTTTTGGCTAGCTGGTCCTCGATGTTGCGGAACGGCTCGAGCGCCTCGATATCGCGCCCGTCACGCAGGTGGAATACCACGTGCTTGTTGCGGGCCTCGGCGTATTCGATATCGGACAGGCGCAGGGCATGGTAGCCAAAGGACGTTTTGGTCACGAGCTCATCGGTCGCGGCGGGTCGCATGCTCGAAAGCTCGTCGAGCAGTTGCGCCAGGCGTTCGTACGCTACGGGCTTGAGCAGGTAGTCGAAGGCGCGGACCTCGTAGGACTCCAGCGCGAACTCGGGCGATGAGTTGAGGAACACCAGTCGCACGGCGGTGTCAGATTGGCGCAGCTCCCGCGCGGTGTCCATGCCGTTGACGAGCGGCATGATCATGTCGAGCAGAATGATGTCGGCACGCGATGCGGCATGGCGGGCCAGCAGGTCCTCGCCGCGCGTGACGAGCGCAACGTCGACTGCCGTGCTCGTCTCGGTCGACCAGCGGTCGATCATCCGGTGCAGTCTATCTAGAAAAGCGACGTCGTCGCAGGCGATAATCTTGAGCATTCGAGCCCCCTTAGTAGTTCGATTTTGCCACATTGGGTGCGCGCCGCCCGCGGAGGCGTGTCCCATTTGCGCCCCAAGGCGTGCAACTCGCGCCAAGCGGCAGGGCGTCAGTTTTGACGACCGCACAATACTCCATGGATACACATGTCAATCGATGCCGGCGGTCGGACGGGGAATCAGGCCGACCGCCGGCGCCAAGCGATAACGAACATCGCGAAAGCATAGGGGTAGGGGGAACTGTGATGAGGGAGAAGAAGATGGGGATGCGCGCTGTGTTGACGCGCATACTGGGTATCGCCACCGTGGCCTGCGCGCTCGTGGCAACGCCAGCGGTGGCAAGTGCCGAGACGCAGGTCATGCCCGACGGAGTGAATGCCGAGGTGCTGTCGCTTAAGCAGGACGGCACCAAGCCCGTTCAAATTACTGAGCCGGGTAGCTATGTGCTTAAGACCGCCAAGGGTGAGGTCACGCCTACTTCGGGCTATACCATCGACGCCCCGGATGCGACTCGGATTAATCCTGTAAGGATTTACATCGATGGCACGGTCTACGTGAACAGCTATACGAACTCGTCGGTAGGTCAAAATCGATGGCTGTTCAACATCAAGCAGGGCAGCAATATTGAGTTCATCGGTGTCAATAATCCAATCATTAGCTTTCATGATGAGCGCGGAGGGAGTCAGTCCGTAAGCGGGTTTTTGACCGACCGATATTACGACGGTGGCTACAAAAATGCTTCGGGTGACATCTCGGTTAGCCTGGGGATTGGCGATGATTCGCAAGACCTCACCCTCTGGTACAGCAGCAGTATGGAACAAAAAGTGCCTGCGATTTCGCTTGGCAACACCAAGGGCAATCTGTCTGCAAATTTCAGTAAGCTGATGATTAAGGACTATGCTGGCAAGTCTGGTGCGGTAGCGGGCAATGCTCAAGAGTATGCCGTTCCCGTACATCTCTTTCGCGAAGGCCGGAATACGACTGGCGGCAACATCAACCCCTTCACGGCGACTTTTACCGACTGCGAGTTCTACGATACGTCTGGAGACTTCAATGGTGCTGTTTCCGTCGATGGCAACAGCAGTTTCAAGATGCCGAAAGACGGAAGCGCTGTCGCAAAATTGACGGCGACGTTCAACAATTGCAGCTTCAGCGGTCACAATGGGGAGAACGCGGGCGTCAGGCAGACGAACAGGAGTTACAACTCGGTCGAAGCGTCTCGTTATTTTGCTAATTCCTCTATCCTTAATACCTATGCTGTCTCCGGCGTGATGGGTGTCACCAACGCTACGGTCAACCTCAACAGCTGCGAGATGAGCAACTTCCACAGCACGCGCTCGAGCTCGGCCGACAGCACCTTGACAGTCGATGCCCTCAATGTTGCACGAAGCGCTCGCTGCAACATAAACGGTGGCACGATTGAACGCTATGGTGCACGCGGCAATACGTGCGTGGTATACGCCGCCGGAACCCTTACCCTCAACGGATCGCCGGAAATCGCGAGCTACTGGAAGAACAGTCACGCCGGCGATACTAATTATGGCGACAAGTACACTGAAGCTGATAAAGCTACGGGAACCGCCAAGAGCCTGTATGTCCCGAAGAAAAAGAGTGTCGATGCCAACGTTCCGGCGCTGAACATCGCGTCTGACTTCTCCGTACGCGGAGGCTATGGAGACAATGTTTGGATCTCGATTGAGGAGACCGCGGACAGTAATGGCGTAAAGTCGCGTGTCCTTGGCACCTGCGAATCCAACAAGATCGAAGGCGTTGTGCCTGACGGCTCGTCCGAGAACGACGACAACTCCGACAAGTACGAGGTCGTGAACCTTAACGGCGACCTCACCTTCCGCGAGACCATTCATCAGCATAAGTGGAAGGTCGAAGCTGACGGTTTGGGCGTTCGTGCATCGTGCGTGGGCCCGTTCCGCAACGGCGAGTGTGAATATGGTATGGGCGAGGACGGCAAGCCCAAAAAGTACCTGACGGCCACGTACAAGCTCTCCATGTCCAAGGCAACGAGCTCTCAGAGCACTGAGCTTGTCTATGACGGCTGTCCGGTCAAGATTGCTTTGAATAAGGACGGCGCGTGGAATCTGGAGCAGATGGGCGTAACGGCCAGCGATGAATTCACGTGGTATCAGTGCAAGTCTCAGGCGGACGCCGAGGCATATAAAAACGGCACCAAGCTCAAGGGCGCCCCGACGGACGCCGGCTACTACTATGTCGTTACGAGCTTTAAGACTGCCTCTGGCCAGACGCTCGAGGGCAAGAAGTCTTTTGAGATTTCGCAGCGTCGCTTGGTCAAGAATCAATCCTACAAGTTCATCCTTAAAGACGGCGGTAAGGGTGCGGGCAAGTATGCCTATGACGGCAAGGAGCATCAGCCTGTCGTTGAAAGTGCACAGTTCAAGAACGGTGCCGGCGAGTGGGTCGATCTCGTTGAGGGCAAGGATTACGAGCTCAGCGCTCGAAGTGAATCCGGACTGAAGCAGACCGAGCCAGGGCAATACGAGTGCATTGTCATCGGTAAGGGCAACTTCACGACCGATGGCGGCACCACAAGTGTTCTGACGCTCAAATGGGAGATTGTTGACTTTGCGCGTTTTGACCTCGAGGTCACCGGCTTTGAGGGTGCCTATGACGGCGAAAAACACGGCATTACGGTCAACGTTAAGAACGACCCTGTTCCGGCAGATATGAAAATTGAGTACCGCGAAGACGGCGGTGATTGGACGACGGACAAGCCGACCTATCGCAATGCGGCCGAGTACACGACCTGTTGCCGTGTGACGGCTTCTGGCTACCTGACCGCCAAGGGCAGCGCGACCGTGAAGATTTCCAAGGCCGGTCAGGACGCACCGGCTGACCTCGTGGGCAATAATTGGACTACGTGCAACAGCAAGGACGGCTCCATCTCGGGCGTCACCAAGAAAATGGAATACCGCCACGAATTCAGCAAGAAATACCAGAAGATAACGTCTAGCGACAAGCTGACCGGTCTTGCGAAGTCGGGAACGTACTACGTCCGCTATGCCGAGGACAACAACCACAATGCGTCGGCCGATGCTGAGGTCAAGATCGAGCCGGGATCCCATGCTGTTGCCGACAATGCAGTTTGGAAGCCGAATGGCGAAGGTAGCCACGTTAAGCTCTGCAAGTACTGCAAGAAGGAACAGGAGCGCCAGCCCTGCAGGTGGAAATATGAGATCGTTACGCCCGCCACGCCTGAGGCCGATGGTGTTCGTCAAAAGGTCTGCAGGGTTTGCGGCGGCAAATGGGATGAAGAACGTTATACCTACGTGGACACTTACGCCCCCACCATTTATGACCTGTGGGTAGATAAGGCCTACTGTGAGAGCGTTTCGTTTGACGTGTTCGATGATCGCGACGAGACGGTGACGGTTACCGATAGCGGCAAGGAGCTCAAGGCTGGCAAGGACGGAAAGTACACGGTTAAGGCCGCTGAAGGCGATGCCGGTACTGAGCATGTAATCGTGGCTACGGACACTGCCGGCAATAAAGAGACCATCACAATTAAGATGTACGCCGAACATGCGTATGAATGGACAATCGACAAGCAGCCGACGGTTACCGAGACCGGCTCCAAGCACGGGAAGTGCTCCGTGTGCGGCCACGAGTCGGGCGCGGTAGAGATTCCGGCCCTGGCTGTTAAGGGTTACTCAGGCAAATATGACGGCAAGGACCACTCTGTCGATGCCTCGACCCTGCCCGAAGGTTCCGTCGTTGAATACAAGGCTGCTGACGGCGGCTGGACGAGCGTTGCGCCCAGCATCAAGGATGTCGGCAGTGTGACGGTCGACTATCGCGTCACGATTGATGGCGCGGCGGTTGAGGGCCAGGTGACACTCGAGGTCACTCCGCTCGCGATCACGGTTTCCGCTTTGGACGCCTCCAAGACGTACGGCGATTCTGATCCCGCGCTGGGTTGGGAGGTCACCAAGGGCAAGCTTGTCAAGGACGAGAGCCTCCAGGGCATCACCGTCTCTCGCGAGCTCGGCGAGGCCGTGCGCAAGGACGGCTACGCCGTGACGGTAGCGCAGTCCGAAGGCGCCAACCCCAACTACAAGATTACGTTCAAGGATGGCACCTTTACGATCGGCAAGCGCGAGCTCGCCGTAACGTGGGACACCACTACTGAGTTCACCTACGACGGCGAAGAGCACTGCCCCCAGGCGAAGCTCCACAACGTCGTCGGCGATGACAATATCTCCGCGTACGTCGAAGGCGCCAAGGTCAAAGCCGGCACCTACACGGCGAAAATTACCGAACTGACGGGCGACGACGCAGGTAACTACAAGCTTCCCGCCGAAGGCCTGACGTGTGAGTTCTCCATCAAGAAGGCACTCCAGGGTGCGCCGAAGGTCCAGGCCACGGCCGAGACTGTGAGCGGCAAGTCCGACGGTAAGATCACGGGCGTCGACGCTAAGATGGAGTGGCGAGCCAAGGGATCTGGCGAGTATCAGGGCGTGCCCGATGGCGTGACTGAGATTACGGACCGCGCCGTCGGCACGTATGAGGTGCGCTACCGCGCCGATAGTGACCACGATGCCTCCTCCGCCACCGAGGTTACCGTTAACGCTGGCGGCAAGTTTGTCGTGACGCTGCCTACCAAGCAGATCGGCTATACGATCACGGCGAACCCGGACGAGCTTGACTGGCACGGATCAACCACCCTCACTGTCAGTATCGAGAGCGGCTACTTTACTGACAACGACTCTTACGCCGTCAAGGTCAACAATGTCGTTGTGACGCCCGACGCGCGTGGCGAGTTCACTGTTCTGAACGCCGAGAGCGACCTCGTCGTCACGGTCGAGGGCGTGCGCAAGCACGAGGCCGTGAACGATAAGTGGCTCTCCGACGACAATACGCACTGGCACGAGTGCACCTGCGGTGAGAAGATCGACGAGAGTGCGCACACCTTTGAGTGGGTCATCGACAAGGCGCCCACGGCAACCGAGGCTGGCTCCAAGCATCAGCAGTGCACGGTCTGTGGGCATGCGTTGCCTGCAGTCGAGATTCCGGTTGCCGCCATCGTTGGCTACTCCGGCGAGTACGACGGTGCATATCACACGGTCGATGCGACGAGACTGCCCGAGGGCGCGACGGCCCAGTACAGCACCGATGGCAAGAACTGGTCTCCCGAGGCCCCCAAGATCAAGGACGTCGGCACACTGACTGTTTCCTATAAGGTGACGATCGACGGTACGACCGCCGAGGGCGAGGTTGCGCTCGAGGTCAAGCCGCGCGCGATTACGGTCACCGCCCAGGACGCTTCTAAGACTTACGGCGAGGCTGACCCCGTGTTTACGTGGGCGATCACATCCGGCGAGCTTGTTGAAAGCGAGTCTCTTGAGGGCCTCGAGATCGAGCGCGAAGATAACGACAACGTGCGTGATGGCGGCTATGCTCTGCACCTGACGCAGGCCAAGGGCGCCAACTCCAACTACAACATCACGTTCGTCGATGGCGTGTTTACCATCAACCAGCGCCTGCTTACCGTGACGTGGGGTACCAGCGAGTTTGTCTACGACGGCAAGGAGCACTGCCCCGAGGCAACGCTCGGCAACGTCATCGGCAAGGATGACCTTGGCGCGACCGTCGTGGGCTCCCAGGTCGAGGCTGGCGATTCGTATCAGGCGACCCTCACAGCGCTGACGGGCAAGGCCGCTGGCAACTATGTGCTGCCGACCGAGGGCCTGACGCGTGGGTTCTCCATCAAGAACGCCGCTCAGGACGCTCCGGTGATTCAGGCTACGGCCGAGACCGTGAGCGGCAAGCGTGACGGCAAGATCACGGGCGTCGACGCGACGATGGAGTGGCGCGCCAAGGATGCCGCCGAGTACCAGGCTGTGGGTAAGGACGTGACCGAGCTCAAGGATCTCGCCGCCGGCGTGTACGAGGTGCGCTACCAGGCCAAGGCCAACCATGATGCCTCGCCTGTCACCGAGGTCACCGTGGCCGCCGGTCGCAAGTTGGTCGTGGCACTGCCGGCCACCCAGGAGGGCTACTCGCTCACCGCGACGGCAACCGAGCTCGACTGGCACGGCGCCGCAACGCTCACCATGAGCATCGACAGCGCGTACTTTGCGGGCAAGGACTACGCCGTAAAGGTTGACGGTAAGGCCGTTGAGCTCTCCGACACCGGCACCTTTGAGCTTAAGGGCGTCGAGCACGACGTGAACGTGACGGTCGAGGGCGTGCTCAAGCACGAGCCCGACGGCACGGGTTGGGCGCACGATGTCACGAATCACTGGCATGTCTGCCGCTGCGGCGACATCATCGACAAGGCCGGGCACACCTTTGAGTGGGTCGTCGACAAGCCGGCGACCGTTGAGGCCAAGGGCGAGAAGCATCAAGAGTGCACCGTCTGCGACGAGAAGGGCAAGACCGAGGAGATCGCGATTCTGAAGCCCGTGATCACCGACGGCAAGGGTCAGACGATGGTGGTCGACGCCGCGAAGGACCTGAGCTTCCGTTCGAACGCGCCGCTCGAGTTCTTCCAGAAGGTGCTGGTTGACGATAAGGAGGTCGCGGCCGAGAACTACGTGCTCACCGAGGGCTCTACGATCGTGACGCTCAAGGCGAGCTTCCTGAAGACGCTCGGCGTGGGCGAGCACAAGCTGAGCGTGGTTTCGGCCACGGGCACTGCCGAGACGACCTTCACCGTTGCCGAGGCAGCCAAGCCCGCTCCTGGCCAGACTACCACGACTACTACGACCACGACTACGACTACGACGTCTAAGTCCAAGAAGAAGGCTAGCAAGAAGACGTTGCCTCAGTCCGGCGACAGCGCGTACGCCATGGCCGGTGCCGTACTCGCTGCCGGTGTGGCAGCCCTGCTGCTGGCGTGGGCCATGAAGCGCCGCGCGTAGTCGCGCACCAGTCCCCAGCGGGCCCGGATCGAGCGATTCGGGCCCGCTTTTGGGGTCTGCCGGAAACCCGGTGGTCAAAAAAGGCCAAATATGAGTACTGTTACCAGTTTGGTGGCAGCCAAATGGCCTCAAAAATTGGTGCCAGCGGCCAAAAGTACATCGATTTTCGTCCTTCAGAGTCGCGATCGGGCTCCAAACAAGGCGATTTTGCTGCTCTGGACTGGAAAATCGCTGCTACTAATTTGGTGACAGTACTCATATTTGGCCTTTTTTGACCACTGCCCCTTGGTCCAAGGCAAAACGGGCCGATCAAACCGTGCGGCAGGTCCATTTTCGACTATCCTCAGCTTGCCAGTTCGAAAATGGACCTGCCGCATGATTGAATCTTTATTTCAACTTTACACCTAGGTTTACAGCTGTCTTGTCAGCTGTAAACCTAGGTGTCATACTAAAGCCCCAAGATTCGCCAAAAGAGAGGGGCCTTGATGGCACAGAGCGCGAACATGGATGCGTCGGAGCTTGCGCGCGATATCGCGGCCGGCCTGGCATCGGCAACGACGGCAACGGAGCGCGCGGCATTGGTGCCCGCAGAGCTCGTCGAGGCCATTCAGCAACTAAAAACCCAACGTGACGCGGTGATCTTGGCGCACTATTATGTGGCGCCCGAGGTCCAAGCCGTTGCCGATTTCGTCGGCGACAGCTTCTACCTGGCAAAGCTCGCCAAAAGCCTGCCGCAGCAGACCATCGTGCTGTGCGGCGTGGAGTTTATGGGCGAGAGCGCCAAGCTGCTCAATCCCACCAAGACCGTGCTGTTGCCCGAGCCGGGCGCGGACTGCCCCATGGCTCACATGGTCAAGCGCGAGACAGTCGATGCAGCGCGCGCCGAGTACGGCGACGACCTTGCCGTGGTCTGCTACGTCAACTCGACGGTCGAGATCAAGAGTTGGAGCGACGTGTGTGTCACCAGCTCCAACGCCGTCAAGATCGTGTCCGAGCTGCCGCAGCAACACGTCCTGTTCATCCCCGATCAAAACCTGGGCCGCTTCGTAGCCGAGCAGGTGCCGCAAAAGCACGTCATGCTTAACAAGGGCTACTGCCCGCGCCACCACATCATCACCGTCGAGCAGATTGTCGATGCGCAGGAGGCGCATCCCAACGCGCTCGTACTGGCGCACCCCGAGTGCAAGGCCGACGTGCTGGCCGAGGCCGACTACATCGGCTCCACCGCCGGCATCATCAAGTATGCCGAGGAGTCGGACGCCAACGAGTTCATCATCGTGACGGTCCGCGGCGTGCTCTACGAGCTCGAGCGCCGCTGCGAGGGCACCGGCAAAAAGTTCTACTTCCCTGCGGTGCAGCCCACCTGCGTCAACATGGATCTCATCACGCTCGAAAAGCTCGTGCGATGCCTGGAGACGGGCGAGGGCGAGGTGCAGATTGGCGTGTCGGACGAGGCAGCCGATCAGGCCAAGCTCACGCTCGACCGCATGCTCGAGTACGCGGCGCGCTAAGCCAATGTGGCATGAAGGACAGCCCCTTACGCCACATTACAAGGGAGAGGATTCCTGTGGAAACCAAGCAATACCCCGACATGGAGTGCGACGTCGTCATTGCCGGCTGCGGCGTGGCGGGCCTATACGCGGCCCTCAATCTGCCGACGAGCACGCGCGTGATCATGCTCTCCAAGGGCACTGTCGACGAGTGCGATTCGATGCTCGCGCAGGGCGGCATCTGCGTGCTGCCCGAAGGCTCAGACTACGATGCCTTCTTTGAGGACACCATGCACGCCGGTCACTACGAGAACCGCCGCGAGAGCGTCGACATCATGATCCGCTCGAGCCGTTCGGTCATCAACGACCTGCTAGCGATGGGCGTGGATTTCGAGCGCAAGGCCGACGGCAGCCTCGACTTTACCCGCGAGGGCGCGCACAGCCGCCCGCGCATTGCCTTCCATGCCGATATTACGGGTAAGGAGATCACGACCAAGCTGCTCCAGGCCGTTCGCAAGCTGGATAACGTGCAGATTCTTGAGCACGTGGCCATGACCGACATCCTGACGGGCGAGCGCGATGGGGCCACGGTGTGCACCGGCGTCGTCGCCGTTCCCGTGGACGAGGACAACTCGGTCCGCCCCGCCGACGAGCTGGCACATGCCGCCGAGGGCGTGCATACCGGCGAGCCGTTTAAGATCCATGCCCGCCATACGCTGTGGGCGACGGGCGGTATCGGCGGCGTGTACGACCATTCGACTAACTACCCGCAGCTCACGGGCGATGCCTGCTACATCGCTCAGGAGCATGGCATTAAGATGGAGCACCTGGACTACGTACAGATTCACCCCACGGGGCTGTTCTCGCCGCGGCCGGGCCGCACCTTCCTGATCAGCGAGAGCTGCCGCGGCGAGGGCGCGATTCTGCTCAACGCCGCTGGCGAGCGCTTTACCGACGAGCTGCAGCCGCGTGACGTGGTCGCCGCCGCCATTCGCGAGCAGATGAAGCAGGACGGTACCGAGCACGAGTGGCTGAGCTTTGCCCCCGTCGAGCGCGACGTGGTGACCGGGCACTTCGCCAACATTCGCGCACGCTGCCTGGAGGACGGACGCGACATCTTGGACGAGCCCATCCCCGTTACGCCCACGCAGCACTACTTTATGGGCGGCGTGTGGGTCGACAAGGACGGCCGCACCTCGATGCCCGAGCTGTACGCCGCGGGCGAGACGGCTTGCAACGGCGTTCACGGCAAGAATCGCCTCGCATCGAACAGCCTGCTCGAGTCCCTAGTCTGGGGTCGCCGCGCCGCTTGGCGTATGCGCACCGGCGAGTCGCTGGCCGTGGAGCAGGCGGGCGATCCCGCGCTCGATGGCCGTCATCGCGCCCTGAGCGCCGATACCCTGGCAATCGATGATTTGGCCCGTGCCGCCGGCACGCAGGCCGTGGAGGAGTAGACCATGAATCCCATTACCATGAAGCTCGTCGTCGATGATCTGATTCTGCAGGCTCTGCGCGAGGACATTACCTTTGAGGACGTGAGCACGGCGAGCGTGTGCCCCACGGCGCGCCCCGCCACGGTGGAGCTTATCGCCAAGGCCGATGGCATCATCGCGGGCCTGGATGTGTTCGCTCGCACCTTTGAGCTGCTGGATTCGCAGAGCTCGGTGCTGTTTGATGTTGCCGACGGTGACGAGGTTCACGCCGGCGACCACGTGGGACAGGTGCGTGGCGATGCGCGCGTGCTGCTTTCGGGCGAGCGCGTGGCGCTCAACTACCTGCAGCGCATGAGCGGTATCGCTACCTATACGCACCAGATGGCCGCGGCGCTCGAGGGCACCAAGACCGTGCTTGTCGACACGCGCAAGACCACGCCGGGCATGCGCGTCTTCGAGAAGGCCGCGGTCGAGATCGGCGGCGGCAGCAACCACCGTTACAACTTGTCGACGGCCGTCATGCTCAAGGACAACCACATCGATGCCGCCGGGGGCGTGACGCGTGCGATCGAGATGGCGCGCGCCCATGCATCGTTTACCGCGACGGTCGAGATCGAGTGCGAGAACCTGGACATGGTACGCGAGGCCGTGGAGGCCGGCGCCGATATCATCATGTTCGACAACATGACCCACGACGATATGGCTGCCGCGATTGAGCTTATCGCCGGTCGCGCCAAGACCGAGTGCTCGGGCAACGTGGACGCCAGCAATATCCGCGCGCTCGCTGACCTGGGCGTTGACTTTATTAGCTCGGGGGCATTGACCCACTCTGCGCCGATTCTCGACCTCTCGCTCAAGCACCTGCGTCTGCTGGACGGTAAATAATGGATGCCCGCGAGCGTCGCCGTGCCATCATGGGCGTGCTCGAGGAAGCCAAGGAGCCCGTTTCGGGCAGCGCACTTGCCCGCGAGGTGGGTGTGAGCCGCCAGATTGTCGTGCAAGACATCGCTCTGCTGCGCGCCGACGGGCACGATATCGTGGCGACCAATCGCGGCTACGTGCTGCAGGAGGCCCCCAGCAGCCCGGCTGTTCCCACGCGCTTGGTCAAGGTTCGCCACGGCGTGGAGCAGGCGGGCGATGAGCTCACGAGCATCGTCGACGCGGGCGGCGCCGTGCTCAACGTGATCGTAAACCACCGCGTGTACGGCAAGATCACGGCCGACCTGGACATCCGCAATCGTCGCGATGTTGAGCGCTACCTGCACGATATCGAGAGCGGCAAGAGCTTCCCACTACTAACGGTGACGAGCGGCTATCACTTCCATCGCATCGCGGCAGACGACGAGCAAACCCTCGACGAGATCGAGGCCATGCTCAAGGAGAAAGGCTACTTGGCGGACCTGATGCCCTACGAGGACGACTTGTCCTAGTCGACGCCGCATCTATAAGTTGCGGTGAAATAGTTCCTAAAATCGGCATCCAAGCCATAAAACAGGAACTATTCCACCGCAACTGCCAAGGGTTCCGCTCCAAATTAGCTGCCCGCACATGCAAAAGGAGGCCTCCGCGGCGATGCGGAGGCCTCCTTTTTTGTGCACGGTGTACTTTTGAGTGTGCAAGTGGGGGAGTTATTACTCCTCGACGATCTCGGTGATCGCGCCAGCGGGGCAAGCGTCCTGGCAAGCGCCACAGGCGACGCAGGAATCCTCGTCAGCGACGGTGGCGACGTCCTGGAGCTCCAGAACGCCAGCGGGGCAGGAGTCGACGCAAACGCCACAAGCGATGCACTCGTCGGCATCAATTACGGGATGAGCCATGGTAGTTTCCTCTCTGTTGACCGACGCTACAGGCGATGCGCGTCGGTTTGATTCGGGCAAAAACATACCACGGGAGCGACCGTTTGCAATACCCTCTGACCGGCATCTTCATACCGTTCGCCGAGTATGCCACGGCTTACTAAAAAATATGCAGGTGAGGCCGTTGAGCTGCGCAAATGTTAGCTAAAGGTGACTCGTAATATTGAGCGATTGAGCGAGCTTTTGGAAAGCGTGTCCCGGAATCGACGCCCAAAACGGGTCACGCCTTCCTCGGGGTCGCCCAAGACCGCCCCAGGCACCCCCAGATCCAAACCTCAGCCATCTCTACATAGATCTCAATAGATTTGCCCAGAACTCAAACAGTGCGTCTACCTGCGCATTTGCGAACCTAAACTCTCGGCAATAAGAAATCTTATATGAATTGACTTAGATTTTGTATATTCCGGCCCATAAGGGGATACACTACATCCTGAAAGACAAGCCGAAGCGCCGCGCGACAGACCGTCGAGGCGGCGCGAACGCAAAAGAGAGAGGTAATTTCTAATGAGTAAGATTCTTGGTATCGACCTTGGTACTACTAACTCCGCTATGGCCGTCCTCGAGGGCGGTTCTCCGACCATTATCGTGAACGCCGAAGGCGACCGCACCACCCCGTCCGTTGTTGGCTTCCGTGCTGACGGCGACCGCGTCGTGGGTAAGGCCGCTAAGAACCAGGCTGTCACCAACCCCAAGAACACCGTGTTCTCCATCAAGCGCTTCATGGGCCGCAAGTACTCCGAGTGCACCTCCGAGATCAAGACCGTGCCGTACGAGGTCAAGGAGGGCCAGGGTGGCCGTGCCGTCGTCGACATCGAGGGCAAGGATTACACCGCCGAGCAGGTGAGCGCCATGACGCTCGCCAAGATGAAGGCCGATGCCGAGAAGTATCTGGGCGAGACCGTCACCGACGCCGTCATCACCGTCCCGGCCTACTTCAACGACGCCCAGCGTCAGGCCACCAAGGATGCCGGTAAGATCGCCGGCCTCAACGTCAAGCGTATCGTCAACGAGCCGACCGCTGCCGCTCTTGCCTATGGCCTGGACAAGCAGGGCACCGACCAGCGCATCCTGGTCTTCGACCTGGGTGGCGGCACCTTCGACGTCTCCATCCTCGACCTCGCCGACGGCGTGTTTGAGGTTCTGTCCACTTCGGGCGACAACCACCTGGGCGGCGACGACTGGGATCAGCGCGTCATCGACTGGATGGCCGACAAGTTCCAGCAGGAGAACGGCGTCGATCTGCGTCAGGACCCCATGGCCCTGCAGCGTCTGAAGGAGGCTGCCGAGAACGCCAAGAAGGAGCTCTCCGCGGCGCAGCAGTCCACCATTAACCTGCCGTTCATTACCATGAACCAGTCCGGCCCGCTGCACCTCAACTACACGCTGACCCGCGCCGAGTTCGAGAAAATCACTCGCGACCTGCTCGAGCGCTGCAAGCAGCCTGTCACCAACGCCCTGCGCGACGCTAAGCTCAAGCTCTCCGATCTGACCGAGGTCATCCTCGTCGGCGGCTCCACCCGTATGCCCGCTGTCCAGGATCTGGTCAAGACCATGACCGGCAAGCAGCCCAACATGTCCGTGAACCCCGATGAGGTCGTTGCCGACGGCGCTGCCGTCCAGGGCGGCGTGCTCACCGGTGACGTCGAGGGCATCCTGCTGCTCGACGTAACCCCGCTGTCGTTGGGCGTCGAGACTATGGGCGGCATCATGACCAAGATGATCGACCGCAACACCACGATCCCGACCTCCAAGACCGAGGTCTACTCCACCGCTGCCGACAACCAGACCAGCGTCGAGATCAACGTGCTCCAGGGCGAGCGCGAGCTTGCCCGCGACAACAAGTCGCTCGGTAAGTTCCAGCTGACCGGTATCCCGGCTGCCCGCCGCGGCGTGCCGCAGATCGAGGTCACCTTCGACATCGACGCCAACGGCATCGTCAAGGTTTCCGCTAAGGACAAGGGCACCGGCAAGGAGCAGCAGATCACTATCTCCGGCTCCACCGCTCTGTCCGACGACGAAGTCGATCGTATGGTCAAGGACGCCGAGGCTCATGCCGAGGAGGACAAGAAGCAGAAGGAAGAGGTCGAGGTCCGCAACCAGACCGATAGCCTGTGCTACTCCACCGAGCAGACCCTCAACGAGCTGGGCGACAAGGTTTCCGCCGATGTGAAGTCCAAGGCCGAGGCCGCTATCGCCGACGCCAAGAAGGCGCTCGAGGGCTCTGACGTCGAGGCCATCAAGGCCGCTGGTGAGTCCCTGCAGTCCGTGGCCTACGAGCTGGCTCAGGTTGTCTACGCCGACGCTCAGCAGCAGACCGACGGTGCCGCCGGTGCCCAGTCTGCCGACGATGACGTCGTCGACGCCGACTACGAGGTTGTGGACGACGAGGACAAGTAATCATGTCCGCCCGTAAAGCTCGCACGGAGGCGGCTGCCGCAGGCACTGCCCCCGTTGACTCTGAGGAGAAGGACGTGAAGATTCCCGTAGAGGCCGTCGACGATAGCGAGGCCAACGAGGCCGAGGCCGTCGAGGCTGCCGAGAACCAGGTAGAGGATTCCAACAAGGAGGCGACGATGACCGAGGACGAGATGGTGGAAGCTGCTATCCGCGCCGGTGAGGAAGCCGCCGACAACGACTTTAAGCTCAAGTTCGAGCAGGCCCAAAAGGAGCTTGCCGACGTGCGCAGCGAGCTCGATGCTGCGGCAGAGGCTCAGAAGGCCGCCGAGGACAAGGCAAAGGACGCCACCGAGCGCACCGCCCGTCTACAGGCCGACTGGGAGAACTTTCGTCGCCGCACCGCTAACGAGCGCATCGCCGAGCGCGAGCGCGCGACCGAGAAGCTCGTCACTGCGCTGCTGCCGGTGGTTGACGATATCGAGCGTGCAATCGACCATGCCCGTAGCCAGGAGCTTTCCGACGATTTTAAGCAGTTCGTCGATGGCGTTGACGCGGTGCATGCCAAGCTGCTCGATGTGTTTGCGCACGAGGGCGTTGAGCCCATCGACCCCAAGGGCGAGGCGTTCGATCCGCTCGAGCACCAGGCCGTGGGGCGTGTCGAGGACGCATCGCAGTACGACGAGACCGTCAACGACGTGTACCAGAAGGGCTACCGCATGGCGGATCGCATCCTGCGTTCCGCGATGGTGACGGTGACCTACGGTGGCGAGAAGCGCCCCGCACCGGAGCCCGAAGCGGCGCCCGAGGATGCCGCGGCCGATACGGCCGAGAGCACCGAGGAGTAATTGAGAAGGGCCCCGGGGCAACACCCGGGGCCCTTTCTGGCCTAGTGCCATATGAAAGCATGAGCCGTCGTCAGCAGTGACGGCGGACGTAACAGGAGAGGAGCTACGATGGCTGCAGGCAAAACCTTCTATGACATCCTGGGCGTATCCAAGAGCGCCTCCGACAAAGAGATCAAGAGCGCGTTTCGCAAGCTCGCGCAAAAATATCACCCCGATGCCGGCGGCGACGAGGCCAAGTTTAAGGAGATCAGCGAGGCCTATGAGACGCTTTCGGACGAGAAGAAGCGCAAAGAGTACGACCAGATGCTCATGTTCGGCGGTATGCCGGGCGCGGGCGGCGCGTATGGCGGCGGCTACGGTGCCGGCGCGGGTGCCAGCGGCTGGGGCGACATCTTCGACAGCATCTTTAGCGGCAACGGCGCCTGGGGCAGTGATTGGGGCTCGGGCTTTGCCGGGGCTGCGGGCGCTGCCGGTGCCGGCGCTGGCCGCAGCCGTGCTCGCAAGGGCGGCGACCTGTCGCTGACTGTCGATGTGACGGCCGAGGACGCGTTTCGCGGCGTGACGCACAAGGTTACCTACCGCATTCCCTCGACGGGCGAGCAGCAGACCATTACGGTCTCGGTGCCTGCGGGCGCGGTCGACGGAGGCAAGCTGCGTTACAAACGTCGCGGCGAGTACGGCGTTGCCGGAGGCGAGCGCGGCGACCTGGTCGTGACCACGCATGTGGAGGAGCACCCGCTGTTTAAGCGCAAAGGCGCCGACGTAACCATGGAGGTGCCGGTCTCGGTCTACGAGGCGGCGCTCGGCTGCACGGTGGACGTGCCCACGCCCGGCGGCGCGACGGTTCGTCTGAAGGTGCCCGCGGGTACCCAGACGGGCAAGAAGTTCCGCTTTAAGGAAATGGGCGCGCCCGACGTTAAGCATCGCGGCCGCACCGGTGCGCTGCTCGTCGAGATTAAGGTGCAGGTTCCCACGAACCTGTCCGATGACGAGCGCGATGCTATGACCAAGCTGCGCGAGGCCGACACGCGCGATTATCGCGAGAAGGTCAACCGTTACAAGGCGACGTACTAGGGCGGTCGTGGCGCACACCCGCGCCCGCGGGCTTATGATGGACGATAACGAGACGGAAAGGGGTCAGGTAGCATGGCCGAGGACAATAGGAATAAACCGCTGTACATGATCAGCGTGGCGGCCGAGTTGACCGGCATGCATCCGCAGACTCTGCGCGTCTACGAGTCCAAGGGCCTGGTGAACCCCCAGCGCTCGGGCGGCAACACGCGTCTGTATTCGCGTGCCGATATCGAGCGCCTGGAGCTCATCAACCAGCTGACCGACGAGGGCATCAACCTTGCCGGCGTGGTGCGCATCCTCGATATGAAGGAGCGTGCCGAGGAGCGCGAGCGCGAGAACGAAAAGCTCCGCGCCCGCGTGCGCCAGCTCGAGGACGAGCTGCACGAGTACAAGATGCAGAAGAAGATCACTGCCCTGGCCCCGCGCGATGGCTCGGTTAACCCCGAACAGGTCATGCGCAAGCTGCTGGGCGCGGGGACCGATTTGTAGTTACGCGGGCCGCATTCGGACAATCTGGCATTCAACTTCATGATCCCTTGGGGACGGAGGAAAACGGATCACTGGGTCAGGCCGACCCCCTCAGTGATCCGTTTTCCTCCGTCCCCAAGGGATCATTTTGCCGGCTCACACTGGGCTCGTCCTTTACTTTACCGAGATAAAGTGAACGTGTAGATTCGTAACCCACTCGCAACCGTTCTATGGCACGATATTGAACGAATGTATGCTATGCGCCCAAATCTTTTGGGCAGAGTGGGAGACAGTATGGTCAAGCTGTACGAGGACGGCATCTACCTGCGCGGCGGCAGCGAGGTTGTGCCTGCGGCCGAGGCTGCCGAGCGCGGTATTACGCAGACGCCCGAGGATGCCAAGCGCGGCACCATCGCGTATTCGATCCTCCAGGCACATAACACGTCGGGTGACCCCGAGGCACTCAAGATTCGCTTTGACGCCATGGCGAGCCACGACATCACCTTCGTTGGCATCATCCAGACGGCGCGCGCCTCGGGCATGGAGCAGTTCCCGCTGCCCTACGTGCTCACCAACTGCCATAACTCGCTGTGCGCCGTGGGAGGCACCATCAATGAGGACGACCACGTCTTTGGCCTTTCCGCGGCCAAGAAGTACGGCGGCATCTTCGTCCCGCCGCACATCGCCGTCATCCACTCCTTTATGCGTGAGAACTTCGCCGGCTGTGGCAAGATGATCCTGGGCTCCGACTCGCACACCCGCTACGGCGCTCTGGGCACCATGGCCGTGGGCGAGGGCGGTGGCGAGCTGGCAAAGCAGCTGCTGCGCGACACCTACGACGTTGCCTATCCCGGCGTCGTTGCCATCTACCTCACGGGCGCCCCGCGCCCCGGCGTTGGCCCACACGATGTGGCGCTCGCCATCATCCGCGCCGTCTTTGCCAAGGGTTACGTTAAGAACAGGGTCATGGAGTTCGTGGGCCCCGGCATTGCGAGCATGACGACCGATTATCGCAACGGCGTCGACGTCATGACCACCGAGACCACCTGCCTGTCGAGCATCTGGGCCACCGACGAGGACACGCGCGCGTTTTTGACCATGCACGGCCGCGGCGACGACTACCGCGAGCTCAAGCCCGCCGATGTCGCCTACTACGACGGCTGCGTCGAGGTCGACCTGTCGAGCATCAAGCCCATGATCGCGCTGCCGTTCCATCCTTCCAACGGCTTTGAGATTGACGAGCTCAACGAGAACCTCGAGGACATCCTGCATGAGGTCGAGCTCGAGGCCGCCAAGATCGGCGAGGGTAAGACGCACTTTAGCCTGCTCGACAAGATCGTCGACGGCAAGCTGCACGTGCAGCAGGGCGTCATCGCCGGCTGCTCGGGCGGCAACTACGACTCCGTGGTCCAGGCTGCCCGCGTGCTTAAGGGCGCCAACACCGGCTGCGGCGAGTTTTCGCTGTCGGTCTATCCCACGAGCCAGCCCGTGGCGCTCGAGCTTACACGCCGCGGCTACATCTACGACCTTATGGAGGCCGGCGCGATTGTGCGCACGGCATTCTGCGGCCCGTGCTTCGGCGCCGGCGACACGCCTGCCAACAACGGCCTTTCGATCCGCCACACCACGCGCAACTTCCCCAATCGCGAGGGTTCCAAGCCGGGCAACGGTCAGCTGAGCGCCGTGGCCCTGATGGACGCCCGCTCCATTGCGGCGACGGCTGCCAACGGCGGCGTCCTGACGCCGGCGACCGACCTGCCCGAGGAGACTTGGGACGAGGCCTGCGAGTACACCTTTGACGACGCGCCGTACAAGAAGCGCGTGTACTGGGGCTTTGGCAAGGCTGAGCCGGCCGACGAGCTGGTCGAGGGCCCCAACATCAAGCCGTGGCCCGCGATGGAGCCTCTCGGCGACGACATCCTGCTCAAGGTGTGCTCCAAGATCATGGACCCGGTCACTACGACCGACGAGCTCATTCCCTCGGGCGAGACGAGCTCCTTCCGCTCCAACCCGCTGGGTCTGGCCGAGTTTACGCTCAGCCGTCGCGACCCTGCCTACGTGGGCCGCTCCAAGGAGGTCGACGCGGTGGAAAAGCGCCGCGTTGCCGGCGAGGCAGCGGGCGACCTGGTGGCACTCGATGCCGAGCTTGCCAGCGTGTTTGAGGCGCTGACCGGCGCGGGTGTCGCGGCCGATGCCAAGGCGACTGAGTACGGCTCCATGCTCTATGCCAAGAAGCCCGGTGACGGTTCTGCCCGCGAGCAGGCCGCGAGCTGCCAGCGCGTAATTGGCGGCCTGGCCAACATCGTCCACGAGTACGCCACCAAGCGCTATCGCTCCAACGTGATGAACTGGGGCATGGTGCCCTTCCAGATGGAGGCCGAGCCCAACTTTGAGGTGGGCGACTACGTCTTTGTGCCGGGTATCCGTACCACGCTCGACGGCGACCTGCAGAACATCGCCGCGTACGTAGTGCGCGCCGATGGTGCGGTCGAGCAGATTGAGCTCTATATTGCCGATATGACGGCAGAGGAGCGTGCCATCGTCAAGGCCGGCTGCCTGATCAACTACAACAAGTTCAAGGCCGCTGCCGAGTAACGCACTTAATTGTCCGTCCGGGGCTTACCCTTTCCCGCCCGCTCACGCGCTTCGCGAGGGTCGCGTTCGGGAAAGGGTGAGCCCCGGACTACATTTCTGCATTCTCGTTGGGTCTTGAGGGACGCTAATAAATAGACTTGCTTGATGCCGCCTCTGTTAATGGGGCGGCTTCTTTTTGTCGAAAACCGCCACAAAGGTGCCTGTCCCCTTTGTGGCGGTCCGCGGTTTGTCTTGTCCTGTAACAGGTAGACCCTTATTTGCCGAGTAGTTGTTACAGATCTAGATAAACGGGCGCCGCTGAGCATTTCATCTCAATCTGTAACATCTGGGGTCAAAAACGGCAGCTAGATGTTACAGATCGAGATTTTGAGCGCTGGAGCCGAAAATCACCACAAAGGGGACAGGCACCTTTGTGGTGGTGGGGGTGGGCTCGATGTTATTGTGATCGCTGGGCGGCATTTTAATGAGCGTCCCTACAGGATTTCATCCGGGCTGGCGGGTTTGGTTGTTTTGGGGATGCCGAGTTTGGATGACGCGAAATCGTCAACATTGTCCTTAATTCCGTCTTTGGTGTAGACAGTGACCATATAGGTGCTGTGTCCGAATTCGCCCTTGTCGCGTGTTGCCCAGGCATCCCAGTAGGCGGCCCCGTTTCGCCCTTTGATTTTTCCGACACGGCGGAGTTCTGTTCGCTTTAATTTCCGGTTGCTATAGATGGTTCGACCGGCTTCCGCGGTGAGCCCGCACTGTCCAAGCAGCTTGTCGAGGACTTGGTTCATGTGGCGCTCATCGGTGTTTGGTGCGTAGTCGTAGGCGAGGGTGATGGAGTCGAGTGGCTGGTCGTCGATCAGATAGTTTAGCGCCTGAGGTTCAAGGCAGAAATAGGGGGAGCATCCGTCGACCTTGCCGAGCAACGGTAACTTGGACTGCCAACTTCCGGTGGGAATTGCATATTCGTAGAACACGCCACGGCAGACAAAGGAGAGCGAGGTGGCACGCGAGCCGGCGTCGACCATTCCGCATAAATCGAAGGGCGAGGCGATACCGAGGGAAAAGGGCGTGACGACGATAAAGAAGAACATCGCGATGGGTATGGCGAAAATGGTAATGACGTTGCGACCGGTGGAATGAGACGGCTTCATATGCGCTCCTCGAGACAAAGATCTGTTGAGGATAGGCAGAAATGGATATGTTCAGAGAACAATTCAAGTTTAATCTCATGGCGCGAGATGGTCGACCGTTAGCGTCGAAAACCACCACAAAGGTGCCTGTCCCCTTTGTGGTGGTGAGGAGCGCGCGGCTTCTTTTGGTAATAGTGTTAGCTGGCGGTATCATTAGTGCAGGTGGCGAAGGTTTGCATTGTGGGGTGTTTTGCCGTGAGCCGTTCTGCCCGTATTGGATTGATTGTCTTGGCGCTTGCGATCGCTGTGGTTGGCGCGGGCGCTGTCGGTATGGCATTTCTACCTGCTGCGGTGACGGAGCCGGTGGTCAAGCCTGTGACTCAATCTGTCGAACTTCTGACCGGCGACGACAAGCCCGAGACCATTACCGTTGATTTTGATGAGCAGCCGGCTGTGCTGGGTATTAGCAATTATCCGCGTATTCAGCTTGGGGCCATGCGCTATACCACGGATGCAAGCCTGATCGATAGGGCGTCCGAGCTACTCAAGGGCAAAACATTTAAGCGTTGGTACGGATATGCGTCCTATCGGGCAAAAGCGAACGACATGGTTGGCGGATGCCACTCTTCCATCGAGCTGGACACTGCAAACGGCGCAAAGTTATGTGATGTCTCGTACGATCCGGGCTACGAGGGCAATGAGGGTCCGGGCATCTACATCATGGACGGCGATGTCGCCTATGTCATGGAGGGCGACCAGACCGAGCTCAACGATTTTATGGGTCAGTGTATCCAAGATGCCTATAAACAGACCTGCTTGCCTGACCCGCAGACTGCACGCGATAGTGGGTCTGCCCGTACATGGCTGTTCGAGGATGAGATGCCCTGGACCGTCGAATCGGGAAGTACGGGTTCGGCGAAGGAGTAGAGACCGCGACCACCACAAAGGTGCCTGTCCTCTTTGTGGTGGTTTTCGGTCTGTCTCGATCTGTAACATCTTGGCCGCTAAAAGTGGGCCTGGTGTTACAGATTTAGATTTTTGATCCGGGTGTTTTCTGTTCGTCTCGATCTGTAACAGTTAGACCCTAATTTGCCGAGTAGATGTTACAGATCGAGACAAACGGTTGCCGCTGGTCATTTTCTCTCGATCTGTAACATCTAGGATCAAAAATGGCTGCTAGATGTTACAGATCGAGACGGTAGCGCGCCTGGGCAGCGGCGGGCTGACATCTCAGTATCCTATCCATCAATCACTCAGAAAATCTTATATATAGAGACTTAGATTTGTGTATAAGATCGTACAAAGCTGGCAACAATACTTCTCGAACAACGTGAAGCCGCCCCGTAGGGCGGCCGCCCCAAGAGAGGTGATTCCATGAGAATCGATAAGCTAGCAATGACGTCGCGCGAGGCGCTGCAGACCGCCATGAGCACGGCTGCCGACGCGCAGGCCGGCGCGGTGGAGCCGATTCACCTGCTGTCTGCCCTGCTCGGTGCCGGCGAGCGCAATATCTCCGTGATCATCGAGCGCATCGGTGCCGACCCGGCTCAGCTCGCACGCTCCACGCAGGATGTCATCGACCACGCGCCCAAGGTTTCGGGCGAGGGCCAGCAGATGGGCCTGTCCAACGAGCTTGTCCGCGTCATCGAGAAGGCCGAGAAAAAGGCCACCAAGATGGGAGACAGCTTTGTGGTGACCGAGCATCTGCTGATGGCGCTTGCCGAGGACAAGGGCGAGGCCGGTCGTGTGCTGCGCGACGTCGGCGTCACCAAGGAGCGCATCGAGCAGGTCTACGAGGAACTGCGCGGCGATGACCGCGTGACGTCTGCCGAGGACAAGACCCAGTTTGAGGCGCTGGAACAGTACGGCCGCAACATCTGCGACCTTGCCCGCGCCGGCAAGCTCGACCCTGTCATCGGCCGTACGGACGAGATCCGTCGTACCATCCAGGTCCTGTCCCGTCGCACCAAGAACAACCCCGTGCTCATCGGTGAGCCGGGCGTCGGTAAAACGGCTATCGTCGAGGGCATCGCCCAGCGTATCGTGGCCGGCGACGTGCCGAGCACCCTGCGCGACCGCGACCTCATCGAGCTCGACATGAGCGCGCTGGTCGCCGGCGCCAAGTATCGCGGCGAGTTCGAGGACCGCTTGAAGGCCGTGCTCAAAGAAGTGCAAAAGTCCGAGGGCAAGGTCATCCTGTTCATCGATGAGCTCCACACCATCGTGGGCGCGGGTGCCACCGAGGGTTCTATGGACGCCGGCAATATCCTCAAGCCGGCGCTCGCCCGTGGCGACCTGCATGCGATTGGCGCGACCACGCTCGACGAGTACCGCAAGTACATCGAGAAGGACGCGGCGCTCGCGCGTCGTTTCCAGACCGTGATGGTCTCCGAGCCCACCGTCGAGGACACTATCTCGATCCTGCGTGGCCTCAAGGAGAAGTACGAGATCTTCCACGGCGTACACATCACCGATAGCGCGCTCGTGGCAGCTGCCGACCTCTCCGATCGCTACATCGCCGACCGCTTCCTGCCCGACAAGGCCATCGACTTGGTCGATGAGGCCGCAAGCCGCCTGCGCATGGAGCTCGACAGCATGCCGGTCGAGATCGACGCCACCACGCGTCAGCTCACCCAGCTGCAGATCGAGGAACAGGCGCTCATGAAGGAGACCGATGACGCCTCCAAGGAGCGTTTGGAGGCTCTGCGCCAAGAGATTGCCGAGGTCCAAGAAAAGCTCAACGTGCAAAAGGCCGGCTGGCTCAACCAGAAGAACGCCATCGACCACGTGCAGGAGCTCAAGGGACAGCTTGACGAGGCCAAGAGCGAAGAGGAGCGTGCGACGCGCAACGGCGACCTGGGGCGTGCGTCCGAGCTGCGCTACTCCGTGATTCCTGGTCTGCAGCAGCAGATTCAGGATTCCGAGGCTGCGCTCGAGGCGCAAAAGCAGCAGGACGGCGAGGGCCTCAACGAGCAAGTGACCTCCGATGAGATCGCCGAGGTCGTGAGCGCTTGGACCGGCGTGCCCGTCTCCAAGATGATGCAGGGCGAGCTCGACAAGCTCAAGGGCCTGGAGGGCGAGCTGCATAAGCGCGTCATCGGCCAGGACGAGGCCGTCTCAGCCGTCGCCGCAGCTGTGCGCCGCAGCCGTGCGGGCCTCTCCGATCCGGACAAGCCCATCGGAAGCTTCTTCTTCCTGGGCCCCACCGGCGTGGGCAAGACCGAGCTCGCCAAGGCGCTTGCCGAGTGCCTGTTCGATGACGAGCGCGCGCTCGTGCGTATCGACATGTCCGAGTACATGGAGAAGTTCAGCGTCCAGCGTCTGATCGGTGCGCCCCCGGGATACGTGGGCTACGACGAGGGCGGCCAGCTCACCGAGGCCGTGCGCCGTCGTCCGTACTCCGTGATCTTGCTCGACGAGATGGAGAAGGCCCATCCGGATGTCTTTAACGTGCTACTACAGGTGCTTGACGACGGCCGTCTGACCGACGGTCAGGGTCGCCAGGTGTCCTTCAAGAACACGATCATTATCATGACGTCTAATGTGGGCTCCAAGGCTATCGCCGAGCTTTCCGGCAAGGACGAGGAGGAGATGCGCCATCAGGTCGACGCGGCCATGGCTCAGACCTTCCGCCCCGAGTTCCTCAACCGTATCGACGATATCGTGGTGTTCCATCCGCTCGGCATGGCGCAGATCGAGAAGATCGTCGACATTCAGCTCGCCGACGTCCGCGCGCGTCTGGCCAAGGAGCGCATGACGCTTGCCATCACCCCGGCGGCCAAGCAGATGCTCGCCGTGGGCGGCCTGGATCCGGTCTTTGGCGCCCGTCCGCTCAAGCGTCTGGTGCAACGCGAGGTCGTGGATGCCATCGCGGCCGCCATCATCGACGGTACGGTGCGCGAGGGCGATCAGGTGACGGTCGATGTCGACAAGGACGGCGGCTTTACCGTCGTGTGCGACAACACGCCGGCGGCCACCTACGAGGTCCCCGACGCCGAGTAGATTTTGGGCCATGCCTTAAAAACTACTAGCCGTCTCTAAACGCCAAGGGCGGCGGATCCAATTGGGTCCGCCGCCCTTTTTCGTGCGACAATCGATGGTGTTGAACACAATTGCACGGCAAGGAGATACGCAGATGAAAGACGAGAACAAGACGAACGCACCGGCGACTGAGGCGGCGCCCGCCGCACCCGCCGCACCCAAGCCGGCGCCTAAGCCGGCACCCAAGCCGCGCGACCCCTACATCCGTGCCGAGAACGAGGACGACGACGGCTACGATCCCTACAGCGATTGCCGCCCCGAGCGCGAGCCGCTGTTCGAAGCCGACCCCTGGCGCTGAGTACCACCCAAAAGGCCATGAATAAGTTGCGGTGAAATAGGGACTGTTTTGCGGTTTGACCAGCAAAAACAGTCCCTATTTCACCGCAACTGCGTTAGGGATGTGGGTGTTGGGCGGCTGTCTTTGGGCTGGCTAGTCCTGGGCTTTGATGCTCGGCAGGAGAATCTGGGCGAGGTAGTCGGTCTCGAGTTTGGTCGCGGCGTCTGCGTTGCCGTCTTTACCGACCAGCACGTTCTTGATCTGACTATAGGTGTAGCGGTTGCCGGTCGTAAGCTCGACAAGCTCAATGGCCGTGTCCATGGGGTAGGTCGACACGGGGTCATGCGTGCGTCCGTTGATGGTCTGGGGCACCACATACGGATAAACGGGGCCGCTGGCGTAGACGGTGTAGCCGTTGCCGAGGTTTGCCGCACCCAAAACCGCGTCGCCCTCATCGGGCGTAAAGCTCTCGCCGTCGCGCACCGTGACAAGCGTCACAAGCGGCGTGCTCGTGTCGCCGGCAAGATAGATGCACAGCGTGCTGCCGTTTTGCCAAGTCGCGACTTTGCCGTACCACTCAACGGGAATATCGAGCTGATACAGGTCCGTTGCCTTATGTCGAGCATCGGCGTCGCGGGCCGCCTGCACCTTGCGGGAGCTCACGGCGTTGGTTGCGGCGTCGCGTCGCGCGGTTGCCGCCTGCTGGAGTACCTTTGCGACCGCGGCGGAATTCACCCCGCCTTCCTCGGCATACTTGGCGGCGGCATCGATCTGGTCGTCGGTCACCGTGTCGGCCGAAGGTACCTTGAGCTTAAAGGTGGCCTGGGTACTCAAATCCTGCCCATCGCTCTTAATGGTGACCTGGGCCTTGGTGGTCGGGACGGTGTAGATGGTGCCGTCGGCCGCGATGGGGGAGGCGGCGATGGAGAACGTGTAATCGCCGGGCAGCAGCTTTATGCCGCGACCATGCTCGTCAACGTAGAGCGTTTCGCTCACGGAAGAACCGTCGGAATCCTGTCCGCTCACCTGCACGGGAATCTTAGAGCCAGTTGAGCAGTCGAGGCCCGCGGCATGCACGCCGATCTGCACCGACATCATGGTATGGGCGTTTGCGGCAAGCACGGCAGCCTGCTCTTGCTGATATCCGTTCCAGGCAGCATAGCCTGCGCCGCCGGCGACGAGCGCGACGGCCACAACGCCGGCAACCATCAGGTTGCGGCGCTTGGGCGACATCTTACGATGACGAACCTCGGCTTCGCGTGCCGAAGGAACGGACGGTAGGGGAATATCGCCCATGGCGATGGTCTCGTCCACGGCAGGCGCAGAGCCTAAGCCAGGGAGCTCGCGGGTCAGCGAATCTTCGGCCGGCAAGTTGTCGAGCAAGATGGTTTCCTCGCTCGTGTCGGATCCGGGCTGGCCGTCGGCCTCGCATTCGGATTCCTCGTGCCCCGCCCCGTCTTCGGTGGGCGCGGCGCCATCGTCTTTTGCATCCTGATCATCGGGCTGCGCCTCGATTTCCGGCTCATCCTGCACATCAACGCTCGAATCGTCAAACGCAACATCGTCAAGCGAAATCCGGTCTAGGCTCTCCAGGGCCTCGGCACACGCTTCTGCATCTTGGGCCGCATCCTCTTGGTCCATCGTCTCATCTTTCATATATCCCCCAAGCTCAATATCGGGACAACACTGTACCCAAAAACGGGACCCCATAGAGCCGCCGCATGATTTGAAATCCGATTTTAAATATGCGCATGTTTTTGAATAGATGAATAGAGGCGCGACGACAAAAGCCCCCGAAAAGCGAGCGAAACGCTTTCCGGGGGCTCTGCGAGACATTGGATTGAAAGTCTGGCGGACGGGCCTATGCCCAGGCGCCAACAGCGACCAACATGTTACTCGGCGTGAGCGTAATCAACCTTGGCGCGGCGAGCGGTAGCCTTCTCCCAATCGCTGGTGCCCTCAAAGACATCCTGCTTGTAGGGATTGCGGCCGAGCTTCTTGGCGCGGTAGGCGATGTAGATGATCGCGGCGACGTTGGCGACCAGTGCGGCGATCGAGACCGCGGTAGCGGCGCCGGGGTCGAGCGTGGAGTGGGTCACAAAGACGGACTCCTCCTGGAAGTACGGGAACACCTGGGCAAACATGCACCAAATAGCAAGCGTAAAGGCGCGGTTCTGAATCCAGCCGCCCTTGTTCCAGATAAAGGCGGCGACGGTGGGCGCCAGCAGCAGCGCAAAGCCGCAGAACCAGGAGTGGGTGGGCAGGCAGTTGTAGGTGTAGCAGAAGTTCCAGATATCGTAGGCGATGATGTAGACCCAGGTCATGTCGGGCCACAGCATGTCGGTCTTGTCCTCGGAGGCATAGACGCTCCACCAACCGGTCATGCAGAAGATGTTGATGATACCGGCGATGCCGTTGAACACGTTGTTCCAACCGGCGAGTTGCGTGGCGCCCTCGGAGGTGACCCAGGTGGACTCGCCCAGTACAAAGAAGTGATAGGCGCTCTCGAAGTCGGACACGACGGCGATCATGATGTTGATGGCGACGATCACAAACGGCCACGCACGGAACCAATGCGCCTTGCCGATCTTTCCCCACTGGTACTTAATGGCAATGAAGCCCCAGCAACCGGCCAGCGCAGCGTATACCTTGGCGTAGTGGAACCAGCTGTTCTGGTACACATGGGTGGGGTTGGTGAGCGCCCACTCGGCACCCTGCGAAACGCCGATGGCGATGGCGACGCAGTAGATGGTCATGGCCAGCGGAGCCACGCCAAAGATGATTGCCGCGCCCAGCTTAGTGCGGCGGCCGACCTCGTTGAGCACGATGAGGCCAATAAAGACCATGGCCCAGCCGGCCCAGTGGATAAGGGTATCGCTACCCCAAACATCGAACAGCATGCTGCTCTCCTTTCACACGCCCGCGGCCCCTCTTCTGATCGCGGGCAGTTTGGCCAAATGTCGTCAGTTCTGGGGCTTGCGCTCCGGATACTTGGCGGTATAGCCCTCGATGTGGAGTGTCGAGGCGATGATTTCCTTGACCGTCTCGTCGGGCACATCGGGGTGCGTGCGGATATACATCAACAACCCCATGATGAGGGTGTAGAACGTCTCGTAGACATGATCGATGCGTAGCTCATGATGGGCGACAAAATCCACCACGGTGGTGTCGCAGATATACTGCGCCACGCGCTGGACCACGTTGTGCAAAAAGCCGCCGTAGAGCGCGCCGCTGCTCGAGGTGAGCGTACTCGGCAGCTCGTGGCCGCTGACGACCAGGCGCTTGAAGAGCGGGGCGACGGTGTCGAGTGCGCCCTCGATATCACCGACGATGCGGCTGGCATTCCACTGCTCGAGCTCGGCAATAAAACCGTCGATCGCCTCGTCCATGACGGCGGTGACGGCGGCGTCCATGTCGGCGAAGTAGTGGTAGAACAGCGAGCGCGTGCAGCCGGCTCGCTTGGTCACGGCCGAGACGGATAGATGGGACACGCCCAGCTCGGAGCTTACGGTGCGCACGGCATCGAGGATCTCGCGACGGCGTTCGTCGCCCGTCAGACGTTTGGCCGTGCTGTCGGGCGCGGGGACGGCATCGGCCACAGAGGTATCTGCTGTGTTGTTGCCCATGTTTTGCCGCCTTTCATCCTCTTTTGCCTGACCGTTCACCTAACAGTCTTGAATATTGTTGACGGTTCGTCAATACTATTTTTGACACAATGTCAACAATGGCGGGTGAACGGCATGGGGCATGCTCGACCTGCAAAAAAAGAGGGGCGCTGCGGCCTCGTCGGGCTGCGGCAAGAGAAGGGACAACCATGATTCTCAACGGACCGGGAATTAGCTACACCGAGCCCGACATTGGTTCGGAGTTCGTGCCGCCGCTGCCAGAGCATCCGCGCGAGGCAATCGTCAAGCTGTGCGAGCACTGCACTAACCGTCTGCTGCATCGCGACGAGCTGCTGGGCTACGAGTACTGGTCGTTTGCCGAGGCCGCGACCGACGAGCAGGCCGAGGTGCTCTGCAAGATGAAGATGCGCCGTCCCTATACGCTGCCCGAGATGGTCAAGCTCACCGGCATGCCCGAGGCCCAGATCGAGAAGATGCTCGACGACATGAGCTACACGGGTCTGCTCGAGTACAACTGGGAAAATCCCGAGCGCGCCAAGCAGTGGGTGCTGCCCATGCTGGTACCGGGTTCCGCCGAGTTCCTCAACATGCGCGTGAGCCAGCTCGAGGAGCATCCGGTCTATGCCAAGTTCTTTGAGCAGGCCTCCAAGGGGCCGCTGTCCAAAGCCACGCCGATGGTGCCGCCCGGAGGTGCCGGTATCGGCATGCACGTCATTCCGGTCGAGAAGGCTATCGATGCTTCGAGCACCTCGGTGCCTATTGAGCATATCGAGCACTGGCTCGACAAATACGAGGGTAAGTATGCCGCCAGCACCTGCAGCTGCCGCGCGAGCCGTCGCGTGATGGGCGAGGGCTGCGCCGACGACCCCGCCGACTGGTGCATTGCCGTGGGCGATATGGCCGACTATGTGGTTGAGACCGACCGCGGCCACTATGTGACGCGCGACGAGGTTTACGACATCCTGCGCCAGGCCGAGGACAACGGCTTTGTGCACCAGATCACCAACATTGACGGCGAGAACAAAATCTTCGCCATCTGCAACTGCAACGTCAACGTGTGCTACGCCCTGCGCACCTCTCAGCTGTTCAACACGCCCAACCTGTCGCGCTCGGCCTATGTCGCCAAGGTCGAGAAGGACAAGTGCGTGGCCTGCGGTCGCTGCGTTGAGGTGTGTCCGGCCGGCGCCGCCAAGCTGGGCCAGAAGCTCTGCAGCAAAAAGGCCGGCGGCCGCTTACCCGAGTATCCGCGCCAGGAGCTGCCCGATGCCACCAAGTGGGACCACACCAAGTGGTCGCCCAACTACCGCAACGATAACCGTATCGAGACGCACGAGTCCGGCACCGCGCCCTGCAAGACGGCCTGCCCCGCGCACGTTGCCGTTCAGGGCTATCTGAAGCTTGCGGCGCAGGGCCGCTATGACGAGGCACTGGCGCTCATCAAGCGCGAGAACCCGCTGCCCGCTATCTGCGGCCGCGTGTGCAACCGCCGCTGCGAGGACGCCTGCACCCGCGGCCGTGTGGACGCCGCCGTGGCTATCGACGAGGTCAAGAAGTTCATCGCCCAGCGCGATCTGGATGCCGCGACCCGCTATGTCCCACCTGTGGTGACCCCGACGCGTGCCGGCGGCTTCGACCAGAAGATCGCCATCATCGGTGCCGGTCCGGCCGGCCTGTCCTGCGCTTTCTACCTGGCCGAGAAGGGCTACAAGCCCGTCGTGTTCGAGAAGAACGAGCGCCCGGGCGGCATGCTCACTTACGGTATTCCCAGCTTTAAGCTGCAGAAGGACGTTATCGAGGCAGAGGTTGAGGTCATTCGCCTGATGGGCGCCGAGTTCCGCTATGGCGTTGAGGTCGGTCGCGATGTGACGCTCGACGAGCTGCGCGAGCAGGGCTTTAAGGCCTTTTATGTTGCCATCGGCTGCCAGGGCGGCCGCCTCGCCGGTATTCCGGGCGAGGCGGCCGAGGACGTGACCGTGGCCGTCGACTTCTTGCGCGAGGTCAACAGCGGCAAGATTGACGCGCTGCCCGGCCGCACCATCGTGGTGGGCGGCGGCAACGTGGCTATCGACGTCGCGCGCAACGCCTGCCGTCTGGGTTCCGAGCACGTTGAGATGTTCTGCCTGGAGAGCGAGGCCCAGATGCCCGCCAGCGAGGAGGAGCGTCGCGAGGCCGTTGAGGACGGCGCGCACATCAGCTGCGGCTGGGGCCCCAAGGAGGTTCACCTGGACGAGGCCGGTCGTGTGTGCGGCATCACCTTCAAGCGCTGCACGCGTGTCTTTGACGACGAGGGCCGATTTACGCCCGAGTACGACGAGAACGATCTGCGCCGTGTCGATGCCGACCGTGTCGTCATGTCGATTGGCCAGTCCATTGTGTGGGGCGATCTGCTGGCTGGCTCCAAGGTGGAGCTTGGCCGCGGCCAGGGCGCCCTCGCCGATCCTCAGACCTATCAGACCGCCGAGCCCGACATCTTTGTAGGCGGCGACGTCTACACCGGTCCGAGCTTTGCCATCGACGCTATCGCCGCCGGTCACGAGGCCGCCGTCTCCATCCATCGCTTTGTGCAACCGGGCTCCACGCTCAACATCGGCCGCAACCAGCGCCGCTACACCGCGCTCGACCGCGACGATGTCGTGATCGAGAGCTACGACAACGCGAGCCGCGAGGTGGCGCATGTTAACCGCGACCGCGAGAAGGCTGCGCCCTTTAGCGAGTACGTCGAGACCTTTACCGAAGAGCAGGTGCGCGCCGAGACCGCCCGCTGCCTGGGCTGCGGTGCCTCGATCGTCGACTCCAACAAGTGCATCGGCTGCGGTCTGTGCACCACCAAGTGCGCGTTCGATGCCATCCACCTGGATCGCGATCGCCCCGAGTGCTCCACGATGGTCAAATACGAGCAAAAGCTCCCGAGCCTTGGCAAGTATGCTTTAAAGCGTGCAATCAAAATCAAGTTCGGTCGAAATAGGTAACCATGGCGGGTAAGGGGACGGCGCAGACTAGATTTTGCCGTCCCCTTGCTTTGAGTTTGCATCGCATCAACCGTTGTTGAAAGGTTTCTACCTTGCATGAATTGGGAATCGTCTATCACATTATTCGCGATGTCGAGAGCGTGGCGCGCGCCAATGGCGTGAGTCGCGTTTCGAGCGTCACGCTGCTGCTGGGCGAGGTCTCGGGCGTCGTTCCCGACTTGCTGCTCGACGCTTGGCGCTGGGCGGCAGATAAAAAGCCTATCACGCAGGGCGCGGAGCTTGTCGTGGAGCCTGTCGAGGCCGTGACGCATTGCGAGGCGTGCGGCCGCGACTATGCGACAGTCGAGCACGGCAAGACCTGCCCCCATTGCGGCAGTGGCGAAACATACCTGCTGCAGGGCCAGGAGGTCATGATCAAGCAGATTGAGACCCCCGACGAGGATCCGGCAGACGCTGCCCCCGCCAGTCCTTCCGACGCTCCCGACGCCGTCGACGCCGCAAACCCCCTCCGCATCGCCTGGGATTCCCTATAAGTTGCGGTGAAATAGTTCCTCAATCCAGCCTTCTGGCTCTTAAACAAGAACTATTCCACCGCAACTATTTTGAGTGGTTTCGTAACCATAAGTCATGAAAATAGTCAAGCCATGTCCGTTTAAACAAAATAGTGGCAGTACGAGCGCATTCGCACTTGTTTAAAACCGATATTAATGAACAGCATGCTTGTGTCTGTAAAATACATGGCTTGATGAGCGACGCTTTGACGGGTAATGAGTCGAAAAACAGCGACGTAATCAATTTGTAACAAACTTGGACGTTTAAACAAATAATGCAACCTTTTACGAATTTAGATATAATTCCACAAACCAAACAGCTATACTCCTTTCATGTCGTGTAGGAAATACGTAGACAAAAAGGAGGTTATGTGATGGTAAGTATTGTTCTTGCTAGCCACGGGGACTTGGCAGCTGGAATCAAGCAGACGGGCTCGATGGTCTTTGGCGATCAGCCGTCTGTGGCCGTGGTCTCGCTCGAGCCGAGCATGGGCCCCGACGACTTCCGTGCTAAGGTCGAGGAAGCAGTCGCTTCCTTCGACGACCAGGAGCAGGTACTCTTCCTCGTTGATCTGTGGGGCGGCACGCCGTTCAACCAGATCAGCGGGCTCATCGAGGGCCACGATTCCTGGGCTATCGTCACCGGTGTCAACCTGCCTATGCTCATCGAGGCATATTCGCAGCGCTTTGACGCAAAGAACACTGCACATGCGATCGCAAAACATCTCGTGACTGAGGCTAAGGCTGGCGTGCGCGTCAAGCCCGAGTCTCTGGAGCCCGAGGAGAAGAAGCCGGCTGCGGCCGCCGCTGCTCCTGCAGGCGCCATCCCTCCGGGAACGGTCATCGGCGACGGGCACATCAAGATCGCCCACGTCCGTATCGACACCCGTCTGCTGCATGGTCAGGTGGCCACCACGTGGACCAAGCAGATCAACCCCAACCGCATCATCGTGGTTTCCGACGGCGTTGCTCACGACGAGCTCCGCAAGACCATGATCGAGCAGGCTGCCCCTCCGGGAGTCCATGCCAACGTCGTGCCTATCAAGAAGATGGCCGAGGTCGTCAAGGACACGCGTTTTGGTGACACCAAGGCCATGCTGCTCTTTGAGAACCCGCAGGATCTGCTCAAGGCCATCGAGGCCGGCGTCGACATCAAGGAAGTCAACATCGGTTCCATGGCTCACTCCAAGGGCAAGGTCGTCGTCACCAACGCCGTCGCTATGGGCGATGACGACGTTAAGACCCTCGAGGCCCTCAAGGCCAAGGGCGTCAAGTTCGAGGTCCGCAAGGTTCCTTCGGATGCTTCCGAGGATCTCGACGCCATGTTGAAGAAAGCTAAGGCCGAACTGGCCGCTCAAGCATAGTAAAGGAGGGTCCGATACATGTCTGCAATCACTATTCTGCTTGTTGCGATTGTCGCGTTGCTTGCTGGTATGGAAGGCATTCTGGATGAGTTCCAGTTCCATCAGCCGCTCGTGGCATGCACGCTTATCGGTCTCGTAACCGGTCACCTTCAGGAGGGCATCCTCCTGGGCGGTTCGCTCCAGATGATGGCCCTTGGCTGGGCTAACGTCGGCGCCGCCGTCGCGCCTGACGCCGCTCTGGCCTCGGTCGCTTCTTCGATCATCATGGTGCTCGCCCTCAACGGCGGCGCCACTGATTCGGCCAAGGCCGTTACCGCGGCCATCGCCGTCGCTGTCCCGCTGTCGGTCGCTGGTCTGTTCCTGACCATGATCTGCCGTACCATTGCTACCGCTATCGCTCACGCCATGGACGGTTGCGCCGAGAAGGGCGACTTCTCTGGCATCGAGCGCTGGCAGTACGCTGCCATCCTCATGCAGGGCCTTCGTATCGCCATCCCGGCAGTACTTCTGTGCATCATCCCGGCCGAGGCCGTTACCAACGCGCTTAACGCTATGCCCGACTGGCTGTCCGGCGGCATGGCTGTCGGCGGCGGCATGGTCGCTTCCGTCGGCTACGCCATGGTCATCAACATGATGGCCACCAAGGAGACCTGGCCGTTCTTCATCCTCGGCTTTGTCCTTGCTGCCATCCCTCAGCTCACGCTGATCGCCCTTGGCCTCATCGGCATCTCCCTTGCCCTCATCTACCTTGGCCTTAAGGATCTGGCCAAGCAGGGTGGCGGCATGGGCGGTGGCTCCGGCGACCCGCTCGGCGACATTCTGAATGATTACGAGTAGGAGGGGAGTGATACATATGGCAGAGAACAAGATTCAGCTCACCAAGGCTGACCGCAAGAAGGTTTGCTTCCGTCATCAGTTCCTTCAGGGCTCGTGGAACTACGAGCGTATGCAGAACGGCGGCTGGTGCTTCGCAATGATCCCTGCGATCAAGAAGCTCTACACCAGCAAGGATGACCAGATTGCCGCTCTTAAGCGCCACCTGGAGTTCTATAACACCCACCCCTATGTTTCCGCCCCCGTCATTGGCGTTACCCTCGCTCTCGAGGAGGAGCGCGCCAACGGTGCCCCGATTGACGATGTCGCCATTCAGGGCGTCAAGGTCGGTATGATGGGCCCGCTCGCCGGCGTCGGCGACCCTGCCTTCTGGTTCACCCTTCGCCCGATTCTGGGCGCTCTGGGCGCTTCCCTGGCCCTGTCCGGCAGCATCGCCGGTCCGCTGCTGTTCTTCTTCGCATGGAACATCATCCGTTACGCTTTCCTGTGGTACACGCAGGAGTTTGGCTACAAGGTCGGCTCCTCCATCGCCAAGGACCTCTCCGGCGGTCTGATGGGCAAGGTTACCGAGGGTGCTTCCATCCTGGGTATGTTCATCATCGGCGCCCTGGTCGAGCGCTGGGTGTCCATCTCCTTCACCCCGGTCGTCTCCAAGGTCACGCAGTCTGCTGGCGCCTTTATCGACTGGGCTAACCTGCCCTCCGGTTCTGAGGGTGTCAAGGAAGCACTGACGATGTATAACTCCATCGGTGCTAACGCCCTTGATCAGGTGAAGGTCACCACGCTTCAGGCCAACCTCGATCAGCTCATCCCCGGCCTTGCCGCCGTGTGCCTGACCCTGCTGGTCTGCAAGCTCCTCAAGAAGAAGGTCAGCCCGATCGTCATCATCCTGGCTCTCTTCGCCATCGGCATCATCGGTCGCGTCTGCGGCTTCATGTAAGCACGTTTCGGCTTAAGACCGAGAATTGCTAGGCAAGGGCTTTTGAGCCATTGAAACGGACCGCACCCGGTGGGTACACTGGATGCGGTCCGATTGTTTTATTTGGAGGGCGAGGCGCGCATGGCGCAATCTCAGAACAGCACGGTCGATCTGGCAACGCCGGCAACCTGCCTGATGGGGCTTACCAGCCACGGTAACGTGATGGTGGGCAATAAGGCGTTCGAGTATTACAACGAGCGCAATCCCGAGGATTATATTCAAATCCCGTGGGACGAGGTCGACTATATTGCCGCCGAGGTTTTACGCGGCACCAAGAAGATCACGCGTTTTGCCATCTTCACCAAGGACAACGGTCACTTTACGTTTTCGACGCGCGACGACAAAGAGACGCTTCGTGCTGTCCGCAAGTACGTCGACGAGGATAAGCTCGTGCGTTCGCCCGACTTTATCGATGTGACGGCCAAGGGCGCCAAGAGCATCCCCTCCGTTATCAAAAATCTCTTCCACAAAGGTAACTAGCTCCTCACAAGTTGCGGTGAAATAGTTCCTGAATACGGCTTTAATGCTTTAGGCGGGAACTATTCCACCGCAATTTCGAAGTCTAGTCATGCGACGTATGGCGATGCAGTAAATCTGCTACACTAGTACAACATGCCTCCGTAGCTCAGGGGATAGAGCACCGCTCTCCTAAAGCGGGTGTCGACGGTTCGAATCCGCCCGGGGGCACCAGAGATTTGCCGAGCCCGGTACCACCACGGTGCCGGGCTCTTCTGGTCTAAGGGCAGGATTCGGACCGTCGACACCCGCGTCACCAATTTCCCCGCGGGGGGAGTTTTAGAATCCGCCCGGGGGCACCAGAGGAATATCGAGCCCGGTACCACCACGGTGCCGGGCTCTTCTGGTTTAAAGAGATGCCGTAGTTTTCGCCGCTTCAGATAAAGAAAGTGCCCGTTTGCCGGGGGAGCAAACGGGCGCCATTGAGCGAATATGTTTGCGGCATCAGCCGCTGTGGGCAACGTCTTGATGACTAGTTGGTCGTGCCGGAATCGTTGCCTGAATCAGTACCAGAGCCAGAAATCGAAACCGTCAGCGTGATCGTGCTGTCGGTGGACTGCTTGCCAGTGGGGGAGACGCCCGTCACGGTGGCGTTTTCGTTGCCACTCACGGGGTTGCCGTTCTGATCGCAGAATGCGATGTTGTAGAATCCGGCGTTGTTGAGCGCGGTGACGGCGGAGGAGATACTCTTGCCGTACAGGTTGCTCGGGACGTTTGCCTTGCCGGACTTCTTGGCGATGACGACGGTGATCGTGGCGCCGGGCTTCTGCTTACCGCTGGGGTTCCAGCTAATGACGGTCCCCTCGGTGACGGAGTCGTTCTCCTGGTAGCTCACGTCGACGCCAAAACCGGCCATGTCGAGGGCGTTGCGTGCCTGGGCCTCGGTCATGTCGGTCAGATCGGGGACGGAGGTGGTGTCGGGTCCGCTGGAGACCTTGTACGAGATGGTCGTGCCCTTCTCGACTTCCTTGCCGGCATCAGTGCCCTGCTCAAAGACCTGGCCTTCTTCGGCCTCGTTGGCCTCCTCGGTTGCTTCGCCCTTGAGTCCAACGCTTGCCAGCGCGGCCTCAGCCTGGTCCTTGGTCAGGCCGACGAGCTGCGGAACCTCAACCTTCTCGGAGGGCTTGGGGCCCTTGGAGATCACCAGGTTCACCTTGGTACCCTTGGGCTTCTTGGTGTTGCCGTTGGGGGTCTGCTCGGCAACCTTGCCCTCATCGACATCGTCGTTGTAGCTTTGGTCGACGGTTCCGACCTCAAGGCCTGCCTCTTTGATCTGCTCGATAGCGGTCTGCTGGTCCTTGTTAAGCACATCGGGCACCGTAACCTGCTCGCCCCCAAAGAGTCCGGTGGCGAAGGCCACCACAACGCCAACCACGGCGATTGCGGCGACTACGGCGGCGATAATCTTGTTCTTGTTGGACTTGGGCTGATCGACCTCGTAGGAGCCCGTGGAGCCCGAAACGGCGCTGCGGGCGTTGCTCTGGCCGCTCACGCCCGAGACGGGACGTACCATGGTGCGCGTGGAGTCAGACAGCTCGCGGGTCTTGGTTGCGCCCAGGTCGCCGGCGGCGCCAATGATGCGCGTGGGCTCGGAGACGTTGACAGCGCGGCCGGACAGGTAGTTGTTGAGCACCTGGCGCAGCTCGTCGGCCGTCTGGAAGCGATTCGCCGGGTCCTTCTCCATGCACTTGAGGATGATGCGCTCCAGATCGGCATCGACACCGGAGTTGATCTGGCTCGGCGGAACCGGCAGTTCGTTTACCTGCTTGAGCGCAACCGAGATGGCGTCGTCGCCGTCAAAGGGGACGCGACCGGTGGCGCATTCGTACATCACGACGCCCAGGGAGTAGATATCCGAGGTGGGACCGAGGTCCTGGCCACGCGTTTGCTCGGGGCTTACGTAGTGGGCGGTGCCCAGTACATTGTTGTCCTGCGTGAGGTGGCTGTTCTTTGCACGTGCGATGCCAAAGTCCATGACCTTGATGTTGCCGTCGGGCAGCACCATGATGTTTTGCGGCTTAATGTCGCGGTGGATGATTTCGTGCTTGTGGGCGACCGAAAGCGCGGAGCTGATCTGCGAGCCGATCTGCGCCACCTTCTTGGGATCGAGGGCGCCGTGGCTTTTGATGCCGCTCTTAAGGTCGGTACCGCGCAGGTACTCCATGACGATGTAATAGGTATCGCCGTCCTTGCCCCAATCGTAGACGCCCACGATATAGGGGGAGGAGAGGCCGGCTGCTGCCTGGGCCTCCTGCTTAAAGCGCGCGGCAAAGGTGGCGTCGCCGGCGTACTGCGGCAGCATGATCTTGACGGCAACCGTGCGGTCGAGAACCTGATCTTGCGCACGGAAGACGGTCGCCATGCCGCCCGTTCCCACCTTATCCTTGAGGAGGTATCTTCCCCCGAGGACCCTCTGTTCCATTCCTGCTCCTAACTAACTTATTCGCTCAACGATGTGTGTAGTACCAAATCTATGGCCGCTGGGGCCGCGTGGCGCCTTGCCGCTAGCCTGTTGGCTGCGGTACGCCACATACTCGTGCTTCGATCACGGGCATCACGCTCCTTGGGCGGCAAGTGCCGCGGTCAGGACGATGCCGGCAATCTTGGCCGCCTTGACGTCGTGTTTGTCGTAATCCTCCAAAGCCACCGAGATAGCGACCGTGGGTGAATCGTAAGGTGCGAAGCCGACGAACATCGAGTTGACGTTGGTGCCGCCGGTCTCGGCCGAACCGGTCTTGCCGGCGACCTTGACGCCCGGAATCTGGGCATCGGTGCCGGTGCCGGACTGGACAACAGCGAGCATGGCCTGCTTGACCTGCTCGGCCGTGGTGGCGCTGACGGCCTGGCCGAGCGAGCGGGACTGCGTGGTCTTGACCACGGTTCCGTCGGGGGCGAGCACCTGGGCCACGAAGAACGGGTCCATGACCACGCCGCTGTTGGCGATGGCCGCCGCTATCACGCAGTTTTGCATGACGGTGGTCTGCGGGCCTGGCGTGTGGTCCATGCCGACGGGCTGGCCGGCGCCTGCCCAGGCGGTCTCCCACTCGGTCATGAGCGAGGGGTCGGCCATGATGGAAGCCGCGGCGGTCAGGTCCTGGCCGAGCTTTTGGCCGTAACCAAAGGCGTTGGCAAACTGGACGAGAGAGTTGGCGCCAACCTCGTTGGCTACCTGGCCAAAGACGACGTTGGACGATACGGCAAAGGCCTGCTGGAGGCTGATGGTGCCGAAGCTCTCATTGGCGTCGTTGGTGACCGGTGCGTTGCCGATGTCCATGGAGCTGGGCGCCTTGTAAGTGCTCGAAAGGCTGGCGGTGCCGGTCTCGAGTGCCGCGGCAAGCGTGACGACCTTAAACGTGGAGCCCGGGGTGTAAAGCGCGTTCATGGCGCGGTCGTACATGGAGCCGTCCTCGCCACCACCCGATTGCATCAGGGCATCGATGTTGGTGTTGTCGTAGGTGGGCGAGCTGGCGCATGCGAGGACCGCGCCGGTGCGCGGATCCATAACCACCACGGCGCCCTTAAAGCCCTTGAGCGCCTGCTCGGCGGCCGTCTGGATGCGCGAGTCGATGGTGAGCTTGGCGGTGTTGCCCGGTTGGTTTTGGCCCGCGAGCGACGCGAGGGCGTTGTTCCAGCTGGAGTAATCCTTGGAGCCGGTGAGCGTGTCGTTCATGACGCTCTCGATACCCGCGGTGCCGTACTGCTGGCTTACATAGCCCACCACGTGAGCGGCCATGTTTCCGTTGGGGTAGGAGCGGGCGTAGGTGCCATCCTCCTGCTGCAGTGATTCGGCCAGCGTCACGCCGTCGGACGTGATGATAGAGCCGCGCTGGATGTACTTGGAGCGGGCGATGGTGTGGTTGTTGGTCGGCATGTCCTGATAGTCCTTGGCCTTGATGACCTGGACATAGGTGAGGTTGCCGATAAGGATGGCGAACAGTGCCGTAAAGGCGAACACGGCGCGGGTCAGTCGATTGGCGAGCGCCACGCGGCCGAGTACGCCGGATTCGGGCGTGTCGAGCAGACGGCGGCGCATGCGCGAGGCGGCGGAGTGGCTGCCGCGGGGATACGAAGACGAAGTGGCGAAGCGCGTGCCGGCCGGGGAGGCCACCGAGGCGACCTGGTCGTCGGTGATGGCGGCCATGGTGCCGGTGCCTGTGAGCTCGGCCTCGCGACCGGTTGCCTCGTCACCGGCGCGCAGCAAAAGTGCGACGATGATAAAGCTTGCCAGCAGCGAGGAGCCGCCCTGGCTCATAAAGGGCAGGGTGACGCCGGTCAGCGGAATCAGGCGGGTAACGCCACCAACGATTAAGAAAGCCTGGAAGCTGATAGCGGCCGTAAGACCGGTAGCGCTAAAAGCGGCAAGGTCGGACTTGGCACGGGCTGCCGTGGTCAGGCCGCGCACGGCAAAGAGCATAAACAGGATAAGAACGGCGCCGCCGCCCAAAAGGCCCATCTCCTCGCCGATAGCCGAGAAGATAAAGTCGGACTCGACGACGGGGATGTTATTGGCCATACCGTTGCCAATGCCGACGCCAACGAGGCCGCCGTCGGCCAGCGAGAAGAGGGACTGGACAATCTGGTAGCCCTGGCCCTGCGCGTCCTTAAAGGGATCGGCCCAGATCTGGAAACGCACCTGGACGTGCGACAGGAACTTGTAGGCGCCCACGGCCCCCACGGCCAAGAGCGCAAGGCCGATGATGACATACGAGAAGCGACCCGTTGCAACGTAGAGCATCAGCAAGAAGATGGTGTAGAACAGCAAGGCCGAGCCCAGGTCACGTTCGAAGACAACGACGAGCAGGCATACGCCCCAGACTGCGAACAGCGGCAGCAGCAGGCGCAGGCGCGGAATCTTAAGACCCAAGATCTTGCGGTTGGAGATAGAGAGCAGTTCGCGGTTTTCGGCCAGATAGCCGGCTAGGAACAGCACGATAAAGACCTTGGCGAACTCGCCGGGCTGAATGGTAAAGCCAGCGATGCGAATCCACAGTTTGGAGCCCGAGATCGTGGTGCCGATAAAGATGGGCAGCATCAGCAAGATAATGCCGATGATGCCAAAGGTGTACTTGTAGCGCATGACCACGTCGAGGTTTTTGACCAGCGCAAGCGTACCTACCATCAGCGCCACCGAGACAAACAGGATGACGAGCTGCGAGATGGCGAGCGTGGGCGCCAAGCGCGTCACAAACGTGATGCCAATGCCCGAAAGCACAAAGACGATGGGCAGGATGGCCGGGTCGGCGCCGGGTGCCAGAATGCGTACGGCGATATGCGCCGCGGCGAAGGCGGCAAAGAGACCGATCGGAACGGCAAGTGTCTCAAACGAGATGGCGGCGCCTGCGGTGAGCACGTACATCGCATACAGCAGGATGACGGGGAACGCCGAGGCGATGAGTAAAAGCAGTTCGGTATTACGGCGACTCATAAGCGGCACTCCCTTTCTAATTCTTATCGGAGGCTTCGGCCTCGGCGGACTGTTCGGCGGTTTTCTCGGAATCCGATTCGGAGGTCGAACTCTGATCGGTGTTATTGCGGATCGTTTGCGCGTCGATCACCTGACGGGTCTGCTCCTCGTCTATCTGATGGCGGTACTTGGAGATGGTGTCCTGCGCATCGTCGATGCCCGTCTGCTGAATACCCGCCTTCAGGCGATTTTGCGTGTCTTCGGGCAGGTCGGACAGCTCGATGCTGGTCGTGCTCTCGAGCCAGTGCAGCTTAAGGCCGAGCGGCTTGCCGGGAATGCCCCGGTAGACCGCGACGGTGTCCTTGTAGGTGCCCAGGTAGTACGAGCCGGTGATGCCCGCGTAGGCCCAGATGGCTGCCGCCAGCACAAAAGCGATGCCCAGGACGGCGGCAATGGTGATGTTGCGGCGGCGGACGCGCTTTGCCTCGCGCATGACGCCATCGTCAACCAGGTCAACGACAACCACGGTGACGTTATCGTGCCCGCCGGCGACCAGTGCCGCGTCAACAAGGTTGTCGACGCAAATCTGCGCGGTCGAGGACTGTGTGGCGATGTTTTCGATATCGTTATCGGGAATCATGCTCGACAGGCCGTCCGAGCACAGGATCAGGCGGTCGCCTTCTTCGATATGCAGGGTAAAGTGGTCGGCATACATGGCGGGATCCGAGCCCAGCGCGCGGGTGATGACCGAGCGGTTGGGGTGGACACGCGCCTCGTCTGCCGTAATCTCGCCGGCATCCACGAGCTCCTCCACATAGGAGTGGTCGCGGGTCACGCGGATGAGCGTGCCCTCGTGGAGCAGATAGGCGCGCGAGTCGCCCACGTGGGCGATAGCGAGCATGTCGTTTTCGATATAGGCGCAGGTTGCCGTGCAGCCCATGCCGGGCTTGCCCAAACCGTTGAGCGCAGCCTCGATGACCGCGGCGTTTGCCGCTTCGACGGCGGCCGCCAGTCGTGCGGCGTCGGCTGCCTGCGGCGCTGTCTTGGCAATGGTCTCGACGGCGATGGAGGAGGCTACCTCGCCGGCGGCGTGGCCGCCCATGCCGTCGCATACGCAAAAGAGCGGCGATTGCACCAGATAGGAGTCTTCGTTATGCGGGCGCACGCAGCCAACATCGGAGCGGGCGCCCCACATGAGCTGCGTGGTCGTGCCGGCGTCGTAGGTCGAGTCGGTCTCGATGCGCTCGTCGGTCAGCGGCTCAAAACTCATGGTCGAGCCGGGGTCCTTAAGTTTGGCCTCCACGGCGGCAACGTCAATCTCGGCCGTATCGCCGGGCGAGACGGTGTCGGCATCGTTGCTTGGGTCGTTAGCGTTAGGCGTGGCGGGCTCTTCGGTTGTACGGTCGACAGGCTCGTCGTCTTGCGGGGCGACGGCTGCGGGCTCGGGCGTACTGTGGGGCTGGGAGACATCCTCCGTCGTTGCTGCGGGCACGTCTTCGGCCACAGGATGCATGGCTTCGGGCGTCGATGCGACCGCGGGGGAGGGAGCCGCCGCAGGTTCCGGTGCAGATGTGGGTTCGGGCGCTGCGGCGGGTGCCGGCGCTACGGGAAACACCGGTGCCGCGGGCTCGGGAGCCGCAAATACCGCGGAGCTCTCGGTAATCGCCGTGGCGACGGGTTCGGCAAAGTGAGCCGGCGTGGGCGTGTCTTGCGGGACCGCGGGCTGCTCGGCAGCGGCGTGCACACCGATGGGGGCGGTGCCGCCGTCAGCGTTGTCCTCGACATCCTCGTCGTCGGTCAATGTCGGATATTCTTGCGTCACATGCGAAAGAGGCAGGGAGAACACAGTGTCCTCGGGCTCCACGGGCGCAGGGCCCGCCGGGGCGGCATGAGCCGGCGCGGCTGCGGGGGCAGCCGACGTCTCGGGCATGTTTGCGGACTTGTTCTCCTCGTCGATCATCGACGGTTCACCTTCATGACCACGTCGCCAATCTGGACTTCGTCGCCCTCGCGCAGCGTTGCGGGCTCCACCAGCTGGCGGCCGTTGACGAGCGTGCCGTTAAGTGAGTTGAGGTCCTCGATAATAAGTGCCGGGCCCTGCAGCGAAAAGCGCGCATGCGAGGCCGAGACAAACGGTTCGTTGATGCAGATGTCTGACGACGGCGAACGGCCGACGATGACGGGGCCGAGCATATCCACGTGGATGCCGCGGATGCCGCGCGGGCCCTTGTCCACATCGATCGTCCAGATGGCCGAGTCACGGCGCTGGCCGCGGACGAGCCCCACGCCGGTCTTCATAACGGCAAACAGGAAGATGTAGAGCAGGACGACCAGGACAATGCGGCCTGCAAACAGGACGATATCGATGTTCATAAGCGACTATCCCCTAAATTCGAACGTGCTCAGGCCAAACGTCAGCAGGTCGCCGTTGCGCAGCGGGCAGCGCGTGATGCGGCGGTTGTTGACGAGCGTGCCGTTGGTGGAGTTGAGGTCCTCGATCGACCAGTCCGAGCCGGTAAAGGTGAGCTGGGCATGACGGCGCGACACGTTGGGGTCGCGCAGGGCGATGTCAGAAACCGAGCGCTCGCGACCGATGGTCACCTGTGCGGAGGTGATGCTGTGGCTCTCGCCGCTCACGACGTCGACGAGCTGGGCAAGCGGACGCTGCGGGGCGCGAGGGCTTGCCATGTTGGAGGCGATGCTGGTTGCGGCGCCAAGGCCCACGGCGGCGCCGGTCGCGGCGGCTCCACCCATGCCGGCAAGCGCGTCGCGCGAGACGGTTTGGGGCACGGGAATGGGTGCGGCGGCGGGATCGGGCACATTGGGCGCAAAGGGATCGGCCGCGGCAAGCGGATCGGGAGCGGCGGCGCGGGGTGCCGGCTGCTGCTGCGGCATGGCAGCGGGGTGCTGCTGCGGGGCGGCAAACTGCTGCTGGCCGGCGCGCGGGGCACTGGCGGCACGGCTTGTGGCCGAGCTGTTCTGGCCTAGGCCGTTTTGGTAGGCGCGCTCTTCCTCGTACAGGCGACCGAGCGTGGGGGCATCGACGTTCTCGGCAAAGACCGAGAACTTGCCGCCGCGCAGCTGCGGGTCGATCATAAAGCGAACGAGGGGCTCGCCGACAAAGACGTAGCGGCGCTTTTCGGCCTGCGCTTTCACAAACTCGCGGACCTCGCGCGAAAGCTCGGGGTAGAACGGGGCGAGCATGGGGTCGTCGTCGGCGGCGATCAGGATGGTATAGAGTGCCGGCGCGGTGTTGACGCCGTTGATCACCAGAGTCTGATCCTCCATGTCGCGAGCGGCCTGCTTGGCAAGCTTCTTAAAGGAGAACGGGGCACGGGTGGCACCGAAGATGCCGGCCACGTGGTCCTCGAAGATGTTCAGGAAGTTCACGAAAGATCACTCTCCGTATAGGTTCTTTGGTATCCGAGCAAATAAAGGCATATCCCAACGATTATAGAGGATAGGATTCCCGCAACCGCCGCCTTGGCGACGACCGGGCTCGCAAGGCTGGCAATTTCCATATGGTGTGCAAGACAAAACGATACGGCCGAGCCAATGCCGGCGACGGCAATTGCGACGATGGCGGCAAGGTTCGATCCCTGCTCGGCGCGCTTGGCATGAGCGTTGAGCAGCAGCGATGTTGCCGCGGCCGTTGCTGAAACCAGCACGATTGCAGCGAGAAGGAGCGCGTCTCCCAGCGCTACGGCGACATTGCTAAGCCCCAGTACGCCTCCCGCAGAGAGGGCTGCTGCGGCAAGGCGGGCAAAGAGTGCGCCCATGCCCGTAGCCGCCGCGGCACTTGCCGGAGCGAGCCAAAACGCCGCGAAGCCCCCGGCGGCTCCGGCGGCAAGGAGGGCGTCGCCGGTTAGGCAACCTAGCGCAAGCGCGCAGGTGAGCGCCGCGCTCGCAGCTGCCTCGGTGCGTCCCCAGGCAATCCACCAACCGGACATGGCGGCGGCAAAAATGACCGCGACCGGCAGCATCGACAGGATGCCCTGCGTCTGCATGGTGGCGTTGGCCATGAGCACCAAAAAGCCCACGGCCGAGATGGCCGAGCCGATCTGCGGGGCCAAGCCTGCCGCCGCGCCAATAGCGATGGCCGCCACGACCAGCCCGGGAAGCGCCGCGACGCCCGCTGTCTGCATAAGCAAAAAGCTAAAGGCTCCACACGAGAGAGCCGAGATGGCGCGCATGGTGTAGTTGCGCGCGTGGCTCCAGCGCGTGCCCGCCCAACCAAGTGCGGGGTCGACCTCGACGGTGTCATCCGCGTAGCTCGATGGCTCGATACCGTCTGCCGCGCGCTCGTCATCCGAAAGCTCGCCCACCATCTGCTCCAGGCTGCGACGGCCCTCGCGCACGCTGTCCAAGCCGGCGAGCAGCTGGTCGCAAAATGCCTCGATGCTGTTAGGGCGGTCTTGCGGCATGGGGGAGAGGGCACTCATGAGTGCAGCCTCGGCTCCCGGGGGAAAGTGTGGGATGAGCTCGCCGGGATAAGTGGCACCGCCGATGATGCGGCCGAGCGAGTCGCCGGGCGTGGCCGCCATAAAGGGGGCGCTGCCGCACAGGCTCTCGTAGATCACGCAGGCAAGGGCAAAGACATCGGCGCGTTCGTCGACCGTGCCGGTCTCGATATCGAGCTGCTCGGGCGGCATGTAGCCGATGGTGCCGCCGCGTGACCCGCCAAAGCCGCCGGCAGACGACAGCCGCGCCATGCCAAAGTCGGTGAGCTTTACATTACCCGAATGGTCGATAAGCACATTGGCGGGCTTTATGTCCAGATGAAGCACGCCGTTTGCATGGGCAAAGGTGAGTGCCTGCCCCAGCGCGTCGGCAATGGCCGCGGCCTCGTCAAAGGTGAGCGAGTGACCGTCCACGCGATGCAAAAACTCGGCCAACGACATGCCGTCGACATATTCCATGACCAGGTAGGCATAGGCGGTGTCGTGCGTAAAGTCGATAACCTGCACGATATTGGGATGTTGAAGCATGGCGGCGGTATGCGCCTCGCGCAGTACATCCATGATGTCGCTGGCGGGCATGCCGGCGCCGTTGATAAGAGGGATGCGCTTAATGGCCACGCGACGGCGCAGATGCGTGTCGCGGCAAATCTCGATGGAGCCAAAACCACCGGTCGCAAGCGTCTCGAGCGGCTGGTACCGCTTGAGCAGCTCGCGAGAGCTAGTGCCCTCCAAGGGAACGTCCGGCGAGAACCGGGCGGTATGTTGCGAGAAAAGCGGCATGGCCAACCCTCGTGCGTTTAAAGTTCGTTTGCGAGCGGCGGGCGCGGGGCCGAGCCATTCGCGGTGGCATAGATGCTGCTAGTGTAGCACGCTCAGGTGCATGGGGAGGATGGCGGGATGCGAGGCTGCCTGTCTGGCTTGGCCTTCGTCTCGACTCATCCGGAAAGCGCGCCCCAGTTTTCGGCCAAATTGTGGGATGCGTTTTCCGGATGGGGTAGGCTGCGGAAACTGTGTCCCAGAATATTGGCCTAGAACGGGATGCATTTTCCGAACCGGCGCTCAAAAGGAAACCGCATCCCACTTTGGAGTGCCAAAACGGGATGCGGTTTCCGCTGTCAATCTAAGTTTTGCCTAAGCAAGCGACTGAAGCTTGGGCTGGGAACTTGGCCTTAGCGCTTCTTCTTGTTCTTCTTTTGCTTACGCTGCTTGGCCTTTGCATTCTTAGGCTCGCTTTCCTGCTTGGCCTTGGCAGCGGCCTTTTCGGCCTTCATCTTTTTGCGTTTGGTCTCGATGCGCAGCTTTTTGTTGATGCGCGCCTTGAGGAAGGAGCCAAACTGCTCGGCATCACCACGCACAAAAGTGTCCTTAGGGATCGTCACGCCCTGGTCGGCGAACATGGCCACAAAGATGCGCTCGCCGTCGAGTACATGGTCGAGCTTTTCAAACGGGAAGAACTGCGACTTGCCGCTCTTGCCCCAGACCATCAGGCCGTCCTCGTTGGCGGCGACGCGGCGGTAGCGGCCGCCCATGGACTCGTCTGCCTCGACGGATTCGATAAAGTCGCGCGCAAGCGTATGGTGCAGATTTTTGCTCCACCAGGCCAAAAAGGCGCCGAATACGATCAGGACGACGCCGAACTTGATCCAGTTGCCGCCGGCCACCAGCATGCCGATGCCGATGAGCGCGGCAATCGCCGCGGCGACGTACAGGGAGCCACGGCGCCTGGGCGAGGCGACCAGGCGCGCAAAGTCGGTGACGAGGTCGTTTTCGTACTGATACTCGTTGAGGTACAGGATGCCGTCATCGGCTGCTGCCTGCGTTTCGAGCGCGACCTCGACCTGGTCGGCTGCTTCGGAGGGAACGAGGTTGCTCTCTGCGTCTGCCATGCTCTTTGGACTCCTATCGCGGCGGGCTCGCCGTACGGGTTATTATGAATGCAGTATGCCGTGCGACCGCATGGCCGCCGCGGCAACAAGACTCAGTATACCCGGGGGAGCACCCATGGAATCGTTGTACCGAAAGTATCGCCCGCTCACCTTCGACTCCGTGGTGGGCCAGCAGCATATCGTCTCGACGCTCGAGCACGCCATCACCGAGGGGCGCCTGTCCCACGCCTACCTGTTCTGCGGACCGCGCGGCACGGGCAAGACCACTATGGCGCGCATTTTGGCCAAGGCGCTGCTGTGCCGCAATGCCGAGGCGGCGCGCGCCGAGGGTGCAAGCGGCTGCATGCCCGACGGCACCTGCGAGGAGTGTGAGCTCATTGCCGAGGGCAACCACCCCGATGTCTACGAGCTCGATGCCGCAAGCCGTACCGGCGTAGACAACGTACGCGAGGAGATCATCAACTCCGTTAACTTTGCCCCGGTGCGCGGCAAGTACAAGATCTATATCATCGACGAGGTCCACATGCTCACGACGGCGGCGTTTAACGCGCTGCTCAAGACGCTCGAGGAGCCGCCGGCGCACGTGATCTTTGTGCTGTGCACCACCGACCCGCAAAAGATTCTGGAGACCATCCTCTCGCGCTGTCAGCGCTTCGATTTCCACCGCATCGGTAACGAGGATATCGAGCGCCGCCTGGCATACGTGTGCGAGCAGGAGGGCTTCGACTACGACGACGAGGCGCTGGCCATCGTGGCGCGCCATGCCAAGGGCGGCATGCGCGATGCGCTCTCCACGCTGGAACAGCTGAGCGTCTTCGGCAACGGCACCGTGCATGCGGACGATGCCCGCTCGCTTTTGGGCGAAGTTTCGGACCAGATTCTGGGCGAGTTTGCGCGCGCCATTGCTGATCGCGATGTCGCCGAGCTCTATGGGCTTATTCGCGCGCAGGTCGAGGAAGGTAACGATCTGCTGGAACTGACGCGCGACCTGGTGGCGCACGTGCGCGACGTGTATGTTGCCTGCGTTGCCGGTGCCCGTGCTGAGTTGTTTGAGGGCGGTGCCGAGCAGGCCGAGGCGCTTGCAGCCGAGGCCGCTGCCTTTGGCGAGCATCCTGCCGACCGCCTGGCCCGTGTGCTGACGGTGCTCGACGATGCCGCACTGGAGATGAGGGGCGCGAGCGACGTGCGCCTGGTGCTCGAGATCGCCTGCACCCGCCTGGCGCGTCCCGAGGCCGATTTAACGATTGAGGCTTTGGCTGAGCGCGTGGCTCGCTTGGAGGCCATGGTTGCCAACGCCGCCGTTCCGGCGAGCGTGGCTGCTGCTCAAGCGAGTGCGCCTGCTGCATCCGCGCCCTCTGTCCAGCAGCCGACGCTGATCTCGGGCGCCCGAGCTGCTGCTCCTGCGGCGACCGCCGCCCCCGCTGCTACGCCCGCGCATCAGGGCGGCATGCCTTGGGACCGCGGCGCTGCTGCTCCGGCGGCCCAGTCTGCGCTCAAGTCCGCGGCTCCGGCTCCCGCGCCCAAACCTGTAACGCCTGCACCTCAACCCGTTGCGGCTCCGGCTCCCGCGCCTGCTGCATCGACCGTGCCGGTGTCCAAGCCCAACAACGCCGCCCAGGTTGCCGCCGCCGGCGCTGCCGAGACCCCCGCGGTCGAGGACGCCGGCGAGCTCCAGCGCAAATGGGCCGAGGTCGTCGAGCGCGTCAAGGCGCGTCAGGCTTCCTACGCGGGACTTTTGCTCAACGCCCGCGCCACGGCCGACGACGGCTCCAAGCTCACGGTCTCGTTCCCCGCGGGCTCGACCTTTGCCATCAAGATGCTCGGTCGCGCCGACACGCAGTCGGTGGTCCTGCCGACGGTCTGCGCGGTATTCGGTCGTCGCACCGTCGACTATGTCCTGGATGGAGGTGGCACGCCGGCTCCTCAACATGAGGAGCATTCTCCATCTGCACGGGCTGCGGCATCTGCGGGCCCGCAGCCCGTGTCCTCGGCGGCCCCTGTATCCTCGAGCGCCAGCGCGCCGCAGCAGCAAGCGGCACCGGTAACGGCATCGACCCTGTCGGCGCCTAAGCCCGTCACGCCCAAACCTGCTGCCCCGGCGCCCGCGCCCAAGTCCGCTGCCGCGCCTGCGCCCAAGTCATCCGACCTGGCCAAGGCCCCTTGGCTGCGCTCCGACAACCCTGCCGGTGCTCCTGCCACGGGCAAGCTCCCGACCGAGCCCGCGCCCCGAGCGCCCGAGCGCGCGTCCGTCCCCATGGCTCAGCCGCCTGCGCAGGCTGCGCCATGGGAATCCGAGCAGGTGCCCTACGACGATGCCATGGTCGGTGGTTTTGCTGCCGATGCCGGCGGGGACGATCTGCCCCCGTTCGACGTGCCGGGTGCGGCGTCCGCGCCCAAGGCCGCTGCTGTGGCACCCGCAGCCTCTGCAAACGACGACGTCCCCGCCGCTCCCTGGGAATCCAATCCCGGTGCTGGCAGCCCCTTCGGCCATCAGGGCGCAGCCCCGAGCATCCCGCAGACCGAGGACGAGGCCAAGGCCCTCATCCGCAGCGTCTTTGGCCAGGCCACCATCTTCAAGCCGGTGGAGTAGCTGCGCAGGCGGGTATACTGCTCAAGAAGAGGACCCCTTGTCCGGGCGCATCTGTATTTCGGACATGTGTAGTGTGGTGCCGCGTATGTCGCATTTGAGCAGACAGGTGCGTGACGGTCGGCCTAGGATGCTGAGGTCGATACGATACGTCGCATGGCTGTCCGTGTACTCGACTTGCTCGGCGTTAATGGTTGCTCCGATTGCCAAATAAACGCCTAGCTCGGCATCGACAATCTTGAAGTCCTTTATCTTGACCTTGAACTCTTGATAGAGGGACGGGCTGTTGTAGTAGACGGTTCGGGTTCCGTCGGTGCACTCATCGGTCGTCTCCCATTTGACGACGGGCTGGTCCGAGCTGGCTATCAGCAGTTCTGCTCCAAAAGCTATGGCATGGGTGATGACAACCAGCAATGCCCAGCCGACAAAGAGATAGAGAACCACATATGCAACGGGGTGTTTTGAGCGGATGTTTTGGAGCGCGTTGGGGGCATTCATGGGGCACCTCCAAATTACTATCTGCGACAATCAAATTATACCCCGCCGTCATGAGCGCCGCCTCGAGTAGTGGCTCGGCATTTAGCCATTTAGTGGTACGCATTAAATGTCGGATTCCGACTCTACAAGATTTAGCTTTCAATATTATTCAGATGCGAATTATTCAACTTTGCATAATCTTTGGGTGCGGCTTGCACTCCAGGACATGTATATCGACTGAGGTAGCGTGACCGCCCCGCTCGCTGGCCTCGCGCCGTGGTACGATTTTTGAGTTTGAAAGTCCCGCCGCGTCCCGGCTGCCCTTGCAGCTCGGCGTGCGGCCGCACGTAAAGGAGCCATCATGGCCGGTATGAACATGCAGCAGATGATGAAGCAGGCTCGTAAGATGCAGGAGCAGCTTGCCGCCGCGCAGGAGAACCTCAAGTCCCAGACCGTCGACGCCTCTGCCGGCGGCGGTATGGTCAAGGTGACCGTTAACGGCGAGATGGAGCTCGTCAATCTCACCATCGATCCCGATGCGCTCGATCCCGAGGACGTCGATATGCTGCAGGACATGATCATGGCTGCCGTCAACGAGGCCGTCCGCGGCGTCAACGAGCTCGCCAACAAGCAGATGGGCGCCATCACCGGCGGCCTCAACATCCCGGGCATGCCGTTCTAAGACACGCATATATATGAGTGCGAATCACAGTCTGCAAAAACTGCTCGATGAGCTGGGCCGCCTGCCGGGCATTGGCCCCAAGTCGGCCCAGCGCATCGCCTATTACCTGCTCGAGGCCGATGCCGAGGAGGCCCGCCGCCTGGCCGAGGCCATCCTGGAGGTTAAGCAGGAGGTCCACTTTTGCAGCCGTTGCTTTAACTACGCCACGGCCGACGAGTGCTCCATCTGCCAGGACCCGATGCGCGATACCACTCGCATTTGCGTGGTGGGCGAGCCGCGCGACGTCCAGGCGATTGAGCGCACGGGCAGCTACCATGGCCTCTACCATGTGCTGGGCGGCGTGATCAGCCCCATGGACAAGATCGGTCCCGAGCAGCTGCATATCCGCGAGCTGCTGGCGCGCCTGGGCCACGAGGACATCCACGAGGTCATTATCGCCACCAACCCCAACATTGAGGGCGAGACCACGGCGAGCTACCTTGCTCGCACCATCAAACCATTGGGCGTTGAGGTATCGCGTCTTGCGAGCGGCCTTCCCGTGGGCGGCGACTTGGAGTATGCCGACGAGCTTACGCTTGGCCGCGCTATCGAGGCCCGCCGCGCGATCTAGGCGGGTCAGCTCCATGGCATGTCCCGTCGGCCTGCCGCACGGGGCACTCATAATTGGGCGCGCGTTTATGCATTTGTTGTGCAACAAACCTGCTTTTCATCCGCTTATCGCGTGGATGGGTCCGCTCGCACCTCGTATTTGCCCATTCGTTGCGCAACCTTTTTGGTTTGCTGATACACTCAAATGTGGATATGAAAGAATGCGCCGCTTTTAAGCGGCGTGTTTTTGTTGGAGGAGAACGCATGCGGCCCGCTGGCACTCAGACAAAGCATGGCGCCGCGGTGCGCATGCGACGCCGGCTGGGCCTGGCGCCTCGGGCGTATGTGCTGCTATCTTGCTCGCTCGTGCTGGTCATAGCCGGTGTTTCGGCTTATGGCATGACAGTGCCGTCCATGGTGCAGGCGCATGCTGCGCGCGAGCTGCATATTGGGCGCAAGGCCAAAAGCGACTTGGGAACGACAACTGGATATGCATGGGCGAGCGTGGTCGGGCGCACCGTGTTTGGCGTCGATCCCGCGGACGAGGGTGAGCGGGCGTCCAACGAGATCACGCTGGCAAACGGCAAGACCATCGTGCTCACCAACACCAAGGTCATTACGAAGCTTTCCAATAACAGTGTGGCTGCCGTCGTCAATAAGACCGAGCAGCAGAAGGGGCAGGACGCCCAGCAGACAGGCAAGCCCGGCGGCTCGGACGGGTCCGGTTCTGGCACCGGTTCGGCGGGCTCGGACGGCGGCTCCGGTTCGGGTTCCGCCTCTGGTGGTGGATCTTCGAGTGGCGGCTCGACGGACGGCGGTGCCGGCGGCGACACGGGCTCGGGTGGTCTCTCGGCTGCCGAGGAGGAGAGTATCCACAATTGGCTCGTGACCAAATACAACATGCTCGATGGCTATGTCGCCCGCGCCAATAGCGTGGTTTCGACCTATAACGCAACAGGCGATACCGGACCGTGCGATAGCCTGGCCAACGATATGTTTGTCATCCGTGCCGAGTTTGGCCGGCAAACGTTTTCTCCCAAGTCAAAGTGGTATCGGCAATACGCCAACCTATGGGGCTGCTACACCAATCTGTGCCAATGGGTGGGGCATTACGGCGATGACGACGTCGCGCTCAACAACTTCAATACCAAAGCGGCGGCGATCGCCCTATGACGAATAGCCTTGCTTCTAGCGCATCGTGCGCGCTAAACCGCGACCCTATGGTGGGCCTGCGCCTGGCGCGCGTTGGAGGGTTTGAGCCTGCTATTGCGCTGAGCCCGGATGAGTTGCCCGTCTACCAGCGTCGATTTGCGATGCTGTTTGCCGACGACGCCACCATGCGCCGTGGCGGCATCGGCCGCGTGACGCGTGCCGTCAATGCCCAGGGCGAGGCCGTGGCACTCAAACAGCTCATCTTGCCGGTGCGCGACGAGTTCGACGACGACACCGCTTATGAGGCGCTGGTCGCTAAGTTTAAGGCGGCGTTTCGCGAGGAATACGAATGCCATCGTGCCCTTTCGGGTCTTAAGGGCTTTCCGCGCTTATACGGGTGGGGCGAGGTTGACGGTGTGCCTGCGATTGTCATGGAGTGGGTCGAGGGCGAGACGCTTGCCCGCCTGCGCCCGCGCCTTGCCGTGGACGATGCCGGGCGTCTGTCGCCGCTCGTGGCCGCTCGCCTGGGCCGCGACCTGTTCGACCTGCTCTGCCGCATGAGCTTGGTGGGGGAGGGGTTCGTCCATCGCGATATCTCGCCCGCTAATATTATGGTGCGCACGGCGCGTCTGCCGCTCGACCGACAGCTTGCCGAAGGCACCTTCGACCTGTGCTTGATCGACTTTGGCTCGTCGCTGGCGCTCGAGCCTGCCTCTGCGGTGGCGGGAACCGGCGGCAAGGCGTCGTTTACCGAGCGCTACGCCACGTTGCGCCGCGCGACGGTTGCCTACGCTCCGCCCGAGATGCTCACCGACGATATTGCCGACCTGCGCGTTCTGCGCATGTCGCCGGCAATCGACGTGTATGCCGCGGCGAGTACGGTCTACGAGCTCATCGCCGGCGTCGCACCGTACGAGGTGGCGCCGAGCGCATCGGGCACCTCGGGTTCGCGCAAAAAGACGCGCGATATTGCCAGCCCCTATCGTCTCAAGATGGATACGCGCCCCGACTATCCCGCTGGCGCCCATGCGCCCGGTTGCGACCTAACCCAACTGCTCCGGCGTGAGCCCGATGTGGCGCTCGCCGCCGCCGAGCAGGCACAGCAGATGGGGCTCGAGCCGGACTCCGAGGAGCTGCGCGACGCGCTGGCATTTGTCGATGCCCAGTTGTTCGACGTGGTCATGGCCTGCCTGTCGTGTAATCAGGGCGATCGTCCCGAGCCCGCCGCGGTGGAGGCGGCGCTTACGACGTTTTGCGACCACTACGCGCAAAACGTCGGCCGCTCGCTTCGCGGCGAGCCGCTCACGCCCTGTCCCATGGATGCGTCCGGTCGCGTGGCCCGTCGCGCTGCGATGATCGGCGCTGCGGCTGTTTGTGGCCTCGTGTGGGCCGTTGTGGTGGTTTCGGCGGCGCTGCTGGCGTCGGGTGCTCGTATGACGGTTGCCGTGGGGCACATTTCGTGGTCCGGCACGCTGCCGGGTATCGTCGCCGCGCTCGCGCTGGCACTGCCGGGCATGGCGGGTATTGCCGTCGGTGCCATGGCGCACGATCGTCGCACGGGGTTCCTGCATGGCGTGCTGGCGCTTTCTGCCTGCGAGGTTCCGGTGCTGATCGCGGTTGCATGCATCGTGTTTTCTCAGCGCGCCGTAGCGAGTGGCTTCGTTGCCGCCTTAATTGCAACCTATGCGCTCACGTGGTTTTTGCTGGCGATGGGGTTTGCCTTTGAGCTTCCCGCCGTGTCAGCACGACGTGCGAAAATTCCTATGGCGACGCCGCTTGCCGGCGGAGCCGCGGCTGCTCGCGCCTTTGGCGGGCCGGCCGAAGTATCCGACACTATCTCTGCGACCAAGGAGGGCTAAGCCATGGCTTCTCAAGCTGAGCTCACCCCGTGCGGGGCAATGTTTGACATCTTTAAGCGCGCGGCGCACCTGAGCCATATCGAGCTGTGCGGCCTGGTGCTCTCGAGCCGCCCGCTCGCCGACGGCCGTAGTCCACAGAGCCGTGCCGCCGATCGCTCTTGGGTTTCGCGCTTTATCGTGCGCGCGCCGGTCGGCACGCTGCAGGAGCGCTATTTTGCCGATTACGGCACCTCGGCCGCGCGCATTATGTCGCAGCTGGCCCTGCGCCGTCGCAATCCCATGGACGCCGCGGCCGTGACCAACATGGTGTGCGGCCCCGCTGGCGAGCCCATGGTGCGGGCACTCGAGGAATGCCATCAGGACACGAATCTCTATCGCAATGCGCTCGAGCGCCTGTCGCAGGCGGCTGAACTCATGCCCGCCGAGCGCGCCGAGGCCATCCTGGTGCTGTTTGTCGCCGTGGGCTGCTCGGCAGATGTCCGCTCGTCGGTGACCTATGCCATCGACTACGCTCATGCGACCTGTGGCGGCGCCACGTCGACGCCACGCTCGCTGAGCACATCTTCGGTTGCAGGTGAGCACGAGGCGGCGCCTGCGCATCCGCTGGGACTGCTGCGCGTGCAAAACGGCTACGTGGTGAGCGCCCCGCGCTGGATTCAGCCGAGCGAGCAGGGCGTCGAGATCGGCGCGCTGGCGACGGGGGAGGGCGATATCACCGACGTCGGCGACGACGTCTCGGCCCGCCATGCCCATATCTGGTGCGACGATTCTGGCACATGGTTTGTCGAGGACCTGTCGTCCACCAACGGAACCGTGGTGGTAAACGGCGCGACGAACGTCTGCACCCAGGTCGAGCCCGGCCGCTCCGCTCGGCTCAACCCCGGTGACGAGCTCAGGCTCGGCGAATCCACCACCTACGCCATCCTCCTCGGCGCCCTCTAACTCATCTCCTAAATAAGTTGCGGTGAAATGGGGGCTGTTTAAGGCCGCGACCGGCAAAAACAGTCCCCATTTCACCGCAACTGCTGCGTTGTCCCCGGGGATTGCGTTCGCTGACATCGGCTGTGTGATAGTCACCCGGGGTAAACCTTTACCGCCCGCCTATATTTGCCGAAATATGGCTTGGCGGCGGGGTACAATAAGCCCGCATGCGGATTTCCGTTGCGGGCGCTTCCCATCGCCGGGGCGTGCCCGGGGGCATCCGGCATGCGGCCTTTGCGGCGCTCGGCCATGTGCAAGACGGGTAGCTGGGCCTGTGGAGCGCATCAACCGCCCCGCGCCTCGGCATGCCTTCTCTCCACGCCATGTACCTGCTGCTCAGTCTGCCTGCCAGATGATTGGAAGCAACAGCGAAAATCCCATCACGCCAACATCCCGGCGATCGCCGGGGCCTGTATACCTATATGAGAGGAGAGGGGTATATGGCGCGTAAGTTTAAGTCTATGGACGGCAACGAGGCGGCCGCATATGTTTCGTATGCGTACACCGAGGTAGCGGGAATTTATCCCATCACGCCGTCCAGCCCGATGGCCGACCATGTCGACCAGTGGGCGGCCCAGGGTCGCAAGAACATCTTTGGCACCCCGGTCAAGGTCGTCGAGATGGAGTCCGAGGCAGGTGCAGCCGGTACCGTTCACGGTTCGCTGGGCGCCGGTGCTCTGACCACCACCTACACGGCTTCTCAGGGCCTGCTCCTGATGATCCCGAACATGTACAAGATCGCGGGTGAGCAGCTCCCGGGCGTCTTCCACGTCTCCGCGCGTTGCGTCGCTTCCCACGCCCTGAACATCTTCGGTGATCACTCCGACGTCATGGCCTGCCGCCAGACCGGCTTCGCCATGCTCGCCGAGGGCAATGTCCAGGAGGTCATGGACCTCTCGCCGGTGGCTCACCTTGCCGCCATCGAGGGTAAGACTCCGTTCCTTAACTTCTTCGACGGCTTCCGCACCAGCCACGAGATCCAGAAGGTCGCCATGTGGGACTACAAGGATCTTGCCGAGATGTGCGACATGGACGCCGTCCAGGCTTTCCGCGATCACGCGCTCAACCCTGAGCACCCGCACACCCGCGGCAGCCACGAGAACGGCGACATCTTCTTCCAGAACCGCGAGGCCTGCAACAAGGTCTACGACGAGCTCCCTGCCGTCGTCGAGGGCTACATGAAGAAGATTAACGAGAAGCTCGGCACCGATTACGGCCTGTTCAACTACTACGGTGCTCCCGATGCCGATCGTGTCGTCGTGTGCATGGGCTCCTTCTGCGACGTGCTCGAGGAAGTCATCGACTACCTCAACGCTCACGGCGAGAAGGTCGGCCTGGTCAAGGTTCGCCTGTTCCGTCCGTTCTCCATCAAGCACTTCGTCGACGTTCTCCCCGAGACCGTCCAGAAGATTGCCGTCATGGACCGCACCAAGGAGCCGGGTTCCATCGGCGAGCCGCTCTACCAGGACGTCGTCTCCGCTCTCTACGAGGCCGGCAAGACGGGCATCAAGGTCGTCGGCGGCCGTTACGGCCTGGGCAGCAAGGACACGCCTCCCGCGTCCGCGTTCGCTGTCTTCGAGGAGCTTAAGAAGGACGAGCCCAAGCGCGAGTTCACCATCGGCATCGTCGATGACGTGACCAACCTGAGCCTGCCCGAGGCCGAGGATGCGCCCAACACCGCAGCCCCCGGCACCATCGAGTGCAAGTTCTGGGGTCTGGGTGGCGACGGTACCGTTGGCGCCAACAAGAACTCGATTAAGATCATCGGCGATCACACTGACAAGTACGTTCAGGCCTACTTCCAGTACGACTCCAAGAAGACCGGCGGCGTCACCGTCTCGCACCTGCGCTTTGGTGATTCCCCGATCCGCTCGCCGTACTACGTGACCAAGGCCGACTTTGTCGCTTGCCACAACCCCAGCTACATCGTCAAGGGCTTCAAGATGGTCCGCGACGTCAAGCCGGGCGGCACCTTCCTGGTCAACTGCCAGTGGAGCGACGAGGAGTTCGCCGAGCACATGCCCGCCGTGGCCAAGCGCTACATCGCCAACAACAACGTCAACGTCTACCTGATCGATGCTATCGATCTGGCTGCCAAGGTCGGCATGGGCAAGCGCACCAACACGGTGCTCCAGTCCGCCTTCTTCGCGCTGGCCAAGGTCCTGCCCGCCGAGGACGCCCTGCAGTACATGAAGGACGCGGCTACCAAGTCCTACATGAAGAAGGGCCAGGCCATCGTCGACGCCAACCATAAGGCCATCGATGCCGGCGCTACCGCCTTCCGTAAGTTCGAGGTTCCGGCCGACTGGGCAACTGCCGAGGATGCCGCTCCCGTCGAGCTCTCCGAGGAGACCAAGTCCGCTATTGCCCAGCAGGTCAAGAACCTGCTCGAGCCCATCGATCGCATGGATGGCGACAGCCTGCCCGTTTCCGCCTTTGTCGATTGCGCCGACGGTCAGTTTGAGCTGGGCGCCTCTGCATACGAGAAGCGCGGCGTCGCCGTGGTCGTTCCCCACTGGGACGAGACCAAGTGCATTCAGTGCAACCAGTGCGCCTATGTGTGCCCGCATGCCACCATCCGTCCGTTCGCGATGACCGAGGACGAGGCTGCCGCCGCACCCGAGGCTACCCGCACGCTCGACGCCATGGGCCCCAAGGCCAAGGGCATGAAGTTCACCATGGCCGTGTCCCCGCTCGACTGCATGGGCTGCACCAACTGCGTCAAGGTCTGCCCCAAGGGCGCCCTCGAGATGGTTCCCACCGAGCAGGAGATGGACCAGCAGCCCGTTTGGGACTACATGGTCGAAAACGTCTCCGAGAAGAAGGAGCTCATCGCGGCCAACGTCAAGGGCAGCCAGTTTAAGCAGCCCTACCTGGAGTTCTCCGGCTCCTGCGCCGGCTGCGCCGAGACCGCCTATGCACGTCTGGTGACCCAGGTCGCCGGCGACCGCATGTTCATCTCCAACGCTACCGGCTGCTCCTCCATTTGGGGCAACCCCGCTGCCACCGCTCCTTACTGCAAGGACAAGGACGGTCACGGCCCGGCGTGGAACAACTCCCTGTTCGAGGACAATGCCGAGCACGGTCTGGGCATGGCCGTCGGTTACGAGGCCGTTCAGAAGAAGCTGATCGCTGCTACGCAGGAGATCATCGCCGCTGACGGTCCGTCCGACGAGCTCAAGGCCGCCGGTCAGGCTTGGATCGACTCCGTCAACGACGCCGAGGCCTCTAAGACCGCTGCCGCCGCCTACGTTACCGAGCTCGAGAAGTGCGGCTGTGACGCTTCCAAGGCGATCCTCGCCGACAAGGCTTACCTCACCAAGAAGTCCTTCTGGATCTTCGGTGGCGACGGTTGGGCTTACGACATCGGCTTCGGTGGCCTGGACCACGTCCTGGCTTCCGGCCACAACGTCAACGTCTTCGTCTTCGACACCGAGGTTTACTCCAACACCGGCGGTCAGGCCTCCAAGGCCTCGAATCTGGGCCAGGTTGCTCAGTTCGCCGCTGCCGGTAAGGTGACCAAGAAGAAGTCTCTGGCTGAGATTGCCATGAGCTACGGCTACGTCTACGTGGCGCAGGTCGCCATGGGCGCCAACCCGGCTCAGACCCTCAAGGCCATCCACGAGGCCGAGGCCTACGACGGCCCGTCCCTCATCATCGGCTACAGCCCCTGCGAGATGCACTCCATCAAGAAGGGCGGCATGCAGAACTGCCAGGCCGAGATGAAGAAGGCTGTCGAGTGCGGTTACTGGAACCTCTTCCGCTTCAACCCCGAGGCTGCTGCCGGCAAGAAGTTCTCGCTCGATTCCAAGGAGCCCGCGGGTGGTTATCAGGAGTTCCTGATGAACGAGGCCCGTTACGCTTCGCTGACGCGTTCCTTCCCCGAGCGCGCCGAGGAGCTCTTCAAGGAGAACGAGCAGGCCGCTATGGACCGCTACGCTCACCTGCTGAAGCTCAAGACGGTGTACAACGAGGCCTAAGTCTCCCACCGCAGGATCTGAGGGCTGACCTTCGCGGACGTCCTCGGACATGAAAGAACCCCCGCTGCGCACTACGTGCGGCGGGGGTTCTTTCGTCCTGCGGAGTGTCCGCGAAGGTCAGCCCTCAGATCCTGCTACGACTACGTTCTCGGATTGTGTGGGCTGATGAAGGACGTGGTTGTGGGGGTCTTTTGTCCCCTTCGCTGTTTCGCAGCTTTGCCGCGAAACCTCGCGCCACTTTGGGGATGGATGGAGGTTTTGGCTGTTGCTGCCTTCTATCCCCGTGCTTTGGGGCTAGTTGCATTTTTGGAGCTCATCTTTATTCCTTATGCTGGATGAAAAGCCTCATGTTTTTGTCGGAGTGCATACTCGTCTTATTAATGCATAGAATCTCGTATAGTGCGAGTAAGATATTGCGCTGTCCGTTTTGTGTTTAGCAAAGATATAGTTTGCATAATCTGGTCTAATCCCTGCTCTATTAAAATAAAGTCGCACGTAAATGGCGTAGATATACCTGAGCTGGGCTTCTATACGCTGAGCGGGTAAAAACGACCGTTCACCGTTCAACTGTTTTCAAAATGAATAAAATGAGGGATAACAGGAATATAAACCTTAATAAACTCGCGTATCGCACGGACACGGGTTATTAATGGGTTGTAGGCCTTTTACAGAAGGGATTCCAGCAATGTCTAAGCCTCTTGGCAAGCCCGATCGTATTGTCGTCGCCCTTGGCGGCAACGCCCTCGGCAACAACCCCGTCGAGCAGATCGAGGCCGTGAGCAACACCGCCCACGCTCTCCTTGGTCTTATCGAGCAGGGTAACGAGATCATCATCACCCACGGCAACGGCCCGCAGGTCGGCATGATCCAGAACGCCTTCGCCGCCGCCCACGACGCCATCGGCACCCCCGAGATGCCGCTGCCCGAGTGCGGCGCCATGTCCCAGGGCTACATCGGCTATCACCTGCAGCAGGGCATCGGCCGCGAGATGCACAAGCGCTATAAGCGTTGGCACGCCGCAACCGTCGTCACCCAGATCGAGTGCGACCCCGACGATCCCGCGTTCAAGAACCCGACCAAGCCGATCGGCCCCTTCTACACCGAGGAGCAGGCCAAGGAGTTCATGGCCGAGGATCCCTCCAAGGTCTTCGTCGAGGATTCCGGCCGCGGCTGGCGCCGCGTCGTCGCCTCCCCCGATCCCAAGAAGATCGTCGAGGCTGATTCCATCCTTAACCTGCTCGACAACGAGTTCATCGTCATCGCCTGCGGTGGCGGCGGCATCCCCGTCGTCCGCGACTACGAGAACAAGGGCTGCTACAAGGGCGTCCCCGCCGTCATCGACAAGGACCTGGGCGGCGAGCTGCTGGCCGAGGACTGCGACGCTGACGTTCTGTTCCTGCTGACCGCCGTTGAGCATGTCGCCATCAACTTTGGCAAGCCCAACCAGGAGGAGCTCGAGGACATCACCGCCGACGAGGCCGAGCGCCTGGCCGACGAGGGCCAGTTCGGCAAGGGTTCCATGGAGCCCAAGGTCCGCGCCGCCATCAAGTTCGCCCGTTCCCGCAAGGGCCGCACCTGCATCATCGGCGCCCTGGACAAGGCCGCCGAGACCATGGCCGGCCTCTCCGGTACCCGCATCCACGAGTAGCCTCTACTCCATTGCCTCTCTCGTGGGCGCCAGGCAAGGCGCCCGCAAACTAGCCTCTCTTCATGAGCCCCGCAGTCCGCTCCGGCTGTGGGGCTTTTGCTATTCACCTAGTCGTTGGGGACGTTCTTAAACGACTAGTCAAACAAGAGCGTCCCCAATGACCACTCATTTAAGTCTGTCCCCAATGACTAGTAGTAGGCCCACATGGCTTCGACTTCGTTGAGGACCTCTACGACGCCCCAGCGGCGGGCGCTGCGGCTGGCCGAGTTGGGGTCGTAGACGCCAATCTGGTTGGCATCGTCGATGCCGTAGAGCACGATGTAGTGGCCTACGTTGGTAAACGTACCGGGGCGCACTGCGGCGATGACGGGCGCACCCGAGCGAAGTGCTTGGGTAATCGATTCGCGATCGTTATAGAGCTGTGTTCCGTTGAGCCCCAGCTGCCACGCGCCGCCTGTCATAAACGACCACTCGGTGGCACCAGTGGGGGCGTAGTTGCCGGCTTCGGCCAGTGCGCATATATCGACCGGCGTCTTATCGGTGTGGCCGGTCTTAAAGATATAGACCATGGTGAGGCAAGTGGGACCGCAAGCGTTTTCGCGAATAGTGCCACCGGCATAGGGCAGCTCCGACCATGCGGGGTCAATTTGGTAGATGTGGGGCATGGTGCCGACACTCCACTGCGAACGCGGGGTCGAAAAAGCAAATGAGTAGCCGGGTGCGACGGGAGCTTTAAGCAGCTTGTCCTCGGCAGTGGGCTCAAGACCGGCTGATCCGTGGGAGATACAGGATCCCAAAAACACAAAGACGAGGCAGGCGGCGATGGAGCAAAGCGCAAGGCGTAGACGGCGGGCTGGAAGCGCGTGGCTTGTGGTGTGCGACGCGGGGTGAGGGGCGGAATTGCCGCGATCGCGTTGAGGTCGCGAAAAGGTGCGCTTGACGTAGTAGTCGGTCTTACGGCGATCGTAGCGGCGTGGCTGCGATGTGTCGGTCTGGCGTTGGCGTGTGCTCGTACTCACGCGGTCTGACTGCTGCGCGGTACGGCTTTGTTGCCGCGAAGAAGCCCCGGGCTGCTCTTGGGGGCGCTGCGGGTTGTCGTTGTCGGAGGTGCTTCTGGGCGTTGGCGTGGTGCGGCCGGCAAGGCGCACGCTTTGTGGCCGTTGGTCGCCGTCATTGTATCCGTATGCCATTCGAATCACCTTGCCTCATGTGTAACTTGTCTATCCTACATAAAAAGATGCACGACACATGGGTATGTGCGCCAAAAGCCTGACAAATGGTATGAACGTTGCCGCGCCGCGCGCCAAGCGTCACGGCAACAGGTATTCAAAAGCAGACAAGATGAAGCGTCCAAGACGAATGACGTCTCCCGCCGTTCGTCCCAAAAACGGCGCCGCTCGTTTTGCAGTTCTGCCTTCGGTCGAGCTACAAGCGGAGCTGCTGCGCCAAGGCCGTATCTTAAAGCCACGAAATAAAAGAGCGCGGCAAAACAGACCGCGCAAGGGGTGACGTCAAGGGGCGTCAAAAAGGAAAGGAGGGGAACAATGGCGGACAAGAACGCAGAAGTTGCAGTCGAGGATAACGGCGGCATGAAGAAAACGCTTTCGCTCTGGAACTTCTTCACCATCGGTTTCGGTGCCATCATCGGTACCGGTTGGGTTCTGCAGGTCGGCGACTGGATGGTCGTGGGCGGCGGTCCCGTTCCCGCTATGATCGCATTCCTCTTGGGTGCAATCTTCCTCGTGCCCGTCGGAGCTGTTTTCGGTGAGCTCACGGCTGCTATCCCCATCTCGGGCGGCATCGTCGAGTATGTCGATCGTAGCTTTGGCCGTACGCTGAGCTACATCACCGGTTGGCTCCTGGCCCTGGGCAACGGAATCCTGTGCCCGTGGGAGGCCATCGCCATCTCGACCCTCGTGTCCGAGATGTTCGGTAGCCTGCCCGGTCTTGAGTGGCTGCGCGCCGTCAAGCTCTACACCATCCTAGGCGCCGACGTTTACCTGTTCCCGACGCTGATCGCGCTCGGCTTTGCGGTCTACGTCATCTTCCTCAACTTCCGCGGTGCCAGCTCGGCCGCCAAGCTCCAGGCCTTCCTGACCAAGGCTCTGCTCTGCGGCATGCTGCTCGCCATGGGCGTCTCGCTGTTCACCGGCTCGCCGGACAACGCCATGCCCGTATTCTCCCAGGTCAGCGGCGCTGGCGGCGGCAAGGCCGCTACCGAAAGCACCAGCCTGTTCGCCGGCATCGTGTCGGTCCTGGTTCTAACTCCGTTCTTCTACGCCGGTTTCGACACCATTCCTCAGCAGGCTGAGGAAGCAGCTGAGGGCCTCAACTGGAACAAGTTCGGCAAGATCATCTCCTTGGCCCTGCTGGCCGCCGGCGGCTTCTACATGGTCTGCATCTACTCGTTCGGCACCATCCTCGACTGGCATGAGTTTGTTAAGAGCCCGGTTCCCGCGCTTGCCTGCCTCAAGGGCATCAACATGCTCCTGTACCTGGCCATGCTCGTCATCGCCACGCTTGGACCCATGGGCCCGATGAACTCCTTCTATGGCGCCACGAGCCGCATCATGCTCGCCATGGGTCGCAAGGGCCAGCTGCCTGAGAAGTTCGCCGAGGTCGACCCCAAGTCCGGCGCTCCCAAGCTTGCCTGCGTCGTCTTGGGCGTCATCACTGTCATCGGTCCGTTCCTGGGCAAGAACATGCTCATTCCTCTGACCAACGTGTCGGCTCTCGCCTTCATCTTCTCCTGCGGCATGGTCGCCCTCGCCTGCCTGCGCATGCGCTTCACCGAGCCCGATCTGCCTCGTCCCTACGAGGTGCCCGGCGGCAAGTTTGGCATCGGCCTCGCTATCGCCGCCTGCGCCATCATCATCGGCCTGCTCGTGATTCCGTTCTCTCCCGCCTCCCTCAACATGGTGGAGTGGAGCATCGTGATCGGCTGGTTGGCTATCGGCCTGGCCCTCATGGCTTTCACCAATTCCCGCAAAAAGTAACGCCTAGCCGGGGCGGATCGGGTGCGCGGAATCCTCTCTCCCGCGCACCGAACCCGGCACCACTTGGGTAGCTTTGTGAGGCCTAGCCCAACATGGCCTCGCCCACTATATGGATCCATAAGGAGGAACCATGTCCACTAAGTATGCAATCGTTGGCGGCAAGCTCATCGACGGCACCGGCGCCGAGCCGGTCGAGAACTCCCTCGTTCTCGTCGACGACAGCGGCAAGATCGAGTACGCCGGTGCTATGCAGGACCTTCCCGAGGGCGTTGAGGTTATCGACGCCGCCGGCAAGACCGTCCTTCCCGGCCTGATCGACACCCACCTGCACTTCTCGGGCAACCTGACCGACGATGACACCGATTGGGTCATGCAGCCGCTCCTCGAGAAGCAGGCCGTCGCCGTCAAGCAGGCCTACGACTGCCTCACCCACGGCCTCACCACCGTCTGCGAGATCGGCCGCTTTGGTATCCAGATCCGTGACTGCATCGACAAGGGCGTCTTTAAGGGCCCGCGCGTTCTGGCCACCGGCCTCGGCTTCTGCCGCGTTGCCGGCCACGGTGACTCCCACCACTGCACCCAGGAGCTCAACAAGGAATCCCACCCCTGGGGCGACCAGGTCGATGGTCCTTGGGATCTGCGCAAGGCCGTCCGTCGTCGCCTGCGCGAGAACCCCGATGCCATCAAGATCTGGGCTACCGGTGGCGGCATCTGGCGCTGGGATTCCGGTCGCGACCAGCACTATTGCTCCGAGGAGATCCAGGCCGTGGTCGAAGAGGCAAAGATGGTCGGTATCCCCGTGTGGAGCCACTGCTACAACAACCACGCCGCTGCCTACGATTCCGTCCGCTTTGGCTGCGAGCAGCTGATTCACGGTTTCGATATCGATGAGCGCACCATGGACCTCATGGCCGAGCAGGGCACCTTCTTCACCCCGACAATCGCCTTCCTGCCCACCTGGTACGCCACCTATCCGCCCGTCTACGTCCCCGAGCTGCACGACAAGTACGAGGGCACCCTGGTCGAGAAGGAGCTGCAGCGCAACTACGACTGCCTGCGCGAGGCCAAGAAGCGCGGCGTCGTCATGACGATCGGCTCCGACTCCTTCTCCTTCGTCACCCCGTACGGCACCTGCTCCATCGAGGAGATGTACGAGTTCGTCGACAAGATCGGCTTCACCCCGGTCGAGACCATCACCTGCGCCACCCTCAACGGTGCCAAGATGTGCCACATCGAGGACGAGACCGGTTCCATCGAGGCCGGCAAGTGCGCCGACCTGCTGGTCGTCAACGGTGACGTCGCCGCCGACATCCACGTGCTCAACACCGACAACATGGACGTCATCATGAAGGATGGCTGGATCGTCGAGGCTGGCACCTTTGGCGAGGCCAACAAATACAGCGCCTAAGATACCGTTTGTCGATGGCTGGATGTAAAACACAGTTTTTGATTGCATAATGCAATGGAGAGGGTCGCTTGCGGCCCTCTTTATTGCTATCGGTGCGGTAGATAAAAGGGGATGACGGTGGATTTAAACAGGCTGATTCTGGGCAAGAGCTACAACTCTACCAAGGTCTTTCGTACGGCCCAGCATGTGGTCCAGGCCATCCTGCTCGGTGTTGTCGTTCCGGCGCTTATCCTGCTGCTTATCTGGGATTTAACCGATAACCCCAATCCCGTTCCGGGCGTCGTCGTCATCGCCGGCATGGTCATGCTGTGCTTCTTCTTCTCGTATGTCTTTGTGGTTCCCGACGACCTCACATCGAGCGCAACCGACCGTACGCTCGCCATCGCATCAAAAATATTCGCCTACACGTCGCGCGGCCTTACGCCCGAAGCGGCCCTGGGCGCCTCTAAAATCATCCTGTCCGAGACCATCGCCTCTGCCATTTGCTTTACCGACGGCAAGCAGGTGCTGGCAAGCTGGGGCGAGGACTCGGCAAAGTGCCCTGCCGGCACCCCGGTGGTGCTCAAGACCACGCTCAACGTGATTGAGACGGGCGAGCAGAGCGTGTTTTCGCGTGACGCCTCCAATGAGACGGGCGGCTATTTTCCCCGCCTGCGCGCCGGCATTGTCGCGCCGCTTACCGTGCGCGGGCATTGCGTGGGCACGCTCGAGCTGTATTACCCCCGCCTGAGCAGCATCGATATGCGCCAGACGGCCCTTGCCTCGGGTTTTGCCGATCTAATTTCCACGCAGCTCGCCAGCTTTGAGCTCGAGCGCCAGGACGAGCTCACGGCCCGCGTTGAGCTTCGCGCCCTGCAGTCGCAGGTCGACCCGCATTTTCTATTCAATACCATTAGCACGATCGTGTCGCTCGTTCGAACCGAGCCCGACAAGGCGCGATCGCTGCTGATCGACTTTTCCAACTATTATCGTCAGACGCTTTCTGATTCCGATACGCTCACCACGCTCGAGCACGAGGTGGAACAGGGTACTCGTTATATCAATCTTATGCAGGCCCGGTATGGCGACGGCCGTCTGCGCGTTTCGGTCGACATCGACTTTGAGGTGCGCGACAGCCTGGTGCCGCCATTTATCTTGCAGCCGCTGCTCGAAAACTGCATCAAGCATGCGCAGCGCGAGACCGAGCCGCTTTCTATTCGTGTTAGGGCTTTTGAGACCGATGACGGCTTGGAGATCATCGTCGAAGACGACGGCATCGGGATGAGCGAAGAAGTTTGCGCGCATCTGTTTGAGCAGCATCGCCGAGAGGAGCCCGAGAGCATTACCGCCGACGGCTCCATCAAGCGAGGTTGCGGCCTGGCGCTCTTCAACGTGCTTCAGCGCATCCATTTCTTTTACGGAGAAGATTCTGGCATGCGCGTGAAGTCCCAGGAGGGCGTGGGAACACAGGTCATCGTTGAGTTGAACGGCGAGCCGCATGAGCCGGCGCCGCTAACGGTGTAGCACGCGGTTGGATTGAGAGAAAAAGAGGGGAAGCGCATATGTCCGAAGGCTGGAACATCTTGGTGGTTGATGACGAGCCTCCCATTAGAGCTGAGCTACGCTATCTGTTGGAAAAGGATACGCGCGTTGGTCAGATTGCCGAGGCGGGCAATGTCACCGAAGCCGTGGAGTCGATTCTGTCGAACAAGCCCGACGTGCTGTTTTTAGACATTACCATGCCCGGTCGCTCGGGAATTGAGCTTGCCGAGACGCTGCAGAACCTAAAGACGCCGCCGGTCGTGGTGTTTGTGACGGCATTTGCCGAGTATGCGGCTGATGCCTATAACCTCGATGCTGTCGATTACATCGTCAAACCGGTCGAGGATGCCCGCTTGTCAAAGGCGCTCGACAAGATCGAGGTCGCCTTGGGCACTCGCCGTGTCGTCCATGCTCCGCGCCAGCCTTTGCGCCTGACAGTGGATCGCGGGGGCAAAAAGGTGTTCATTCCTGTGGCGGATGTCTGCTACTTTGAGGCACGCGCCGATTTTTGCAACGTCATCTGCGCCGAGGGAACATACCTGATCAATGAGTCGATTTCCTCGCTCGAGCGGCGCTTGGCCTCCGAGGGCTTTATTCGTGTCCATCGCAGCTATCTGGTCAATTTGGAAGACGTGCATAATGTCGAGATCGGTTCCACGGGTCTTATGGAGCTCAGGCTCGATCGCGTAACCTCGACGGTGCCCGTGTCCCGTCGTCGTGCTGCCGAGGTCAAGGCGCACCTGGGGCTTGCGTAGGCGGTCTGCATGCCATCGTTTACCGCCGCAGGTTTGGCATGACCGTGCGGTGGGCATAATGGGTGACATCGAATGAAATCGAAAGGATTATTATGCCCGCGCTCATTACGCATCATCTGTTTGGCGAGGAAAGCATCGGCCGTCTTCCGCAGGGCGTTATTACGTCCGACGAGGAGCGCATCGCCTTTATCCTGGGAAACCAAGGTCCCGACCCGTTTTTCTTCCACATGCTCACGCCGCGCGTTTCCGACTGCACGTCGCTTGCTCAGGTCATGCACCGCTCGCGCATGTCGCGCCAGTTCTCGTGCCTGCGCGACGGCGTGTCGCACCTGCAGCCGCGCGACGCCAATCTGGGCCGCGCCTTTGCGCTGGGCCTGCTGTCGCACTATGTGCTCGATCGCAATGCCCACCCCTTTGTCTACGAGCAGCAGTTTGGCATTGTCGAGTCCGATCCCGAGCTCGAGGCTTCTGGCAGTCAAGTTCATGCCGTGCTCGAAAGCGACCTGGACGTGCTGATGCTGCAGCTCAAGCGCGATGGGGCTACGGTCGAGGATTATCCGCCGGCGGGCGAGATCGTCACTACCGACCGCATCAATCGCGTTGCCGGCGTGCTGATGAGCTACGTCGCCGGACGCGTGTACGGTATCGACATCCCGGCGGGGGAGTACGCCGGCGCCGTCTCGGACATGCAGCTGCTCTACCGCACTATCGAGCCGGCCGGTTCGGCCAAGACGCGCGCGATTGCCCTGCTCGAGGGCTTGGTGCACGATTATTCGCTGCTCGACGGCCTTGCGCACCGCGTGACGACCGAGCTGCCCGAGCGTACCGGCAACCTGGGCCACTTGGCATGGAAGAACCCCTTTACCGATGAAGTCTCGACCGAGAGCTTCCCCGAGGTCTTTGACCGCGCGTTGGTCGATTACGAGTGCACGGTCGCCCGCTTTATCGAGACCGGCGATATGGAAGCCGTGACCAACCACGTCAATTACAGCGGCCGCGTACTCGACGCCGACGAGGAGTTCGACCGCGAGGAGTAACAAACCGTTTCAATAAGTTGCGGTGGAATAGCTCCTGAATGAGGCCCCCGGAGGGCTAAGCGGGAACTATTTCACCGCAACCGCCTTGATGGGATGGTGTTTCGCCCTGCGTGTCCGTATGACCGCTCCTGTCCCTTTGCCGAATCCTTACCGGTGCTTCTGGACAATTGGGGTACGATGAACTAACTGCATATCGGGCGAATACGAAGGGTCCCTGTCCATGAAATACACCAAGCTCGAGCGTAACTGGGTCATGTACGATGTGGGAAACTCGGCCCTCGTGCTGCTCAATACCTCGGTGGTGCCCATCTACTTTAACGCTATCAATACCGGTGCTTCCTCGGCAGACCTGGTGGTCGCTTGGGGCAATGCTCAGACGATTGCCTCGCTGGTCATTGCCATGCTCATGCCCATTCTGGGCGCGCTTGCCGATTACGCCGGCAACAAGATCAAGTTCTTCTTGGGCTTCTTCCTCACGGGCCTGGTGCTTTGCCTGGCGCAGGCTATCCCAATGTCCGCCATGGCATTTTTGACCGTGTACGTGCTGTGCACCATCGGCCTTAACTCTTCTATGACGTTCTACGACGCCATGCTGCCCGACATTACCACCGACGAGCGCATGGACGCCGTGTCCAGCTCGGGCTATGCCTGGGGCTACATCGGTTCCACCGTGCCGTTCGTCATCTGCCTGGCGCTCATCATGGGTGGCCCCGCTCTTGGCGTCCCTACCATGCTGGCAACGCGTCTGTCGTTTATCATCACTGGTGCCTGGTGGCTCATCTTTACCCTGCCGCTCATTCGCACCTATAAGCAAAAGTACGATCGCGAGCGCGGTCCCGAGGACACTATCGGCCACATCGTGGGCGGTGTGTTCTCCGAGGTCGGACACACCATGCGCGAGATCGCCCACAACAAGACCGTGCTGGTCTACATGATCGCGTTCTTCTTCTATATCGACGGTGTGCACACGGTCATTTCCATGGCAACCAGCTACGGATCGGCCTTGGGCATTGATTCGACCCAGTTGGTCCTGGCGCTGCTCGTTACGCAGTTCGTGGCCTTTCCGTCCGCCATCATCTACGGCAAGCTCGCCGGACGCGTGGGCACGCTCAACATGATCCTGGTGGCGGTCGCCGCCTACATGGGCATTGTGCTGTTCGCCGCGTTCTTCCTAAAGACCGCCTTTGAATTCTGGGTGCTTGCCATTATGGTCGGTCTGTTCCAGGGCGGCGTGCAGGCGCTCAGCCGTAGCTACTTTGGCCGCATTATCCCCAAGGAAAAGTCCAACGAGTACTACGGCTTCTTTGACATCTTCGGTCGTTATGCAAGCGTCATGGGCACCTTCCTGGTGTCGGTCGTCACCTCGCTGACCGGCAACCCGTCGCTGGGCGTCCTTTCCATTGGCGTGCTGCTGATTGTTGGCTTTATGCTGCTGGTTCGCCTGTCCCGCATGACTCGGGCGGCAGAGCATGCCGCATAGGAGCGAGCGGCTATTGTGCCTGTCCACGGTACTCTTTTGGGGTTATCCGCAATAAACATTGCGACTTGCGAGCAATGATTTGCCCAAGTGGGTATGATGGAATCAGCTAGGTCGCGGGGCGTCGCCTGTGTTTGGCGGCGCCCCGTTTTTGTGTTGCAGGGAGGGAAGGCATGAACGCCACGGTTGTGATTCCAACATATTGGGCGGGCGATGATGCCCGTGCAAACGCTCCCGGCGCCTATGACCACTCGACGAAGCTTGACGCCACCAATCCCGAGCTCGACCGCTGCCTGGCCTCGCTCGAGCAGGTGCGCGACATTCCGAGGATTATCCTTTTGATGGTCTGTCCCATCTCGGCTACGGCGGATGTGTCGAAGCGCGTGCACGAAATCGTCAACGCGCACCCTACGCTCAAAGTCACCGTAGTTACCAACACCCAGGCATCGCGTATCGCCGACCGTGTGGCGCAGATTGCTCCCAAGGGCTCGGGCGAGTGCGTGAGCCTGCGCGGATACGGCGCCATTCGCAATATGGGGCTTGCCTGCGCTGCGGTGCTCGGCCACGATGCCGTCGTCTTTTTGGATGACGACGAGACCGTTATCGATGCCGACTTTATGAAGCGCGCGACCTATGCGCTGGGCCAGCAGACGCGTCAGGGCCTGCCGATTTTGGTTAAGAGCGGTTACTTTTACGATCGCGACGGATCGCCGTTGGCGCCCACGGACAAGGTGGGCATTTGCCATCGTTGGTGGACCAAGCGCATCGAGTTTAATCGCTGGATGAAAAAGGCGCTCTCGGGCACCCGTATCTCGCGTTCAAACTACGTGTGCGGCGGCCTCATGGCACTTCATGCCCGCGCCTTTACCCGTGTGGCGTTTGACCCGTTTATCACCCGAGGCGAGGACCTGGACTACCTCTTTAACATGCGCATGTTTGGCTACGACGTGTGGTTTGACAACGAGTGGACCGTTCGTCACCTGCCGCCCGAGTCCGAGAAGCGCTCGCCGCGCTTTATGCAGGATGTGTACCGTTGGTACTACGAGCGTGCCAAGCTGACATTTGCCGCGCACCAGCAGGAGCTCGTCCCCGTCTCAGCCGCGTCGCTCATGCCCTATCCGGGTCCGTGGATTTCGCGCGAGCTCGACGAGCGCGTGCGCAAGACCGCCATGGTCCGCAGCATGTTTACCCGCGAGCACGAGGGGTATCTACGCATTTGGCGCCACGGTATTGACGAGGCCAAGACCTACGCACGCCAAAACGCTGCAAGCTACCTGCGTTTTCAGAGCTTCTGGCCCAAGATCATGGACGGGCTCTGGCGCGACGCACAACTGACCAGCATCCTGGAGGGGACTGAATGATCGACCGCCGCGCCCAGCGCGATAACTCAATATCAATCTTTCGCGTGATCGCCGTTGTCTGCGCCATTTGCGTGCTGGTGTACTTTATTTTCGCCCTGGCGACCGGAATCGAGCCAATCGCGACCGTGGTCGCCTGTGCACTGCTGTGCATCTTTCTGTGCATTTTTATCTATTTGACGCTCAATCCCGATTCGGTGCGTTCGCAGTACACCGAAGAGACGCTCTCGGTGGCTTCTGCCATGCTCGAGGACATCAAAGGCGGCCTGACGCAGGAGTCGGCGCGTCTGGTGTGCCAGCGTATTTTGCCCGAGACGCGCGCCATGACGGTTGCCATCACCGACGAGGGCAACGTGCTGGCCTGCGCGGGCGAGTTCGAGGAAAAGCTACTGCCTGATTCGCCCATCCACACACTTGCCACGCGCTACGTCATCGAGCACGGTATTGTCCAGTCGTTCAACCGTGTGGTGGACGTGGTGGGTTCGGATGGCTCGCACAACCATGTTCCTGCCGGTATCATCGCTCCTATCAAGGTGGGCGACCGCACCGTCGGCACGCTCAAGTTCTACTACAAGACCCCGCGTGCCGTCGACCGCACTCAGTACGCGCTCGCCTCGGGTTTTGCCGAGATCCTGTCCACGCAGCTCGCCATCCACGAGCTCGAGGTGCAAAAGGAACTCACGGCCCGTGCCGAGGTGCGTGCCCTGCAGGCGCAGATCAACCCGCATTTTCTGTTCAACACGCTCAACACCATCGCGTCGTTTACGCGTACCGACCCGCTGCGCGCCCGCGAGCTGCTGCGCGAGTTCTCCTCGTTCTATCGCGCCACGCTCGACAATTCGGGCTCGCTCATTCCCGTGTCGCGCGAGGTCGCACAGACCAAACGCTACCTGACGTTTGAGAAGGCGCGCTTTGGCGAGGATCGCGTGCTGGCGACCTTCGACGTGTCCGAGGACGTCGAGGACACGCTGGTGCCGGCATTTGTAATCCAGCCGATCGTCGAGAATGCCGTGCGCCACGGTATGGGCGACGGCGATGCGCTGGGGATCGATGTGTCGGTCCACAGGGATGGCGAAGATGCGATTTTGATTGCGGTCGCCGATGACGGCGTGGGCATGGACGAAGGCACCGCTGCCAGACTGTTTGACGAACGCTCCGCCCGTCCCGACGCCAACTCCCCGCAGGGCGGCGGCGCCGGTGTGGCCATGCACAATATTTCGGAGCGCATCCATCGCTTTTATGGGCCGCACTCCTATACGCGCGTCGAATCGGCCCCGGGCAAGGGCACTAAAGTGCTCCTGCATCTCGATTTGTCGGAGAGCATCTTCGACATTCAAGAGTAGAATAATAAGTTATGGGTTTAACGCTAGTTGGCGGATGCCCGACGTAGTTAGTTGACGAAAGGTTTTATCCCTATGCTGCGTGCGATGATTGTGGATGATGAGGCCCCGGCCCGATCGGAACTTCGCTTCTTGCTCGAGCAGACGGGCAAGATCGGCACGATCACAGAAGCGTCGAGCGTTCGCTCCGCCATCGAGATGCTTATGGAGAGCCGCGTCGATGTCGTGTTCCTCGATATTTCGATGCCTGGCGCTTCGGGTCTGCAACTTGCCGAGGCACTGCATAAGCTTAAGAATCCGCCGGCGATCGTATTTGTAACCGCATACAGCGATCATGCGGTCGAGGCGTTTGATGTGGATGCCGTCGACTATCTGATGAAGCCGGTCGAGGAGGCTCGTCTGGATCGAGCAATCGATAAGGTTATGCAACGCGCCAAGCCTGTCACGGACAGCAAGGTGACCATCGAGCGCATTCCGGTGGAAAAGGGCGGCCGCAAGGTCCTCATCCCCGTGGACGACATTCGCTTTATCATGGCCAAGGACGATTACTCCTGCATCTATACGGTCGACGATCGCTTTTTGTCGACGACCTCGCTGGCACAGTTCGAGGCCAAGCTCTGTGACTTTGGCTTCTTCCGCGTTCACCGCCGCTATATCGTCAACCTGGCGTGTGTCACCGACGTCGAGACGGTTCCCTCGGGCGCTATCCAGCTGGGCATTACGGGCGTCGACGAACGCGTACCGGTTTCGCGCCGTCGCGTCGTGCCGCTCAAGAAGGCCCTGAGCCTGTAGAACATTGGCCCCGCAGCCCTGTAGACCAAAAAAGTCTGCGGAGCCGTGGGGCCTTTTTGTATGTAGATGTTGGATAACGACCCGGTTTTGCGAAAGGGATCTCATGAACAGTGCAGACGCCAAGCGCATCGACATCATCTCGGACACCCATGGCTATCTTTCTCCCGCGCTTTTGGACGAGCTGGAGGGCGCAGATCTGATCATCCATGCGGGAGACCTAACGTCCGAGATGGACTATGAGCACTTGCGCACTATCGCCCCTGTGCGAGCCGTGCTGGGCAACAACGACTACTACCGCGATTACGGGCCCGACGTGGATCGATTGGCCCTCTTCACCTACGAAGGACTCAAATTCGCCGTAGCCCACTACCGCGAAGACCTCCCCGTGGGATCCGTAGACGTAGCCATCAACGGTCACACCCACGTAACCAAAGAAGCTCAAGTAGGCCGCTGCCTAGTCCTCAACCCCGGCAGTGCTAGCTACCCCAGAGGTACCCGAGGCCCCACCATGGCCAGGATGCTCGTCAAAGACGGCAAGATCCTCAGCACCAAATTTATTGACTTGGACTAACCGCAACAAAAACGGGGGGATGCACAGCGCATCCCCCGTTTTTCTTTCAGCAAAAGGTAGAGCTTCAGCAACAACCTTAGACAACCCCGTCGAGGAGAACGGGGACCTCGAGCCGCGGAAGCGGCGAGGAACAACAACAGTTTGAAGCAAGTGACGGCAGGGAGGGTCTCCGGGGCCGGCTGGCGCGGGTTAAGTTTGTCGCGAGTTCCGCACGCAAAGGAAAGCACTTAATGTGCTTTCCGTCTTGCGCAGGACTGTAGAGCAGCAAACTTAACCCGCGCCAGCCGGCCCCGGAGACCCTCCCGGACAGCCAAAAAATTTTTTCAAAAAAGTTGTTGCGTGCCAGACAGACTTCTGTGTATACTAATCCCCGCAGCGCACGCGAGCGGAAACAAACGCGAACGACTGCCTGGGGAGTTAGCTCAGTTTGGTTAGAGCGCCGGCCTGTCACGTCGGAGGTCGCGGGTTCGAGCCCCGTACTTCCCGCCAACGCAATTAAAGCCACGTCTTCGGACGTGGCTTTTTGCGTTTAATAGCCATCGATCTCATATGCCTCTTTATCCAAATCACCGCATTTGCAACGAGCGAGCCAGCCTCTACTGATATATGTGTTCAAACAGGGGGTTTGTTGCGCAACATCTGTTCAATGAAGCAGGGGGTTCGGTTATACTAAATTGCACTTTAGGCCGTACCTGATTCAGCCAGTCTTCAAGTGCGGCATTCAGTGGACACCCATTTTATAATTTGGTTGTTCAGGCGGTCATTTGGCGTCTCGACACAAGCTCGGCCCCGGAGCTCGTTCGAGCTGTTCGTATTCCTTGAAAGGGGAAACATGGACATATCGAGGAAGACTGATTATGCCCTTCGCATGCTTGCGATGCTTGCCGAGGAGCCGGAGCGGTTGCTTTCTGTTCGCACTGCTGCCGAAGAGGTCAATGTTCCGTATTCATTTGCCCGTTCGATCCAACACGGTTTGGTTCAGGCCGGCATTGTGGAGAGCCTGCGTGGTGTTCATGGCGGCATGCGCCTTAAGGTGAGCCCCGACGATGTCACGATTCGTCAGGTTGTAGAGGCCGTTCAGGGTCCCATGGTCATGAACGACTGCACCGCGCCTGATGGCGACTGTGCGCGCATGGGCACGTGCTGTTATCATCCCCTGTGGGCCGGAGCCCAGGCGCTGATGCGCGACTATCTCGATTCCGTTTCGCTCGACGATATCGTCTCCCATCGCCAGTTCCCGGCCGTCGATCCCAAGTTCGCCGACCGCGATGCGTTTCCCGAGTACGCCGCCTGCGCGTATGCTTGCCGGGAGGAATAGCGCCGTATAAGGAGCATTGTCATGATTCAGGACCCCTTTCGTTCGATGATTCGTTCGGAAGGGGTTCTGCGCTATCGCGACCTTCCGTGGCGCCGCACGCGCGACCCGTATATCATCTGGCTCTCCGAGGTCATGCTGCAGCAGACGCAGGTGCCGCGCGTGGAGACGCGCATGCCGGCGTGGCTCGATCGCTTTCCGACTGTCCAGGCGCTTGCTCAGGCCGCCCCTTCCGATGTTTTGGATGCGTGGCAGGGGATGGGCTACAATCGCCGCGCCTTGGCGCTTCACAGGGCTGCACAGTGCGTTGTGGAGGACTGGGACGGGGAGTTTCCGCGCGAGACGCACGATCTGGTCGCGCTGCCCGGCATTGGCCCGGCAACGGCGCAGGGCATCCGTTCGTTTGCATTCGATCTTCCGGGCGTGTATCTGGAGACCAACGTGCGCACGGTCTTTTTGCATCATTTCTTTCCCGATGTGCCGGCCGTTCCCGATCGCGAGCTGGTGCCGCTGATTCAAGCCGCCTGTCCGGCGGCCCCCGGTGCGGCGGCGGACGAGATCGCGCCCTTTGCCGTGCCTCAAGATGATGCCGATACGCCGCGCGCGTGGTATTACGCGTTGCTGGATTACGGCGCGTATCTTAAAAAGACGCTGCCCAATCCGTCCAGGCGGTCGGCGGGCTATAGTCGTCAGTCCAAGTTTGAGGGCTCGCGTCGCCAAAAGCGCGCCCACATTGTGCGCATGCTGCTGGCGGCGCGCGATGGGCAGCCAGCAGGTATTTCGCTCGATGAAGCCGTTGCAGGCGTTAACGAGATGGAGGCGGCAGCCGGTCGGGAACCGGTCGAGCGCGAGCTGGTCGCAAGTATTCTTGCCGATCTGGAGCGCGAGGGCTTTTGCCGCTCCGAGGGCGATCGTTGGCTGAGTGTATAGCTCGCTCGAATCTGAAGAACAGGATTATAAGGTTTAAATTTTCGGCTTGAGGGCATCCTAAAGGCAAGGCCGCTCAAAGCCTATGGGCGGCATGTGTTGAAGGGAAGTACACCTATGGATTTTGAGAACTCTCAGACCAAGAAGAACCTCGAGACCGCTTTTGCCGGTGAGTCCCAGGCACACACCAAGTATCGCTACTATGCATCCAAGGCCAAAAAGGACGGCTACGTTCAGATTTCGAATATCTTTGCCGAGACGGCGGGCAACGAGTCCGAGCATGCCAAGCTGTGGTTTAAGTATCTGCACGACGGCGCCGTTCCGGGCACTCTGGACAACCTGCGTGACGCCGCCGCGGGCGAGAACTACGAGTGGACCACGATGTATGACGAGTTTGCCAAGACCGCCGAGGAGGAGGGCTTTGCCGAGATCGCCGAGAAGTTCCGTGGCGTCGGTGCCGTGGAGAAGGCTCACGAGGAGCGCTACAACAAGCTCGTCGAGCGCATTGAATCGGGCGAGGTGTTTGAGCGCGAGGGCGTAAAGGTGTGGAAGTGCCTGAACTGCGGGCACCTGCATGTTGGTGCCGAGGCGCCCGAGGTTTGCCCGGTGTGCAACCACCCGAAGGCGTACTTTGAGGAGCAGGTGGTGAACTACTAGCGCGTGATGCTAGTTGCGGGGCGCGGGGCGGGGAGATGCCTTTCCCTCTCGCTCACGGCTTCGCAGAGTCGCGCGAGGGAAAGGCATCTCCCCGCCCCGCGCCCCGGCGTTGGGTCGTCGCGTGCTCGTTACAGAAAAGCTGATAATAAGTTTGTGTGCCGCCCCTTTGGGGCGGCACGTTTTTGTAGGGGGACTGGTTGGGACGGCACCGTTCATGGGTGGGGTACACTGGGTAGCGGCTTTTAGTTTATCTACTACCTGATGGGGTGTTTTTTATGGGTAAGAAGTCTCGGGCTCGGGTTGCTGCGGCGGGAACTCGCAAGGATCCTGGTCGTCGGGTTCCTGAGGGTAAAAAGGCCGATCGTGCCGAGAAGGACAAGAAGGTCGGTGCGCACGCTCATCCTGAGTGGGCGCCCCATTTGAATTCGGCGAGTGAGGACCTAACTGCCAAGCTGTTTACGATGGTCGAGGTCATCTTGGGTGTGGTGCCTGTGGTGGTCATTGGCCTGTTCCTGGCCTCTAAGGATGCCACGAGTGTGGATAAGCTCACCGATGTCTTTTCTCAGGATCCCTCGATGGTGGTTGCGTTTATCTCTGCGTGTCTGCAGCCGTTTGTGGCGTACATGCTGTACATGATTTATCGCAAATACTGCGAGGGCGATGCGGGCTTTGCCGCCGGAAACCTGATTGGCCTTTTGTGCTCCGAGATCTTGCTGCTCAATATTCCCGGCGTCATCGGCATGGGTATCTTGCTGTGGCGTGTTTGGCGCAACGTTGCCCCGCACTTTGAGAGCTGGCTGTTTGAGCGCCGTGCAATGGGCGTGCTGGCAGACATCGCGGGTTCGCTCGTGATTCTAGTCTTGGCGTTTATGTGCGCCACCGCCGCGCGAGGTCTCGCGGGCATGTAGTCTGTCCTCACCGACCACGGAGCGCAGGGCGGGGAAACCTTTCCCTCTCGCTCACGGCTTCGCAGGGTCGCGCGAGGCAAAGGTATCCCCGCCCTGCGCCTCGGCGTTGAGTCGCCGCATGCTCGTTACAGAAAAGCTGATAATAAGTTTGTGTGTCGCCCCTTTGGGGCGGCACGTTTTTGTGTGGGGTCCCGGTCTTCACAATTTCCGTCAAGCTTTTGGTTGGGTTTTGGTCGGTTGGCGCAAGGGTGGAAGGGCAAAAGATTGCTGGCGAAAAAAGCTCAAAGAAAGTGCTGGTAGGGGAGTTGTTGGGCTTTTCGACAGTTTTCTGACCAAAGAATCTTTGCGGTTATTGCTACGGATTTCGTTGCCGTGGCCTTGGCGGTGCGGGATGCTGAGCGTAAGCGTCGAATGCTCCGATTGAGGAGGCCAACATGGATCTGTTTCTTGAGACCCCGCAGCAACAAGCCGAGCGCATGTTGCGCCAGCAGCAACGGCTTATGGAGATGCAAATGCAGGGGGTGGCCGTCCAGCCTCCTGCGCAAAACGCCGCACCTGCGGGCGGGGCGGTCCCAGAGGCCTATTCCGTACAGCAGGATTCATATGCTCAGGAGCTTGCGTTCGATAAACGTCGTGCGCGTCGCCGTCGCTGGGCCCAGCGCCTGCGTACGCTGGCGATGATCGTGCTAATCCCGTTGGGGCTCGCGGCAATCTTCTTGGCCTCATATGCCCTCACATGCATTCTCAACGGCGCCTCGCCCAGCGAGGTGCTTGAGCACTTGGCAGCTCTCGGCCAGCGCCTGGGCGATGTCGCAACAACCATCCGCGCCGGCTGGGAGAGTTAGCGTTTGTCACATTAGGACTTCTAGGGTGTAGGGATTATCGCCATGAGTAGAATCCTTGCATCTTGCGGGCGCTGTCGTGCGACTGAATAGTATTATTGAAGATGAATAATAATAGGATTTGCTATGTATAAGCAGGCTTTAGAGCAGACTCTTTTGGGTATTGACGAAGAGGCGGAGCTGGAAATAGGTCCAAGAGACGATAGGCCGAGCGTTGTATTGGTGGGAGGAAGCGCCTTCATGCTAAACGATGTGACGAATCGGTCGGTTACACATGACATTGATGTGTTTGAGGCAGACAGGTGTCTCCGCGAGATCATAGCTCGATACCCCGAGGTGAATGGTATGGCGGTGGCATATTGTAATCAGATGCCATTCAATTACGAAGATCGCTTGATCCCCTTGGAGATTGGGGCGCGTTTTATTAGGTACTTTACGCCATCTTTGGAGGACCTGGCGGTGATGAAGCTTTATGCCTATCGTCCGAACGACATCGTCGACCTCCATAGTCGAGCGTTTATCGACCGACTTGATTGGGGGCTGCTCGAACGGCTTATATTCGACGAGGGAGAAGCACTGGCGTCGTCGCCTTCGGAGCGGAGTTATCAAGAGATGGTCTGTGCATACAGGCAATACAAAAAGGAGGTGCTCGGTTGAATCTGACCTTTGAGGGATTCTTAAAAGGCTATTGCCGAGAGCTATCCGGACAGCAGTCGCTCAGTTTTAGAAAACTGGTTAAGCAAGCGACGACGGTTGCGCCGCGCGTGGCGGAGCCCCTGTTTTTGCTCGCTTTGGCACAGGGTAAAGCCGAATACGTTCTGGGCTTATCCGAGGGTTCGTGGATGGAAGAGGGTTACCGAGGCGTTTTGTCCTTGTACGCCCAAACGGGTAGCCTGGCATCTCTATGCGCCGAGGATAAACTTCCTAATCGTTATGCCAACGTTTGGCGTGCGTATAGAGCGGTGAAGGAAAAGCCAGTGGCGGACAGAAGGATCAACGCCCTGATGCGAAAAAGAACGTTGGGAGCGCTAGAGGAATCGGGCGTAACGCGCTACGGTCTCTGCCGCGATTTGAATCTGAACAAGGGAAACGTGTACGCATATTTAGCCGGTGATGACTCAAAGGTGAGCAGGGAGACGGCGCGCCGCATTATGGAATATGCGGAGGAGAGGGGCGCCCAAGAAGGGACCGGGCGCCCGGTGCGTATGGCGGGGTAAGATTGATCGCGGTTTTGATTGGTGCTCGATTGGGTTTGTTGGGCGGAGTTTATGTCTGCTATTGATATTGTGCTTGTTGTGATCGCCTTGGTGGCGGTGGGGGTTGCTGTGGCTTGCGCCCTCCAACTCAAGAGCCTGCGTGCCGAGTTGCGGGAGCGTGGCGACAGTAGCGCGGAAACGCTGGCAGCACTCGAGCAGGCTAACAAAGCGCTCGATGCCCTGAACGTCGCGCTGGCCGAAACCCGTCGCACGGCCAATGCCATCGCGCAGCAGCAGACGACCGATGCGGCCGTAGAGCAGCAACGTTACCTGACCATCGCGCGTGAGTTCTCGCAGGCTGGCGACCGTATGGATGACCTGCGCCGCGAGACGGCCCAGCAGCTCGGTGCCAACCGCGAGGGCATCGAGCGCCGCTTGGACAAGGTGCGCGAGACGGTCGATGCCCAGCTGGGCGCCATCCGCAAGGACAACAACGTGCAGCTCGATCAGATGCGCGCGACGGTGGACGAGAAACTCTCCCGCACGCTCAACGATCGCCTGTCTGCATCGTTTAGGCAGGTGAGCGACCAGCTCGAGGCTGTGTACAAGGGTTTGGGCGATATGCAGTCCATTGCCACCGGCGTGGGCGACCTCAAGCGCGTGCTGGGCAATGTAAAAGCGCGCGGCATTTTGGGCGAGGTGCAGCTGGGTGCGATCCTGGCGGACATCCTTACGCCCGACCAGTATCTGGAAAATGTCGCCACCAAGCCCGGCGCCTCGGAGCGCGTTGAGTTTGCCGTCAAGCTGCCGGTGGACGAGGGCGATCCCGTGCTGCTACCGATCGACTCCAAATTCCCGGGCGACGCGTACGAGCACCTGCTCGACGCCCAGGAGTCGGGTGACGCTGAGGCTGTTGCCGCTGCGCGCAAGACGCTCGATGCGATGGTAAAGCGTGAGGCAAAGGACATCTGCGAAAAGTACCTGAGCGTGCCCGCGACCACCAACTTTGGCATTCTGTTCGTTCCGTTTGAGGGCCTGTACGCCGAGGTCGTCAGCCGCCCCGGGCTTATCGAGACCCTGGGCCGCGACTATCACGTCAACGTTGCCGGCCCCAGCACCATGGCGGCCATCCTCAACAGTTTGCAGATGAGCTACCAGACGTTTAAGTTGCAAAAACGCACCGACGACGTGCTGCGTGTGCTCTCTGCCGTCAAGGCCGAGCTGCCACGCTATCAGGCGGCGCTGCGCCGCGCCCAGCAGCAGATCGAGACCGCGGGAAAGACAGTCGAGGGCATCATCACCACGCGCACCAACGTTATGGAGCGCAAGCTCAAAGACATCGACGCGCTGGAAGACGCGCGGGAGGCCAACGAGATTTTGGGACTCACATCCGCGGAGCTGCTCGCAGACCAAAAAGACGAGGACTAGCTGCATCTGACGGCGGGGCGCCTGCGCAAGCGCGGGGCGCGGGCGCTTTTCGCGTCGCACTTGCCTGAAGTGCGCTTTAGTGTGCAACAATGGCGTTTCGCCCTATCAGACGCGAAAGGAAGCCCATGTCTCAGAGAAACACCAGTCCGCTCAAACGCTCCACCGTGCGTCGCACGCTGCAGCGTTTTTGGGACGTCACGCGCACGCAGCCGCTGATCGTCTTTCTCTCGGTATTCTCGTCGGCGGGCTACATCTTTTTGCTGACGTTTGCCAATACCTATGTGATGGCCCTCATTGTCGACCGCGTTCAAGCCGGTCCCGTGGCGGGTGACCAGGTGTTTGAGGTCTTCGGCTCCTATATCCTGGCGCTCGTACTCGTTAACCTGGTGGGTCAGATCCTCTCCAAGCTACAGGACTACACCGTCTACAAGCTCGAGATTGCAGGCAACTATCACCTGGCGCGCCTATGCTTCGACACGCTCTCCAACCAATCCATGACATTTCACACCAGCCGCTTTGGCGGATCGCTCGTGAGCCAGACGAGCCGTTTTATGAGCGGCTATACGGGGCTGGTCGACGTGACGGTGTATTCGCTCATCCCCACCATCACCTCGGTCATCTGCACGGTGGCGGCGCTCGCCCCGGTGGTGCCGACGTTTACCGTGATCCTGGTGTGCATCATGGCCGTCTACATCGCGTTTGTCTGGCTTATGTACAAGCGCATCATGCCGCTTTCGGCCGCGACGTCCGCCGCGCAGAACAAGCTCTCGGGCGTGCTCTCCGACGCGGTCACGAATATCCTGGCCGTCAAGACCTGTGGGCGCGAGGACTTTGAGCGCGATCTGTTCGACGCCGCCGATCGTGCCGCGCGCGACGCCGAAACGGTCTCGATGCACGCCATGATGCAGCGCAACTTTACGACCTCGGGCCTTATCGTCATCACCATGGCCGTGGTGAGTGTGTTCGTGGCGGGCGGCAACGCGTGGTTTGGCATCTCGGCCGGCTCGCTCGTCATGATCTTTACCTACACCTATAACCTCACCATGCGCCTGAACTACGTAAGCTCCATGATGCAGCGCATCAACCGCGCTTTGGGCGATGCGGCCGAGATGACGCGCGTGCTGGACGAGCCACGTTTGGTGGCAGACGACCCGGACGCCCCTGAGCTCAAAGTGACCGAGGGCGCGATTGATTTTGAGCGCCTGAGCTTTGCATACCGTGACGCCGCGGCGGGCGAGACCGTGTTCGATGACCTGACGCTTCATGTGGCGGCGGGCCAGCGCGTGGGCCTGGTGGGCAAATCGGGTTCGGGTAAGACGACGCTCACCAAGCTGCTGCTGCGCCTGGACGATGTTCAGGGCGGCCGCGTGCTCGTGGACGGCCAGGACGTCTCGCGCTGTACGCAGCAGAGCCTGCGCCGCCAGGTTGCCTACGTGCCGCAGGAGGCGCTGCTGTTCCATCGCTCCATTCGCGAGAATATCGCCTACGGACGCCCCGACGCCACCGACGAGCAGATCCGAGAGGCCGCGCGCCTGGCAAATGCCCTGGAGTTTATCGACCGTCTGCCCCATGGCTTTGACACCATGGTGGGTGAGCGCGGCGTCAAGCTCTCGGGCGGCCAGCGTCAGCGCGTGGCTATCGCCCGCGCCATCCTAACCGACGCGCCGATTCTAGTGCTCGACGAGGCGACGTCTGCCTTGGACAGCGAGTCCGAGGCGCTGGTGCAGGAGGCGCTCGAGAACCTGATGCGCGGCCGCACCTCCATTGTGGTGGCACATCGCCTGTCCACCGTGGCGGCGCTCGACCGCATTGTGGTGCTGGCCGATGGCGAGATCGTCGAGGACGGCACGCATGCGCAGCTTGTCGAGGCGGGTGGCGAGTACGCGAGCCTGTGGAGCCGTCAGACCGGCGCATTCTTGGAGGCGTAAGCGTCTCGGACGTGGGACAATTGTGCCCATAAGTTTATTGTGCCGTTGAGCCGAGGAGTCGTTATGCCACGCGAGACCAATGCCGCCAAGCGCGAGCGCGCCATCGAGGTGTGTGAGCGCCTCAACCGTCGCTATGGCCCGGTCGAGTGCTTTTTGGACCACGAGAATCCCTTCCGCCTGCTGATCGCGGTGCTGCTCTCGGCGCAAACGACCGATGCACAGGTCAACAAGGTGACGCCGCGGCTGTTTGCCCAGTGGCCCACGCCCGAGGCCATGGCGGGGGCGAGCGTGGCCGATGTGGCCGATACCATTAAGTCGCTCGGCTTTTATAAGAGCAAGGCCAAGCACGCCGTGGAGGCCGCGCAGATGATCGTTGCCGATTACGGCGGCGAGGTGCCGGCCGACATGAAGGAGCTCGTCAAGCTGCCGGGTGTGGGGCGCAAAACGGCGAACATCGTGCTCAACGTGGGGTTTGGCATTGTCGAGGGCATCGCGGTCGACACGCACGTCAACCGCATTGCGCACCGCCTGATGCTGAGTCCCAAGACACATGCCAAGGAGCCGCTCAAGACCGAGCGGGATCTGCTCAAGATTTTGCCGCACGAGTATTGGGAGTCGGTCAACCATCAGTGGATCACCTTCGGTCGCGAGATCTGCGACGCCCGCAAACCCAAGTGCGACGAGTGTCCGCTGGCAGACCTTTGCCCCAGCGTACGGGTGGTGCAATAGCTTTTTGCAAACTTTTTTGCAAAAAAAGTCTCAAACCTTAGATATAGCCTGGTTGCGCAACCTTTTTAGTGTTTTCTCCGCTTGAATAGATGATGCAATTCAAAAGTCTTCTTCTGCGAAGTGGTCGCGAAGAAGCAAGTCGGGAAAGGACGACCACATGAATAGGAAGCTTAACGCTGCTATCACAGCCGGTCTGAGCTTGAGTATGGTGCTCAGCTCCACGCCGGTTGCTGCTATCGCGGCGGAGACTGCCCGGAACACGAGTGGGGAAGCGGCTGCTGCCGCCACTGGCGTAAAGACGGTTAGTTTCTATGCAAACGGGGGCACTTTTGCTGACGGAAGCCCCATCTCAATGGATCATAAAACGAATGAGAACGGCGAGATTAATCCGCTCAAGGATTCTCCGGTTCGCGATGGATATGTCTTTGACGGTTGGTATTATGACAGCACGTGTACCCAGGCTGTCGATTTTTCACAGCCCCTTCAGGGCGGTGCAGCTAACTTTATGCTGTACGCCAAGTGGACTAAGGCTCCCTCGAAGGTGCTTCATGTGACCTACGCTGCCAATGGCGGTCAGTTCGCCGACGGCAATGTGGCCATGGAGGGTGTCACTGACAGCAACGGTATTGCGCGCCAACCGCTTGCCCCCACGCGTGATGGCTACGTGTTTGCCGGTTGGTATTATCACAGCAATGGAACCGACCAGGTTGATTTCAACCAGCCGATTGTCGGTGGCGGCAAGAATGTGACCCTTTTCGCCGCTTGGACGCCTGCGAAGCAGGACAAGACTGTCGATATCTTCTACGTCGCCAACGGCGGTACGTTCTTCGACGGCAACGAAACTATGCAGGGCGTAACCGATACCGACGGTATTGCACGCCTGCCGCTCCAGCCGACCCGCGAGGGCTATGACTTCGTTGGTTGGTCGTACGATCGCGACGGAAATGACCCCGTCGACTTCACGCAGGCTATCGTTGCGGGCAGCGGCCACGCGACCGTATATGCCCAGTGGAAGCAGAACAACGAGAAGGCTGTTCTCTATGTTGCCAATGGTGGCGCCTTCGCCGATGGCAATGTGGCCATGGAGGGTGTCACTGACAGCAACGGCGTCGCCCGCCAGCCCCTGGCCCCGACCCGCGAGGGCTACACCTTTACCGGTTGGACTTACGATGCTGCTGGCACCGAGCCTGTCGACTTCACCAAGCCCGTCCAGGGTGGCGGTCAGCACGTTACGTTCTACGCACAGTGGGCAGAGCTTGCTAACAATGAGAAGGATGTTCTCTACGTCGCCAACGGTGGTGTTTTCGCTGATGGCAACGAAGTTCTCCAGGGTGTGACCGACGGCGACGGCGTCGCCCGCCAGCCCCTGACCCCGACCCGCGAGGGCTACACCTTCGCCGGCTGGACCTACGACCGCGAGGGCACCGATCCTGTCGACTTCAGCAAGCCGCTGGTCGGCGGCGGCGACCACGCTACCCTTTATGCTCAGTGGAATGCTGTTGAGGAGGATAACTCCATCGACGTCCTCTACGTCGCCAACGGCGGCACGTTCTTCGACGGCAGCGACGCTCTCCAGGGCGTGACCGACGGCGACGGCGTCGCCCGCCAGCCCCTGGCCCCGACCCGCGAGGGCTACACCTTCGCCGGCTGGACCTACGACCGCGACGGTAACGACCCGGTCGACTTCAGCAAGCCGCTGGTCGGCGGCGGCGACCACGCCACCCTGTTCGCCCAGTGGGACATGGTTGTCGAGGACAACTCCATCGACGTCCTCTACGTCGCCAACGGCGGCACGTTCTTCGACGGCAACGAGACGCTCCAGGGCGTTACCGACGGCGACGGCGTCGCCCGCCAGCCCCTGGCCCCGACCCGCGAGGGCTACACCTTCGCCGGCTGGACCTACGACCGCGACGGTAACGACCCGGTCGACTTCAGCAAGCCCGTCCAGGGCGGCGGCGACCACGTGACGTTCTACGCCCAGTGGAACATGGATGTTGAGGCCAACTCCATCGACGTCCTCTACGCAGCCAACGGCGGCACGTTCTTCGACGGCAACGAGACGCTCCAGGGCGTTACCGACGGCGACGGCGTCGCCCGCCAGCCCCTGGCCCCGACCCGCGAGGGCTACACCTTCGCCGGCTGGACCTATGACTCCAAGGGTACCGACCCGGTCGACTTCAGCAAGCCCGTCCAGGGCGGCG
>NZ_JAWQCX010000005.1:0-145322 GCF_036317945.1 Collinsella sp. CM84Y_54
GAACTTGTACTTGAGGCCGGAGGCGTCGCCGGACACCCTGGCCTTGAGGGAGACCCCCTGGCCGGCGCGGGCCGAGGAGGGCGCATCGATGCCGTCGACGGTGTAGCGATCGGTGACCTTGACGCTTGCCGTGGCGTGCTTGGCCCCGGCGCCGTCGATCACGTCGAGGGTGACGGTGTAGTCGCCCGGCTCGGTCGGGGTCCAGGTGGCCTCGGGCGAGTCCTGAGACGAGCCGCCCACGACGCCCCACTTCTTCCAATCGTCCTTCTGCCACACGAACTTGTACTTGAGGCCGGAGGCGTCGCCGGACACCCTGGCCTTGAGGGAGACCCCCTGGCCGGCGCGGGCCGAGGAGGGCGCATCGATGCCGTCGACGGTGTAGCGATCGGTGACCTTGACGCTTTCCGTGGCGTGCTTGGCCCCGGCGCCGTCGATCACGTCGAGGGTGACGGTGTAGTCGCCCGGCTCGGTCGGGGTCCAGGTGGCTTCGGGCGAGTCCTGAGACGAGCCGCCCACGACGCCCCACTTCTTCCAATCGTCCTTCTGCCACACGAACTTGTACTTGAGGCCGGAGGCGTCGCCGGACACCTTGGCCTTGAGGGAGACCCCCTGGCCGGCGCGGGCCGAGGAGGGCGCATCGATGCCGTCGACGGTGTAGCGATCGACAGTGCAAGTAGTGCTTTTTGTTACGACGCCTTTCGAATCAATAACATCGCAGCCAACCTTATATGTCCCGCTCCCATCAACAGTCCATTCAGCTGAAGAGTTTTCAGAAGGCCCGGCGATTACTCCGCTTGTTCCAGCATCAGCACCCGTTCCCTGCTTTTGCCAATAGAACTTATATTGCAGACCACTAGTCTCACCAGTCATTTCAGCAGAAATGCTGACGGTATCTCCTTTGAGCACCCCTTCGCTTTTTGAAAGTTTAACACCAATAAAAGAGTATTTTTTTTCGTTAGATGAAGAAAAACCCTCTCCGTACCAATAACTGACATCAACGTCAGTGTTTACACCGGGAACGCTGCCGCGCGCAGAATACTGCCAGCAATCATATTTAGCAGGAGCCTCTGGAGCAAGATCGATGGACTCATCGTAACGACCTCCATACCAATACTGGGCAGTCCAGATGCTCCAGCCGCTAGAAAGAAAGCAAGGGTCGGTAAGGTAGTTCTTGAACCAGTTAACGTTTGCGTAAATACCGGGCTTATACCCCGCAGCTGCAATTTGACCGCAGAAGGTCTTTGCGATCGATGCGAGCTTCGAGGGATCGTTAAATGGCGTCCACATGGGCGAACCATCAGCATTTGTTTTTTGCTCTTCCAAGTCATAGTAAACGGGAAGAGTGGGTGAATGGCCCTTAAGAGCACTTAACATCAAGCGTGCCTCGGCTTGGGCATCATCTTCATTGCGCGCATAGGAGTAAAGGTACACGCCATACGGAATTCCCAAACGCTCGCACTCGCTCACGTTGCGCTTAAAGAAATTGTCCAGCCTTCCGCCGTTTGTATCACCGGCAAAACCAACTCTTAGAATCGCAAAATCGATACCGGCATCTTTCACGGACTGCCAATCAATGGTTCCGTTATGCTCGCTCACGTCGATTCCTTGCGCCGTTGCGCCCTTAGGCATGCTGTGCATTGCACGGCCTTCGAAATCTGCGCTATCGCCATAATCGTCAGCAAGATCGGAGCGGAGCGAACCGTCGGCATAGCGCCACGAGTTCTCAACAAGGGAAGCCTCGATGTCATCATCAGGCGCCTCGTTAGAAACCTCATCGGCAGCTGCATCGGCAGAAGCAGATTCGGCATCCGCAGCCTCGCTGGAGTCAAGCGTCGAGGGGTCCTGGGCAGCCGAATCGCTCTCCGCCTGATCGCCAGACGTATCCGCAGAAACGTTAGAAGAGGCGCTCTCGTTCGCGGGCTGCGATACCTTCGGCTGCTCCTGAGCCAAATCGAGCGTCTCGGCATACAGCGCAAAAGGCTGGAGAACACCGGAAAACCCAAATACAAGGGAGAGCAATACAACAACGCAGCACTTTAGTCGGTTCATAGACATCAGTTCACCTCAATTAATCCTAGATATTAAAATTATAACAGCCCGAGTGGCGTATTTGTGGCCATGATTCATGGCAGCGCGTCAGTAAGCCCGTCGCAAAATCCTGGATTCACCAAAGGCGCAAACCAGTGCCTATACAAACCGCTCCAGGCACACTTTGAGCCCGCGGGTCGATAGGTAAAGCGACACGGCGTCCATAAGCGAGACCGTGCCAGTGCCGCTACTCAGCTTTTTGGAAACGCGGCGAACGGGGGCTTTTAAGGGCAGGCTCGCCCAATCGGGACCAAAAAAGGAGCCAAAACACGTCCTTATGCGGACTGCAATCTGACGCGCCTCGTCCCTTGGCAGGCGCGCAAGGTCGAACACAATCAGATCCAAGAACCACGTCACAAGCTCTCCGGGGCACAAACCCAAAAGCCCTCGCCTGTCCCAGCGCTCCAGTACTTCATGCAGCACCAGCAAATGGGCATCGACCTTGTCCATGCGCTTGGCACCGACGTTAAACACATGCGTCAGAGACTTCTCCTGCATCACGTAGTGGTACAACTTGTCGGGCGCAACGACTGTCTTGGCAGACAGCGGATACGATTCAAACTGAAATACAACATCCTCGGCAAACCGAACATTTTCGGCAAAACGCAAAGACTCACGCTCAATCAGCTCGCGAGAGTATGCCGCACGCCAGACATAGGGCTGCGTATTCGCAGAAAAAAGCAGAACCGGATCAAATGACTCAAACACGCACGCCTCAGGAGAAAGCAACTGCTTAATGCGCTTCGAGGCCAGCTCGGCAGGCTCGCACTCAGCTCCAAACACAACAATCTCCGGATGCTCCTCGGCAAACGTACCAACCAAGAATTCGGCAAGATTAGGCTCGACGTAATCATCCGAGTCAACGAAATCGATAATGGCGCCACGCGCCACATTCATGCCGGCATTACGGGCAGACGACAGTCCGCCGTTAGATTTCTCGACAACGCACACGCGAGAATCCTTGCACGCACACTTGCCAATAATCGCAGCAGAGTCATCCGGCGATCCGTCGTTAACAACGACGATCTCAATATCCGGACAGGTCTGCCCCAAAAGGGAGTCAAGACAACGAGGCAGGAATTCCTGAGTGTTATAGACAGGAACAATAAAAGATACCTTCGGGTTTGCCATAACTCCCCTATTTCTTAATTACATCCAGGACAAATGCCGCGACCACGCCCGGGCCACCGACACGCGCATAATGCTTCGCGCGACCCATCGCGCCGGCATTGGCAAAGTCCGAAGACTCTGCCAGCCACTTTTGCGGATCGTCGACAATAGCCATCAAGTTTGCGCGCTTCCACGGCTTAAGGTCTGTTAGCTCAAACTCGTGGGCTTCAAGCGCCCCATGGAACTCCTGGGCCATACGGTCCAAAAACTCAGCGTAAAACTTGGGATTCAGGCGAATGTAGCTCCACATATACGAATCGTATTTAATGATATTTGCAAACCTAAGCAGCTTGGCAACGTCCTGCGAAGAGTGCGACTCGGCGAAATCCTCAACAATCCAGCGATGAATCTCGGCATACTCGTCGTTAACACAATGAACTTTATTAGGCGAATTGACCGAAGAGCCCTCGTTATCCTGGCGATATGAAAGCACGGAATCATGCAGGTAAACCGCGGTATCGGCAAGAGCGAACACCTTAAAGGTAAACGAGGCGTCCTGAAACGCAGCGCCAGGCGTCGGCAAGAAACGAATGGCATTACGGTTCAAGAAGTCTCGACGATACACCGCAGACCAAATCGATGGCTTAAGCGAGAAGGCATCGACGGTATCACTCGGGTGTACCGGCTTGCGGCAGTCCTTAGCTTTAAAGAGCTCCATCCGCTCTCGGCGCTCCTCCGGCTTCGACCAATACAGGTCAAAATTCGCCTTTGCAAAATCGGCGTCAAAGCACTCGGCAGCTGCCACGAGCTTCTCCAGCGCACCGGGCGCCATAAAGTCATCGGACTCCAGAATGCCCACGTACTTGCCGCGCGCCATATCGAGCCCGCAGTTCATCGAGTCGCCGTAGCCGCTGTTCGCCTTGTCAATCATCTTGACGCGCGCATCGCGATCCATGTACTCGCGGATTATCGCCGGAGAGTTGTCGGTAGAGCCATCGTTGATGCAGATGATCTCGATGTCCTTGAGCGTCTGCGCCACGGCTGAATCGAGGCACTCGCGCAGGTAACGCTCAACGTTGTAGATGGGAATAAGCAGCGACAGGACAGGGCTGCCAGAGGCGTTAGTAGACAAATGTGCTCCTTAGGAAATACCTGTCGTTTCATGGTATCAAAGGGTCGTCCCGCCCGCGGGCGTTTATATAATCTATGGAGCCCGCAGAGACGAACCGATACGAAAGGACGTCATGCAGCCCAAAGCCGCACGCAATATATCCATCGAAGCGCTGCGCTTGGTCGCGGTCGCTGGGATTGCCATATTCCACACGTTTCAGTGGACCTTCCAGGCGACCTGCGTCGGCGTCGTGGAATATACGCCGCTTGCCGTCTTTCCCTATTCGGGATTGCTGGGGTTCATCAACCTGCTTGGCTGCTGGGCCAACGAGGTCTTCTTTATGATCTCGGGCTATTTTCTCATCGCTTCGGCCGCGCGTGCTTGGGACGGTGGGGCAATGCGGAAGTCGCAAATGCAACGAACGGCGCATCGCATTGGCAAGGTCGTTATGCCCACTGCGTTTTATTGCCTCGTGGCGCTCGCGTGGTCCACGGTCGTCTCCCCCATTCCCGATGTTACCCTCAACACGCACTACTGGTTCACACTAGGCCTTGAGTTTATCTGGGTCTATGCCGCCACGGTCTTCATGACGCCATGGTTTGGACTGGCTAAGAGTCGACTCCCCCAGAAAACCTACAAGACGACGGTCATCGCCGTTGGCATCCTCGCATTTGTTGTTAACGGGTATTTGGCCGCCATGAGTGCGGCAAGCGGCGGTGAGTTTTCTTGGCTGCAGAAGCTCATGAGCGCTGCCACGTACGTAATCGCGTTTTTGATCGGCGGGCTGCTCCGCGACGTTACCGATGTCATGGAGTCGGACAGGGCGGGCGCCTTGGGCATGCGCTCGCTCGCAACGGTTTTGGTGCTCGCCACCATCCTGGAAGGAGCGCTCTCCTTCACCGGCAACCTCACGGCGATGGCAGTCCTCTCCTACAAATCGACCTCGTTGATCTCGTTTGCCCTCGCTGCCGCCTCCCTGCTCTTTGCGGCAACCCGACGCAGCGCCTCAGGCAATCCGCGGACTGCGGGTGTCATCGTCACTTTATCGACCGCCACGCTCGGTTTCTATGTGATGCAGTCGCTCACCAGTAGCCTGTGGCGTCCCGTCTTCAATACGTTGCTCGCAAACATACTGGTCAGCCAAAACAGCCCGGCAGCTATATGTATCGTCACGGGTACCGTCATTAGCATCGTCTTTGCCTTAGCGCTCCTCATCATCGATGCAGCTAGAAGCTTTATCGATCGCAAGCTCAAGCGGCAATAGACACGCTGCCGTCAGACGCTAAAGCCGCTACACCCGTGGCAGGTTCCTGCGTTTTATTCAAAGCTTGCCGTCAAGGTGCGCCGACCCTTTACAATAGGACAGTCCCAAGGACGTATTCGATAGCTTCCGTGCAGCGCATGCGCGCCGCGCGTGAAAGGATATATTGCCCCATGTCTTCAACCCTTCCCGCTCCCATCGATAAGCTCGCCATCGTCGTCGTTACGTACAAGCGCCAGGAACTCCTGGCCAACCTGTTCGACTCCATGACCGAGCTCACGGCAACGCCCTGGCGCATCGTGATCGTCGATAACGAGAATTCGCGCGAGACCGAGGCCATGTGCACCGCATTCAACGAACGCCTGGCCAACCTGTGGGGCATCGACACCGAGCAGCCCGACGCGAAGGGCGGCACCGACCGCGTCATCTACGCCCCGCAGCTCGAAAACGGCGGCGGGGCGGGCGGCTTTTCCGCCGGCACCAAATGTGCCTACGACCTGGGCGCCCAGTGGTTTTGGGTCATGGACGACGACGTGCTCGTCATCCCCGAAGGCATCGAGCGCCTTGCCAAGTGGACCGACCGCTACGATGTCATCCAGGGTTCGCGCCTGGACTTCGACGGTGGCGCCTTCTTTTGGCAGTACCAGCTTATCCTTTCGCTTGGTATCCCCAACCCCATCGCTAAGTGGGACCTGGGCCCCGAGGGCTACCGCGCCATGAACCAGCTGTGCTTTGAAGGCGGCCTGTTCTCGCGTCGCGTGGTCGACAAGATCGGCCTGCCCGACGCGCGTTTCTTTATCTACGGCGACGATGCCTGCTACGGCTACGTGGCCAGCCAGCACTTCCCCGCCGCCGTGGTCGCCGACGTGGTTCTCAAGCGAGCCCGTGCCGTCTCTAACTGGGATATCGCGGGCAAACGCCAGCTCAACTCCACGAGCGACACCAACCGCTACTACATCATGCGCAACCGAGGCTTCCTCGCTCGCTACATGCAGATTTACGGCGACTACCACCCCATCTTGTTCCGCTTGGGCAACGCCGCGACCTTCTGCAAGGAGTTCATTCGTCTGGCAGCCGTCGACAAGTGCTTTAAGACCGGCATTCCGGCGCTGCGCCGCGGCATGAAAGACGCCCGCAAGATCATCAAGGATCCCGACTGGAAGCCCATGCCGCCCATGAAGGACACGGATTAGCGGGCACCCCCGCAGCATCGCCTGCCCCTACAGCCGCTGGCACACCGCTGCCACATGCTGCCCGTCAAAACCGAATCCCCAGCGCATACGGCCCACACCGGGTCGCGGCACGCGAATCTTGTCGATGCCGTCGCGCTCTATGTCGAGCAGCGCCTGAACGGCCAGCAGCTCCAGGCCCAGCGCATCCACACCGGGGTCACACATCAAGTTGATTGTTATCAGCGGACGCTCTTCGAGCATGCCGATCGTGTCTGCCACGTCAAACACAGAGCCCGTAGGAAAAACCTGAATGTCCCAGCGATTCGCGCCACGCTTTCGCCTCGAGGCAGGATTGGCATAGCCCGGCAATCCAAAGCAGAGTCCCTGCAAGAGCAGGTGATATGGCAGCGGCGCATCTGGGTCGGTCGAACCGATTCCCGCATCTCCCAGGATGCGGTCTAGCGCCCGCCTCACCGCATCCTCGTTCCCACGACACAACCCGTCGCGAAACGCATCGACATCCCGAATGTCTTCGGCAGCACACTCAAACCACTCAATAATCACCAGACGCAAGGCTTGGCGAAGCTCATTATTGGGCAACCGCAGAGCACGGAGGCGACTGCCATGTTCCGGCTCCTCAGTCATATCTGTCGTGAGGAAACCGGACAGATACAGCGCCGTCCACAGGTCATCATCAGACGAGGCCTCCGGCCCCGCAGTGCCCAAACAAAGCGGGGCCTCAACACATCCATGGGGCTCGAGCAAATCGAACAAGACTGAAAGGCAATCGAGATTCCACCCGGCAACTACCCTACTTAGACAATCGGCATACCCATACAGATCGGCTCGCACAGGCGCTGTGCAGCCTCGGTCCAGAAAACCGATCACACGCGCTGGACTCGAGCAATAGGTCCTGCCAAACCGATATCCCTCGAGCCATTCACGCGCATCATCCAGGTATTCCTCGCGTCCAGCATGATTCAGCAGAGCCTCGACCTCGGCATCCGAAAAGCCGAACCAACGGTCACACCACGCTGACAGCGGCGTCGTCAGACAATACGAGCAGCCGCGCGAAGAAAGCGCCGCCTCGGCAGGGCCGGGACGCTCCCCCATCAGACACGTCAACCGTAGCGAATGGCCCGCGGCGGCAATGGCGTCAAACAGCACGCGATCGAATAGCTCTACCGGATCGGCGCCAGAAGCGTCCCTCGCGCTCGCACGGCCCAGCCACGCCGCGTCGTACCCATCAACGAGCAATACAACCTGCTCATCGCAGGCCATCTCCAGTAGCTCAATGAGCAGACCAAGCACCGAGTCAACCTCGGCCTCGCTCGCCACACCACGCGCAACGCGTTCGATGTGACGCACCTTATCTCGAGCTAAATCCGGGGCTTCCAAGAGTGCCAGCAGGCGAGCGCACTCGTCCGAAAGAGCATCGCGCACGACGTCGGCAACAGCGGCGCCACGTCTCACAGCGTCAGAAAAGTCCAGCGATATCACCGGATAGCAAGCGTACTCGTTCCTATAGCGCCCGCCGTCCGCATCCCAAATCTGAGCACCGGCAAACGAGATCCGACCGGCGCGACCGACCACGGGACGCTCCAGAAAAGCCTTGAGCATCGACAAGTTCATGCTCTTGCCAAAACCCTCGGGTCGGCAGCACACCATAACGGACGCATCGCAATTCAGAACATCGGCAATAAACATGGTCTTGTCGACCAGCGTGCAGCGACCAAGAGCCTCCATATAGTCATGCATGTCAATCGGCAAAACCGCATCGTCGGCACCACCGATCAAGCACACGCCAAAGCCGGCAGCACAACCATTATTTGCCTGTTCAGACATTGCAACGTTCCCCCTAAATCGCAGCACGATGCCAATTGTAATGACCGCCTCGCACGTACTGATGTAGCGCGCAAACATATCGGGCAACGGTAGCAACATGGGGTGTGAGGGGGCATAACTAATCGTTGCACAACAAAACGAAGCATGATGCAGCAGCACCAGGCTCCGTCCCGACTCTTTAGCCGTCTGACAATCGAGAGGCTACTCCTCAGAACTGTCCTCCCCAGCAGCCTTACGCTGCTGATCGAGCTTATTCTTGCCACTCACAATAGAGGTGACACCCAGCGTGGCCAAGCTTGCACTGGCAAGGCTCGCCATAACAATGATGTCGCCCGTCTTGGGCATGGTACCGCCCGAGGTCTTGGTCGTGGTAGTCGTCGCGGTGGTCGTAGTACCGCCCTTGTCACCGGCCTTCTGAGCATCGGCGTCGGATTGCTTCGCGGCGTCATCGATCGAAGCATCGCCGTCAGCCCTGGGCTCAGAGGCCCCATCAGAAGTGTTCTCATCAGAAGAAGAGCTGCCGTTAATGCCCGCCATCAACGACGACCCCAACATAGAGCCAAGCTGCTCGCCGGTAGAAGGCTTATTTTCCGTCGAGGAATCGCCAGCATCGGAGCCCTCGTTCGAACCTTCCTCGGAGACATCAGAGCCAGAACCGTTAGAGGACCCAGCATCGGCAGAAGAGTCGCCGGTACCGTTAGAAGTGCCCGCATCGGAAGAGCCAGAATCCGCACCGCCCGCAGCGCCGTCAGAGCCAGGAGTCGACGAATCGCCAGCCGAAGTGTCGCCAGACGCAGCTCCACCATTGCCGGCATCATCGCTGCCGCCATCAGTCGAGGGCGTATCAGTATCGTTATCGTCGCCCGCATCGTCATCGGTACCAGGCGTCGGTGCGGCGGGAGCAGCGGGCGCCATGCTCGGACCGGGCGTCGGCGCCGGCGCGGGCTCCGGCTCAGGCTCCACAGGCGTTGCTGCGGCAGCCTCGTCCTCGGTAATATAGACCAGACAATCCTTGAGCTCATTGCGGTAGCGGTTCTTCCAGCCCTCGTGGTACTGGGGCTGGCTTGCATACTTGGTCGCCACATTATTGACCACGCTGTTGGAAAGCGCCGTCACAAACTCGCGGTCGGTCATACTGTTAGAAAGGTTTGCCCAGCGGAAAAAGTCCTGGCAGCCACCGGTGCCGCACATATTGGTGATACTCCACACCATACCCTTGACGCAGTCAGCACGACCGGAGATGTCAATGCCAAGAGCGCTCTTGAGCCATGCCTCGGTCACTGCATAGTACGAGTTGTACGCATACGCATCCTGCAGGGCTGAGAACTCAGCAGGGTCGGTGTTATAAGCGCCCTGGAAGGCCTCCTGCGCAATACGGCCCAGCTCGGTGAGCTGGCCGTTCGCATACATTGGGTTGTTCGCGTTGGAAATCTCGCTGCCGCGATCGATCGCGGCCTTAAGCATGCCGTACTTGGCAGAATCGTAGTTGTAGACCTGCTTCATAAACGGAATGAGCGACCAACGACGGTCGAACTGGTAATAGCCCAGCGCGTTATAGCCGTCACCATACGAAAATCCCTGGTTATAGTTGCCGTGGCTCTCGTATTTGGTGAAGTACTTCATCTCGGCGGTCACGTTGACAAACGAAACACCCTGAACCGACCTCAACACGCCCGAGAAGGACTGCTGGGTGTAAAGGCCCTTATCGATATCGGTGGCATCCGAGGCAACGCCCGGCGTGGGCTCCTCGGCAACAGCAGTCACAGGCGCGGCAACGGTGCCAAACGAAAGCGCCAACGTCAGGCCCGCGACAATTGCGGAATGCTTGGGCTGCATAGATCCTCCCTGCATTGGTGTGGTTAAAGAGCAGTTTGCAAAGATGAATTCAGTATTGCAGCTCCCCGTTTGTTGCACAACAACCCATCGGCAAACGGCAACAACCCTCCGCGAAATCTTAAGGAATTAAACAAACTGGTCGTCGGGCACCAGAAGAAGCTCGCCGTAACGCTCCATCAGCCCGTCTCGCAACTGACAGAAAGCGGGGATATAGACGTTCAAGATGCGCTGAATCAAATCCTGAGCGAGCTTATTGTCATAGATATGAACGTTCGTATTGCGGTCTCTGAGCATATCTAGCCAGGCCGCCTCATCAATAAAGTCGTAGAATCGGTAGGCCTCCTTCAAGATGGCACGAGGAGACCCCGACGCGGCAAGCGTGGCACCCTCATACTCGAGCAGACGCTTAAGGAGCTTCCAGCTTAGTTCAAATTGAAGATTGAACTTATTAATCAATCCACTCTGAACAAAATCATTGTTGAGATCCTGATTGGGCGCATCCTCAAGATTCGCCAAGGCGCTGGCAAAGTTCTCATATTTTTTCATACAGAATCACACCATCCCTGGCAATTTCATCGAGCAATTGCTGCGATAAGGACTCGTCGAGATTGACGACATCTACATCTAAAAGAGTATCAAGACGCTCATCGATCAAATATGAGAAACGGCCGAAATCCCGGCAACCTGCTACGGCGATGTCAATATCGCTCTTGGGCAAGTTGTCGCCTCGAGCACGAGAACCAAACAACATGACCTTCTCGGCGTCACATTCCCGAGCAAAAACTTCGATTTGCTTGTACACCTTGTCGAGAGATGCCATTTGCACCCCTACAGCTTAATGTCGAAGTTGATCTCGGGGACGGCTGCCAGGTCGGCCAACGTCACGCCGTCAACGTACTTTTCGATCACGTCGTCCAGACCGCGCCAAAACCTGACGGTCGAGCAAAGGTCGCTGCGGGTACAGCTGTTGTCGATACCGTCGCACGCCACCGGAGCCGTGCTGCCCTCAACGGCGCGCAGGATGTCGCCGGCGCGCACCTCGGCCGGGTCCTTGGCCATCATGTAGCCGCCGCCCTTACCGCGTACGCTCTTAAGCAGGCCCGCCTTCATTAGCGGACGAACCAACTGCTCCAAATACTTTTGCGAGATATGCTCGCGGTCGGCGACCTCGCGCAGGGCAATCTTGCCCTCGGTGTCACCAAGCGCTGCGATATAGATCATCAAACGGAGGGCATAGCGGCCCTTAGAAGAAATGAGCATACCTACCCTCCCATTGTTCCTGGGACAAAATCACCTGGGGCGTTTGTCCCAAATCTTATGCACGCGGGGCAAACAAACCTGATAATTATGTCCCACATCTAAAAAGTCGAGTGGATTAGTCGGGTTTTCCCTTGACTAACGCCGAACCCATAGTAACTTTATTCCGAGAAGATTCCTAGGGTTTAGTACACCTATGAGTACACCATATACAGAGAGGGACAGCATGAGCGCAAATCCGCTGCTTTCCATCGAAGGTCTGACCGCCTCCGTGGACGAAAAGACCATCCTCCACAACGTCAACCTCAACGTCGCCGCCGGCGAGACCCACGTGCTGATGGGACCCAACGGCGCCGGCAAGTCCACCCTCGGCCACCTGGTCATGGGCGACCCCGTCTACACCGTGCAGGACGGCCGCATCGTCTTTGACGGCCAGGACATCACCGAGCTCACTACCGACAAGCGCTCCCGCGCCGGCCTGTTCCTGAGCTTCCAGGCCCCGGTCGAGATCCCGGGCGTGCCGCTGTCAAGCTTTTTGCGCGCCAGCATCGCCGGCCGCCCCGGTCTGGAGATGAAGGGCAAGGAGTTCCGCCGTCGCGTCAAGGAGCTCGCGGCCGAGCTCAACATGGACACCGCCTACCTCAACCGCGAGCTGGGCGTAGGTTTCTCGGGCGGCGAGAAAAAGAAGGTCGAGATGCTCCAGCTTCTGCTGCTGCAGCCCAAACTCGCCATCCTGGACGAGACTGACTCAGGCCTGGACGTCGATGCCCTGTCCACCGTCAGCCACGGCATGGACGCCTACCGCAAGAGCTGCGACGGCTCCATGCTCATCATCACGCACAACACGCGCATCCTGGAGCACCTGGATGTCGACCGCGTCCACGTTATGGTCAAGGGCCACATCGTGCGCGAGGACGACGCCTCGCTGATCCCCTGGATCGACAAGAACGGCTTTGAGACCTTCGAGCGCGAGGCCGCCGAGCAGCGCGCCCAGGCCGAGGCCGCCGCTGCCGAGCAGCAGGCGTAAAGGGGCGACGCAATGACCAAGAACCGCACCGAGGTCGCGGACATCGACCGCAGCCTCTACGACTTCACCTATGGCGAGGAGGGATTCGAGCGCCTCGACGCCGGCATCACGCCCGACATCGTGCGCGAGATCAGCGCAAAGAAGGACGAGCCGCAGTGGATGCTCGACCTGCGCTTAAAGTCCCTCGAGATTTTCAACCGCTTCCCCGACCCGACGTGGGGGCCCTCCATCGAGGGCCTGGACATGGACAACATCGTCACCTACGTCAAGCCCAACACCGACCAAAAGCACGACTGGGAGTCGGTGCCCGACGACATCAAGAGCACCTTTGAGCGCTTGGGCATCCCCGAGGCCGAGCGCAGCTACCTGGCGGGCGTCGGCGCGCAGTACGACTCCGAGCTCGTCTACCACAACATGCAGGACACCGCGTCCAAGATGGGCATCGTCTACTCCGGCATCGAGGAGGCCCTGCACGACCCGCAGTGGGAGCCGCTCATTCACGAGAAGTTTATGACGCTCATCCCGCCCACCGACCACAAGTTTGCGGCCCTGCATGGTGCCGTGTGGTCGGGCGGCTCGTTTGTCTACGTGCCCAAGGGCACCAAGCTCGACTTCCCGCTGCAGAGCTACTTCCGCCTTAACGCCAAGGGCGCCGGCCAGTTTGAGCACACGCTCATCATCGTCGAGGACGATGCCGACCTGCACTTCATTGAGGGTTGCTCCGCGCCCAAGTACAACGTAGCCAACCTCCACGCCGGCGCTGTCGAGCTCTTTGTGGGCAAGCGTGCGCACCTGCGCTACTCGACTATCGAGAACTGGTCCAAGAACATGTACAACCTCAACACCAAGCGTGCGCGCGTGGACGAGGATGGCGACATCGAGTGGATCAGCGGCTCCTTCGGCAGCCACGTGGGCTACCTCTACCCCATGAGCGTGCTCAACGGCCGCCGCGCCCGCTCGAGCTTTACCGGCATTACCTTTGCCGGCGCCGGCCAGAACCTCGATACCGGCTGCAAGGTCGTGCTCAACGCACCCGAGACCTCGGCAACCGTCGAGACCAAGGGCATCTCCAAGAGCGGCGGCATCCAGACCTTCCGCAGCTCCATCGTGGCCACGCCCAAGGCCGAAGGCTCCAAGGCAACCGTGAGCTGCCAGTCGCTGATGCTCGATGACCAGAGCCGCTCCGACACTATTCCGGCCATGGACATCCGCGCCAAGAACGTCGACATCGGCCACGAGGCCACCATCGGCCGCATCGGCGACGACAAGGTGTTCTACCTGATGAGCCGCGGCATCTCGGAGGAAGAGGCCCGCACCATGATCGTCAACGGCTTTGCCAACCCGGTCTCCAAGGAGCTGCCGCTTGAGTACGCCGTCGAGATGAACAACCTGATCAAGCTCGAGATGGAAGGAGCGATCGGATAATGAAACAGGAAACCAACACCGCTGCTACCACGCTCGAGCAGGTTAATGCGATGCCGGCAGCAACTTGGGGCTGGCTCAAAATGAACCAGACCAAGCTCGAGCTTTCGGACGAGCTTTCCGCCGCTCCCGCCGAGGCCGTTGAGGTTGAGGGCCTGGACGAGCAGTTTGCCGGCTCGGCCGACGCCTTCGATGCCGCCATGGAGGCCATGGCCGAGCGCTTCCCCGAGCGCCGCGCCTCCGCCCCCGGCGACGCCGCCGATCGTGCCCGCATCACGCCCGAGACCGAGCTCGACGTGCCCGCTACCTCCGTCTACCAGGCCGGAGCCATCAAGCTCGAAGAGGAGCTCTCCCCCGCCGAGGCCTTCGAGACCGGCATGGGCGAGGCCGCCTACACCTATCTGGCCGATCACGCCACCAAGCGCGTCGTCATCGATGTGCCCGCATACCAGCACGCCACGGTTACCGTGCGCGTGAGCGGTGTCGACGCCGCCGCGGCCATCGCCGCTATCGATGTCGTCGCCCGTCCGCAGGCAACGCTCGACCTGTGCATAGCCCTGGACTCCCCCGTTGCCGGCCAAGGCGTCGTGGGCTCCGTGCTACGCGTGTGCGCCCACGAGTACGCCACCGTCAACGTAACCTGCACGCAGACGCTCGACGATAGCTGGATCGCGCTCGACGACACCGGCCTGTTCCTGGACGAGGGTGCGCGCGTCAACGTGCAGCACACCGTCCTGGGCGCCGGCGCCAGCGCCACCGGCCTTGCCGGCGACCTTCTAGGCGATACCGCCAAGGTCACCATCGATACTGACTACCTGGGCGCCCGCGAGCAGGTGCGCGACTTTAACTACGAGCTGCGCCACCGCGGTCGCAAGACCGAGTGCGAGATCGACGCCAACGGCGTGCTGACCGGCACGTCCAAGAAGGTCTACCGCGGCACCATCGACCTCGTGCACGGCTGCAAGGGTGCAACCGGCACCGAGCGCGAGACGGTGCTTTTGGCCAACAAGGGCGTCGACAACAAGACCGTCCCCGTCATCCTCTGCGACGAGGATGACGTTGCCGGCAACCACGGCGCCACCATCGGCCACGTCCGCGACGAGCAGTTGTTCTACCTCGCCTGCCGCGGCCTTGACCAAAACGCCGCCGAGGACCTGTTCATCCGCGCCAAGTTGGAGGATGCTGCGCTTTCCGCCACTGACGAGCGCACCCGCGCCGCCGTCGTCCGCTTGGGCAACAACCTGATCGACAACTTTGAAGAGGAGCTCGCATGATCGACACCGAGCACGTTAAATGCGACACCTGTACCGCACCGGAGCCTATGGAGCTCGACGCCAGCGACGAGGCCTCGCGCGGCTGGCCTACCGTCGACATCGAAACCAATCCCTACAAGGCGCAGTTCCCGCTGTTCCAGCAGCACCCCGAGATCGCCTTCCTCGATAGCGCCGCCACCGCGCAGCGCCCCGCCTGCGTGCTCGACGCCGAGCGTGACTTCTACCAGCGCATGAACGCCAACCCCCTGCGCGGCCTGTACTCGCTGTCCGTCGAGGCCACCGAGGCCATCGCGAAGGTGCGCCAGCAGATCGCCGACGTCATCGGCGCGCCCCAGGCCAACGAGGTCGTCTTCACCCGCAACACGAGTGAGTCGCTCAACCTGGTCGCCAAGAGCTTTGCGCCCACGGTCCTCGAGCCGGGCGACGAGGTCGTCATCACCATCATGGAGCACCACTCCAACCTGATCCCGTGGCAGCAGGTCTGCCGCGAGACCGGCGCCAAGCTCGTCTACCTCTACCCCACCAAGACCGGCCAGCTCACGACCGAGGAAGTGCTTGCCAAGGTGGGCCCCAAGACCAAGATCTTGGCCGTGGGTCAGGTCTCTAACGTCCTGGGCGTCGAGAACCCGGTCAAGAATCTCGGCAAGCTCGTGCACAAGTATGGCGGCTATCTGGTCGTCGACGGCGCGCAGTCGCTGCCGCACATGCCGGTCAACGTGGCAGATCTGGGCGCCGATTTCTTTGCCTTTAGCGCGCACAAGGCCATGGGTCCCATGGGCATCGGCGTGCTGTGGGGCAAGATGGACCTGCTCAACGCCATGCCGCCCATGCTTACCGGCGGCGAGATGATCGACTCGGTCACCGAGCAGGACGCCGTCTGGGCGCCCGTCCCCGAGAAGTTCGAGGCCGGCACGCAGGACGCCGCCGGCATCTTCGCCACAGGCGCGGCGCTTGATTACCTGGTTAACACCGTGGGCTACGAAAACATCCAGGCCCGCGAGCAAGCGCTCGTCCACTACCTGATGGGCGAGCTCATGCAGCTCGACTTTGTCCAGATCATCGGCTCTATCTATTGGGACAACCATCACGGCGTCGTGAGCTTTAACGTCCACGGCATCCACCCGCACGATATCGCGAGCATCATGGACATGGACGGCGTCTGCATCCGCGCGGGTCACCACTGCGCGCAGCCGCTGCTCACCTGGCTGGGCGTCGAGAACCTCGCCTGCTGCCGCGCCAGCGTGGCCTTCTACAACGACAAGGCCGATATCGACAAGTTCATCGCCGGTCTGCATCACGTTTGGAGCACGTTCAATGGGTAATCTGTACACCTCCACCACGTTTATGGAGCACAACTCACACCCCGACTACAAGTACGAGATGGATGCCCCCACGCACGAGCACGACGGCATCAACCCCAGCTGCGGCGACGAGCTCACCTTGCAGCTACGTGTCGAGAACAACGTGATCGAGGAGGCCTCGTTTACCGGCCACGGCTGCGCCATCAGCCAGGCCAGCGCCGACATCATGGCCGACCTCATCACCGGCGAGACGGTCGAGGAAGCACGTCGCTTGGCAGGGCTCTTCCTCGCCATGATCCGCGGCGAGCAGCTCTCCGAGGAGGACCTGGAAGATCTGGACGAGGCCGCTCAGCTCCAGGACATCTCGCACATGCCCGCCCGCGTTAAATGCGCCGAGTTAGCCTGGCGCACCCTCGACGGCATGCTCACGGGACAAAATAATCAGTAACATTTGTCTCAAATCTGAAGAATTCTGTTGGCCGAATCGCTTAACTTTTGCGATTCGGCCATTTTCTTTACTGCCTTTATCTCGAGCCCTCGACCTGCGCGTCCACCTGCGCATAAGCACGCACAATACGAGAGGCAGTACTTTTGCCAACCCCGGTATACCGCTCAATCTGGCGCACCGTGAAACCGGCATCGTGCAATCCAACAATAACGGTATCGCGCCGCGCCGGCGGTGCGGCTTTAACATCGCGAAGCGGAACCCCGAGGCTCTTCGCCAACCTGTCGGCAAAGGCGTGGCGTTCCCACTCCGTCTCTTTCATATCGCGCAGCGCCGGTTTGCCGCCGTCGGGCATCGCTAGCGAATAGGCAATAAAGCCCTCGGCAGAATCAAAAAGTTCAAGCACGCAAGAAGGATCGGAAAATCCCCTCGTGGCATCGGCCGCATCACTGTCGTAAGCGCGTAGATGCTCCGCAAAGCTGCTCCAGGGATAACGCTCGATTAGGCTAACGCCCGCCTCCTGCGGATCGGCGTGTACAGAGCGAATAGCCTCCATCACCTGCCAGTCGGTATCGAGCGAGCGGCGCTCAAAACGCTCACGAAATAGGCAGCCCGCGCGCCCGGTACGTTTATTGAACCGACGAGCATACGTCAGCAGAAGCCGCTGCATGGCTGTGCTCATTTTGTCCTCGTAATCCAAAAGCACCAGATCCACGTAGTCGCTCATGAGACACCACGCCACAATCGTCACCTGGGCATCGCGGCAGCACTCGCACATCAGCTCCAAAAACTCCCACCGGTCCTCGTCGCTCTCAAAGATCTGCCGCCCGGCCATACCGCGGGCGCAAACATGGTAAAAACCGGTGATCGTTTTCCAAACGCGCTGCATGGCGCTCCCTTCGCCGGGATCTGCTTACCATCCAATACATCACGATTGAAACGTGCCATCAAAACATTCACGCAAAATGGCACCCGTCGACGGTAAAAGGCGGCAAACCGACGGCGAACGGCAATATAGCCACAGGTCAGGCAACGTTGCCTTGCCAAAAGCTTGACCAGAACCGATCCCCTTCAGCGGACCGCGCAACCGCAAACAACTTGATTAAATCGTTTCAATTGAAAGTTCCGCGCTTCTCGCTACGAAAACTGAGCCGTTCGCCGAATATTCCGTGCATTTCGCGGTATTATAGGGGCTGCATGTCATGTCCCTTTCGAAGGGTCGCCCGGCAATCGCCAGCCACGACCCCCAGACGGGACGCCAACACGATAGAGAGGAGAGGCATGCAGTACTCACAGGAAGTGGAGAACATGTGCCCCGTTGCCAAGGGTGCATACCACGGCCCCGCACCCATCCCCGAGGAGGGCAAGTGGGTCCAGGCTAAGGAGATTTCCGACATCTCCGGTCTTACGCACGGTGTGGGTTGGTGCGCACCTCAGCAGGGCGCCTGCAAGCTCACGCTGAACGTCAAGGACGGCATCATCGAGGAGGCCCTCGTTGAGACCATCGGCTGCTCGGGCATGACCCACTCTGCCGCCATGGCTTCCGAGATCCTTCCCGGCAAGACCATCCTCGAGGCCCTCAACACCGACCTCGTCTGCGACGCCATCAACGTTGCTATGCGCGAGATCTTCCTGCAGATCGTTTACGGCCGCAGCCAGACCGCGTTCTCCGAGGGCGGCCTGCCCGTGGGCGCCTCCCTCGACGACCTCGGCAAGGGCCTTCGCTCTCAGGTCGGCACCATGTTCGGCACCAAGGCCAAGGGCGCTCGTTACCTCGAGCTCGCTCAGGGCTACGTCACCCGCATGGCTCTCAACGACAAGAACGAGATCATCGCGTTCGAGTTCCTGAACCTCGGCAAGTTCACCGACGCCGTCAAGGCCGGCAAGACCCCCGAGGAGGCCATCGCTGGCGCTATGGGCCACTATGGTCAGTGGGAGAACGCTGCCAAGTACATCGACCCGCGCACCGACGAGGAGACTCACTCCGTCGCCAGCGTGTTCCCGGTTCACGAGTAGAAAGGGAGGGAAATAACTATGACTGTTACGTTCGAAGGTTACGAGCGCCGCGCTGACAAGATCAACAAGTGCCTCGCCGACAACGGCATCGCCTCCCTCGAGGAAGCTCTGCAGATCTGCACCGACAAGGGCTTCAACCCGCGTGAGATCGTCAACAACACCCAGTCCATCGCCTTCCAGAACGCTGAGTGGGCCTACACCCTCGGCTGCGCTCTCGCTGTCAAGCGTGGCGCCAAGTCCGCTTCTGAGGCTGCTGCCATCATCGGCGAGGGCATCCAGGCCTTCACCGTTCCCGGCTCCGTCGCCGAGGACCGCAAGGTCGGTCTGGGCCACGGCAACCTGGGCGCTATGCTGCTCTCCGACGACACCGAGTGCTTCGCCTTCCTGGCCGGCCACGAGTCCTTCGCTGCCGCTGAGGGCGCTATCGGCCTGGCTCTGAACGCCAACAAGGCTCGTAAGAAGCCGCTGCGCGTTATCCTCAACGGTCTGGGCAAGGACGCTGCTCAGATCATCGCCCGCATCAACGGCTTCACCTACGTGAAGACCCAGTTCGACTACTACACGGGCGAGCTCAAGGTCGTCGAGACCATCCCCTACTCCGATGGTCCCCGCGCTGCCGTTAACTGCTACGGCTCCGACGACGTCCGCGAGGGCGTTGCCATCATGTGGCACGAGAACGTCGACATCTCGATCACCGGTAACTCCACCAACCCCACGCGCTTCCAGCACCCCGTCGCTGGCACCTACAAGAAGGAGCGCATCGAGGCTGGCAAGAAGTACTTCTCCGTCGCTTCTGGTGGCGGCACTGGCCGTACCCTGCACCCGGACAACATGGGCGCCGGCCCTGCCTCTTACGGCATGACCGACACCATGGGCCGTATGCACTCCGACGCCCAGTTCGCCGGTTCCTCCTCCGTGCCTGCGCACGTCGACATGATGGGTCTCATCGGCATGGGCAACAACCCCATGGTCGGTGCCACCGTCGCTTGCGCTGTCGCCGTCGAGGAGGCCCTCAAGGCCTAATCGCGCCCGCGCGATGCTCATACAGTTGAGCTTTAGAGCCGCTACCTTTCGAGGTAGCGGCTCTTTTTGTTTGCGCTGTCGCAGGGTGACTAATGCCGATATAACAGTTGGGGCGAAATACGAGATGTGACGAGATGGAACGCCAGAGCGTCCATGACGCACACCTGCCATATTTGCCCTTTACCGATTTATCCAATCTTTGCGACGCCTTTGCCGATCACCCATGCGACAATGCGCGAACGAGAAAGGAATCCCATGGAATCAACTGATGTACTGGTAATTGGATCTGGCATTGCGGGCCTTTGCGCCGCTATAGAAGCAGCACGCGCGGGCGCGACCGTTGCCATCGCAAGCGCCGGCAAGACCATGAGCGGATCGAGCTTTTTCCCGGGCACCTGGGGCCTCGGCCTTATTGGCCCCGTCGACGAAGACGACGAACAGGAACTCATCGACACCATCCAGACCGTCGGCGGCGGCGTTGCCGACCCCGAACTCGTCCAGACGTTCGTCCACGGCATTCCCCAGGCGATTGACTGGCTCGAACAGGATCTGGGCGTAGAACTCCAGCGCCCGCAAAGCGCCGAGAGCGCCCAGCAAAAGCAGTTTATCCCCTGCTTTGACCATAAGACACGCAATTGGCGCGGCCTCACCCGCAAGCCCCTCGAAGACGCGTGTACGGCCCAGATAGAGTTGCTCGGCATTCGCCTACTCCCCCGCCACGAGCTCATCGACCTTGTTGAAGACACATCCGGGAAGATTGTCGGCGCCATGCTCTTCAACCAAACGGACGAGCGCATTGTGACCTTTGCAGCAAAGGCCACTATCATCGCTGCGGGCGGCACGGGTGGCCTGTTCGAGCGCAGCCTCACTTCGGCAGACGTGCTCAGCTCCTCGCAGGCCATCGCACAGGCGCACGGCGCAACGCTCACTAATATAGAGTTCATGCAAATGATGCCGGGCTTCATCGAGCCCAAGCGCAATCTTGTCTTTAACGAGAAGACCTGGCGCTACGTCAAGTTCGACCAGCCGGTCGATATCGTCGACGACAAGCTGGACGATCTGCTTGAGCAACGCTCCGGATATGGCCCCTTCACATCATGCCTGGCTTCTCGCGCCATCGATCTTGCCATCGACCAGGCGGGCACCGAGGGCCTGGCGCTGCACTACGACTTCCCCCGCGAGGATGTTCCCGAGTTTGTGCAGACCTTTGCCACCTGGCTGAAAGACGAGCACGGTATCGCGCCGAGCGACGAGATGCGCGTGGCGATGTATGCCCACGCCGCTAATGGCGGCATCAAGATCGATAAGACCGCCCACACGGGCGTTGAGGGCCTCTACGCCTGTGGCGAGGCAACAGGCGGCATGCACGGCGCCGACCGCATCGGAGGCTTGTCAAGCGCCAATGGCATCGTATTCGGACGCATTGCGGGCGTATCAGCGGCTCGAGCAGCACTGGGCGCTCCCGAGGCTGGCACACCGGTGGATACCGCCCTCCCCCAGCATGGAATTGCTACAGCAGACGCTGAGCGCCTGACCCGCAGCCTCAGACACACAATGAGCACCTACTGCATGATCAACAGGACCGAGACGGGCCTATCCAAGGCACTACACGAGCTTGAGGGCTTGAAGACGGAGGCAACGACCTTGAGCACGCAGAAAGCCCAGGACAGCGAAGTCGCAGCCCTCGCCCGCCTGCAATCGCAGATTCAGCTGGCAACGGAGATGGTCAAAGCCATGCGCAAGCGGACTGAAAGCCTAGGTTCGCACTATCGAGCCGACTAATTCGATTCTCACTTAGAGTTTGATCACAATTTCTCAACATGCATCGAGCCCCGTAAGTATGATTCCCCCAAGGAAAACACGCTTACGGGGCTTGAGCCGTGTTTTCCCTAAGGGAATCGCGGTGCAGTTTCCTCAGCTCCGCGCCCTGACGGGTTCGACCCCATGCGAGGTAAATAAAAAAGCGACCAGCCGAAGCCAGTCGCTTTTACACTCTTTGGGTGGGCCGTCAGGGGGTCGAACCCTGGACCTTGGGATTAAGAGTCCCCTGCTCTACCAACTGAGCTAACGACCCAAAGCTAAAGTCCGTTGTGGCGGACTTTAGAGGAGATATCGTGTGGTGGGCCGTCAGGGGGTCGAACCCTGGACCTTGGGATTAAGAGTCCCCTGCTCTACCAACTGAGCTAACGACCCGATATCAACACGAAGCAAGAATTGGGGTGGGTAAAGGGACTCGAACCCTCGACCTACGGGACCACAACCCGTCGCTCTAGCCAACTGAGCTACACCCACCGTGTCCTGTGCGCTTCGCGCTCGACTATTATTGCAAGGAACGCCATGCGATGCAAGCCCCAATTTTCAAGAATTTTGAAAAGAGTTTTTTGGATCCATTTCGGTCAAATCCTACCGGTTCCATAGGAGTAAACTTGCCCCACTGCAAATCCTCGAAAGGACCGTCATGAAAGAACTCTCCAACCGCACGGCAAGATTTACCGATTCGGTCATCCGCCGCATGACACGCATCTCCAATAAGTACGACGCCGTCAATCTCTCGCAGGGCTTCCCTGACTTCGATCCCCCGGCGCAGTTGCTCAACAGCCTGTGCGCCATCGCCAGCGACCCCAAGCCGCTCTATCACCAGTACTCCATCACCTGGGGCTCCCAGGCCATGCGCGAGGCGCTCGCCGCCAAGCAGGAGCACTTTATGGGCATGCCGGTCGACCCCAACCAGAACGTCGTGGTCACCTGCGGTTCCACCGAGGCCATGATGGCCGCCATGATGACGGTCACGAACCCCGGCGACAAAGTCGTCATCTTCTCGCCGTTCTACGAGAACTACGGCGCCGACACCATCCTTTCGGGTGCCGAGCCCATCTACGTGCCGCTCAACCCGCCCACATTCGACTTTGACCGCGAGACGCTCGAGGCAGCCTTCCGTGACAACGACCCCAAAGCCATCGTCCTGTGCAACCCTTCCAACCCCTGCGGCAAGGTCTTTACGCGCGAGGAGCTCACCTTTATCGCCGACCTCTGCAAAAAGTACGACGCATACTGCATTACCGACGAGGTATACGAGCACATCGTCTACGCGCCCCACGAGCACGTCTATATGGCCACGCTGCCCGGCATGTTCGATCGAACCATCAGCTGCAGTTCGCTGTCTAAGACGTACTCCATCACCGGCTGGCGTCTGGGCTACACCATCGCCCCGGCTCAGATCACCGAGCGCATTAAAAAGGTCCACGACTTCCTCACCGTGGGTGCTGCCGCTCCCCTGCAGGAAGCTGTCGTCACCGCCCTCAAATTCGACGACAGCTATTACCAGGAGGTCCTCAATCTCTATACCGCCAAACGAGACCTGTTCTGCCAGGGACTCGACAGCATCGGTCTTGAGCATAACGTGCCGCAGGGCGCCTACTACGTCATGATGGACATCTCTGAGTTTGGCTATGACAGCGACCTCGAATTCTGCGAGGATCTCGCGTCTAAGGTGGGCGTGGGCGCCGTGCCCGGCTCGAGCTTCTTCCGCGAGCCCGTCAACCATCTGATTCGTTTCCACTTTGCCAAGCGAGACGAGACGCTCAACGCAGCGCTGGAGAACCTCAAGTCGTTACGTGATAAAATCAAGCCGCGCGGGTAAGGACGGCCCAGCAACTAAAGCAACCAAAGAAGCCTCGCACCGCCCGCCGCGTTGCGAGGCTTCTTTTTATAGCGCTTTCTTAAATGGTTTAGAGCCCTATACTTTAGGCACGGAGCAACTCGTCCCAGAGAGAGGAATACTATGGCAGAACAGCAGCTTATCGGAGCGCTCGAGGCCGGCGGCACCAAGATGGTCTGCGCCACGGGCTATGCAGACGGTACGGTCCTGGAGCGCGAGCAGATCGCGACCACGACCCCGCAGGAGACCGTTGAGGCCGTCAATGCATGGTTTGCCGACAAGGGCATCGCCGCGCTGGGCATCGGCGCCTTTGGCCCCACCGCGGTCAACCCCGCCTCGCCCCAATACGGCAAGATCCTGGAGACGCCCAAAACGGCATGGCGCTACTTCGACCTGCTGGGCACCATCCAAAACGAGCTCAATATTCCCTGCGGCTACGACACCGATGTCAACGTTGCCTGCCTGGGCGAGGTCACCTTTGGTTGCGCCCAGGGCCTCACAGACGTGGTCTACCTGACCATCGGCACCGGTGTGGGCGCCGGCGTGCTCTCGGGCGGTAAGCTCGTACACGGCATGATGCATCCCGAGGCCGGCCACATCCTGGTCACGCGCGACCCGCGCGACACCATCGGCGAGCATAGCGCTTGCCCCTTCCACGACAACTGCCTCGAGGGCCTCATCGCCGGCCCCGGCGTTAAAAAGCGCTGGGATGGCAAGAGCGCCGGAGACATGGCCGATGACCCGGAGGCCATGGACCTGCTCGCAGGCTATCTGGCACAGGCGCTCATGACCTACACGCTGTGCTACGCGCCGCAAAAGATCATCATCGGCGGCGGCGTGGCCGACCACACCCCCATCGTGCCGCTCGCACGCAAAAAGTGCGCCGAGATACTCAACGGCTATATCGTCACGCCCGAGGTCAACGACATTGATACCTACATTGTCAATAACAGCCTCGAGGGCAAGCAGGGCATCATGGGTTGTCTCGCCCTGGGCGCACAGGCGCTCCAGTAAAGGACACCTCAACGGGGCGCGGCGTAGCCAAACTCGCAAAACGCCCGGACAACGCCGTCACGCCCCGCAGAGGCCCTCAAACGCATAAGGCCGCCTAGGACCAAGCAAAACGTCCTAGGCGGCCTTTTTGGTGTACATCAGCGAACGTAAGAGATATCGGAGCACGACGCCTGTCGTCGCCCCGCAGCAGTCAATCATCACATCGGTAATCATGCCGGCGCGACCGGGCACAAAAAGCTGGATCGTCTCGTCGATAGAGGGGACGAGCAGCAAGAACACCGCCGTGGGCAGCAACACATCAAACGTGCGCCGGCCTTCGAGGTCAAAGGCGTGCGTCGCCAAAATGCCAAGCACCATGTACTCGGTAAAATGAGCACACTTGCGTACGACGAAGTTGGTCACCCAATCGAATGGAAGCCCCAGGGCCTGCAAAAAGCCGCGAATGGATTCCATGATCGACAGGCTCAACGAACCAGAGCCTGTACCGGGAACCAGCGAATTGCCCCAAATGAAGAGTACCATGGCGCAGGCGACAAGAGCCCATTTTCGATCGACCTTAACCATGCGGCAATTATGCCTCCGCACGCAGCGGCGTAAAGCTGGCGGTACCGCCCTCGATAACGCTCAGATAGGCACGGCCCGTGCGCTTGACGGCCGCAGACTGCAGACGGTTGATCTCTTCCTCGAGAATCTGATTGACGCGCTCATGACGACGGTTTTCCATAACGCCGGCAGCGATAGCCTCGGCGCGCTCGATACCCTCGCGCGAGATACGCGCGGTATCCTCGGGAAGCACAGAGCTGTGGCGGCCGACATAGACGGGAGCAACCGAGACGGGTGAGGCTGCAGGCGTGGGCACCGCCACGGGGGCGGGCTCAGCGACCTCGGCCATGATCGCCATAGCAGCGGCCCACATGTCCTCGTGGCCCGAATAATCGGCCATGGGGATATCTTCCTCAAGAGAGGCATCGGGGAGACTGTCGGTGTCCACGCGATCCTGTGCATCGATAGAGGCAGTGATGGCGGCGGGTTCGTCCAGATCGGCGAGATCCACACCCTTGGCATCGGAAATGATGGGCATGCTGGCGAGCTTGGCGTTGTACGGCGCCGCCTCCGCGGCCTGCATTTGGGCCGAAGCGCCCCAAAGCGAGCTTTCGGCAGCACGGCGAGCGGCGACGGTCTCCTCATCGACAGCCAGGGGCTCGTCGGCAAAGGGATCGGAGACAGGAGCCGGCTGAGCTGTGCTCTGCTGGCCGGCCGAAGCAGCAGCCGCGGCAGAGGTGTACGCAGCCGACGACGCGCCGTTATAGGCGGCATTGTTGGCGGCATTGGCTACAAGCGCCACGAAAGCTGCGGTGCTGCCCGCAGGGGCGGCGTGAGAGCCCGAGACGGCGCGTGCGGCAGCGGCAATGTCATCGCGATTGTAAGAACCGGTCTTTCCACCGTTGGTGAGCTCGTCGATTGCGACCTGGTAGACATCGCGCGAACGCGCAGGATCGCAGCTGACCGGGGAATCGTCATCGAGCATGCTGTCGATCATAGACCAGGCGTCGGCCTCATCCATGGCGTTAGCCGCGCGCGCGATGGTGGGAACGCCATCGTCGGCGTGGCGGCGCTGGAACGCACCGGTCAGGCCGGAGAGAAATGCGGGAGAAGGCTGTGCGGCATTGGCTTGATCGGCCGGGACCGCAGGCTGAGATGCCGCCCCCTGCTGCTGCGCGGGAATCGAAGCGGTCTTGAACTCGCTGTGGGTCCGGCCAAACTGAGCGGCACCGCCCACAGCATCGGGCTCGAACAGGCGGCCATCGTGCTCGGCACGATACTCGGAGATGCCCAGCGAGACTGCATAGATGCCCACGCCCGCCACCGCACCAACGGCAAAGGGAACCGCGCCCGCGACAACCGTCTCATTAACCGACGAGAACGGCAACGTCGCAGCATACATCACCACGGGGGCGGCAAGGCCGATCCCGCAGGAAAGTCCGGCAAGGACTGCTCGTTGTGTTGCATCAGAAGAAGCCATGAGCTCTCCCCATCTTCCAGCACCCAAATCGCATCATTTAGTTGGCTGCGCGAGAGAAGATGAAGCGGGACATGCGTCCCAAAGCAACGGTATATGGTTCGTTTCATCTGCGTTTTCCGTCGCGAAGCTTAAAAGTTATTATGCGAAACCGACCCTCCGATTGCAAGCGATGAGGCCGGATTGTGACCCGAAATCCGCTGCTTGTCGGTCATAAGGTCAAAAATTGTTGCCGAGTGGCGCCATAAAGAAAGGGCCGGGGCATAAACCCCGGCCCGATTGCCCGTTCTTATGGCGATATAGCGTGCGGCTTATGGTCTAAAACGTCTGCTCGTAGTCGCTGTGTTTTTTGGCCGAACGCACCAGGAACTCCTGGTTGGTGTTGGTGCCCTTAAGACCCTTGATAAACGACGCCGCCGCGCGCTCGGTGTTGTTCATGCCGGCGAGGATGCGACGCAGGCCAAAGACAAACGGGCGCATCTGCTCGTCGACCAGCAGGTCCTCGTTGCGTGTACCGGAGGCAACGGGGTCAATGGCCGGGAAGATGCGGCGATCGGCAAGATCGCGGTCGAGCTTGAGTTCCATGTTGCCGGTGCCCTTGAACTCCTCAAAGATGACCTCGTCCATCTTTGAGCCGGTGTCGATGAGGGCGGAGGCGAGGATGGTGAGCGAGCCACCGTTCTCGATATTGCGGGCTGCACCCAGGAAACGCTTGGGCGGGTAGAGGGCTGCCGAATCGACGCCGCCCGAGAGGATACGGCCCGAGGCAGGTGCCGCCAGGTTGTAGGCACGGGCAAGACGCGTGATGGAGTCGAGCACCACCACGACATCGCCACCCAGCTCCACAATGCGCTTGGCGCGCTCGATAACGAGCTCGGCCACGCGGGTGTGGTTGTCGGCGGGCATATCGAAGGTCGAGGCAACGACCTCGCCCTTGATGGAGCGCTGCATATCGGTGACCTCTTCGGGGCGCTCGTCGACGAGCAGGCAGATGAGGTGCACCTCGGGGTTGTTGATCGAGATGGACTGGCAGATCTTCTTAAGGATCGTTGTCTTGCCGGCCTTGGGCGGCGACACGATCAGGCCACGCTGGCCCTTGCCGATCGGCGACACGATATCGATGGCGCGACCGGTAATGGAATCCTTGCCGTGCTCCATACGCAGCGGCTCGTTAGGATAGACCGGGGTAAGGTCGCCGAACTTGGGGCGGTTGCGGATCTGCTCGGGATCCATGCCGTTAACGGTCGTGATCTTGGCGAGGCCGGCGCGCTTGTCGCCGCCGCGCGAGGGGCGCAGCGAGCCCTCGATGACATCGCCCGTGCGCAGACGCGCGGAGCGGATGAGGTAAGCGGGGACGAAGGCGTCCTCGTTGGACTTCATGTAACCGTGGGCGTGAATGATACCGGAGCTGTCCGGGCGAATCTGCAAGATGCCCTTAATATCGCGGAAGCCCTCGGCCTTCGCGGCAGTCGTGTAGATCTCCTCGACGAGCTCGGCCTTCTTCTTGCCGGTCGTCTCGATCTCGAACTCTTTTGCCTTCTCGCGCAGCTCGGCGACCTTCATGGCCGCAAGCTCCTCGCGCGAAAGCGTGGGCTCGGTGGGGGCGGCGTTACGCTCCTTGTTGCGCTGTTTGCGGTCGCGCTGACGGCCGCGGCGATCGTTGTTGCGATCGTCCTTGCGGTCGTTGCGCTCGTCGTTGCGCTTGTGCTGACGGCGGTTGGGGCGAGCGCCCTCTTCGGTCTCGACGCCTTCGGCAGCCGTGGCAGCAGCATCGGTACCGGACGGAGCCTCGCCCTCTGCCTTGGTGTCGGTGTTGGCATGGTTGCTGGGTTCGGCGTCGCCCTGCTGCTCGGCAACCTTGGCCTTTGCAGACTTCCTGCGCGTACGCCTGGACTTATCAGTCGGCGGCTGATCGGAGTTCTCGGCCTCGGAAGCGGCATCGGCGGTTGCCTCGGAGGACTTGTCGTCGACGGGCTTGGCGTCGGCCTTGGCCTTGGACTTCGTCGAACGCTTTGCCGCGGTGCGACGGCTACGGCCGGGGCGGACATCGGCGGGCTCGGCATCGACAGATGCGGGAGCCTCGGTGGACGGAGCGTCCTGGACCGACGCGTCGGCCGTGGCCGCGGGCTCGGCCGTCACCGCTGCGCTCCGAGCAGCAGCTGCTGCGGCAGCGGCTTTCTCGGCCTCAACAAACGCCTTGGGCTTGCGGCCGCGACGATGCGGACGCAGAGCCGGGTCAACGGCGGGAACCTCGTTGGCCTCAGCGGGCACGACGGGCTCAGCGGAGGGAGCATCCTCCCCTGCCGCGGAACGAGCCGGAGCTTCAGCGACCTCAGGAGTCGGCTGCTCAGCGGGCTGCTGCGTCTTGGCTGCCGCACGGCGACGCGTGCGCGGCGCCGGCTTCTCGGCCATCTGCTCGGCAGCAGGAGCCTCATTGGCCGCCGGAGCCTCGAGTACGCCCGGCACGGCAAGCTCGGTCAGCGCCGCGGCCTCGCGCTCTGCAGCGCGACGGCGGGCGCGCACTACCTGGGCCTCGCTGATCTGTGCCAGCGCACGGGCCTGCGCGACCTCATCGGAAATGGGGGCCGACGCATCGGCGGCAGCGGGCCGCTTCGCGCGCGTGGTGCGCGTCGTGCGACGCTTAGGCTTTGCGGCCTCCTCGCCGTCCACAGCAGGCTTGGCCACACGACGCGTGCGCTTGGGCTTGGCGGGTGCAGCCTCCTCGCTAGCAACGGGCATGGCAGGCGCGGCGGCCTTAGGCGCCTCAGGAGCCGAGACCTGCGCCGGCGCGGGCACCACGGCCTGGTCCGACGTAACCGGTGCAGCGGGAGCCGTTTGCGTCGTCGTTATTTCGTTTTCTTGTTGTTGATCAGACACAGTGTTTGCTCAACTTTCTTTTCAAGCCCTGCGATCACATGCTCCCTGCATATACCTTCAGGGCGGCTAAACAGTCTAGCTCCGTCCAAAAAGCGACGGGCACCATTGATCTGTATCGAGATGATTGCGTCAAATACGCAGCGTAAGTGTAACACAACCGCTGCCACCTGCAACTTAGTCATCGGAGACGTTCATAAACGACTAGTCAAAAGGGACACTCTTGCCCTAAGGCGCCTTCAAATGATGCGACTAGGGAGCAAATCCATGGCGTCGGGATTCGCCGCGCCACGAAACGCGCCTATCTACTACGCTTGCCCCCGGACCCCTAACCATACCATTGTTTTTTCAGAAACAGCGAGTCCGCTACCTGCGGTTTTAATATTGCGATTTTCGGCGTGGTTCGGGGTACGCACTTAAACGTAGTAGATGCCCCCGATTCTTGGCAGAGGGTGTTCCGCCGTTTCTCCACGAGACAAAAATGACCCATTTTCCTCCGTCCCCAAGGGGTCATTTTCAAAACTATGACGGTTTACGGGGCCAGAATGATACAAGCCAACCATACCCTGCATTTTCAAGAAACAATGAGCCATCTACCTTCGGTTTTAATTTCGCTATTGGCGCCATGGTCGCCAGTTGGTGATTCAGCCCCGTAAACCGGTATAGTTGCGATTTGGTAGCATTTCCCAACACACCAAAAAGCACCGCCAAACGCAAGAAGCCCGACATCCGCATGGGAGATCGGGCTTTCAAGGCTCAGTTAAACCAAGCCCGCGCAGTCAAACGGCCAGCGCTTACATCTGCTCGGGAGCAGTCACGCCAACAAGGGTGAGCACCAGGGCGAGCGTCACGCGGACAGCGTCGCAGGCGGCCAGACGGGCGCGCGAGAGCTCGGGGTCGACGGGACGGCCCTCGCTCGGCAGAACCTGGCAGGCGGCGTAGAAGCTGTGGAAGTCGCCGGCGAGCTCCTCGGCAAAGTGAGTCAGGCGGAACGGGGCACGATCGCGAGCGCAGCTGGCGATGAGGTCGGTGAGCTCGTTGAGCTTACGCGAAAGGGCGAGCTCGGTCGGGTCGGTCAGCAGAGAGTAATCGACGTTCTCACCGATGGCCTTGGCGGCGACGGCCTTCATGCCCATCTCAGCGGCCTGCTCGGCAGTAACGTCTGCGGCACGACGCAGGATGGAGCACACGCGAGCGTGAGCGTACTGCACGTAGTACACCGGGTTGGAGTTGTCGCGCTTCTTGACGGCCTCGATATCGAAGTCGACCATCTGGTTGGAGCTCTTGGAGATGAGCGTGTAGCGAGCGGCGTCGGAGCCGACCTCGTCGACGAGCTCCTGCAGGGTCACCATGGTGCCCTTGCGCTTGGACATACGGACGGGCTTGCCGTTGCGCAGCAGATTGACGAGCTGGCCCAGCAGAACCTCAAACTTGCCGGGATAGCCAAGAGCGTCGCAGACACAGCGGACGCGCTCGATGTAGCCGTGGTGGTCGGCGCCCCAGATGTCGATGACGTGGTCGACGCGCTGGAACTTATCCCAGTGATAGGCAACGTCGGAGGCGAAGTAGGTGTACTCGCCATCGGACTTGATCAGGACGCGGTCCTTGTCGTCGCCCAGGTCGGTGGAGCGGAACCACAGGGCACCGTCCTTGGTGTAGAGGTAGCCCATCTTGTCGAGCTTCTCAAAAGCGCGGTCGACGGCGGAGGTGCCGGCGGTCTCGCCCTCGGTGTCCTTCACGTACAGAGAGCGCTCGGAGAACCAACGATCGAAGTCGCAGTTAACGGCGTGGCAAAGGTCGCGCATGTTGTCGACCATCTTTACATAGCCGCGCTCGCGGAAGCTCTCCATGCGCTCCTGCGGATCGGCGTCGACCCACTTATCGCCGTCGGTGCGCCAGAACTCGGCAGCCTCGTCGATGATGTAGTCGCCGCCGTAGGAGTCCTTGCCCAGAGTCTCGGCAAAGTTGTCCTGATACGGATGGGTCTCGGGATGCTCGTCGTTCTCGTCGGCAACAAAGGCGTCGCGGTCGGCAATCAGCAGCTTGTGAGCCTCGTCGATATCCACGCCCTGCTTGGCGATGATGTCGGCAAGCTGCATATAGCGCGTGCTGATGGAATTGCCGAAGGTGTTCATCTGAGAGCCGTGGTCGTTGATGTAGAACTCACGCTGGATGACGTAACCGGCGTGATCCATAACACGGCAAAGGGAGTCGCCCAGAGCGGCCCAGCGGCCATGACCGATGTGCATGGGGCCGACGGGGTTGGCGGAGACGAACTCGACCTGGGTCTTCAGGCCGCCACCGACGTTGGACTTAGCGAAGTCCATACCCTTCTCGCGGGCCTCGCCAAAGATGGCGTTCTTGACGGCAACGGAGAGGTAGAAGTTGATGAAGCCAGGGCCGGCGATCTCGACCTTCTCGATCGCGGGATCCTCGGGCATATGGGCGACGACGGCCTCGGCGATCTTGCGCGGGGCGCAGTGAGCCAGCTTGGCGGACTTCAAGGCCATGGTGGAGGTCCACTCGCCATGAGAAGTGTCAGCCGGTCGCTCGATAGCGCAATCGTCAAGTTCAAATGCGGAAAGGTCGCCGGCCTCCTGGGCCGCAGCAAGCGCAGCGCGTACCAGCTCTTCAATCTTCTCGGGCATAGATCCTCCTTGTGTTAAAGCCCCCGAGCTCTTGGTCACTCGTAGGGCAAAAGCCAGAGTTTGTAGCACTCTATCACAAGCTGTAACTACTGTCGCAGGGTAAAGCTAATAGATATTGCATATGCACAAAAATGACTACCGCTCTTGCGCAGCTGTACAAAGTTGGCGGTTTGCCTGCAGTTTATACACGTTCTAGAAATGCATAAACGTATGAATAAGCCGTTCTATATATCGAATACTCTAACCTATCAGAGTTGTGTGCTTTTCCTGCATAAAGTAATGGTTTGCGCACGTCAGCGTGGTATTCTTAACATACGCAAATTCGTATAAGTTGGAGGTAGCATGTTCTCAATCGGTCAACACGTCATTCATCCGGGTCAGGGAGTCTGCACCGTCGTCGGCTTTAGGGACGACACGCCGCAGCCCATGTTGCTGCTCGAGACCAAGCAGGGACATGCGCAGACAATTCTCATGTACCCCGTGGCGCAGGCCGACCGTCTGCATGCCGCCATCTCTCAGCAAGATGCCGAGCACCTGCTGAGCCACTACGACGAGCTGGAGTGCGACACCTTTACCGAGCGCAATAGCTCGCTCGAGGAGACGCACTTTAAGCAGCAGCTCAAGTTGGGCGCGCCCGAGACGGTTCGCGTGGCAAAAACCATGATGCACCGTATTCGCCAGGCCGAAGAAGCAGATAAAAAGCCCAGCTCCTACTACATGCGTGTGCTCAAGGAGGCCAAGCGCCGCTCCATCGAGGAGTTCGCCGTGGCCCTGGGCGTCACCGAAGAGGCCGCCGAAGCCCGCCTAGCCCAAGCCGCCCTCAACTAACCTGCCCACGCCAAAACCACCACAAAGGGGACAGGCACCTTTGTGGTGGTTTTTTCGTTCTAGTCGTTCTAGTAGTATTCATTCTTAGCAATACCTACGAGCACAAGGAGTCTTTATGGCAGAACTGCTTTCCGCCGGAATCACCCGCGATCGCGCGTTCGAACTGCTCAACGAGCACAACAAGGACCCGTTCCATATCACCCACGGCGAGACTGTCGAGGGAACCATGCGCTACTTTGCGCGCGAGTTCGACCCCGAGAACGAGGAGTTTTGGGGTATCGTCGGCCTGCTGCACGACCTGGATTGGGAGGAGCATGAGGACGACCCCATGAACCACACCATCTATGCTGCCGAGATTCTGGAGGGCGAGGGCGCATCGCCCGAGCTCATTCGCGCTATTCAGACGCACACGTCCGATTTCAACACCTCGCTGCCCAAGCCCGAGCTGCAGATGGAAAAAATCCTGTTTGCCTGCGACGAGCTCACCGGCCTGATCGGTGCTGCCGTGATCATGCGTCCGAGCAAGAGCGTCATGGACTTTACGACTAAGTCGCTCAAGAAGAAGTTCAAGGACAAGCGCTTTGCCGCCGGCTGCTCGCGCGACGTAATTTCGCAGGGCGCCGAGATGCTGGGCTGGGAGCTCCCCGAGCTTTTTGACCGCACCATCGCGGCCATGCAGTCCTTCGCCCCCGATCGCGATACCTTCCAGGCCTAACATTAAAACCACCACAAAGGGGACAGGCACCTTTGTGGTGGTTTTTCGTTTACGAGAGGTTTAGGGGCGAACCTGGCCGGTACCGCGGAGCTTGTATTTGTAGGTGGTGAGGGCCTCGGCGGCAAAGGGGCCGCGGGCGTGGAGCTTTTGGGTCGAGATGCCGATCTCGGCGCCCAGGCCAAACTCGCCGCCGTCAGTGAAGCGCGTGCTGGCGTTGGCGTACACGGCCGAGGCATCGACCGCATCCAGGAAGCGCTCGCAGACGTCCGCGTCCTCGGCGATGATGGCCTCGGAATGCATGGTGCCGTAGCGGTTGATGTGCGCGATGGCCTCGTCCTCGTTCGCCACGACCTTCACGCTCATCTCGAGCGCCAGATACTCACGGCCCCAGTCCTCCTCGGTTGCGGCAACAAAGTCATCGCCCTCGGCAAGACCGGCATCGGCGCATGCGGTGCACGCAGCCTCGTCACCGTGAATCAGCACACCGTGGTCGTGCAACACAGCCACGGCCGCAGGCAAAAACGCGTCTGCCACGGCGCGGTCGACCAGCAGCGACTCGGCGGCATTGCACACGCCCACGCGCTGGGTCTTGGCATTGACGATAATGTTAAGTGCCTTGTCAAAGTCGGCGGATTCATGCACGTAAATGTGGCAGTTACCCGTGCCCGTCTCGATCACCGGCACGAGCGACTCGCGCACGCAGCGCTGGATCAGGCCCGCGCCGCCGCGCGGAATGAGCACATCGACAATGCCGCGAAGCTTCATGAGCTCGCCGGTTGCCTCGCGGTCGGTAGACTCGATCATCGAGACGGCCTCGCGCGGGAAGCCCTGCGCCTCGAGGGCATCGGCCAACAACTCGGCAATCATGGCGCACGAGTGATAGGCCAGCGAACCGCCGCGCAGAATGCAGGCGTTGCCGGTGCGGATGCAGATGCCCGCGGCATCGGCCGTCACGTTGGGACGTGCCTCATACACCATGGCGACCAGGCCCAGCGGCACGCTCACGCGGGTCAGGTCCACACCACTTGCAAGCACGCGGTGGTCGAGCACGCGGCCGACGGGATCGGGCAGTTCGGCGAGCTTCTCCAAGCCGGCGGCCATGCCCTCGACGCGCTCGGGCGTCATAAGCAGGCGGTCGAGCAGGCCGGCCGAGGTGCCTGCATCACGCGCAGCGGACATATCGAGCTCGTTGGCGGCAACGATGGAATCGACGCCGTCGCGCAGCGCCGCGGCCATGGCACGCACGGCCTCCTGGCGCTGGGCATCGCTCGCCGTGGCAAGCGCGCCCGAAGCGGCCTTGGCCTTAACGGCAAGATCGTAAACGTACGTGGCTATATCGACCGACATGGACGGCCCTTTCTCTTAGATGTTTGCCAACCATGGTAGCCGATTTGCACGCATCCTCGCCGACGGCGGTAGAATTGGTCAACCCGAAACACCGCAACGAACGGAAGTACCGCATGGCCCTCATCACTTCGTATCACGTCCCCGGCCTCTATGTCGAGGACCACAGCATCGACGTCCCCCTCGACTGGCGCGGCCTGGAGCCCATGCTTTTGGCCGTCGGCAGCACCATGCGCCGCGGCGCCACGCCAGCACCCATCGCCGGCGCACCCGAGAGCATCAAGCTTTTCTACCGCGTGGTCTGTGCCCCCGACCGCATCAACGACGATCTGCCGCTCCTCCTCTTTTTGCAGGGCGGCCCCGGCGGCGAAAGCCCGCGTCCACTGTCGCCCACAAGCGATGGCTGGATCGAGGAGGCCGTCAAGCATTTCCGCGTCGTGCTGCCCGACCAGCGCGGCACCGGGCGCAGCAGCTGTGTTGACGGGCGCACGATTACCGCCTTGGGCGATCGCGCCGAGGCAGCAGGAGCCGATGCGGCCCGCTCGCAGGCGGATTTCCTTAAGCGCCACCTCGCCAGCTCCATCGTGCGCGATTTTGAGTACCTGCGCCTTGTGGGCTTTGGCGGCAAGCCCTGGGCCACACTCGGGCAGAGCTACGGCGGCTTTTTGACGTTGAGCTATCTATCGCTTTTCCCCGAGGGCGTAACGGCAAGCTTTACCTGCGGCGGCATTCCGCACGTGCCAGCGAGCGCCAGCGAGGTCTACGCGCACACCTTCCCGCGCATGGCGGCCAAGACCCAGCAGTATTACGACCGCTACCCCGCCGACGTTGAGCGCGTGGCGGCGCTGGCCGATGCGATCGAGGAGCAAAAGCCCGCGTTGCCCGACGGCTCGCCGATGACGGTGGAACGCCTGCAGCTCATGGGCAGCGACTTTGGCATGAAGCCGAGCTTTGAGCGCATGCACTGGATCATCGACCATGCGTTTGTTGATGGCGACGGCACGCTGAGCTGCGGTTCCTCGGTATCAGACAGCTTTTTGATGCGCGCCTTCGAGCGCACCAACACGCGTACAAACCCGCTGTACTGGACGCTGCAGGAGTTCATCTACGCCGACGGCGACACCATGCCCATTCGCTGGGCCGCGGCAGAAGAGAAGGCACACCGCGCCGAGTTCGACACGCTCGCGCGCCCGCTCATGTTTACCGGCGAGGCCATGTTCCCGTGGATGTTTGAGCAGATGCCCGAGCTCAAGCCGTTCAAACCCGCCATGGATCTGCTGATGGAAGACACCAGCTGGGACAAGATCTACGACCCGCAGCGCTTGGCCTGCAACGAGGTGCCACTCCAGGCCGCCGTGTACTTCGATGACATGTACGTGGATTCGGGTCTGCAGCTCGACACGCTCAGTCGCGTGGGCAACTCGCATGCCTGGGTGACGAACGAGTTTGAACACGATGGCCTGCACGGCAGCGTGGTGTTCAAGTACCTCTTCGACGAAGCCCTCAACCGCGGAGACCTGCGCCGGATCTTCTAGCAAAGGAGCGTCCCCACCTGCCGGCACAAAAGGAACGTCCTCAAGTGCCAGGTTAATGAAGTCATTGCAGAAAGAGGACGGAAAGCAAAAACGCCCCTAAGCGAGTGGCTTTGTATCGTAGGTCGAACAAAAGAAGCGAGCGCCGCCCAGAGCGAACAAGTTGGCATGAAAAAGGCGAGGCATAGACCTGATGGTCATGCCTCGCCTTTTGAATGACAAATTGTCGCTCTGGGCGGCGCGCAGCGTCGACCCGTTAGGCGAAGACAATCAAGTTATCTCGATGGATCGCGGGCTTTTCGGCCAGGTCTGCCAGCAGGCGGTTGCCGGCGATCTGGTCCTGGCGGCGTCCTGCTGCAAGCTCCAGCACGTCCGAATCGGCTTCGGCGATACCGCGGGCGACAACCATGCCGCTCGGGTCGCACACGTCGAGCACATCGCCCTCGGCAAACTGGCCATCGACCTCGCGAATACCCACCGCAAGCAAGGAAGAACCACGGCTGACCAGCGCCTTCGCGGCGCCGTCATCGACCGTCACCGAGCCATGCGCCTTGTCGCCCAGTGCGATCCACAGCTTGCGGGGCGCAATGTCCAGACGCTCCGCCGGCGGATCGAACAGCGTACCCACGCTCTCTCCGCGGGCGAGGCGCACGAGCGCATCGGGCTCCTCGCCCGAGCAGATCACGCTCTGAATGCCCGCCGTCATCAGAATGCGGCTCGCGCGAATCTTGGTAATCATGCCGCCCGTGCCCACCGATGTGGAAGAATCACCCGCCGAGGCGATAATCTTGGCATCAATCTTATGCACGACCGGAACGAACTCGGCCGTGGGGTCCTCGTGCGGATTGGCGGTATAGAGGCCATCGATGTCCGAGAGCGTCACGCACAGATCGGCAGAAACCAAGCAGCTCACAAGCGCCGCCAGCGTGTCGTTGTCGCCGAACTTGATCTCGTCGACGGTAACGGTATCGTTCTCGTTGACGACCGGCACCACTCCCAGCTCCACGAGGCGCAGCAGGGCGTCGCGCGCATGCAGGTAGGACGTGCGGCGGGCCGTGTCGTGGCGCGTGAGCAGCACGAGCGAGGTGAGCAGGTCGCGCGCATGGAACTCCTCGTCGTAGGCCGACGAGATGATGCACTGACCGGCCGAGGCGCAGGCCTGCAGGCTCGGCAGGTCGCCGACCGGCTTGCGGTCGAAGCCCAGCACGGGATAGCCACAGGCGATAGCGCCCGAGCTCACCACGACCAGACGCCAGCCGAGCTTGCGCAGCGCTGCGGCCTGATCGGCAAGCCCGCCGATAAAGGCGCGGTTGACCTTGCCGTCGGCGCCCACCACCGTGGACGAACCGATCTTTACCACCATCGTTTTATAAGAAGTCGTCATACGTCAAACCAATCGAGTGTTGAGCGGGCGAGCGAGAAAATGATCCGTTTTCCTCCGTCCCCAAGGGATCATTTCATTAGTGAGCCCAGGGAAAGGCGGAAGCCGCGGCCATGTTCTTGCGCACGAGCTCGTCGCGCACCTGTGCCAGGCCCTGCTCCATGCCCACCACATAGGTCTGCGGGTACAGGAAGCGCTTGTAAACCGGATCCAGATGATCGAGTGCCCAAGCACAGCGCTCACGCGCGTCCTCGATGCTCTCACGCGGAGCCACCGCACTGCCATCGCGCACGATCGGCACCAGCAGGTCGCGATACTCGAGCTCGGACACATCGGTCACCAGGGCGGCATCGTTCACGGCCACGAGGGTATTGCCGCGCGCGGCGCCCTCCCCCGCTAGATGATCCTCGTCATAGATCATGTCGCAAATCGGGCCGCCAAAGCCGTCGTAATAGCGGCGCACGCGCTGCACGCCCGGGATCGTGCGCTTGTAAGGCTGCTCGGAGAGCTTGACCACCGGCGTCCACGGGTCCGCCTCGCTCGCACGGCGGGCGGAAAGCTTGTACACGCCGCCCAACGCCGGCTGGTCATAGCAGGTCGCGAGCTTGGTACCCACGCCAAAGCTATCGATGGGCGCACCCTGGTCGATCAGTGACTGAATCGTGTACTCGTCCAAATCGTTGGAAACCGAGATCCCCACATAGGGCAGGCCCTCGGCATCAAAACGGCCGCGGACATACTTGGACAGCTTGGCGAGGTCACCCGAGTCGATGCGAATGGCCGACAGGCGCTCACCCGCCGCCTCCATCTCCTTGGCAACCGTAATGGCATGCTCGCAGCCCTCACGCACATCGTAGGTGTCGATGAGCAACGTGCAGTTCTTGGGGCTCGACTTGGAAAAGGCACGGAAGGCCTCGAGCTCGGAGTCGAAGCTCATCACCCAGCTGTGCGCATGCGTGCCAAAGACGGGAATACCGTAGCGGCGACCGGCGAGCACATTGGACGTAGAGGAACAGCCGGCAACGTAGCTCGCGCGCGCGACGGCCAGGCCGCCATCGGGGCCCTGGGCGCGGCGCAAGCCAAACTCGGCAACGGGACGGCCGTCCGCTGCCAGCACCACGCGCGCCGTCTTGGTGGCGACAAGTGTCTGGAAGCCGACGATGTTAAGCAGCGCCGTCTCGAGCAGCTGGCACTCCAGCGCGGGGCCGGTGACGCGCACCATGGGCTCGCGCGGAAAGACGAGCTCGCCCTCGGGGACGGCGTCGATATTTACATGCGCACGAAAATCGCGCAGGTAGTCGAGGAATCCAGGCTTGAACATCGCGCCGCCGGCCGGGGCCTGGAGCGAGGCGAGGTAGTCGATATCCTCGGGCGTAAAGCGCAGGTTCTCGACCAGCTCGGGCAGCTCGGCGGTACCGCACATGACGGCGTAGGCGCTACCAAAGGGATGGTCGCGGTAAAACGCGGTAAAACAACCCTGCTCATTGGCCTTGCCGCTCTCCCACAGGCCTTGGGCCATAGTGAGCTCGTACAGATCGGTGAGCATTGCAATGTCGGTGGGATGCGAGATGTCGGTCAAAGCCATGGGGCGACCTTTCGGATGCGTTGTGCAGAAGTTGAGGGTTGGACGAGAGCGGAGCATGCGGACATGACGCCCGATGCAAATCGGTTAGAGCAGGCCCATGCTGGTCATGATCGTGTAGCCCATAAAGACGACAAATGCGACCAAGGCGAGCACGATGATGATTTTTTGAGCCGGAGCCATGCCGGGGATCTCATTCTCGCCCGTGGGCTCCTTGGAGGTGACCATGCGCTGGGCAAAGGTCATCTCGTCACGGCTCGGCGTGGGCTCGGCAGGCTTGGGGCGGGCGGCCTTTTTAGGCTGAGGTTTGGCCGCGGCAGGCGCAGGCTTCGCGGCGGCGGGCTTGGGCGCAGGCTTCGCGGCGGCGGGCTTGGGCGCAGGCTTGGGCGCGGGCTTGGGCGCGGGCGCGGCGTTCGCGGCGGCCTCCTCGGCCTTCGCGCGCTCGGCACGCAGGGCAGCCAGCTCCTCACGCTCGCGACGGGCCTCTTCCTGAGCCTCGCGGCGGACCTTCTCGGCGCGGAGCTCTTCCAACTCGGCGCGCTCCTCGTCGGACAATGGTTGGGACTCAAGCTCGGCCATAGTACAGCCCTTTCTTTTTAAAAAAAGCCGCCGACACAATGTCAGCGGCTTATCAAATCCAAGGGTGGAGACGAAGGGAGTCGAACCCTCGGCCTCTGCCATGCGACGGCAGCGCTCTCCCAACTGAGCTACGTCCCCAGGACAAGTTGATATTTTACCTACGGCTCGCCAACTGTCAACGCCCAATACCCAGTCTTTTTGGGACGGAGCCGTTTTGACCACCTTCCGAGCAAGCATTCCACTCGATGATCTTCTAATCCCCGTCCCAGGAAATCATCCGCGTGCGTACTACTTTGCGCTGGTGAGGACGCCGGTGGTATCGAAGGCCGGGGTGAAGCTCTCGTCTACCGCGCCGCCCTCTTGCCAAAACATCGTCGTAAAGCCCAGGTCATCGGCATGGTCGAGTACCTGCTCGTACTCCTCGCGCGTCACGGCACGCGCCAGGTCGCCGCCCTGCTCGCGCATGAGCGCATTGGGCGTGTACTGGTTCATGACCGAGATCGGCACATCGCCCACCGTCCGCCACACCAGGTCCAGCACGCGGCATGAATCGTCTGCATGCCCCGGCAGCACCAGATGGCGCACAATCATGCCGCGCTTCATGAGCCCGTCCTCGTCCACCAGCTCTCCCCCGCGGCGCTCGATCTCGCGCGCCATCTGAGCCAGGCCTGACACGGCCACACGTGGGTAGTCCTTTATATGAGAGAGCGACTGCGCAAGCGCCGCATCGGCATATTTAAAGTCGGTGAGCCACACATCAACCAGGTCACCCAAGGCAGCCACGGCGCTCGCGCGCTCATAACCGCTCGTGTTGTAGACGATTGGGATGACCAGCCCGCGTGCCCGTGCCGCGGCAATCGCAGCCGGCAGCAGGTGCGCGTAGTGCGTCGCCGTCACCAGGTTAATATTGTTAGCGCCCTGGTCCTGCAGCTCCAACATAATCTCGACCAAGCGCTCGGGCGAAATCTCAAGCCCAAAATTGCCCGTCGAAATCTCGTGATTCTGGCAATAGACGCATTTGAGCGAGCAGCCGCTAAAGAAGATCGTGCCCGAACCAGCCTCGCCCGAGATAGGCGGCTCCTCCCACATGTGAAGCGCCGCGCGGGCCACCTTGAGCGTGTCGTTGGCACCGCATACGCCGTGCGCGCCCTCTTCACGCGCCGCACCGCAACGGCGCGGACACAAATGGCAGGCGGGCGAAAAAAGTTCGGTCAACGACGTCGGCATAAAAACATGCTCCAAAAGAACGATTCAGCAGCTCAAACGCAAGGGGACCAACCGCACAGACAGCTCGAGCCCAAGGCGCCGTAATCGTCCGACACGATTTTTGTAATGTCAAGACTGGAATCGATAAAGTGCCGCTTTATGATGTAGGTATTCCGCCCCCCGCGGAGCAACTGGGTGAACCGTCGCGTTTATTTAGGGAGCCCACACAGTCGTACCTAGTACAGGTATCCTTCGTTGTTAAGGACGCTGGAACAGTCGATGAGGGCACCCACCTGTTTTAGGTGGGTTCATTTTCGTAACGTGGGGGGTGGTTTTCTTTTGCCGAAAATCGCCATTGCAAATCCCGCCAAGATCCCCAAAAGGCACCAGGCAGAGCCCCGCTATCACTCGAATATCTGGTAAGCGCGTGATTATCGCCCCGTGCAATTCCTCACACCCTCCTTGGTCGAGTATCATGGGTCAGCTATACCCTTTGCGGCGTGGCATCCTTTGACCTTTTCCTTCGACGCTTGGCGGTTTATCGATTCATGGCTTCCTCCACGAGCTTCATACCGTACCTATGCGTGGCGGTCATGGCTTTTATCACGACCTTCCTTACGGTGCCCCTGGTCAAGCGCCTGGCAATCAAGCTCGACGCCGTCGACTATCCTTCCAAGCGCCGCATCAACACTAAACCCATCCCGCGCATGGGCGGCACGGCGGTCTTTTTGGGCCTCGTCGTCGCCTGCATTGTGCAGATCCTAGGCACCTGGTACCTGGGCTGGCCACCCGTTTTGGTGCCTCATCCCCTCTTGCACATCAGCTACCCCATACTTGCGCTTTCTTTTACCGTCATCTTTGCGACCGGCGCGATCGACGACGTCTACCAGCTCAAGCCTAAGCAAAAGCTGGCCGGTCAGGTCCTCGCCGCGTTCATCGCCTGCGTTGGCGGCCTGCGCATCGGCGTTATCGTCAACCCGTTTGCCCCCGGCGAGATCATGCTCGGCTGGCTCGCCTACCCCATCACCGTGATCTACCTGGTGGCGTTCACCAACATCATCAACCTTATCGACGGCCTCGATGGTCTGGCCACGGGTATCTGCGGCATCGCGTCGTTCACCATGTTTTCGGTCGCCGTGCTCTCGGGCCGCATCGACGCCGCCGCGCTCTCCATCGCGCTCTTTGGCTCGTGCCTCGCCTTCTTGCGCTATAACTTCAACCCCGCGAGTATCTTCTTGGGCGACTCAGGGTCGTTGCTTCTGGGCTTTGCGCTGGGTTCCATCTCGCTGCTCAACGTGAGCCGCACCGCCGCGCTCACCTCGCTCATCATCCCGCTCATCGTGGCCGGGGTGCCCATCATCGACACATTTAGTGCCATCGTTCGCCGCAAGCGCGCCCACATTAGCATTGGGCAGGCCGACAAGGGCCACATCCACCACCGCCTCATTCAAGAGGGCTACAACCAAAAGCAGGCCGTACTGCTCATCTATGCCTGGTGCATTATGCTTTCGGCCGGCGCCGCCGCCATCAACCAGGTCGAGGTCCCCATACGCGTGCTCATCTTTACCGTGCTCGCCATCGGCTCGGCGGCCTTCGCCAAGCACCTGCACCTGTTTGAGCCCGTGCTGCGCCACCATTACAACAAGCGCACGCACGAAGACGAGTTGGTAACCCCCGACGACCCTGCTTTTAAGCAGGAGGAGCAGGCAGCTGAGGATCGTAAGGAAGAGCGCCACCACAAGCTCTAGGATAAGCTGCCGAGGATGCGCTCAGGCGCCGCCGGCCAAGCGCGGCCGGTCCGCACCCAGTGCGCAAGCTACCCCTCTCCCGCCCCTCGCCTACTTACGCCCCGCCCCTTCAATAAACGCGTTATCATCTTGACCCATGAACATACGTTAGGAGCAATCATGCCAAACGAGAACAGCTACGAAGTCGCGCTGCAAAAGAGCAACGCCATTCGCGAGGGTCTGGCCAAGACGCCCGAGAAGTTCACCATGCTTACCGGCGACCGCCCCACCGGCCGCCTGCACCTGGGCCACTACTTTGGCACCCTCAAGGGCCGCGTGGAGCTGCAGAACATGGGCGCCAAGACCAACGTGCTCATCGCCGACTACCAGGTCATCACCGATCGCGACACCACCGAGCACATCCAGGACAACGTGTACAACATGGTCATGGACTACCTTGCCTGCGGCATCAACCCCGACAAGACCATGATCTACGCGCACTCCGCCGTGCCCGCCGCCAACCAGCTCATGCTGCCGTTCCTGTCGCTGGTCTCCGAGGCCGAGCTGGCGCGCAATCCCACGGTTAAGACCGAGATGGAGGCGTCGGGCCACGAACTCACCGGTCTTTTGCTAACCTACCCGGTGCACCAGGCCTGCGACATCCTGTTCTGCAAGGGCAATGTGGTGCCCGTCGGCCGCGACCAGCTGCCGCACATCGAGCTCACCCGCACCATCGCACGCCGCTTTAACAACCGCTACGGCAAGGTGTTCCCCGAGGTCGACGCGCTGCTGTCCGAGACCCCGCTGTTGCCCGGCTTGGACGGTCGCAAGATGAGCAAGAGCTACGGCAACGCCATCAACATCTCGATGACCGCCGAGGAGACGGCCAAGCGCATCAAGAAGAGCCAGACCGATTCCGAGCGCATGATCACGTTTGATCCCGAGAACCGTCCCGGCGTGTCCGGCCTGCTTTCGACGGCCGCCATCTGCACCGGCCGTTCCGAGGTCGAGATTGCCGAGGAGATTGGCATGGGCGGCTCCGGCCAGCTCAAGAAGTACGTGACCGAGGCCGTCAACGAGTACTTCGCACCGATCCGCGAGCGTCGCCAGCGCTACGAGAACGATCTGGACTATGTGAAGGACGTGCTGCACGAGGGCAACCGTCGCGCCAACGAGATCGCCGAGCAGACCTTGGCCGAGGTTCGGGACGCCATGGGCATGGTGTACTAAACCGATTAGCTGACTTGAGCTTTCGATTGCTTTAGGGCGGGCGCTGCAGCGTCCGCCTTTTTTGGTGCCCGACCGATTCGGCTCCACCCATTGCACTCCCCCGACAAACGGGAACGGGCCCGCCGGCAGTCAGTTGCCAGCGGGCCCGTTCCCGAAGTACACCGTTGAATCGCACAGAGGGGAGGAATGCGAATCAAACTCAACAGGGCAGGCTTTTTCATCGCCTATTGCCTGCTCCGTTGCTGAATACAATATAGTTCACCGTGGTTTACTTTCTAACGGCAACGTACGCCGCCACACCTTCTCCATAAGTTAGTCCCGGTAAACCTACCAAAAAGGGACAGGTTTATTTTGGTAGGTTTTATCTGGGGAAATGTCAGCGATAACGGCGTTCCACCACGATGGGTACAGGCACCTTTGTGGTGGTTTTGACCACGGCAGAACTATTAGAGTCCGGCAGGCCAGCGACAGGCGCCCAGATCGACGTGCATGGGATTGGTAAACGTCACGCCCTCCCCCATTAAGAGCTCACGCTGAGCATCGGGGCCGCCAAAGGCAAAGCCCTCGCAGATACGACCGTCGGCAAACACCACGCGATGACAGGGAATTTCGCCAGGGCGTGGGTTGCTATGCAGCGCATAGCCCACATAGCGCGCGCTCCGCGGACGACCGGCGAGCAGCGCCACCTGGCCATACGTGGCGACCATCCCCTCGGGAATCTGCTCGACCACCTCGTACACCCGCTCAAAAAAGCCCTCAGACGCCATTGCTCGCTCCCTTCCATCCGGAAAAGCATAAACCACCACAAAGGTGCCTGTCCCCTTTGTGGTGGTTTATGGCAAGTCGGTTAGTTGGCGGGTTGGAAGAAGGCTACGGCTACGGCACCGGGGCCTACGTGGGTGCCGATGGTGGCGCCGATGGTGTGAACGGGCAGTTCGCCCTCGGCATGGCCAGCCCACAGCGCCGCGCTGTCCTCGATATACTTCTTGAGCACCGCATCCGAAAGACCCGTATAGCCGAGCGCCAGCGGCATGGAGAAGTCGACGCCGCCCGCCTGCTCGACCTTCTGGTTCAACAGGTTTCGACCGTTTTTGGAACCGCGCGCCTTGCCCAGCTGCACGATGAGGCCGTCCTCGGCGGCCACGACCGGCTTCACGTTGAGCAGCGTACCCACGGCGCCGGCCGCAGCAGACAGACGACCGCCACGCACCAGATACTCCAGCGTCTCGAGCAGGCCGATAACCACCACGCGGTCGCGCACGGCCTCGACAGCCGCCGCGATCTGGGCCGCACTACGGCCCTCATCCACCAGGCGCAGCGCATACTCGACCAGCACGCGCTCTCCCAAGGTCACGTTATTGCTGTCCACGACGAACACGTCGCCGCCCGGCGCCTCGGCAAGTGCGGTACGGGCGCTCTGATTGGTGCCCGAAAGCTTGGCGCCCACGGTAATAATCACGGCCTCGTCGCCGGCCTCACGCGCCTCGGCAATCGCCTGCGAAAACGCGTACGGGTTGACCTGGCCGGTCTTGGGCAGCTCATCGCGCTCCACGAGCATCTCGTAAAAGCGCTGGTGATCGATGTCGACGCCATCCATGTACACATCGGTGCCAAAGGTGACGGACAGCGGCAGAACACGCAGAGCGGGGTGCTCCGCCGGCGACATATCGCTTGCGGAATCGGTAATAATGCGGACGGACATAACAAATCCTTTCTTGCGCAGGTCTCGCGCGGGGAATTTAGACAGCATTGCCCCGGCACGGTATACGCGCTCAAACGGGACTATGCAGTTGTTAATGGGAAGCAAATGCCTTGGCGGCCTTAGATCTCGCGCAGGGTGTTGAGAATCGTACGCAGCGACGCATACATCTGCTCGCGCTGCTCCACGCCCATGGCCTTACCGGTGGTGTCGAGCACGTCGTGGATGATACGGTCGGCCTCGTTCATGCTCTCGCCACCCAGCGTGGTCAGGCGAACCGGTGCGCGGTACTTGACGGCAGCATCGCCCGAGTCATCAACCTCGACAAAGCCGCCCTCCTCCAGGTGCGTCAGCGTGCGCGAAACGGCAGCGCGCGTCACGCCGGCCACGCGAGCCAGATCGGCGCCGGTCATGCCGTCCTTGCTGCGCTCCAGGTAGTACAGGCACATAACGTCGGAGCCCTTGAGGCCCAGCCTTGCGCCCTCGGACGTCTTGATACGCTGAATCTCCTTGTACAGCCCGCTAATCAGTCCGACAAAATCCTCAAAACGTGTCTCGTCGTTCTGCTGCATGGGAGACGACCGCCTTTCGCTTGCATGATGCTAACGGGTAAACATCTTAGCCGTACTCAGCGACTGCCGCCTCCACGCGACCCAATTGTTAACCCATCAACATAAAAACCACCACAAAGGGGACAGGCACCTTTGTGGTGGTCTGGGGCATCAATAGGTTCTAGGCGCCGCTACAGCTCCACGCAGGGATTGTCGCGGGTCACAAGCGTCTTAACGACAACCGTCGCTCCCAGATAGCGCTCGAGCAGCTCGGCCAAGCGATCGATGGCGGCCTGGCAATCCCCCATCCGCTCGGGCTCCACGCACTCAATCGCCAGAAATGCGTCCGCCGAATCGTCGGACAGCGCCGTGCGAACGCCATCGCGCCAGTTCCAGCAACGGCACACGGCGCCCGCATCATCGATATAAGCAAGCTCACCGGGCAGCGTCGGATCATCCGCTTCCTCGCCGAGCGGCAAGAACGCATCGCCACCATCGGTCACCTTCAAGCGAAGATCTCCCTCAATCGCATGCAGGTCCTCACCTCCCACGGGCAGCGCGTAGGTCAGCGACACCGTGTTATAGATGTCCACCGCGGGCGTAATGTGGCCCACCGGCTTGCCGTTGAGCACGCGTTTGAGCAGGTTCTCGATTGAGCAACGCGCGCCTTTCTTGGTCTTGAACAGACGATAGGCCTCGCGCCATGCCTTGACCGGCGCGTTCTCGCTGATAGTATCGCTGGTCAGATGACGCTCAGCATCGATATTGGCACGGTCGAGCAGCGCCGCAATCGCGTCCACGTCCTCTTGAGGAATCTGAGACGCAGGCTTCATACCCTCCACGACCACAACACCGACCGCCGCCTGCGGAAACAGCTCCCAAAATGAATCCTCGGCAATAAAGCTCTTCATACATGCTCCCTTCACGATTCGCCCCACGCGAGCGCCTAAACAAAAAGCGCCCTTACAACGGCCACCTTCAAAGTCCTACGGTGCCGTCACAAGAGCGCTTGCGCTGTCCCCATCCGGAGAAGGGGACGATATGTCAGGCATATTGTAACCCGAGTCATCCGCGCGAGCAAAACCACCATAAAGGTGCCTGGCCCCTTTATGGTGGTTTTGGGTCTGAGGCGACGCTAGTGGCGAAGTCCCAGCAGCCCGCGACCGCGATGACGGGCGTCGGCGGGCACATGAGCGTGCGGGCCGGCGGCCTTGACGGACTCGGGCAGGTGCGAGTACTTCTTCTCGAAGTTCTCCTCGAACATCACCGCCAGGTTGTGCGCTGCCTCGTCGTAGCGCGCGGTGCTCTGCCAGTACTGGCGCGGCACCAGGATGCCGTCGGGCACACCGTGGCACGTAGTGGGAATGTCGACATTAAAGATATCGTCGTGCACGAACTCGCTGTCCTCGATGGTACCGTCGAGGGCGCGGGCCACCAGGGCGCGCGTGTAGGCAAGCTCGATACGATGGCCCACGCCGTAGCCGCCACCGATCCAGCCGGTATTGACCAGGTACACGCGCGTGCGACCGTCGGCGATACGCTCGCCGAGCATCTTGGCATAGACCATGGGGTCGAGTGGCATAAACGGCTCGCCAAACAGCGAGGAGAACGTGGGCGTGGGCTCGGTGACGCCGACCTCGGTGCCGGGAATCTTGGCGGTGAAGCCCGTCACAAAGTGATACATGGCGGCATCGGCCGTCAGGCGTGAGATGGGCGGCAGCACGCCAAAGGCATCGCAGGTCAAAAACAGCACGACGCTCGGGGTGGTGCCCATGCCCTTGGTCCACGCGTTGGGGATATGCTCGACGGGATAAGCCACGCGCGTATTGTGCGTAATCGAGACGTCATCATAGTTAGGCTTGCGGTTCTCATCGAGCACCACGTTTTCGCAGATGGCTCCAAAGCGAACGGCGTTGAAGATCTCGGGCTCGTGGAACGCGTCCAAGCCCTCGCACTTGGCGTAGCAGCCGCCCTCGACGTTAAAGATGCCCATGTCGGACCAGCCGTGCTCGTCATCTCCGATCAGCAGACGCGTGGGGTTGGCCGAAAGCGTGGTCTTGCCCGTGCCCGAAAGGCCAAAGAACACGGCCGTCTCGTGCGTGACGGGATCCATGCTGGCCGAGCAGTGCATGGGCAGTACATCGTCCTCGACGGGCAGCAGGTAATTCATGACGCTGAAGATGGACTTTTTGATTTCGCCGGAGTAACCGGTGCCGGCAACCAGAATCACGCGCTCCTGGAAGTTGATGACCACGGCAGCGCTGGAATTGAGGCCCTTGATGGCGGGGTCGCACTGATAACCGGGTGCGGCAAGGACGCAGAAGTCCGGCTCACCGGTGCGCGCAATTTCGCGAGCGAGCGGACGGGCGAGCATTTGCTTAATAAAGAGCGCCTGGCTGGCACGCTCGCAGGCGACGAGCAGGCGACGCGTGTGGTTGCGGTCGGCGCCCGCCATGCCGCGCGTGACGAACACGTCGCGCTCGTTGAGGTAGTCAACAATACCGGCTTTGATGACCTCGTAGCTCTCGATCGAAAGCGGGCGGTTGACGGCGCCCCAGGCAATCTTGTCGTGCACGTCGGGCGTGTCGGCGATAAAGCGGTCGTTGGGCGAACGTCCGGTACGCTCCCCCGTCTCGATCACCAGCGCGCCGTTGGAGGCCATGCGGCCTTCGTTGCGGCGGATGGCATACTCGACAAGCTCGGCTGCCGGCAGGTCAACCAGCAGGCGGGGCTGGTTCTCGGCGGGGTCTTCGACCAGCGTAATGCCAAAGTTGGACAGAACTTCTGCAGGGGTAACACCAGGCATGGGGCCTCCTTTAAAAGCGCGGCACGTGGACGCGGCGCGCACTTTACTCACGTAAAGCCCGTTGTACCCGATATGCAAAAACGTTTTTGCGGCAACGACGAAGCGCCCGCCCAACGGTCAAAAATCGCAGGCAAGCGGCCTAGTCATTGGGGGCGTTCTTAAACGACTAGTCGTTGGGGACACTCTTGAACAGGCAACAGTCAAAGAGTGCCCCCAGATGCCGGCACTTGGGGACGTTCCCAAAGTGCCGGCACATAAGGAACGTCCCTAAGTACCGGCTACAGTGGCAGGCCTTGGCCGAGCATGGCGATGGCGCTCATGAGGACCAGCATGCCGACGGCGTAGGGCAGCGCTGCACCCAGGAGTTCGGCGTCCTTACCGCGCACGTGCACGGCGGCAAGGCCAATCGCGAGCGTTTGCGGCGAGATCATCTTGCCGGCGGCGACACCCAGGGCGTTCAGCGCGACCATCCAGTAGTCGCTCACGCCCAGCGCCGAAGCGGCCTGGCTCTGGATGGGGCCAAACAGCATGCCCGAGGACGTGCCCGAACCGGTCACGAACGCACCGACGGCACCGATCCACGGAGCCAGAATCGGGTACAGGCCACCTGCGACCGCAATGCAGAACGCGCTGATCGAAGAGATCATGCCTGCATAGCCCATCACCTTGGCGCAGCCCAGCACCGAAAGCATCGTGATTACCGTCGGCATCATCTGCTTGACGGTCGCGGCCAGCACCTCGCCCATCATGCGCGGCGAAGCGCCCTGAATGGCGCCGCCGACAAACGCAGCCATGAAAATCCAAACACCCGGCGTGTTGATCCACGAAAACGTAAGCGTGCCGGGGTTCTCGCCGCAATACACCTGCACGTGACTCGCAAAGGGCGCAAGCGCGGCATGCACGGCGGGCACCAGGTTGGACGTACCCAACAGCAGTACAAAAATCAGGATGAAACACGACCAGGCAGAAAGCGCCGACTTAGCGGTGAGCTGCTCACCGGCCTCGATATTCATGTGAAAGCGCGCGTCCAGGTGACCGAACTTCTCGGCGCGCATGGCAAGCGCGGCGGTCAGCGCGAGCGACACGATGGAGCCCACGACCACGGCAAGCTCGGGGCCCACAAACATAGCGACGACCAGGGCAGCGCCGACAAAGGACGCGCCAGAGAGCAGCGCGATACCGGCCACGCCGTGCAGGCGCTCGCCTACGCTCGCAACATCGCCTTGATCGTCGGCCACGCGGCCCGCAACCAACACGATGAGCAGCGGCATCACCACAAAGAACGGTGCGAGCTGCACCAGCTGAACGGTCGCCAGGTGCAGGGAATCCAGACCCACCAGGTCGGCAACGGACACCGTGGGGATGCCGATGGAGCCGTAGGGCGTGGGCACGCCGTTGGCCAGCAGGCAGATCAGCACGGCAGGCACGGCCTCAAAACCAAGGCCCGCGAGCATGCCGGCGGGAATGGCGACAGCGGTACCAAAGCCAGCCATGCCCTCCATAAAGCCGCCGAAGCACCAGGCCACGAGCAGCGCCAGCAGACGACGATCGCTGCTGATGGAGGTGATCATACTGCCGATCACGTCCATGGCACCCGTGCGCACGCACAGGTTATACGTGAACACCGCGGCAATAATTACGAGCACGATGGGCCACAGCGCCATCAAAAAGCCCTCGAGCGAGGCCGTGGCTATCTGCGCCACCGGCAAATGCCACCACGCAAAGGCGAGCACGCACGAAAGAACAAACGAACCAATGGCGGCTTTCCAGGCCGGCCATTTAAAGCACAGCAGCATCACGACAAGCCAGATGATAGGCACAAGAGCCAGCAAAAATGCGGCGACGTCCATGGGTAAAAGCTCCTTGGTACCGCGAGGGCGGCATCGGGGGTGTCATAAAACTTGAACAGGATACCGCACGCTTACCGACAATTTTCTGCCGCCTGCCGAAATATTGAACAATCCGTTCAAAAACACGAGCAAACACCACCGCGACTATACTAGAGCACAGTAAGAGAAAGGAACCGCCTTGAGCATCACGCCCCTCGATAGCATCCGCCGCGCCATCGCCCGCCGCAATGGCGTCGCCGACCCCGCCGCAGCGAGCGGCGGCACCGCAAAGGCCCAAGGCGGACGCATCGAGAACGGCCTCTTCCCCGCATCGCATACCGCCGAGGAGCTCGCACGAATCCAAGAGCTAAGCCAGCGTAACGCCGGCGGTCCCGACAGCAACCAGGCCACACGCCGTCGCCGCGAGCGCGATCGCCAGCCCGGCCCCATCCACCGCATGGTCAATGCCTGGTGGAACCGCCTGCTCGGAGCCGTCTACGGCGGCGGCTTCTCCACGCAAGAAGCCGAGTACGAAGATCATGCCACCCGTCGCGACTACCTTTGGAATACCCTGGGCACCGCCGTATGGGGCATGGCGTTTCCTCTGCTCACCATCGTGTCCACGCAGCTCGTGGGCGCCGAGGAAGCCGGCAAGTTCTCCATTGCGTTTGTCACCGGCACGCTCATCATGATCGCGTGCAACTACGGCGTGCGCAATTTTCAGGTCTCGGATATCGACGAGAAGACGTCCTTTGCCTCCTACCAGCTCAATCGCTGGCTTTGCGGAGCGATCGCGCTGGCCTGCGGCCTTGCATACAGCAGCGCCCGCGGCTACGACGCGCACATGGCGACGATCGGCCTGGGCGTCTACCTGTATAAGGTGATCGACGGCGTCGCCGACGTATACGAGGGCCGCCTGCAGCAGGCCGATAAACTCTACCTGGCCGGCATGAGCCAAACGCTACGCTCCGTCGGCGTCATCGCGGTCTTTAGCGTGGCGCTGTTCCTTACGCGCAGCATGCCCATCGCGGCGATGGCCATGGGTGTCACCGCTATCGCCTCGCTCATGCTGGTCACCGCGCCGCTCGCTCTGCTCGAGACCGAAAAATCGCGCCACGTGAGTCTGCGCGAGGTCGGCCACCTGTTTGTCCAGTGCGCCCCGCTCTTTGGCGCGCTCTTTTTATTCAACCTTATCGAGAGCATGCCCAAGTTTGTGATGGAAGGCACGCTGGCCTACAAATACCAGCTGTACTTTAATGCCCTGTTCTTTCCAGCGCAGGCTATTTTGCTGAGCATCGGATTTGTCTATAAACCGCAGCTCCTGCGTCTGTCGAGCATTTGGGCGAACCCGCGCAAACGCCGCCGTTTTGACTTGATTATTATTGCCGTTATGGCACTAATCGTGGCCATCACCGGCGTGTGCGCCGCATTTATGGCCGGTCCCGGCATTCCCCTCATGAGCTTTATGTACGGCCTCAACTTTGAGCGCTACCGCACATTGGCGCTGCTGATGGTCGTCGCCGGCGGTGTAACCGCGGCCATCGACTTTATCTATGCCATCATCACGGTGCTGCGCCACGCTGGAGACGTCACCAAGATCTACCTAATCTGCTTTGCCGTGAGCGTAGTGCTCCCGGTGATCCTGATCAACCTGCTTGGCCTGATGGGTGCCGTCGTAAGCTACCTGGCTATCATGGCCCTACTGCTGGTGCTGTTGATTGTCGAATACGCCCACATCCGCCAGCGCATAGAACGAGCCCGCAACCCGTACGGCGCCTAATTAGCTGCCCCCGGTCACCGGAATTTGCGATGGAATCACCCCGGCCGGGGTCTCGTTGCGGACAATATGCATCACGCAAACCTAAGTGAGTAGACTTTTACCGAATCCCCGATCACACCGACAAAGCACAAGTCTGTGACCTGCGGTTTTATTGAGGCAAATATGTTGAGTGCTCGGCATTTCCAAAAAAGTCTACTCACTTAGCCAGCGGGCGGCCAAATGATTATTTAATCCCCGTCCCAGAAAAATCAATTAGCGGGCAGAAGGGCAAAAGTAGTCAAAAAGGCCCCGTCCCAAATTAGCTACCCTTTGCAGCGATTATTCGCCCGGGTTGATGTTCGCATAAAACTCCGCCCCGTCATCCAGACGCAGGATCCCGACGCGGCCGAACTCGGAACCGGTGGCCGCCGCGCAGTCGATATCGATGCGATCGGGCACACCGGCGGTATCCTCGCCACCCAAGCGCACCATTTGCCCGCGGCCCGACTCCTCATCGAGCCCTGCCAGGCCGCCAACCTCGCAATAGCGCCCCAGCGACACCGTGGGCGTGTGGCCGCTCACCACGACCGGACCCTTGCCCTCGGCAGAAAGCAGCCCCGTCGGGGCATCCCAATAGCCATGGCGAATCCAGAGCAAGTCATCGGACGACTGCACGGCGAGCATTTGCTGCAGCAGCTCGCGATCGGCATCGACCGCCCCCCTGCCGTCGCCGCAATCGACGCCATGCTCAAGCAAAAACGCGCGCGCCGCCTCGGTCTGAATACCGGCGTGCACCAGCAGGTACGGCCGCTCGACAGTCTCTGTCACCGCATAGAGCGGCAGGGCAGCAGCCCAACGCACTAGCTCCTCGTATGCCTCAAACTCCATTTCGTTGAGCTGCTGGCGCGTGGTCCAACCGCCGTTGATATCCCAGGTCTCGGCATCGAGCGGGTCCTGGCCAATGATCGCGTCGAGCATAATCTGCTCGTGGTTGCCCTTAAGCACGCGAGCGTTGGGCAGCGACCGCACCAAGTTGATGACACCGACCGGATCGGGACCGCGGTCGATCATGTCGCCCAGCACATATAGCGTGTCGTCGGACGTCAGCGAGATCTTGGAAAGGGCCTCGTCCAGTGCGTGCACGTGCCCGTGAGCATCAGATGTCACATAGATCGCCATGGAACGCCTTTCCCTGCATTACGGCCGAAGCCCGATGCCACGACTAAAACTTCAAGTTGAACTTAAACGTTACCCATTGTACTCCGTTGCAATAGCGGTGGAAAGTGCCACCACAGCCAACGGCCACAAGCGGCCGCCCGCACGCTCCGGAAATACCGCGCCATCATCATCAACGCTCCACCCAGCACCACCCCCCCCGCCCCGGCCTCGTGTCGATAATGCGAACGCCCGCGGCTCGGCCCCATAAACCCACCATCTTTGGGTACAAATAACCGCAGACAACTGACCGTGCCACGCCAACCACCCAGGAGCGGACACTACCCATGAACCAGATACTTCTCTTTATCGGCCTCGTCATCATTTTGTGTCTGACCATCAAACCCGTCGGCAAAAAGCTCCCCTTCCCTACCCTGCTCATCTTTATCGCGCTCGGCATGCTGCTGGGCGTCAACGGGCCGGCGCACATCGACTTTAGCGACTACGCGCTTACCGAAACCGTCTGCAGTACGGCGCTGCTGTTCATCATGTTCTACGGCGGCTTTAACACCAACATCGACCGCGCCAAGCCCGTCGCCGCGCCCGCGGTACTGCTGAGCACGCTCGGCGTTATCGCCACCGCCGGCATCACGGGCGCCTTTGCGCATTTTGCACTAGGCTTCGACTGGATCGGCGGCCTGCTGCTGGGCTCGGTCGTGGCGTCGACCGATGCGGCGAGCGTCTTTAGCGTGCTGCGCGAGCACAACCTTTCGCTAAAGGGCGCGACTGACTCGCTGCTCGAGGTCGAATCGGGCTCCAACGACCCCGTCGCCTACATGCTTACCGCGGTGCTCGCGACCCTCGCGGCGGGCGGCGACATCGACATTCCCGTGCTGTTGGCCAAGCAGATCATCCTGGGCGTGGGACTGGGCCTTGCCATCGGCTGGACATCCAGCCGCCTAATTGAACGCGCGCACGCAACGGCCGAGGGCGCGCAGACCATCTTTTTGTTCGCCGTGGCAATCGTTGCCTACGCGCTGCCGAGCTACCTGGGCGGCAACGGCTTTTTGGCCGTATACCTGGCAGGCATTGTGCTGGGTGCAAGCGACATCACCGGCAAGGTCGAGATGGCGCACTTCTTTGATACCCTCACCGAAATGGCCGAGATGACTATCTTCTTCTTGCTCGGTCTGCTCGTGACGCCCGCACGCCTGCCGCAAATGCTGCTACCGGGCCTGGCACTCATGGCGTTTATGCTCTTTGTGAGCCGCCCCATCGCCGTGGGCCTGCTGTTGGCGCCCTTTAAGACTAACCCTCGCCAGGTTGCGCTCGTAAGCTGGGCGGGTCTGCGCGGTGCCGCTTCGGTCGTGTTTAGCCTCTTTGCCGTGGTGGTCGGTGTTCCCGGTGGTCACGACCTGTTTGACCTGGTGTTTGTGATCGCCGTGTCGAGCATTGTGGTGCAGGGCTCGCTGCTGCCGGCGGTGGCGAAGAAACTCGATATGATCGACGCGGAAGGCGACGTGCGCCGCACGTTTAACGACTACCGCGACGAGGACGGCATGTCTTTCGTTAAGCTCAAGGTGGGTGTAGGGCATCCGTTTGCGGGGCGCTCGCTCGCGGACATTGGCAGTGCGACGGACATGCTCGTAGTCCTGGTGCTGCGCGACGGCGCGCACCCGGTGCTGCCCAACGGCGATACCGTGATCGAAGAAGGCGACCTTCTGGTTATGGCCGCGCCGACGTTTGAAGAGCGTGCCGAGGTTACGCTGCGCGAGGTCACCGTGACACCCCACGGTCGCCTGGCAGGACTGCGCCTGCGCGATGTGCCACAAGGCAAGCACCCCTTTATCGTCGTGATGCTCAAGCGCGACGGCCAAACCATCATCCCCGACGGCAACACCCTCATATACGCCGGCGACGAAGCCGTCATCGCCACGCTGGCGTCGTAGCCATCCCCACCCATAAGTTGCGGTGAAATAGGGACTGAATAGGCCTTCTAGCAGCCCAAACAGTCCCCATTTCACCGCATCTTATTGAAGGGATGGGGTTGAAGTTCAATCGCGGCTACCATTCCTCGTCTGCGCCGTAGTCATCGTCCGCGTCACCATCGACGCCAAAGTCGCAGAGGTCGAGGCCTTCGCGTTCGGCTCGGGCTAGGAGCTCTTGGGGCGACTCGTCCTCGATATCCATCACGTCGAGCATGGCGGCCGGAAAACCCACGCCCGCCGCACTCCCCGCGCGGTCGAGCAGACTCTCGCGCAGTTGGTCTACATCAACTTCGATTTTCATGGTGAAACCCCCTACCGGCAATCGCGACCGAACAAACCGCATGCCCCAAATGAGGTGCAATAAATCCCAGATACCGCCATAATAAAACAATGAACATCAGGGAGGTTGCGGACGATGGATAGGCTCGATGCCATGACGGAACAAGTCAGAGACTTTTGTGATGCACGCGACTGGCGCAAGTATCACACGCCAAAAGAGCTCGCCATCGGCATGGCAACTGAGTCCTCCGAGCTCCTTCAGCTCTTTCGTTTTATGAGCGACGAGCGCATTGCAGAAATGTTCGAAGACACCGAGCAACGCCAAGCCATCGAAGACGAAGTCGCCGACACGCTCCTTTTCCTTCTGCGTTTCGCAGATTTAAATGAAATCGACCTGCCAGCGGCGCTTTCGTCCAAGCTCAAGCGCAATGGCGAGCGCTACCCCGTCGACGCATCATCTAATGAATACAGAAAGGCGGACCATCATGAGTAATGAGTTCGCCCTTCGGCAATACACGCTTCCCCTGCCCCAGCCCTTTGAGACAAGCGAATCTCTTCAGGACTTTGGCACGCCAAAGCCTGGAGCCCATCATGACGAGAGTTGGCCCGTCCTTTACATTCTCACCAACAGCAGAAACAAGACGGCATACATCGGCCAAACAACCAACTACCAGCGCCGTATGAAACAACACGCTGCAAACGTGGACAAGGACTTCGACCGGACCCTTCTGATCGACAATCCCACCTTCAACCAATCCGCAACGTTCGAGTTCGAGAATCGACTTATTGAGCTGTTCTGTGCCGACGAAAAATACCAGGTCACCAATGCCAACAACGGCTATGCCCAATTCGATTATTTTGAGCGGCCTCAGTATCGCCAGAGGTTCCGAGACCTCTGGACAAAGCTTCGCGAAGAAAACTACGCGATTCATCCGATTGAAGAGCTCGAGAACTCCGATCTGTTCAAGTTCTCGCCTTTCAAGACGCTTACGCCCGACCAATACGAAACGATCGAGACGATTTATAAACGTCTCGAACAGGAGCATGAAGACGCAAAACATGGCGGCTCAAAAAGAGAACGTATAACCGTCGTGAATGGCGCGCCGGGAACAGGTAAAACAATCCTCGCCATCAGTCTCATGTTCAAAATCAAAAATGAGCCGAACCTTTCCGGTCTGCGGGTCGGTTTTGTCACCCCCATGGATTCCCTGAAGAAGACCCTCAGGAAACTCACGCACTTCCTTCCAGTGCTAAAGCCTGGCGATATCTTGAGCCCCAGTGACGTAACCAAAAATGATCGTTATGACATCCTACTTGTCGATGAAGCACATCGACTGGGTAATTATCTAAGCATGGGCTCCGGCATCAAGGCCTTCTATAGCACCTGCGATCGTCTCGGCCTTCCGCATACGAGCAACCAAGTTGACTGGATATTCAAATGCTGCGACAAGGCATATCTGTTTTATGACCCCAAGCAGCAAGTCAGGGCATCCGGCCTCAATCGAGACGGTCTTGAGCAACGACTCAACCAACTCGAAGAAGCAGGAATCGAGACCGAAGAATTCAACTTGAGCACCCAAATGCGTGTGCGTGGCGGCGATGAGTACCTCGATTTTGTCTACGACCTGCTTGATAACAAAGCGTACATGCATGCCGGCATGAAGTTTGATGAGCTCTTTGCCTCTCGGCCTTACGACTCGCAAGCCGGCGATCCTGACAGTGATATCCCCAGGTACCAGTTTGGCATCGTCGACCGATTTGAGGATTTCTGTTCTCTGCAGCAAGCCAAGGAAGAAGAAGTTGGTCTATCCCGCATGACGGCAGGTTTTGCGTGGAAGTGGGAAACGAAGAATAACAAAGACGCGTTCGATATCGTCATTGAGGGCATCCCTAAACGTTGGAACTCGAGTCAAAAGGATTGGGTTAACTCCCCCAACGCCGTCAACGAAGTCGGATGTATCCACACAGTGCAGGGCTACGACCTCAATTACGGATTCGTAATTCTGGGTCCCGACATTTACTACGACAACGACAAAGGGGGCGTCTGCGTTAACAAGGCAAACTTCAAAGATACCGTCGCAAAGAAAAAGGCAAGCGACGACGACCTACGAAAGATTATCGTCAACGCCCACTACGTTCTCATGACGCGCGGCATGCTGGGAACGTTTCTTTATGTATGCGACCCAGCGCTCAAGGAGTATTTGTCACGGTATATCCCGGTGATATAGACCTAACGACCGCCCTCCCCCATGTAACCATCCTGTAAATCATAGCGGCGCACTCGAGTTTTACCGTGATGCGGTCGCGCCCGGCGCTCCACTGTGCTAAAGTATCCCGAACGCTCAAACGACTACGAGGGGAACTAGAAGATGGCACGTGTGCACAACTTCTCAGCTGGCCCGGCCGCACTGCCCACAAGCGTGCTCGCCGAGATCGCCGACGAGATGATGGACTACCGCGGTTGCGGCATGTCCGTGCTCGAGATGAGCCATCGATCTAGCATGTACCAGCAGATCATCGACGACGCCGAGGCAACCCTGCGCCGCCTGCTGAGCATCCCCGACAACTACCGTGTCCTGTTTTTGCAGGGCGGCGCCACGCTGCAGTTTGCGGGCATCCCCATGAACCTCATGCGCCGCGGCCGCGCCGGCTACGTCGTGACCGGCAACTTTGCCAACAAGGCGTACAAGGAGGCCGCCAAGTACGGCGAGGCCGTGCTGCTCGCGAGCTCCGAGGACACCAATTTCGACCGCATCCCAGACATGGCCGACGTCAACGCGCGCATTGCCGCCGAGGCCGCGGGCGACGGGCTCGACTACGTCTACATCTGCCAGAACAACACTATCTTTGGCACCATGTACCACGAGCTGCCCAACTGCGGCGATGTGCCGATGGTCGCCGATGTCTCGAGCTGCTTTTTGTCACAGCCGCTCGACGTTGAGCGCTACGGGCTCATTTACGCCGGCGCGCAGAAAAACGCCGGCGCCGCAGGCGTGACCGTGGTCATCGTGCGCGACGACCTTATCGCCGAAAGCCCCGCCTTTGCGCAGACGCCGCAGTACCTGGACCTCAAGACCCAGGTCGCCAAGGGCTCCATGCTCAACACGCCCAACACCTTTGGCATCTACGTGTGCGGCAAGGTGTTCCGTTGGGTTGAGCAGACCGGCGGACTTGCCGCCATGGCCGAGCGCAACTGGGCCAAGGCCAACCTGCTCTACGACCTGCTCGAGCACAGCGAGCTGTTCCATGGCACAACGCAGGCCGACAGCCGCTCCATCGCCAACGTCACCTTCCGCACCGGCGACGCCGAGCTCGATGCGGCCTTTGTTGCAGGCGCGGCCGAGCACCAGATTCAAAACGTCAAGGGCCATCGCCTCGTCGGCGGCATGCGCGCAAGCGTGTACAACGCCGTCACCATGGAGGACGTGCAAGCGCTGGCCACGTACATGAAGGACTTCGAAGCGCAGCATAGTTTGAGTCCGCGATCTAACTAGCCCGCAACACGCGGGCCGACCAGCCACTTCAAACCACCTGTTTTAAACAAACCTGCTAAGGAGTTTTTCATGCGTAAGATTAAGACCATCGACGACATTACCAAGGACGGCAAGGTCGAGTTTGGCGAGGGCTACGAGTTTGTGGGCACCGCCGAGGAGGCCGATGCCGTCCTGATGCGCTCCACCGACCTGCACGGCTACGAGCTGCCCGAGGGCATCCGCGCCATCGCCCGCTGCGGCGCCGGCGTCAACAACATCCCCGTCGAGGAGTACGCCAAGAAGGGCGTCGTCGTCTTTAACTCCCCCGGTGCCAACAGCAACGCCGTCAAGGAGCTCGTCCTGGGCATGCTGGTGCTTTCGAGCCGCGGCGTGGTGCAGTCGATGAACTGGGTGCGCGACAACGCCGACGACCCCGAGATCCAGGTCGACGCCGAGAAGGCCAAGAAGGCCTTTGTGGGCCGCGAGCTCAAGGGCAAGCGCATCGGCGTTATCGGTCTGGGCAACGTGGGCTCCAAGGTCGCCAACGCCTGCGTCGATCTGGGCATGGACGTCTACGGCTACGATCCGTTCATTTCCGTCGAGCACGCGTGGGTGCTGAGCCGCGAGGTGCAGCGCGTGGGCACGCTCGAGGATCTGTGCCGCGGCTGCGACTACCTCACCGTGCACGTGCCCAGCAAGGCAGACACCATCGGCATGATCAGCACCGAGCAGATTAACCTGCTGGCGCCCGACGCCGTGCTCATCAACTACGCGCGCGAGACCATCATTGACGAGGACGCCGTCGACGCCGCCCTGCGCGAGGGCAAGCTCAGCTGGTTTAGCTGCGACTTCGCCACGCCCAAGACCGTCAAGATGCCCAATACGTTTATCACCACGCACTCGGGCGCCGGCACCGGCGAGGCCGAGGCCAACTGCGCCGACATGGCCATCAGCGAGCTCAAGGATTACCTGGAGAACGGCAACATAGCGCACAGCGTCAACTACCCCGCCTGCAGCATGGGCAAGGCGCGCGCCGCAAGCCGCATCGCCTGCCTGCACGCCAACGTGCCCAACATGATCGGCCAGATCACGGCGATCCTGGCCAAGGACAACGCCAACGTGCAGCGTATGACCAACGAGTCCGCCGGCGAGAACGCCTACACCATGTTCGACACCGACGAGCACCTGGACAGCAGCACCATCGAGGCGCTCAAGCAGATTCCGTCGATGTATCGCGTGCGCGTGATCAAGTAGCGTCGGCGCCAAGCCTGCCAGACAGACCACGAAGTCCATTCGCCCCCCGTTTTCACGAAACCGGGGGGCGAATTTCGTGCTCCCGGCGGCTTGAAAAGTGCTACCCAGAACAAGTTGTTTCGGATAATCGACAGTGAGGCCCTAGTCGCTAAGCACAGCTGCTTTTATCAGCAGCTTTATCAGGGGTTTTAGTAGGTAAAAATCGATCTCTATATGCCAAATTAAAGTTGACTGTCCATTTTCCGAAATAACTCGTTCTGGATAGCACTTTTCAAGCCATTTCCAAGGAGCAACTGAAGTTTTTTCGCAACCAAAACTCTAGCTCGCGCAATCGTTTTCCACCCGCGCCGCTACATTCCCGCCCAATCGATAAAAATCTCCTCACGAAGCCGCCGTTCGAGCTCCTGCTGCCGCGGCGTCTTGTCTTTCAGCGGCATATCGAGATAGGACATGATGAGTTCCATCACCACGCGGAAGGCATCGGAGTCGACTAGCTGACCATAGGTCATCAGAACGACAGGATATCCCATCGTCTGCAGGGCCGTCGTTCGATCGGAGTCCGAGATCTTGGATTCTATGGATCCGTGAATGGCTTTACCTTGACATTCAACCAGGCACTCCCGGCTGCCGTCCTTATTTGACAGCAGGATATCGGCGTAGCGCCTATCAAGCCCCGAAATCAGGCGGGCGCTGCGCGTCATGCGAATCTCGACGTTATTGGTGAGGTGCAGCCCTTCGCCGCCGCGCAGCCTCGAAAGGCCAAACAGCATCGAAGCCTGGACCTCGAGCGGCGATGCCACAATCCCCGTAATGCATTTCGCGGCACGTGTGAACGATTTAGCACCGCGGAGCCCCTGGATCTTATTGGCGAACTCCGTAAGTTCAGAGAGCTCGATCAAGGGGGGTCGTTTCCACAAGTCCGTTGGATTCCCCGAGGCATCCTTTACGTTTTCCCAGCCTAATCGTGCGTCGCCCCACCGGCCCCCATATGCCTGCTCAAGTGCCAACTTTACTTGAGGCGCAATCTTGCACACGGCAAAGGTGCCGCACATCTCATACATGCACATGATCAGACGCTCGTTTGAGACCGAGGAAGCAATGGTCAACAGCGTAAAGAGCGGGGACGCGACATCGAGGCCAAACTCTGTCTGCCGCACGGAGCCAAACGGCCTCTCCCCGTTCCAAACATGCCTGATAATGCGACCGCCTTTACGTCCACAGCTGCCCTGTGCCAACACGTGTAACGGGGTGCCCAGGAAATGTTTGACAAGCGGATGCTCACAAAGGCGCTCCCTGCGCTGATCGTCCGCAGAATCGGGCAGGTCCGGCATTATTGCCAAGACCTGTGGAGGTATCCGGTGATACCGAAAGGCAGATATGTCGCACAGCATGTCGTCCATGAAGGGTACGTACCCACTACGTCGTTTGTGAGCCCGCCCAGACGACAAACGCGATGGCTTAGCCTGCGAACGGTAAATACTGCTACGTGCACGTCGTGAATCTCTCAGGAGGCTTACAATCGGTTTGGAAAGCAGACAGATTGTGAGGTTGCATATGGTTGATGAGGACTTTGCCTGGCGGCTTGCGCAGGACCTTGTGAGGATTGACAGCTCGGACCCAGGTGCGTATGAGGGCGAGATCGAACGAAACATCAAAGGCCTGGTCGAGGCGTATATTGCCAAACTCGATTCGCCCGTGTTGGACGCCGCAGAGATACGCGAGCTCGAAGTACTCCCCGGGCGCCGCAACCTTATGGTCACCGTGCCGGGCATGAGCGATGAGCCGCGACTCGTCTACATCTGCCACATGGATACCGTCACCCTGGGCGATGGCTGGGATGCAGACACGCCGCCGCTCGGGGCGACCGTGCGGGACGATAAGCTCTATGGCCGCGGCGCCTGCGATATGAAGGGCGGTCTGGCCTGCGCCATTGCCGCACTGGTCCATACGCTCGAGCGCGTGACGGCGGATGGCGCGCTGCCTCGCCGCGGCTTTTCGCTCATTTGCTCGGTCGACGAAGAGGACTTTATGCGCGGCTCCGAGGCGGCCATCGATGCCGGCTGGATCGGCTCGCGCGAATGGGTGTTGGATACCGAGCCCACTGACGGACAGATTCAGGTGGCGCACAAGGGGCGCACGTGGTTCGAGATCGAGATGGCCGGTGTCACGGCGCATGCGAGCCAGCCTTGGAAGGGCGCAGACGCCGTCGCCGCCATGGCCGAGGTCGTGTGTTCGCTTCGTCGCGCGTTCGCGGCGTTGCCCCTGCATAAGGAGCTGGGGCCTTCGACCATCACGTTTGGACAGACCGAGGGCGGCTATCGCCCCTATGTCGTGCCCGACCATGCCAAGGTCTGGGTCGACATGCGCCTGACGCCGCCGACCGATACGGCCGCCGCGATCAATATGGTCGAGCATGCCATTGCCGCCGCCGAGGCCGCGGTTCCCGGTTGCCATGGCAGCTACGCCGTGACGGGCGACCGCCCCGCCATCGAGCGCGACCCGAACTCTCCCCTTCTAGCCGCACTCAAGCGTGCCACCGATGACGCGACGGACGCGGACACGACCGTCGGCTTCTTTACCGGCTACACCGACACCGCCGTCATTGCCGGCAAAACAGGTAACCGCAATTGCATGAGCTACGGCCCCGGCTCGTTGGCGCTCGCGCACAAGCCCAACGAGTATGTGCCCCATGCCGATATCGTTCGCTGCCAGAACGTACTCATCGCGCTTGTTGACAACACGCTCTGGGACGCAAGCGTCCAAGTTGGGGCATAATAAGCCGCGAACAAACCGACTCGCGCGTTAGGACCGCCCATGAAAGCACTTCCGTTTCCCTGCATCCGCCCAGCTCAGGACTGCGTGCTCGAAGCGCTGCCGCAGATGGGCGGTATCCTGAGCAGCAACGACGCCCTGCGCGACGCCATCGCCGACGGGCTTATGCTCAAAGATCCGGGCGCGGCGTATTACGTGTACGAGTGCTCGGGCGAACCGGGTCGCGTGACGGGTGTCGTGGCGATTTGCCCGGCCGGCGTACTGGCGGGCGACGGCGCGACCCCCGCAGGTGCGACCGCAGCCGCCCGCGCAATCGCCGAGCTTAAGGTCCAGCCGCGCCCTGTAACGCTCGCCTACGAGGCCTCGCCCGTCATGGATATCATCCTCGGCGCCGCCAAAGAGGGCGCGTCGCTCTATGCCGTCACCGACCCCGCCGGCATTACGCACCGTATGTGGGAGGTCAAGCGCGAGGATGCCGTTGCCGCCATCCGAGCCATGCTCGACCAGGCACCGGAGCCGACGCCGGCTGACGATCCCACCTATGCTGCCGCGCTGGCAGGGGCGGCGCAGCTCCTGGCAGACGAGGCACGCACAGCCGGCACCTACACGGGCAAAGAGCCGTTCAACTTTACCGTTGCCGCGCTATTCCCCGCCGCGCAGGTCACCGGCGGCGCACCGCAGGTTCCAACGGGTCTGCTCACCCACCAGATCGCAAGGTTCTAACAGGGCGTAAACGCCCAGTACAAAGACTCGGCAGCTCAACAAACAAGGGGCGGGGATACATGCGCATGCATCCCCGCCCCTTTCACATCGAGCAATGACATCGGCGATCCGTATCGCCACGCCCGCGCTACCCGCGCTGCGGACCCGATGCCGCCACGAGCGGCTCAACCCCCAGCTCGCGCGCATAGTCTTCTTGCGTAAAGACTTCGACCAGATCAAACGTATCGGCTGCATCGTCAAATGCAAAATGCAGCACTGAGCAGTTGCCCGGCACGCGCTCGCGCTCGTCGGCCGCCGCTCCCCTCACGTGGTCCAAAAATTCCTTGATGGCTGAGGCATGGCTCACCGCAAGCACGCACGAATGGTCCGGACGTCGCATAAGATCAGTCAACGTCGCCACCATGCGCTCGCGCACCTGCATCTGCCCCTCGCCGCCAAATTGGCGGTAGAAGTCACGCCACGGACGCTCGGGCATGAGCATCACGCGCTCGGCCTCAAAATCGCCAAAGAACCACTCGCACAGACCGTCCAGACGCTCGTAGGCAAGGCCCGGCCACAGGTTGGCGATAGTCTGCTCGGTGCGATGCAGCGTCGAGGTATAGGCGTGGTCGGGCTCGATGCCACGCGCTCGCAAGAACATGCCAGCGCGCGCCGCCTGCTCGCAGCCCAACTGCGTGAGCGGCGAATCACTCCAGCCCTGAATAATGCGCTTGAGGTTAAATATCGTCTGTCCATGACGGACCAGATACAGGTCTTTATTCATAGGGGTCCTTTCGTTCGTTACCAGTCAAGGAGCGAAAACGCCCCGTCGCAATAGCCAAAATGAAGCACGGCACCGTTGTCGGGCTGTCCTCCCCCGCCGGCCACATACTCAAGAAACTCCTGACAGGCAGAGCCATGAGAGACCGCAAGCACACGATCGTGCTGCGGTCGGGCCATAATGCGGGACAGCGCCGCAACCATGCGCGCCCGTAGCTCGCCTTCAGATTCGCCACCAAAGGCCACCGGATAATCACCCCAGGGCTGCGGCGGCATCTCGCAATTTGATGTGCCCTCCAGCGAGCCCAAGTGCCACTCGCGCAGGTCGTCGACCAGCTCTATGGAACGGCCCTCGCCAACGATAAGCTCAGCCGTACGCTGCGCCCGACCCAACGGAGACGAATACGCATGGTCAAACGTCACGCCACGGTCCTCAAACGCCGCGCGCGTCGCCAGCGCCTGCTCGCACCCGCGCTCTGTGAGCGGCGAGTCTTGCCAGCCCTGCAAAATGTTCTGCACATTGAGCTCAGTCTGCCCATGCCGCACCAAATACAGATCGGCCACACGCCCTCCCCTCGCACCACCGCAAAGGGAACAGGCGCCTTTGTGGTGGTTTTGCCGCCGGATCGCGCCGCAACGACGCAGCTACACCAGTACGTCGGCGAGTGGACGCTTGGGTACGTGGTGTACCTGCGCCTCGTCACGCCAGTAATTAATAGAGCCGTCGGGGTTGGAATCAATTGCATCGATCACCTGTGTCTCGGCGGGAACGCCAAAGACCATGATCAGCTTGACCTCGTACTTGTCGCCGTCAAGTCCCATGACATCAATCGCACGAGGCGGAAAAGCCTTGAACATGCACGCCGCCACCTCGGGCGTAGCGCTGCGGGCGGCGAGCATCATCGTCTGCGCGGCGATACCAGCGTCTGCCTCGGTGATTGGCGCGGCAGGCTTGCCCGGAGCGGGACGCTCTGCAAGGATCGCGATATAGCCGGTCGGGCGCTCGCCCTCGACAGGACCCGACCAATCCTTGAGCGCACCAGCCCATGTGAGCTTTTCAAATAAGCTCGAACACTCCTCGGCGTCGCTCACCACATGAAAGCGTAGGCGCTGAGCGTTGGCGCCGCAGGGAGCCAGGTGCGCCAGCTCTGCCAGCTCAAGCAAAAACTCGCGCGGCACGCGCATGGACTCGTCAAAACGGCGGCATGTGCGGGCGCGACGAACCAGCGCGTCAAACGATTCCAGACCGAGCTTTTCGCAACCTTGCTTTGCCATCGACTCCACGCTCGACGGCGCCGCGGGAACAGCTTCGTTCATAGAGACCCCCAATACAAGGCAATTGTTCTTAGGAAAATCTAACCTAAAACGCAGGCAATAACGAACAGAGCCGCAATGTTCTACACCTGTTGAATAGAAAAACGCGACATGGGGAACAACGAGAACAAATCGGGACCTTTGGGTTACACTTCGCCCTCCCCGACCCATACGCCGGTGCCTTTAGGCGATACTTGTTGTAGCAACTGCGGCATACGCCGCAAAAACAACAATGACGGCAAACGCCGCGCGGAAAGGAGACCTCATGGGCATCTTTAAGAACGACGACCAGCAGTCGAATCTGTTTGGATTTGACGAGAAAAGCATGGCAGGCAAGGCAATCAAGGCCGTGCGCTGGATCTACGCCGTCACGGGCGTCATCGCGCTGCTTGCCGGCATCGCGCTGCTGTTTGCACCCGCCAAGTCCCTCGTCTTCCTGACGACCGTCCTGGGCTTCTACTTTGTGATCACAGCTGGCGTCAGGCTGTTCACCGCCATTTTTGAGCCGCTGCTGCCCGCCGGTTGGCGCGTGACGAGCATCATCTCCAACCTGCTCATCATTCTGGGCGGCGTCATAATCCTGCGCAACCAGGCCTTCTCGACCGCGACGCTCACCACGCTCGTGGTGGTCGTGGCCGGTTTTGGCTGGATCGTCGAAGGTGTTATGTCCATTCTGGAGTCCGAGCTTTCGTCCAACCGCGCCCTCGCCATCCTGAGCGGTGCGCTCTCCATCATCGCCGGCATGTTCGTGTTTATCTATCCACTGTGGTCGGCAAAGATGCTCGTCATCTTTAGCGGCGCCGCGCTCCTGGTGTTTGGCGTGACGCTGATTATTCGCGCTATCCGCTTTGGCAAGCTGGTGCACTAGATGCCGCGGACGCTGTTTATTGATGCCGACGCCTGCCCGGTTACGCGCGAGTCGATCGACTGTGCGCGGCGAGCGGGCGTCGCCGTGGTGATTGCCGGCAACAGCACGCAGAACCTGGAGCGACACATTCGCCGCGACGATCCGCGCGATGCCGAGCACGCACGACGCGGCTTTTGGGTCACCACGCTCGATGTGAGCGTGGGCGCCGATAGTGCCGACTTTGCCATTGTCGAACGTTTGCAGGCGGGCGACGTGGTCGTGACGCAGGACATTGGCCTGGCGAGCATGGTGCTCGGCCGCGATGCCTCCGCCATCGGCGTGCGTGGGCGCGTGTACGACAAGGCGACCATCGACATGCAGCTGTTTATTCGTCACGAGGAAAAGAAGGTGCGCCGCGCTGGCGGTCGCACCCGCGGGCCAGCAGCCTTCACCAGCGAAGACCGCGCCCGCTTTAAGCGCAACCTCACCGAGCTGCTGCGCTAACCAAGGCAGATTTTTAGGCTATGCCCGGAAATTTGCCTTTTTGTTCTGACCGGTGTGAGCGCTCAGGATCCGTGGCTCAACAAAAAAACGGGCTTCAAAATGCCATGCGTCGCCGCATTGTGCAGGCGCCGGGCATGGCTATTTTGAAGCCCGTTTTGTTAGGCCTACTTAGAGGCCGAAGGCGGATAGGACGAGTCCCCAGCCGGCGCCGATGACGTACATCATGACCAGGAACACGGCATTTTCGCGAGCGCTGCGGTTGGTGCGGAACAGGACCAGGTAGCCCACGCCGGCGGAAATGAGCGTGCCGGCGAGCATCGGTGCCAGTTGCAGCGCGCCTTCCAGATACAGCTGCGTAATGACCACGCTCGCCGAGCAGTTGGGGATCAGGCCGACAAGCGCCGAACCCAGAACGGCGAGCGTCTCGTTGCCGCGCAGGAACTGCTCGATTGCGGACTCACCAAAGGTCTCGAGCACGGCGACCAGAATCAGTGTCACCAGGAAAATGAATACCGATACCTGCACGGTATGCGAGATGGCGCTGCGGATAATCGACAGGACGGGCGTACCTTCATGGGAGTGGGAATGACCGTGGCCGTGATGGTGTTCATGCTCGCCCTCATGACCGTGATCGTGGTCATGTCCATGTCCATGTTCGTGCTCGTCCTCGTCTTCATCACAACCGCAATGGTCGCGCTCGCACAGCTCATGGATGTGGTCGGCGCTCACGCCCGCCTCGGCCACCTCGTCGATGATGTCACCGCCGCTGTGGTCGTCATGCGCGCAGTTAACGTGCGCCGGATTGACAGTGGTCCCCAACACGGTACGGCGAATCGCCGCATGAGCACGGGCGTTGCGGCGCAGGCCGCGAATGGCAGCATCCACGATAAAGCCCGTGACCAGCGCGATCAGCGCTTTCGAAGCCAAAAGCATCGCCATAGTCTGCACGGGAACCTGCTCGGCAAGCAGCAGTGGCAGCATCTCGTCGGAAGTCGAGAGAAACACCGCCACCAGGGTGCCCAGCGTCACGACGCGACCGGCGTACAGCGTTGCCGCCATGGCCGAAAAGCCGCACTGCGGCACCATGCCCAGCAACGAGCCAACCACGGGGCCAGCGGCGCCGGCACGCTTGATGGTACCGTTGACGCGATCGCCTGCCACATGCTCGAGCGTCTCGAGGACCAGATATGTCACCAACAAGAACGGCACCAGCGAGAGCGTGTCCTTGCCGGCGTCGAGCAGAATATCAATCAGCAAATCCATGACGGATGGAACCTTTCGTGTCTTTCGGCAGCATTGTAAAAGTCCTAGCGGTCAACTAGGGTATTGTAATTGTCCTAGGCGTGATGCCAATAGTTGCCCATGGTAAACTATCATCTCGCCATAACTCGACAAACCCGAGCCGCGCGACGCGGCCCGTCCAAGGAGCAGCATATGAACGTTTCGCAAGCACTCGAATACGAGCGCCAGCCGTTTATCCCCATGTTTATCTACGGCGACCACGGCGCCATGGAATCCGAGCGTCAGAAAGGCGAAGAGGCCCTCAAGGTGCTCGAGACTGAGTACTTTACCGCCGAGGACGACCCCGGCTTCGACTTTGCCACCGTGCGCGACCTAGCCGACCGCAACCGCGACCTGTGCGACCAGATTGGCGAGGCGCGCCTGCGCAACGTGACGCCCGCGACGCTTTCGCGCGGCCTGTCCGACGCCGACACCTGCGCTGCCATCGGCAAGATGCAAAAGCGCACCGCCGCGTCCGTCATGCGCGAGATCCGCGGCGACCGCGACGCGCTCGGCGTCGCCTACGCCCGCAAGCCCATTCAGGGCACGGTGCTCGGCATCGACATCGAAACCACCGGCCGTGCACCCGAGCGCGGCTACATCATCAACGTGGGTTGGGAGATCATGGACCTCACCAGCGACGCCGTCCCGCACGACGCCGAGGCGCACTACTGCGGTCTGCCCGATATCTACCGCGGCGAGGATGTGCCGCTTTCGAATATCCACCACATCACCTGGGACGACATCGACGGCAAAACGCCCTTCCGCGAGAACAAAGAGCTGCAAAAGCAGCTGCTCAAGCTTATGAAGAAGTACCCGTACATGGCGCACAACGCCGCCTTTGAGGACAGCTGGTTCAAGATCCACCTGGACGGCTACGCCGAGGCACGCCGCGCCGGCAAGATCATCGTCATCGACTCGCGCCAGATCTGCCGCAGCCTGGACGCCGACGTGCGCTCGCTCCCCCGCGAGTCCGCGCCCGCCGCGCTCGAGAACTGGGCACGCCGCCGTGGCACCCTCGCCGCCGACGCCAACGAGCAGCACCTGGGCCTCGACGACACCGACCTCATGCTCCGTACCGTCCAGGCCGAGTTCAACCTCAAGAACCTGTTTGCCAAGTAAAAGCGCCATTCGCGAGCAATACCTGTCGGGCCATAGCGCCCCACGCAAAAGCGACACGCCGAGGCATCCCTCTCAAGCGACGCAATGCGGGCCGATAACCAAGTGGATATCGGCCCGTTTTTCCGCACCGCACAACGCAGCTCCCGGCCCTCGGAGCCTAGCCGCCGCACAACCAAGTACTTCGTTTGCGCATGTTCAAGCCAAATTACACATCATTTTTGACGCCGTCTTTGCATCAAAACGGCGCTGACCGGCATCAGTTGTGGAGGTCTGTGTAGCCAACGAACTGCGAAAATGCTCCAAGCGGCATCTTTCTCCATCATTGGCGTCAAGCTCTTGGACAGCTTTCGTTATGTCGCAAGATTTTACCTTGGCGTTTATCGCAAACACCGCCGCTCCGTCTGCCATGCTATCTGTATGAGTATCGTGCTTTCACATAACACGGCAAAAGCGGTCTACCAAGCCGCATACTCGGTATCCGCAATTGGAACCGAGCCCTGCAGTCCCGCCGAAATCTACGGGGCGCGCCCCAGCAAGGAACTGCTTGACTCTGCCGCCGACTGGCTCGTCAGGCACAATATCGCCCTCGATGACGACGCCCCGCTCGATACGACGGTGTTCGAGCGCGCAAACGTGCGCAACATACTGGGCTGCAAATGCCACGTATCGTCTAAGCGTTTCTCGGGCTCGCGCTTTATCCGGATCGCCGATGACATCTATATTGTCAGCGTCGAACTCTGTGCGCTTCAGGCCGCAACCTATCTTCCCTTTCGCGAACTTGTGGAGTACTACTTCGAACTGTGTGGCGCCTATTCCCTTGGACGCGATACCTCGGCAGCCTATACCGAGCGTTTCGCGCTCACCTCGACTTCGAGCCTCAAGCACTTCTTTAACTCCCTCACCGACTGCAAGGGACTCGAACTTGCCCGAAAAGCCGTCCGTTGTGTGCGAGACAGATGCCGCTCGCCAATGGAAACAGCGTTTGTCATGATGCTCACGCTACCCAGACGTGAGGGTGGGCTGGGCATTAGCGAGATCGAGACCGACTACGAAGTAAAGGTCACAGCTGCCGCAAAAGACCTCACGCGGCGCGAAAAGTTCTATATGGATGCATATCTTAAGCGGTCCCGAACCGACATCGAATACAACGGATTTCAGCACGATGCCGAAGAAGACCGCGCCATTGACGAAGAGCGCAAGAACGCGCTGGCGTCCATGGGCTACGGAATCATTACCGTCAGTCGCTATTCCTTTATGCACGCCAGCGCCTTCGCCAGGGTCATGGAGGCGATCCAGCGAAAGGAGGGCATTCGCCCATCGCGCCTACCCAAAGATTTTGCAATTAAGCAAGAAGAGCTGCGACGATTTGTGCTCAGGAGATTTATCGAGGAAAAGAAGCGTATTGAGGAGCTCCTCTGTCAAGATGCAGAGCAGCGTAGTGTACTTGAGCTCGAACACGCTGTGCTCGAAGGCATCTCGCTGAACGACCCGACAATCAACGATGCCCCAGCCATCGACGACATGCAAGTCATCGAGTTGGATTACCCGGAGTTCGCTCAAACAAGCACTTCCACGCCCGAAGGCAGGGTGTACGGGGCCAGAACAGAGGCGGACTGACGGGGTGGGTACCCAGGCGACGTGCAAAAACGGGAGTTTTCAGCAAAGCCGGGTATCAAGGAGCTTCGAATTGATCTATTTTGCACCGATGCCGCTGATTTTGATGTATGTTAGGCAACAACTGGGGAACATCAGTCGGCACTTACACTCCAGTAAAGCCCTGCGGCGGCAAATGCCGCCGCATTATGCAATCAATAACCCCTCGTCAATGCTGAAAACTCCCGTTTTTGCACGTCGCCAGGGTACCCACGTTGGCATCGGCGGCCTTATCCGCGATCATCGATGCCTTTAGCCGCCACCAGGGCATTCGATAGCAAAATATTTCGTGAATTATATTGACATATGAACATGCGCTCATATACTCGGAAGTAAGTTATATGAGCGCATGTTCATATGAAAGGATATTGCAATGAGCGATCCCGCTGATGAAATAAAGTCCAGCATCGACACCACCATCGCGCCCGACGTCCCCACCACCTGCTCGCCCGAGGACCTTCCCGACGAGGAGCTGCTGTACGACCTTGCCGACCTGTTCAAGGTCTTCAGCGACACCACGCGCATTAAGATCCTCTACGCCCTCATGGGCCGCGAACTCTGCGTGGCAGACATCGCCGAAGCGACCGCGACCTCGCAGTCTGCGGTGTCACACCAGCTGCGCACGCTCAAGCAGTCGCACCTGGTTAAATTCCGGCGCGACGGGCGCAATATCCTCTACTCGCTCGCCGACGACCACGTCTACACCATGCTCAACCAAGGCATGAGCCACATCTGCGAATAGCAACCAACCACGGTACCAGCGCGGCCTGCACCCAAGCCGCAAGACAGGGAAAGGAACCCACCATGAAAAAGCAGTTCAAGCTCGACGAGATCGACTGCGCCAACTGTGCGCGCGAGCTTCAGGACGAGCTGGCCAAGCTCGAGGGCGTCAAATCCGTGTCCGTTAACTTTATGACCCAGAAGCTGACGCTCGAGGCCGATGACGCCGAGTTCGACGAGGTGCTCGACCGCATCGTGGAGTTTACGGCCGACGCCGAGCCGGACTGCGAGATCATTCTCTAGCCTGCGCATACGCTGACCCGCAAGGCCGCGCTTGCCGCGGCCTTTGCTCGCGAAGTTATATGAGCGAGTGTTCATACATTCAAATGGGAGGTTTGAATCATGGCAGCCGCCGATCCCACCAAGAAAAAGAAGAAGCGTAAGAAGAAAGAGTCCCTTGAGCATAAGCGCAACCGTATCCTGGTAGCGCTAGGCATTTTTGCCGTTGTTTATGCCCTCGACGAGCTCGGAGCTCTCACTATCGCATTTGGGGAGCCCGGCAACGTCTACGCCAGTTTCGTGCTGTTCCTCGTGCCGTTTTTAATTGCCGGCTACGACGTGCTCCAAAAGGCATTCAATAACATCCGCCGCGGCAAGGCCTTCGACGAGAGTTTCCTTATGGCAGTCGCGACCATCGGCGCATTTGCCATGGTGCTCTTCCCCGACACCGACCCGCACATGGCCGAAGGCGCCGCCGTCATGCTGTTCTATCAGGTTGGCGAGCTGTTCCAGGCATATGCCGTGGGCAAAAGCCGCAAGTCGATCAGCGCCATGATGGACATCGCGCCCGATTACGCCAACGTCGAGCAACCCGACGGCACACTCGAGCAGGTCTTTCCCGATGACATCGCCGTCGGCACCGTCATCGTCGTCAAGCCCGGCGAGCGCGTGCCCATCGACGGCGTCATCGTCGAAGGCGAGACGCAGCTCGATACCGCCGCCCTTACCGGCGAGTCGGTCCCCCGCCCGGCCAAAACCGGAGACGATATCATCAGCGGCTGCATCAACATGACGGGTCTCATCCACGTGCGCACCACCAAGCCCTTTGGCGAGTCCACCGTCGCACGCGTCCTGGAACTCGTAGAAAACGCCAGCGAAAAGAAGGCGCGTACCGAGAACTTCATCACGCGCTTCGCCCGCGTCTACACGCCCGCCGTCACCGGCGCGGCCGCGGTACTCGCGCTCGGCGGTGGCTTGGTCACCGGCGCCTGGTCCGACTGGATCCTGCGCGGCCTGACCTTCCTGGTCGTCAGCTGCCCGTGCGCGCTCGTGATCAGCGTCCCGCTCAGCTTCTTTGGCGGCATCGGCGGCGCATCCAAGCTGGGTGTCCTCATCAAAGGCTCCAACTACCTCGAGACGCTCGCCGATGTGGGCACCGTCGTCTTTGACAAGACCGGTACGCTCACCAACGGCACGTTTTCGGTCGTGGCGGTACACCCCGAGGCAGGTTATACCGAGCAGTCGCTGCTTGAGATCGCAGCCCTTGCGGAGTCGTTCTCCGACCATCCCATCGCGCAGTCGGTACGCACCGCCTTCCAGGGCGAACTCGACCCCAAGCGCGTAAGCGACTCCACTAACGACGCAGGCCACGGCGTGACGGCAACCATCGACGGCAAGCACGTCGTCGTCGGCAATGCCAAGATGCTTGCTGCGGCCGGTATCGACGCTCCCAATTGCGAGGTCGTCGGTACGATCCTCCATGTACTGGTCGATGACACGTACGCCGGCCATATCGTAATTGCCGACACCATAAAGACCGATGCCGAGCAGGCGATTCGCGACTTGCACGCTGCCGGCGTCAAACGCACCGTCATGCTCACGGGCGACCGCGAGGAGGTTGCGGCGTCTGTGGCCAAGCAGCTGGGGCTCGACGAGTTCCACGCGCAGCTCATGCCAGGCGATAAGGTCGAGCGTGTCGAGGCGCTGCTTGCAACCGAGAGCGGCAAGGGCAAGCTCGCCTTTGTCGGTGACGGCATCAACGACGCACCCGTGCTCACCCGCGCCGACGTCGGAATCGCCATGGGCGCCATGGGTTCCGACGCCGCAATTGAGGCTGCCGACGTCGTGCTCATGGACGATAAGCCGTCCAACATCGTCCGCGCGATCCGCGTGGCGCGCAAGACCATGACGATTGTTTGGCAGAACATCATCTTTGCGCTGGGCATTAAGTTGCTGATTCTGGTGCTCGCGGCGCTGGGCATCGCCAATATGTGGCTCGCCGTCTTTGGCGACGTGGGCGTGGCGATCATCGCCATTCTGAACGCCATGCGCGCGATGGGTGTCAAGAACCTGTAGCGTCCGTAGCCCCTCCGGCCGGGGCCGGGTTTGGTTTCGAAAACGTCCTCGACCAATGAAGTGCCCCCGTTCCGCTCCTTCGGAGCTACGAACGGGGGCACTTCTGGTCTGCGGAATGTTTTCAAAACCAAACCCGGCCCCGGCCTGCGGTGACGTTGCTGGTGGTTCTTGGGAATCGCTTGCTGGCGGGGTTCTCTGTCTGAGTTGGACTTAGTTGGTGGGGCTACTGGTCCCGGTCGCTGGTTCGCGCTTTGCGCGAACTCCGCGCTACTGGGGATCAATTAGGCTTCCGTTGCTGGGCCCGCCACATCTTCCCGCCCCAGCATCGACCTTAGCTTCTCAAAGCTCTCCTCGCTCAAGCAATGCTCCATGTGGCAGCCCTCTTGCGAGGCAACCTCGGGCGCTACGCCGGCGTCCTCTAGCAGCCCCACAAAAAAGCAATGGCGCTCCCACATTTGACGGGCAACCTCAAGACCGCGTTCCGTCAGATGAACATCTCGTTTGCCCATTTCGACATAGCCGTTGCTTTCCAGCGTCGCCATGGCTTTAGAGACGCTTGCCTTGGTTACGCCTAGGTATTCGGCGACGTCAATCGATCGAACGATGCCTTGGCGCTCCGAGAGCACATAAATAGATTCGAGATAGTCTTCTCCGGATTCACGCAGGGCCATGGGCCGCCTTTCGCGATGGCTTCTAGTTAGCCTTTGGATACTTTTGCATGATTTACTTTACCGCAAAAGTTGCCCATGTCTTACTACGTTGTCTAAAAAGTTAACCGTGTTTCACAAAATGCGCGGAGCAAGCAGGGCGACACGACACGCAGCGCGCAAGGAGTGTCCCCAGCTACCGACAGAAAAGGAACGTCCCCAAGTGCCGAGCCGCAGCTATAGCAGCCCAAAGTGCTTCGCGGCGTTATAGATCCCGTCGTCGTCCACGGCGGTCGTCACATAGGTCGCCGCAGCTTTCACCGTGTCCTGCGCGTTGCCCATGGCCACGCTCGTGCCCACGGCGGCAAACATCGACAGGTCGTTCTCGCCATCGCCAAAGGCAATCGCCTCACTCGCGTCGACACCCAGGCGCTCCAGCGTCGCCGCCACGCCCAGGTCCTTGCCGCCGTTGGCCGGAATAATATCGCAGAACAGGTCGCACCAGCGTGTGGTTGTAGAATGCGACAGGACATCGGTAACTATGCCCTGGTCGGCCGGGTCCACAAAGGCGCAGAACTGGTAAACCGGTGCATCGAAAGCATGCTCAAAAGGCTCCTCGTGATACGAGATTCCGGCATTGTCGGCAGCCGCCACCACGCGCTTGGACAGACGGTTCACAAACGAGTTCTCGCCCTGCATGCACAGCGAGTCGTAGCGACCCTGCGCCACCTGGCACACGATCGCCGCGACGTCCTCCGGATCAATTGGGCAACTGCGGTAAACGCCGTCAGCGTCAAAACAGTGCTGGCCCGAAAGCGTAATGTACGCATCCCATCCCAAGTCGAACAGCCAATCCGGCATCTGGTAGGTCGGGCGACCCGTGGCGATCACGCACGCAATCCCCTGCTCGCGAAAGCTGTCGAGCACCTGCTGCGCCGACGCCGGAATCCGATGGGTCTTAAAGCTCAGCAACGTGCCGTCGATATCGAAAAATGCGGCCTTGATCATCCTCGACTACTCCTCGCCCTCGAGCTTCTCGCTCGCCTCGAGCCACGCCATCTCCAACTCGTCCATGGCGGCGTGGGCCTCGTCGATTTTTGCCTGCTGCTCGCCCAGCGCCGTGTAGTTGGTGGGGTCGACAAGGGCCATCGCGGCCTCGGCCTCCTCCACGCGAGCGCGCTGCGTCTCCATTTTGCGCTCGAGCGAGCTCACCTCGCGGCGGAGCTTCTGGCGCTCGGCGTTGGAAAGGCCATTGGGCTGGCCACTCGACTTGTGCTTTTCGGCCGCAGCCGCCGCGGCACCGGTGTCAAACGTGCCGGTCTTGGCGCTCGGCGCACCCACGGGCTCGCCCTCGGCGGTGGCGTTGCACAGGCGCAGGTACTGGTCGACGCCGCCGGGCATATGCGTCAGGTGGCCGTCGAGCAGCGCCCACTGCTGGTCGGTCACGCGCTCCATCAAGAAGCGGTCGTGCGTCACCAGGATCAACGTGCCGGGCCAGCCGTCAAGCAGGTCCTCGACAATCGCAAGCATGTCGGTATCCAGGTCGTTACCGGGCTCGTCCAGGATGAGCACGTTGGGCTCGTCCAGAATCGTCAGCAACAGCGACAGGCGACGGCGCTGGCCGCCCGAAAGATCGCCGATGCGGCTCCAGAGCTGCTGCGTCGTAAAGCCCAGGCGCTCGCAGAGCTTCTCGGGCGAAGTCTCCTTACCGTCGATGACGTAGTACTTCTTATAGTTGCCGAGCACCTCGCGGATCGTGTCGCCCATGTAGGGTTCGAGCTCCTCGAGCTGCTGCGACAGCACGCCAAAGCGCACTGTCTGGCCAATCTTCACGCGGCCGCGCGTGGGCTCAATCTTGCCCTGGATCACGTCGAGCAAGGTCGACTTGCCGGCGCCGTTCTCGCCCAAAAGGCCATAGCGGTCGCCCGCACCGATGAGCCAGGTCACATCGGAGAGCACCTGTTTGGGCGCGCCATCGGTATCCGCATAGCCGGCGTCCACGTCAACCACGTCGATAACCTGCTTGCCCAGGCGACTCACCGCCAGGCGCTTGAGCTCCAGCTCGTCACGTACGGGCGGTACGTCGGCTATCAGCTCGCGAGCGGCGTCCACGCGAAACTTGGGCTTGGTGGAGCGCGCCTGGGCACCGCGGCTCAGCCACGCGAGCTCCTTGCGCGCCATGTTGCGACGGCGCTCCTCGGTAACCGCGGCCATGCGGTCGCGCTCCACACGCTGCAGGATGTAGGCCGAGTAACCGCCCTCGAAGGGATCGACCTGGCCGTCGTGGACCTCCCACATGCTGGTGCAGACCTCGTCCAGGAACCAGCGGTCGTGCGTGACCACAAGCATCGCGCCCTGACCGCGCTGCCAGCGGGCCTTTAAGTGACGCGCGAGCCAGTTGATGGTACGCATGTCCAGGTGGTTGGTAGGCTCGTCGAGCATGAGCACGTCGTAGTCGCCGATCAGCAGGCGCGCGAGATCCACGCGGCGGCGCTGGCCGCCCGAAAGCTCGCCCACCGTGCCCTCCCAGGGCACATCGCTAATAAGGCCGGCCAGGATCTGACGCGTACGCGGGCTCGAGGCCCACTCGTACTCGGGCGCGTCGCCGACGACGGCATGATGCACGGTGTCGGTATCGGCCAGGTTGTCCTTTTGGCCGAGCAATCCGATCGTCGTGTCACGGCGATGCGTCACGCGGCCGTCGTCGGGCTCCAGCGTGCCGGCGAGCACGCTCAACAGCGTCGACTTGCCGTCGCCGTTTTTGCCGACAATACCAATGCGGTCGCCCTCGCCCACGCCGAGCGTCACGCTATCGAAAATATGCTTGGTGGGAAACTCTAGGCTGATGGAATCGCATCCCAAAAGAATCGCCATATGCCCTGCTCCTTCGTAGAAATACAACGTTGTCCATGATAGCAGCGAGCCCCACCCCAAACCACCACGAAGGTGCCTGTCCCCTTTGTGGTGGTCGTTTCGGTCGCAGAGCAAAAGGCGGGCCATCTCGCAAAAGAGATGACCCGCCTCTCCAATCAGTCCCGCGGCAACCGTAACCGCCGCGGGCCTCAAGCATGTCCCGGACTAGGAGAACATGCCGGTGAGGTAATCATTCAGCCGCTTATCCTTGGGCCGTTGGAAAATCTCGTCGGTCTCGTCGTACTCGACCATATCGCCCATGTAGAAGAACGCCGTGCGGTTGGACACGCGCGACGCCTGCTCCATGTTGTGCGTCACGATGACGATGGCGCGCTCGGCCACAATCGATGACATGAGGTCCTCGATCGCCAGCGTCGAGATGGGGTCGAGCGCCGAGCAGGGCTCGTCAAACAGGATCACGTCGGGGTTGAGCGCCAGCGTGCGCGCGATGCACAGACGCTGCTGCTGGCCGCCCGAAAGCGCGTAGGCGCTCTTGTCGAGCTTGTCCTTGACCTCGTCCCACAGCGCCGCACCACGCAGACTTTCCTCGACCATACGATCAAGCTCGTCGCGGTCGGTGATACCGTGGCGTTTAGGCGCAAACGTGATGTTGTCGCGAATGGACTTGCGGAAAGGATTGGGCTGCTGGAACACCATGCCAATGGAGCGGCGCAGCTCGTAGGTGTTTTCGGTCTTGGTGTTCACGTTGCGCCCGCGGTAGCTGATCTCGCCCTCCACGCGGCAGCCGCGAATCTCGCGATTCATAAGGTTGAGGCTGCGCAAGAAGGTCGACTTACCGCAGCCCGAAGGCCCGATGAGCGCCGTGATCTCGCCCTTGTGAAAGTCGAGCGACGTATCGTGCAGGGCATGGTGGTCGCCATAGTACACGTTGACGTCCTTGGTGGAGAGCACGACCTCGTCGCTCACGGCCTTGCCGCTCGCGCGCACGCGCTTCTCGCTCTCCCCCACGCTCGACAGGAAGTCCTGGGTCTCGGACGGTGCCGCTTCGGCTGCGGGTGTTGCTTTCATCTCGCTCACTCGGCCGTCATCCTCCTTGCCAGTTGCTTGCCCACGATACGGGCGATTACGTTAAACAGCAGCACGCAAATCATCAGCAGCGCAGCGGTGCCCCAAACGATCTGCTGGGCCTCGGGGCTGCCCTCGCCATAGATCTTGTAGATGTGCACGGCGAGCGACTCACCGGGGCGGAGCACGTTCCAGGCGCAGGTGGGACTCGACAGGTTAAAGCTCAAGAAGTTCAGGCGAACCGGCGAGCTCATGCCCGAGGTAAAGAGCAGTGCCGCGGCCTCGCCAAACACGCGGCCGGCCGAAAGCACGATGCCGGTCACGATGGCGGGCATGGCCTCGGGAATCAAGATGTGCAGCGTGGCCTCCCAGCGGGTAAGGCCCATGGCCAGGCACGCATCGCGCTGGGCCTGCGGCACGTCCTCGAGCGCCTGTTGGATCACGCGCACCAAGATGGGAATGTTGAACATGGTGAGCGCAACGGCGCCGGAGATGATGGAGTACTTCCAGCCCAGCTGCACCGAGAAGACCAGGAAACCGAACATGCCGACGACGATGGAAGGCAGCGAGGACAGCGTCTCGATGGCGGTGGAGGCGATGTCGCGGATGGGCCCATTCGGCGCGTACTCAACCAAAAAGACCGCGCCGCCCAGGCTGATGGGCACCGAGATGATCAGGGTGATCAGCAGCAGATAGAACGAGTCGAACAGCTGATAGAGCACGCCGCCCTGGGTTCCGTTGGCACGCGCGGGCTGCGTGAGGAAGCCCGGCTGGAACAGCGTCGAGATGCCCTCGAACAGGATATAGGCCACCATGGAAATGACGACGAGCATGACGATGGCGACGATCGCCGTCAACACGCCCGTGGCGATGCGGTCCTGTTTTTGGACACGCCCGAGTCTCGCCTCGTCGATATGGATGCGCGTGCTAGCCACGAGCCTTCGCCCCCTTGCGGCCAATGAGATGGATAATCAGGATGAAGATGAGGCTCATGCCCATCAGCAGCAGACCGAGCGCCCACAGAACGTTGTCCTGGGCTGAGCCCTCGGCATAGACAGCCATAGACGTGGTGAGCGTGGTGGTGATGGTGGACGCCGGCGACAGCAGCGACGTCGGCATGGCCTCGATGCCGCCGATAACCATGCGCACGGCGAGCGTCTCGCCAAAGGCGCGGGTCATGCCAAGGATGACCGCGGTCATGAGCGAAGGCATGGCGCTCTTGAGCACCACGTGCCAGATGGTCTGCCAGCGGGTATAGCCCAGCGCGAGCGAGCCCTGGCGGTAGCTGTCGGGCACGGCGCGCAGGCCATCGACCGAAAGCGTGGTCATGGTCGGCAGGATCATGACGGCCAGCACGATGGCGCCGGGTAAGATGCCCAGACCCGTGCTCACATGGAAAACACTCTTCATAAGGCCGACAACCACGTGAAAGCCGATCAAGCCAAAGACGACCGAGGGAATGCCGGTCAAAAGCTCAATAAGCGGCTGAAAGATCTTGGAACCAAACTTAGGCTGGATCTCGACCGCAAAGATGGCAGAGCCGATGGCGATGGGCAGCGCGATGAGCGTGGAGAGCACCATGACTGCAAACGAGGTGACGATCAGGGGCAGGGCGCCGGTATAAGGCAGGCCGTTTTCGGCCGTGTTGGCCAGGTCCCACTTGGTGCCGGTAAAGAACTCGACGACCGAGACGCCGTCCTTGATAAAAGCCGAGAGGCCCTTTTGGGCGACCATAAAGATGAGTGCGGCAACGACAAGCGTCACGAGCGCAACGCACGCGCCCGTGACGCCCAGGCCCACGTTCTCAAGGTCGCGCTTTGGCAGCTGTTTTGCCATTGCAAACCTTTCCGGGGGCGATTACCTATTTAGCGGAGACCTTGCCGCTGGCGTCCTTGACGACCTTCATGGCAGAGACGGGGATAAAGCCCTGCTCCTCGACAAGTTTGCCCTGGACGTCGTCGGAAAGCATAAAGTCCAGGAAGGCCTTGGTGGCCTCGTCGGCGTCCTTGGCGCAGTACATGTGCTCGGTAGCCCAGATCTTGAAGGAGTCGTCGGTGACATTCTTGCTCTTGGGCTCGACACCCTCGACCTTGACGGCGTTGAACTTGGAATCGTCAAAGTGCGAGAAGTCGAGGTAGGAGATGGCGTTGTCGGTGCTGCCCATCTGAGTCTGAACGTCGCCGGACTTGTCGAGCTCGGCGTCGCCCTTAAAGTCGACAACCTCGTCGCCAAAGACGGCGGCCTCGAAGGTGGCGCGAGTGCCGGAGCCGGCCTTGCGGTTGAGAACGACGATGGTGGCGTCGTCGCCGCCGACCTCCTTCCAGTTGGTGATCTGGCCGGAGAAGATGCCCTTGAGCTGCTCGAGGGACAGGTCGTCGACCGTCACGTTCTTGGAGACGACGGGACCCATGCCCACGACAGCAACCTCATGGTCGACGAGGTTCTTGACCTGGTCGGCCTCGAGCTTGGTCTCGGCGAAGACGTCGGAATTACCGATGGTAACGGTGCCGGCGGCGACAGCGGTCAGGCCCTTGCCCGAACCGTTGCCCGAGCCGGAGACGGAGACGTCCGGGTTGGCATCCATGAACTTCTCGGCAGCGGCCTCGACGAGAGCCTGGAACGAGGAGGCGCCGTCGTAAGTCACCTCGCCGGAGACGGACTCGGCAGCAGCGGCGCTACCCTCGGCAGCGGTGTCGGCGGCGTTGGAGCCACCGCAGCCAACGAGGCCGAGACCGACGATGCTGGCAAGACCACCAGCGAGGCCGAGGAACTGACGACGAGAATAAGCCTGATCGAGCATGATCTTCCTTTCATACATGCGACTCGCGGGCACCCCGCCCGCTTTGCTGTTTGGAAAGATACGGCCCCGACCGGGCATCGCCCGCGCCAACTACGGTTTTTTACGGGCATCTGATAGACCCTTACCGCAAGCGCGACTCGGCTTTACAAACGAATAACAAACCCGCCGCCAAACATGACCCGCCTTTTACACCGATAAAAAGAAGTTGCGGTGAAATAGTTCCTGTTTGGCTGTCAGGCAGCCGATTCTAGGAACTATTCCACCGCAACTTAGATTGGCAAAACGCCGCAACCTTAAAGCTCGAGCTCGTTGAGCCTTAAGATCGCAACAATATAGATCTTGAGCGCTTGCTTGAGCTGCTCCTCGTTGGCGCACTCGTTGGGGCCGTGCATCTGGCCGCCCCATGCGGGCAGCTCCAGGCCGGTCTCCTCGGGGCCAAACGAGACGGCGCGGGCAAAGTTGCGCGCGTACGTGCCGCCGCCCATGGCAAAGGGCTCGGCATGCTTGCCCGTAAACTCGTTATAGGTATCGATAAGCGCCTTCACGGCCGGATCGTCGGCAGAGACCGAGAACGGCACCTTTGCACGACCCACACGGCACGTCACGCCAAAGCGGCCCACGAGCGGCTCGAGTTGCTCGCAGATGGTATCGGCACTGGTGCTATCGGGGAAACGCACGTCGATGACCTGCTCGATGTGGCCATCCATCACACGGATAACACCGGGATTGCAGGTGAGCGGGCCAAACGCCGGGCTCGTCGCGTCGATACCCAAGCCGCGGCCATAGGCGTCCGCATGCACAAAGGCCAGAAACTTGACAAACTCGTGCTCGGCAGGCGTCAGCAGGCGCTCGCCACGGGCACCAAACGAGTCCTCGGCCTCGCGCAGATACGCCACGATGAGGCCGACGGCATTGATCGTTCCCTCGGGCATCGAGGCATGACCGCCAATGCCGTGGGCAAAAATCTGCGCATGCCCGTTATCGAGCGCCGTGATCTCCAAGCGGTCGGCGTTCTCGATCGGCGCCGGCAGCTCATCGGCGGCAATCGCGAGCTCGCAGATAGACTGCGACGGAATAGCGTTGCTCGCCTCGGCACCGCTCCAGGACACAATGCGCCCGCCGTCGATCTTGGAGCTCACAAACGTCGCCCCAAACTGGCCCTTCTCGGCATTGCAGACCGGGAACTCGGCATCGGGCGTAAACAGGAAATCGGGGTCTGCATAGTTCTCCAGATAATGGTGAACGTCGGACATGCCCACTTCCTCATCGCAGCCCAGCAGCGAACGGAAGGTATAGCGCGGCACAATGCCGTGCTTGAGCAGGTAGGCGCCGGCATAGAGCGACAACACCGCCGGACCCTTGTCGTCGATCACGCCGCGGCCGAGCAGCCAGCCCTCGCGGCGCTCCATCGCAAACGGGTCGGTGTTCCAACCGGGGCCAGCGGGTACCACGTCCACATGGCAGATGGTCGCGAGCTGCTTATCGCCGCGGCCCGGAATATCGGCGATTCCCACAAAGCCCTCGTCATCGCTCGTCTGGTAGCCGAGCTTTTGCGCGATGCCGAGCGCGCAATCGAGCGCATCACGGACCGGGCGACCAAACGGCGCACCGGGCTCCGCATCGGCAGAAACGGCCACAGACGGATAGCTCACCAGCTGCTCGATATCGGCGACGACATCTTCCCAGACCTCGTCGACATACTCGGCAACGCTCTGCTCCACCTGATTCATGGACGACCTCCTTACCAATGAGCAGCGGGCACGCCCGCCCCTCACATCACATACTTATATAGCGAAAAGTTTAGCAAGCTCGGCCACCGAGTGCACCACCGCATCGGCACCCGCCGCCTCGTGCTCGCCCGGCGCCGCCGCGCCCGAATAGATGCCGATGCACGGCACGCCCATCGCGTGCGCGCCCTCCACATCGTTAAAGCGATCGCCGATCATCACGGCGTCGTCGGCCGTCGCGCCCAGAGCCGCCAGCGCATCGCGGACCGAATCCGCCTTGATCTCGCGTCCCTGCGGCGGATTCATGCCGACCACCGCCTCAAACTGAGAAAGCCCGAGCTCACGTACCATGTCGATGCACTTTGCCTCCATGCGCGACGTCGCCACGGCCATACGCTTGCCCTGGGCGACCAACCCATCCAGCAGCTCGGGGATCCCATCGAACACGGGGTACTCTTCCGGTCCCAGCTCATCAAAAAAGGCGCGGTACTCGTCGGCCACCACAAGCGACTCCTCGCGGGAAAAGCCGTAAAAGTCGTGAAAGCTCTTCCACAGGGGCGGCCCGATCATGCGGCGCAGATCACCCATCTGCGCCTCCGAAAACCCGCGCGCAGCCAGCGTCTTGCGCGTCGAGGTCATCACCGCCCGACCCGTATCGGCCACCGTGCCATCGAAATCGAACAGCACGACCGGCCGTTTGCCTATCTCCAACGCCCCCATCGGCATTCCTCTTCCCCAGTTGACGATTTCCACACCGACACTTCAAACTGTTGACTATTCAACAATTGAACCTAGTAATGTGGAACGACTCTACTATACTTGTCGCACTTTGCTCTCAGAAGGCGGCGCGCAAGCGCCCCAACGAAAGGTGCAATTATGTCTTTTGCCATCATAACCGACTCCACGTCGGACATCTCCCCCTCCCGCGCCCAAGAGCTCGGCATTTACGTGATTCCGCTGCATGTGATTATCGAAGGCGAGGACCTGCTCGACCAGGTGCAGATTACCGCCCAGGAGTACGTCGCCCGCATGGCCGGCTCCGAGCAGCTGCCGCACACCTCGCAGCCGAGCGCCGGCGAGTTCAAGGCACTCTTTGACCGCGTGCTCGCCGACGGCCACGACAGCGCCATCTTTATCTCGCTGTGCAGCGAGTGGTCCGCCTGCCATGCCAACGCCAGCCTGACGGCCGAAACGCACGAGCTCGACGTGCGCTGCATCGACTCGCGCACCGGCTCGGGCGCCGAGGGCCTGCTGGTGGAGTACGCGCTGGCCATGCGCAAGGACGGCCGCAGCCTGGACGAGACCGAGGCGCAGATTCGCGCGATGCTGCCCGACGCCCACCTGCTGCTGATTCCCCGCACGCTCGAGAACCTCGTTAAGAACGGTCGCGCGCCCAAACTCGCCGGCCAGCTCACGCAGATGCTCAACATTCGCCTGGCCGTTTCGCCGGAGTGGAAATCGGGCGAGATCAAGGCCGTCAAAAAGGGCCGCGGTGCCAAGCGCATCGTTGCCAACACCATGGCCGATTGCCTTGCATTTTTGGCCGAACATCCGGGCTCCAGCGTGCGCGTGCTCACGACCGGCGCCGCCGAGGAGCAGGAGCTCGTCAACCAAGCACTCGCAGGCCAGAACTACGTGGACGCCGGCACCGGCCCCATCGGCTGCACCATCGCCACCCATGTAGGCGTCGACGCCATCGCCATTAGCTACTGTCCCCGCTACCAGCCCATCCACTAGGGGCACCTTTACCACTTGCGGTGGAATAGGGACTGTTTTTGGCGTATGGCCACAAATCAATCCCTATTTCACCGCAACTTCTTTTGCTGAGCCATCCATATACAAGATATGCTGACGATCGGCGCATTCCCAGCTGTTTAGGGGAGCTTCGACTAGCCCCTAGCGGTACCCGGTGGGCAAAAAATGGCAAATATGAGTACTGTCATAAATTTAGTAACAGCAAAATTTCGCTGAAATTGCCCGCTCCCACCGATTTCAAGCTCCATAAAGCCCCGAATCGTCGTGTTTAGGGGGGGTGAATATACTAAAACTCAGTCAATTGGTCTTAGATACTTCTCAAATGATATGAGACTAACCGAGCAACAGTACTCATATTTGCCATTTTTTGCCCACCGGGTCTGAATGAGGTCCGCTCTTTACGCCTCCGGCTACCCATATGACCGCAAACCCTGATTATCAAGGGCCGTCGCGCGCCTTGGCATCGACCGAAAGCCGCTCGCAGAATAATCCCTTGCCATTAGCAAACTTGAATCGAAATTACATATCCCAAAAAGCCGTAATGCCGTACCCTCGTCTCAACAACTCCAATACAAGGACGGCATTCAAATGGGCAACGCCATGCATCAATACGCCCTCTTTGGGACCGCACAATTTAAATACGATCAGACGATCACACATATATCGGACCAACACCGACAAATCGTCATTTGCAACAACGGTTCAGACGTACGCTACGCAACGCTAGAAGAGTGGGAAGAAGCTGGCGCTTTGTTCGATGAACGAGCACAAATCGAGGGCATCGTCACCAGCGCGAGCCCAGCACGCGATAAACTCGAGCTCTTTCGCAGTCTCTTTACCGGGCGCAAAGATGTTTACGCTCATGGATATCGCAGAAAGGACGGGGGCATTGGCTATACGCCTGCTTGTGCTAATGAGTGGAAGCCAGGAATTTGCCCCAAAGCAGCCCATCAAAGAGTTAAATGTGTAGAATGCAGCAATCGCGTCTTCCCGGAATTAAGCGATGCCGCAATCATTGCTCACTTTAAAGGCAACGATGACCGGTTCCGCGATGTCCTCGGGCAATATGTTCTCGATAGGAACTGCAACACGAAAGTTCTCGTCATCGATTTTGACAAAGCGGACTGGAAAGAGGCAACAAATGCCGTACGGCTTGTTGCAATACGACGGGGCATTAACGCCGCCGTTGAGCGCTCAAGGTCCGGCAACGGCGCCCACATCTGGTTTTTCTTCCTCGAGCCAATCAGCGCAAAGGCTGCCCGAGAGTTTGGAAGTTGCCTCATAACCGAAGCTGCGGCGCATAATAAGACAATCACGTTCGAGGCCTTTGATCGAATGCTACCCGCTCAGGCCACTATTCCCGATGGAGGCTTCGGAAACCTCATCGCACTCCCCTTTCAAGGCAAGGCGCAACGTGAAGGAAACAGTGTATTTGTAGACGAACAATTCAAGCCCTTTCCCGACCAATGGCTCTATCTATCACAAGTCCAGCTGATTCCGCGCTCGACGGTGCAAGATCTGATTGAGGCCCCTGGAAACAACCCACACGGACCAGCAACAACTACGGTGGCAAACAAGGGCAAACGGTATGCCCAAAGACCACGAAAGCGACTACCACTCACATCGCGGGACTTTCCCTCATCGCTGCCCGTTATTCAAGCCGATATGCTGTACATCCCCGAGAAGTCTCTGAGTCCAGCAGCTCAAATGGAAATCCGCGGACTTGCGACATTTGCCAATCCGGCATTCTATCGCGCGCAGTCCATGCATCAATCAGTATTCGGCAAACCGCGACTCATAGACCTTAGCGAACTGAGAGATGGTCATGTTGCAATTCCCCGGGGCTGCAAAACTCAACTTGAGCAGCTAGTTCAAGAGACCGGCGTTACCGCCCACTATTCAGACGAGCGCAAATCGGGCAATCCGATTGTTATGGCATTTAAAGGAGTCCTTCGCCCTGAGCAGCAAATCGCCGCTGATCAGATGCTCATATACGAAGACGGAATCATGTCCGCGCCGACAGGCTTCGGTAAAACAGTCGTCGGAGCTTATCTTATTGCATCCATTGGTCTTCCAACGCTCGTCATCGTTCCCAAAACCGCACTCATAACCCAATGGAAATCCCAGCTCGAGCGATTTATCGACATTACGGACAACAGGGAGCCCGTCCGAACCCCAAAAGGACGAATCAGCAAAAGGCAGCCTCCGGTCATCGGACAAATAGGAGGAGGCAAAATGGCCGTAAGCGGCCTCGTCGACATCGCTTCGTTCCAGTCGTTATCTGGCAAAGACCGTCAAACCGGAGAGCCGATAGTTAAGGGCCTTGTTCGTAATTACGGCCTCATTATCTGCGACGAATGCCACCATGCCGCCGCACCACAGCTCGAGCTTATTCTCAAGTCCGCCCCGGCCAAATACGTATACGGCCTTTCTGCGACGCCCGAACGATCCGACGGCCTTACGCGGGCGCTCTCCATGCTCTGCGGCCCGCTCCGTTATGTTATCGATCCAAAAGCGCAAGCGATTCAGCAGGGCATCCAGCGCATCGTACGGCCTCGTTTTACTGGAATTCGACTACCCGCCTACGAGCCAGGTGCAAGCTTCAATCAGATTCTCGACCTGCTGTGCACGCATGCAGCTAGAAACGAATTGATTGTCAACGACGCTATTGAAGCTGCGTCAAACGGCCGGCATCCGCTCGTGCTGACTAAAAGGAAAAAGCATGCCGAGGAGCTGTTCGGGATGCTCAAAAACCAAGGACACGAACCCGTTCTCCTGACCGGGGAAATCGACGCCAAAGAAAGAAAAACGATACTGAGCAGTCTTCCCCGCTTCGAGCATGAACATCGAATCATCGTCGCCACCGAAAGCCTTTTGGGCGAGGGCTTCGATCTATCCTACCTTGACACTCTACTCATTGCCACGCCGATATCGTGGGACGGCAGCATCACGCAGCAGGCGGGCAGGCTCCATAGAAGCCACGAGGGCAAGCGACGGGTTGAGATATTCGACTACGTTGATTTATCTATACCCATGCTCGCCCGCATGTACCAGAAGAGACTCAAGACCTACGCCAAGCTCGGGTACGAAGTCTACGTGACCGGAGGCAGCGAGCAGTCCGATCAAAACATTCTCATAGAACCGGCTAATGCCGTAGAGACTCTGGTTGAAGACATCGTTGGCGCCGCTAAGAGCATCTTCATTGCCGCGCCCTACGCATCCGCCGCCTGCCTCGCAAAGCTCGGCGATGCAATCAAAGGTGCCACTGCCCGAGGGATTGCTCTTGAGTTTTTCATTGCCTCGACTCCGCGCGAAGATGCAAGCGAGACTTTGGCAAAAATGAACGTCGAGCATGCCATTAGAGCAGAAGGACGTTTGTGTGCAGCGATAATTGACGAAGAAACTATCTGGTACGGAACGATCCCGCTACTAGCTTTCCCCAAGAAAGAAGACTGCAGCATCAGGTTCAAAAACAGCGAGATCGCAGCGGAGCTCTTAGACGAAATCAACCACAAGGGAAAGCCAGATGCCACGTCAACAGGCAGGACATCCCCACCACTTGCGGTGGAATAGGGACTGTTTTTTGGCTTACCAGCCGCAAATCAATCCCTATTCCACCGCAACTTAGAAATCGGCAATCAGCCCTGCGGGCCCCGGAACAGTTCCTCATGCGAGCCCATTCTGACCAGTCGGATCACAGGATTAGTCTTATGCGGCAAGTACAGAACGACCACATCGACCAAGCCATCGGATAGATGGAAATCGATGTGGCCGTTGTAATTGCCGCCCGGGTTTGAAAGCTCGTGGGCACCATATTCCGCGGGAAGCGAGCCGTGAGCCGCAAGTTCTGCAACCGCCGCCTTAAACTCGGTTTTTAGCTGCGGATGGATGCGCATCGTCCGTTTGTAATCCGCCTTAAACTGAGCCTCGACTTTAATCTCAAACATCGCTAGTCCTCATCGAGGAATGATATAAGCTCATCAGCGTTATTGAATGACGGGCTGTCGTCTGGCAGAATCCCCAACTCATGAGCTTCAGCGATCACCATGGCGCGCCTCGTCGCCTCGTTGGGAACTTCGGATCGACCAACGATCTCAAAAGGAATCTTTCGCTGATTTACCAGCTGCCGAACAGCAAGGTTGAGATACGAATTGAGACTCAGACCAACCGTATCCAAGAACTCAGTCGCCTGTTCCTTGAGCCCCTCTTCGATGCGAACCGTCGTAGGCTTAACCGTTGCAGTAGACATACACGACCTCCTCGCTCTCGTCTTTTGCATCAGTATACCCAGTTTAGAAGGCAGACTGATGTTAAATAGCATCAGTCTGCCTTCTCATCACTACAACGACAGGCACGCTCGCCCTACATCAGCCCGCTCAGGGCGATATCGACGGCCTCGTTGAGGTCGTCGGTAATGTGCACCAACTCCGGATCGAGCGGGCTGATCATACCGGCGTCCATCACCGGACCGTTAAGCCAGTCGAATAGGCCCTGCCAGTACTCGGTGCCCACCAGCACGAGCGGCATGCGCTTGACCTTGTGCGTCTGCACCAGCGTGAGCACCTCGAACATTTCGTCGAGCGTACCAAAACCTCCGGGAAACACGATGGCGCCCGAGCTGTATTTGACGAACATGGTCTTGCGCACAAAGAAGTAACGGAAGTCCATGCCGAGGTTCACGTATTTATTGAGCCCATGCTCGTGCGGCAATTCAATGCCCAGGCCAACTGACTTGCCGTTGACACTCGCCGCTCCCCTGTTGGCTGCTTCCATGATGCCGGGGCCGCCACCGGTGATGACCGCCACGCCGCGCTGGGCGATTTTGCGGCCGACCGTGCGCGCCGCCTTATAGAGCGGATCGGTCTTGGGCATGCGGGCGCTGCCGAAGATGGTCGCAGCGGGCCCGAGCTCGGCAAGTGCGCCAAAGCCATCGACAAACTCGGCCTGGATGCGCAGCACGCGCCACGGATCAGCATGCAGCCAGTCGGTCGACTCCTCGGGCGCCAGCAGGTTGGCGTAGGTGTTGTCCTTAGGAATCATGGGGCCGCGCATAACCACGGGACCGCGGCGGTACGTCTCGTCGTAGGCGGACTCGCCCTCGACATTCTCGTTCTCAATCATGGGTACTCCTATCGGGAAAAAGAAAAACGGGCGGGGTCGACGCCATGCGCCAAACACCCGCCCGAACATCAACTATTCGGTATGGTACCCACGATGCATCAAGCGCTTGCAAGGCATCGGTCAGCGGTCGCGGCTCTTAGTAATCCACCGCCGCAGGGCTGTTCATCCAGTCGCTCACAAACGCGCCGTAACGGCCCTCGATAATGGCCTGACGGGCACGCTGCATAAGGTTGAGCAGGTAGTAGATGTTGTGCATCGACAGCAGAATACCGCCGAGCATCTCCTTCTGCGTGACCATGTGACGGATGAGCGCACGGCTGTAGCCGCCCGTGCACACCGGGCAGGTGCAGGTGGGGTCGATAGGGCCGTCGTCGTGCGCAAAGCGCGCGTTGCGGAAGTTAAGGCGACCTTCACTGGAGAACGCCGTACCCATGCGGCCGGTGCGCGTCGGCAGCACGCAGTCGAACATGTCGATGCCCACGCCAACGCCGCGCACGAGCGTGGTAGGGTTGCCGACGCCCATGAGGTAGCGCGGCTTGTGCTTAGGCATGTACTCGGAAACCAGCGGTGCCAGCGTCTCGAACATGGTCTCGTGGTCTTCGCCCACCGAATAGCCGCCGATGCCGTAACCCGGGAAGTCGCCGCACTCCTCCAGATGGCGCAGCGAGCGCAGGCGCAGGTCCAGGTGCATGCCGCCTTGGACGATGCCAAAGAGCGCCTGGTCATCGCGGGTATGCGCCTTATAGCAGCGCTCGGCCCACATACTCGACAGCTCAACGGCGCGCTCAACGTAGGCGCGCGTGGCGGGATAGCCCGGGCACTGGTCCAGCTGCATGCAGATATCGGACCCGAGCTTCATGGCGATTTCCATGTTGTCCTCGGGCGTCCAGAACACGTGGCGGCCGTCGTAGTCGTTGACGATAAAGCGCACGCCCTCGTCGGTGAGCTTGACGGCGTCGTTGTGGCTGAACACCTGGAAGCCGCCCGAATCGGTAAGAATGGGGCCGTGCCAGTTCATAAACTTGTGCAGGCCGCCCAGCTCGGCAATGGTGTCCTCGCCGGGACGCATGGACAGGTGATAGGTGTTGGCAAGCACGATCTGGGCGCCGAGCTGTTTGACGGTCTCGGTAGGAATACCCTTGACGTTTGCCTTGGTGCCCACGGGCATAAAGATTGGCGTCTCGATATCGCCGTGCGGGGTGTGCAGTACGCCGGCACGCGCGTGCGTCGTCGGGTCCTCGGCGATCAGGTCGAATTTAAAAAGGCTCTGGTCCATAAACTGGAACTCCTTGGTTGCGGTTCATACGCAAACCATTATACGGGCAACCCGCAAGGAGCACCGACTCGACAGAAACTGGCGCAAAGGGGTCATAGTCGTTTAAGAACGTCCCCAGCGACTACGTCTGGGATCATTTCCAACAGCCAAGGTAGCGCCGATGTTATGGCACCGACAGCGAAAACCCGCCAGAGCGAGCAAGGTGCCTTGAAACAAGGCGGCATTGATCTTTTGATCATGCCACCGAAGTTGAAAGGCAGATTGCCGCTCTGGCGGGTTTGCAGCATCAACTGGTTACGCGGTTTGGTAAAACCGCGTAACTCTTAGGGCCGCTGGCCCATGCCACCCTCGAGGGTGACGGTCTCGCCGTTCATGTACTTAAAGTCGGGACCGCAGAGCTGAACGACCACGCGGCCGATTTCCTTCTCGACGTCGCCGTAGTGACCCGCCGGTGGCATGTGGACGTTGGCCTTGAACGCCTCGGGATAAGCATCCTGGAAGTTCTCGAGCGCAGCGGTCCAAGCAAGCGGGCACACGATGTTGACGTTGATGCCGTCCTTGCCCCACTCGTTGGCGGCAACGCGAGTCAGACCGCGGATGCCCTCCTTGGCAGCGGCATAGCTGCACTGGCCGTAGTTGCCAAACAGGCCGGCGCCCGAGGCAAAGTTGACCACGGAGCCCTTGGTCTCCTTCAGGTGCGGATAGGCCTTCTGCATGTACAGATAGGTAGCATACAGACCGGAGTAAATGGCCAGGTTAAACTGGTCCATGGTGTGATCGGCGATGGTCACGCCCGAGGCGCTGGCCTGAGCATTGTTGACGACGGCGTCGATGCGGCCGAATTCCTCAATGGCCTTGTCGATGACGTTCTGGACGACGGCTTCGTTGTCCTGGCCGGCCGAAACATCGGCCTGAACAGGCAGAACCTTGACACCGTACTCGGCCTCGAGAGACTCCTTGGCGGCCTCGAGCTTGGCAACGTTGCGGCCGGTGATGACGAGGTTCGCGCCCTCCTTGGCAAATGCGATATCGATGCCGTAGCCGATGGAGCCAGCGGAACCGTCCTTGAGCGTGGCCTTGCCGCCGCCGGTGACGATCACGGTCTTACCAGTGAAAAGTCCCATACAAAGTCCTTTCAAATCGCGACGGGCACGCCCGCCGACTGCGCGTGTCCAACTTCACGCGCCAAAAGCTGACATGCAACTTTAGCGTGTTCAAGTGAAAAATAAAGACCGCAGCAGGCGAACGGCGCAACGTCATTCGGCGAAGGGATTGTCAAGTACAAACTGGATAAAGCGGCCGAGTTGTTGTTATCAGATCGAGCCATCGAACACGTTTTGAAACTTTGCTGCGGCGCGCGGGATGTCGGCGCGAGACTTTATCATAGGGTGACAAGCAACGATGAGGAGCACATGCCTATGACAGACGAGCTGGACCCCCAAACTCAGCAGCATATTGATCATTCCGCAGACGCCGTCGACGACTGCGATACTCCCACCTGCATCGACGCCTCCACCGATGCGCCCGCCACCGCAGATGCGCACGCCGATGCGGACAAGGCAACAGACACAGACGATACTGTCGAGCATGACGAAGGCGAGCAGTCGGAGTCGAACGACGCCGAGCCCGATACGGAACCCGCACCACAGGCGGCGGGCCCCATCGAGGTATCTTCGGAAGAAGAGCTCGATGCCGTCATGGACTCCATGATGGACGCCGTCAAAGCGATGAAAGACGCCGTGGCCGATGCCGATATTGATGCCGAGGAAGAGGAGGCTGCCGAGGCCGCCTCGACCTTTGTGCCCGGCGAGACTCCGATTGCCGACCAGGGCAGCACCATGCCCTCGTTTCTGCAGCTCGAGCACCCCACGATTGGCGCCGATGCGGTCGATCCGCACGCAGCAGGCTTTTCTGTGGTCGAGGGCGGTACCGGCAATATCGCCGCGCCGCAGGCTGCCGATGCGGACGCTGCCGACACCGCTCGCCCGACCGCCCCGCACTACCCCGCCGCGAGCCACGATCTGGGGACCGCTGTCTCGAACACTGCGAACGCCGTGGGCACCTTTATCGCCCAGGGTGCCTCGGCCATGCGCGAAATGAACGCCGCGAAAAAGGCACTTGCCGATGCCCGCGCCCACCTGGCCGAACTTGAGCAGCGCATTACCGATCAGGCCGAGGAACTCGAGACGCGCCAGGATATCGCAGGCCGCTACGACCAGATCGTCGCCGACCAGCGTCAGGCGATCGCCACAGCGCAAAAGACCGCTGCGGCAGCCGAGATTGACCGTGATGCCCACGCCGCCAAAGCGACAGAGCTCAGGGATCAGTTCGAACAAATGAAGACAGAGGATGACGCGACTGAGATCCGTCTGAAGGCCGCGCTCGATGCCGTGGAGGCCCGCGAGGCGAGCTCGCGCGAGACCGGCAACCGCCTCGTTCGACGTCTTGAGGATTCCAAGCGCATCCGCGACAAGGTGCAGGCCGAGCGAGACGCCGGCATTGCCGCCGCACAACAAACCGTCGACGCCACGCGCGCCCAGCTCGAGACACTGCGTCATGAGTATGCCGAGCTGCAACGCAATCCCTCGGCAAATCCCGCCAACTATACGGTGCGCACCAGCGAGCTCTCGATGCAGATCTCCGACACGGCAGATGCCCTGCGAAAAGCCGAAGAAGATGTCCCGCGCATCACCGCCGACCTTGAGCACTCGCTTGCCGCAGCCGAGCAGGCCGTCGAGCAGGCTCAAGCCCCCATTGCCGAAGCCAAACGCGCACACCAAGCCGTGACGACTGAGGCCGATGCCGCGCGCGACGAGCTGCAGACGGCGAAAACTGCCGCCACGACGCGCCAGCGCGAACTGCGCGAGAAGATAGCCGCCGAGGACAAGGCACGCCGCGACCAAGAGCAAAGCGTCGCCAACGCCCAAGCAGATGCCGCACATGCACAGTCGATCATCGAGCAGGCGACCGAGGTGCATGACCATCCAGAGATCACTGAGTCGCTTGCAGGATCCTTGGCCCGAGACAAAGCCGAACACGCCGAGACCGAGCAAGAAGTCGCCCAGCTCGAGGCCACCGAGGACGCGGTGCGCGAGCGTACCCGCGACTCACGCATCAAATTCACTGGCGCCATCGTCTGCATCGTCGCCGTGATTCTGGTAATCATCCTGATCTGGCTGTTCGCGAGCAAGTAAACCAGCTGCCAAAAAACGCCTCAACTCAGTTGCGGTGAGAAAGTTTCTGTTTAGCCCCAAAAAGGCCAATTCAAGAACTATCTCACCGCAACTTATTTAGATCGACGCAAGGCAACCTATCCCTCTTGCACCGATCTCTTGACATAAGGACTGTCCCCAGGTGCCGGCACAAAAGGAACGTCCCCAAGTGCCAAGTGCCGTAAGAGTGTCCCCTTTGACTAGTCATTTAAGAACGTCCCCAATGACTACCCAATGACCACCCAATGACTACAGCGACAACCACGGCAACGCCGATGTTTTGGCAACGACAGACACTATGACCCAATCCGAGGGCACGGAAACGACAGGAGCCCCCGCTCGTGACCGCGGGTCGGGGCTGCGACAATGTTGTTGAAGTGCCAGAGGCGCAGCCGCGCCGCAACGAGGTTGGGAGGCTCCCGTGCCTAGATATTCTACCGCCTTCGGAATGGACGTACACCTCAGGTCCACCACCGTCTGCGCGCTCGACGCGGAGACGGGCGAGGCCGTGACGAGGAGGTTCCGCGGCAACCCCTGGGGCGAGGTCGCGGAGTGGATGTCGGGCTTCCCGGGCCCGTCGCTCGCCGCCTACGAGAGCGGCTACTGGATTGGCAACACCTATTTGGACGATTCCGGGAGGGACAGCCCCGCCTCCCTGAACTCGACCGGAGACATGTAGCCCAGCGTCGAGTGGATCCTGAAGTTGTTGTACCAGTGCACGTAGTCCGAGAGCTTGGCCCGGAGCTCGCGCGTCGTGCCGAACGTCTCGCGGTGGACGAGCTCGGCCTTCAGTATCCTGTTGGTCGACTCGTCGACGGCGTTGTCGTAGGGGCAGCCCTTGGCCGACAGCGACCTCTCAATGCCGAAGGCCTCGAGCATCAGGTCGATCTCGGCGTTGTCGAACTCGCTGCCGCGGTCCGTGTGGAAGACCTCGATGTCCGAGATGGGGAAGGCGAACGCCGCCACCGCCGCCGAGCTCGTGAGGTGGCTGTGGGCCCTCGGCGCGATGTGCCGGGAGGCCGGCGAATAGACATAGCCCCCGTCCCGGCGAGCCGGGCAGCCTTCGGGGACACCCCCGTTCTCGCTGTGCGCGCGGCGGCCGCCGCATCCGCGTCGACAGACTTGGGGAGCCCCGCCGAAGGAGAGGATTGCGGGCCGCCGGAGCGGTATCCGCGGATATGAGACTGAGCCGAAGGCGTCGACGACATGCCGGGGGCGGACCGGGACGGGTTCAACGGCAGGCCCCGCCGACCGATTGCAAGCGGTCGGCGGGGCCATTGTGGCTCTTGACAGCGGATTGGGTCATATGAGCGAGCGGGCCGCATTTGAGACAAGGTGACGTGAAACGAAAGGGCGCTGACCTTCTGGTCGCGCCCTTGAAGTTGAACGTCAGATTGTCCAAATGCGGCCCGCGCAGCGTCGAGCCGTTACGCGGTTCGTAGAACCGCGTAACTAACAAATGAGCATCGCGTCGCCAAAGCTGAAGAAGCGGTAGCGCTCCTCGATGGCGGCAGCGTAGGCATCCATGATCTGGTCGCGGGAGGCAAGCGCGCTCACGAGCATCATGAGCGTAGAGCGCGGCACGTGGAAGTTCGTGATCAGCGCGTCGACCACGTGATAGGTCGAGCCAGGCATGAGGTAGAGCTGCGTCGTAGCGTTCTCGCGCACCACGATGTCACCGCGGCCGAGCGTATCGGCCCCGTCCTCACGCCCCTCAAAATAGCGCGCCGTCACGGCCGGATCGGACACCGGCGCATCGGCGTCAAACGCGCTCTCGAGCGAGCGCACCGCCGTGGTACCGACAGCGATCACACGATGGCCCTCGGCCTTCGCCTTATGCACGGCGTCGACAACTTCCTGCGACACGTGGTAGCGCTCGGTGTGCATCACATGCTGCGTAGGGTCGTCCTCCTCCACCAGGCGGAAAGTATCGATGCCCACCTCGAGCTCGACGGCGGCAAACTTCGCGCCCTTGGCCTCGATAGCGGCCATAAGCTCGGGGGTAAAGTGCAGACCCGCCGTAGGAGCAGCAGCCGAGTGCTCCTCCTTCATGGCGTAGACGGTCTGGTACTTCTCGGGATCGCCCTCGTAATCGGTAATGTAGGGCGGCAGCGGCACGTGGCCGGCAGCGTGAATGGCCTCGTCGAGCGTGCGCGGCTCGCCGGCGGCGTTGCAACCAGCCGGCTCAAAACGCACCAGACGGCCGCCGCGGCTATCGGTGACAAAGTCGACGACCTCGGCCGTCAGCACCACGGGAGCCCCCTCGGGCGCATGGGCGCCACCGGCGCGATACTCAATCTGAGCACCGGGCTTCAGACGCTTGCCCGGCTTGACCAGACACTCCCAAACATGGCCCAGCGGGTCAACATCCTCGCGGCGCTTGAGCAGCAGCGTCTCGACCACGCCACCCGAGCCGGCTTTGTGACCGATCAGGCGGGCCGGCATCACGCGCGTCTTGTTGATGACGAGCACATCGCCCGGCTCGATATAGTCAATGATGTCACGGAAGATGCGGTGCTCGACGGTACCGCCGTGCTCCAACGGCGTTCCCGCCTGGGAGCCCTTGCGATCAACCACCAGCAGGCGGCAGGAGTCGCGCGGCTCGGCAGGCGCCTGGGCGATCAGTTCCTCAGGAAGGTTATAGTCAAAATCATCGGTACGCATCTTTGCCTCTTTCACAAAGCGCGTCAGTCGAAAAAATCGACTGACGCGCGCATCATTCTCCCCTGTATCCTATCAGCTTGTTGAGAGAAATATAGTATGGCAAACAGATTTGCGACTGTTTTCTCAACGCCCCGCTACTTAAGCGTTGCGTACATCACCGCCTTAATCGTATGCATGCGATTCTCCGCTTCTTGGAAAACACGAGATTTATCGGACTCAAAAACCTCGTCCGTGACTTCCATTTCGGTGACTCCAAACTTCTCAGCAATTTCGGCACCAACAGTAGTATTAGTATCGTGGAAGCTCGGAAGGCAGTGGAGGAAAATCGCCTCGGGCTTTGCCATAGACATCACCTCAGCGGTCACACGATACGGCGACATTAGCTTAATGCGGCTTTCCCACAGCTCTGCGGGCTGACCCATGCCAACCCAAACATCCGTGTAAATTACATCGGCATCACGAGCGCCTTCCTCAATATCCTCTGTAATGGTAATCGTCGATCCATGCTCGGCCGCAATACGACTACATTCTGCAAGGAGTTCAGGGTCATAGGATGTAGCCCCCTCCGAATTTCCCCCGATTGGGCCGCAAGAACAGTAGTTAATGCCGAGCTTAGCGCAAATGACCATGAGCGAATCGGCGACGTTTCCGGCCGCCTTACCAAAAAATGTAAGTTTCCTGCCCTTAATCTCTCCAAACTCTTCACGCATGGTCAGAATATCGGCAAGCACTTGAGTCGGGTGAAATTCAGTAGTCAGCCCATTCCAAACGGGAACCCCAGCTTTTGCAGCAAGCTCCTCAACCTTCGTCTGCTCAAAGCCGCGGTATTCAATTCCGTCATACATGCGGCCAAGGACGCGAGCCGTGTCCTCAATCGACTCCTTTTTGCCCATCTGGGACGAGCCCGGATCCAAATAAGTTACACCCATGCCAAGGTCAAGTGCACCAACTTCGAAGGCGCAACGAGTACGCGTGGAAGTCTTCTCAAATAGCAAAACAATATTCTTACCTTCAAGGTATTTATGCGGAACACCGGCACGCTTCATGCTTTTGAAGTTAGCAGAAAGCTCAAGCAGATACTCAATCTCTTCCGTCGTGTAATCAAGCAGCTTCAGAAAACTGCGCCCAGCGATGTTAACACCCATATTCGCCATCTCCTATCACAGTGGATTTGCAACTAAATATCTTCGCGCCAGAAGGGCATGCTCATGCAGCGCGGGCCGCCACGACCGCGGGACAGCTCCTCGGAGGGAACGACCAATAGTTCCAAACCGTTCTTGTAGAGCTCATCATTTGTGACAACATTGCGCTCGTAAACACAGACTTTACCAGGAGCAACGGCAAGAGTGTTCGACCCGTCGTTCCACTGCTCGCGAGATGCCTCAACCATATCGCCGGCACCGCACTCAATAAGCTGCACCTTCTCCACGCCAGTAGCCATTTCAAGAATATGTTCAAGCGTGTCATCAATCTCTTGAACAGCGACCATTCCCTCAGAGTCACCACGAGTCAGACGATAAACACGAAGGGTCTCAAAAATACCGGGATAAACTGTGAACTTATCGAAATCCACCATGGTGCAAACGGTGTCAAGATGCATGTAAGCATAGCCGTTGGGGATTTTAATAGCGTAAACGGTATCGATCTCAGAATTCCCAGATCCCCAGAACAAATTCTTTGCAAGCTCCTCAATCGCAGCCGCCTCAGTTCGCTGGCTAATTCCAATAGCCAAGGTATGAGCGTTAATGTTAAGCACATCACCGCCCTCGATATGCCAGGGATTCTTATGGTCGTACCAAATCGGAGTCCCTACATAATCGGGATGGTATTTGAAAATCGCTTCATAGAAGGGCACTTCACGATCTCGCTGTTTCCAATACATATGGTGAAGCAGAACGCCTTTGCCCACGGAAGCAAGAGGATCGCGAGAGAAATACGAGCTCGGAAGAGGCTTCAACACCAAATCATCGGGCTTCGCATCCTCATTATCCATCATACTAAGCGTAGTCGAGACGCGAGGCAGCTCAAGGTCACGATAACGATACCCCCCCATAGCCTCAAGTACAAACTGATACGAATCTGAAATAGCGTCGAGCTTTTCACGAACAGCCTGCTCAAGCAGAGGATTGACAATCCCGCTCTCAGCCATAAATGTATCGGTAAACTCAGCGCGAGCCGAGGGGCATGCATCCAGCGCCTCAGCAACGAGTTTCTCCATATAGAGAACCTCAACACCTTCGCTCCTCAGAAGATCCGCAAAGGCATCATGCTCCTTTTGAGCCACATCAAGATAGAAACAGTCGTGAATCCAGACATCCTCGAACTCTTCCGCCTTTACGTTCACAAGGTCACGACCGGGGCGGTGAAGCACAACTTTCTTGAGCTTACCAATCTCGCTGTGTACATTCAGTCCTTTAGACATTCCTGTTACTCCATTTCAGCCATGAAACCTACAGGGCAATAAGTCCCGAGATTGCTACAAATACGATATTGATGAGCGACACGACCAAGAAGAATTTCCAAACGGTCTTCCACCACTGGCCAAGCTTGATCTTACACACGCCCAAACCCGCTACAAGAATGGCGCTAGTAGGACAGATCAAAGACATCGTCGCGCTACCCATGGAGAGAGCCCACACGGCAGCCTCGGGATTAAGGCCCATGAGTTCGGTCAAAGGTCCAAAAATGGGAGCGGTCAGTGCTGCAAGGCCAGATGAGCTGGGAACCAGAATCGCCAGGAGGTTCTCAACCGCATAAAGAAGCGTAGTAAAGAGAACCGCCGGGATGCCGCCCAGACCAGTAGCGAGCGCATTGAGGATGGTATCAATGATCATGCCGTCAGAGGCAATGACAAGGATGCCACGCGCAAGTCCAACGACAATTGCCGAGAAAGCAAAGTCAGCGATACCCGCAACAAATTCCTGAGCGATGACGTCCTGACTAAAGCCCGCAATAACACCAGCCAACAGGCCCATGGCCAAAAAGACCGCAGAAATCTCGTTCATATACCAGCCCTGGGTCACAAGTCCCCAGATGATAAGGCACATACCAGCGATAAATACCGCAAGCACGCCTTTTTGACGACCCGTAAATTCCGCGTCAAGGGCAGATTCATCGGCAGCGAACTCGACTTTCTTGGCGATATCATCCTCAAATGTGATCGATGACTCAGGATTCTTCTTTACCCTTCGTGCATAGAGGACAACCCAAGTAATTGCAACGGCGGTCAAAACAACCCAGGCAATCATACGCAGCCACAGCTGGGGGTTGCCCTGAATACCAAGAATACCTTGCGCAATGAGAACATTAAACGGATTAATCGTTGAGGCGATGTAACCCGTGCGCGCTCCAACGAACACGACCATGAACGCCGTCATCGAGTCGAAGCCCATAGCCATCATAATTGGCATGAAGATCGCAAAGAACGGAAGAGTTTCTTCCGCCATGCCAAAGCTCGTTCCGCCCAATGCAAAGAGAACCATCGCAATAGGAATAATTAGAATGTCTTTGTTCTTAAAGCGGCGAACGACACGACCCATTCCGCTCGTGATAGCGCCCGTTTTAGTAATAACCTGAAACGAACCGCCCACAATCAAGATGAATGCAACGACCTCAATTGCCTCTTGTATACCGCGCGTTGGAGCCTGAAGAACATCGAAGACGCCTTGTCTGAGATCTACTTCATCCCCGGTTTCCTCGTCAATATATGTCTTTTCACTCTGCTCATACGTACCTGCGACAGTGACTTCACGACCGTTCACCTCCTGACGCTGATAGGACCCAGAGGGAACAATCCACGTGAGAACAGCGAAGATGACCATAAGTGCAAAGATGATCGCATATACGTGCGGGACCTTGAACTGCTTGATGCCTTTCGAACTTTCCGCTGCCATTTCTCCTCCTTCATTCCTTTTCCCATCTATCCAGCTGGCACCATAAATGTATGAGGTTGCTCAGCGTTGGTCGGCCAACCATCGCCATCGTGTCGCTTTTCACCTATGAACGGCAGCTAAAGTGACGTTATTAATCAATCTGATATTTAAAATTGATGTTATTTATCAATTACATACGTCTTTTAACTTTTCCGCAACACAACAAGGAACCTGCCTTAGCCTTATATAAAAACCAGCAGGACAGGAGACAGACATGCAAGGCGTACACATAACAAATGAAATCGGTCATTTAAAAGCCGTACTTGTCCATCGACCTGGAGCTGAAACACAAAACTACCCTGATGCCGACTTCAGCCAAGTTTTCTCCCTGCGAAAATGGAGCGGTCGTTTTGACCTCGACAAAGCAATATATGAGCACGATTCCATGGTTCAATTGCTTAAGAAGCATGGCGTAGAAACCATTGAAATTAGGGACCTTCTCGAAGACTCACTTGAAACTGAGCCCCAATCACTTAAATATTTTATTGATGACTACCTCCGTTGCAGCGGAGCAACAGGCAGAGAGTTCCTCGAGACAATAACCCAGCTGTTTGAGAACGCTAAGAACACCCAGGAATTGGTGAATATAGTACTTAACGGCATTCGCTTTGGAGACACTGAGCTATGTTCAAACCAGTCGGAAACACTACGAGCGCTCGTGCACGAGCAATTTGACCCCGCCTCGCTCTTGGTCAATCCCCTCAACACGCTTTTTTTCACTCGTGATCCTGCTGTGGTAGTCGGAGACGGCATCATCCTAAATCATATGTATTGGCCTGAGCGTGATCGTGAGGTCGCCTTATACCGGCAGATATTCACCCACCACAAGATCATGGGAGAAACCCCAGTATGTGATTTGAACAGGAGTAGTTACCATATCGAAGGCGGAGACATTCTTGTTATCAGTGCTAAGACAATTTTAGTTGGAATCTCTGACCGAACTGAACCCGCCGCCGTCGAGTCACTTGCAAAAGAGCTCCTGACCTCAAATAAATTCCAGACCACCGAGCTAATTGCGATTCGAGTCCCCTCTGACGGGCTGCGTATCCACCTCGATACGTTCATAAGTAGAATTGATCACGACGCGTTCCTCATCGATCGTGAGATATGCAATGCCGTTGATGCATACAGCATTCAACTTAAACGATCCGGAAAGGGCCTTACGATCACTCCTATCGATCGCACGATTCCGGAAATACTCTCTGCAGCCTGTTGCGAACCAATAAAAGTAATTGACTGCGGAGGCGGGAATCAAACCGCCTACGAAAGAGAGCGCCGGAACAACGCAACGTCTATCCTTGCGCTCTCGCCAGGAAAACTATGCGTATATGAAGAAAACGTTTGGACCAACGAAGCGCTTGAGAAAGCAGGAATGGAATTATTCCCGTTATCCATTGACGAGCTCACCAAAGGCTATGGTGGCACAAACTGTCTATGCCTCCCCCTGTGGCGAGAGGATCTATAGCCATGGGCTTCGGGGCAAATATTCGTAAACTCCGCACCATGGAGCATCTTGGTCAGGCGCAACTTGCAGAGATGTTGGGGGTATCTAAAGAGACCGTTTGTCGTTGGGAAAAAAGTCGGTATGCCCCCGTGAGCGCCATATTGAAAAGTTACAAGCGCTCTTCGGTTGCACCCGCGATGAACTTGTTGGCGAGGAAAACGGTTTGGCCGTAAAGCTCGCAAATAAAAGAATCGTCACCGACGAAGACCCTGCTATCCACGAAATGGAGGGCGCATTTCCCGTCATCGATATCGAATCGCAAAAGCGCCGCATCACGCACAGCCAACAAAATGCTTGCGCGCCCGTAGACGTAGCCAAGCGTCACCCACATAGCGTTTTCGTTAAAATCAAAGGTGACGAAATGTCCCGCATTTACCCTCCCGGCAGCTTACTACTTGTCGATACCACCGCAAAGCCTTGGAACGGCTGTGCTGTATTGGCGCTCGCAGACGGTAAAACACCGGTAATTAGGCGATTTGCAGAAGGAAACGACATGATTGTGCTGTCGTCCCATTCATATGCAACAGCAAGTCCGGATCTGATGTTTAACAAACGGAGGATTAGAATCATAGGAGTCGTCGTTTGGTATCAAGCGAGCCACGATCACACGCTTAATTAAATCGACTTTCCCAAAAACGACCGTACCGCACAGACAGCTCAAGGCCCCAGCCCAAATGAACTACTTTTTGGCGGCTTTGCGCTCGTCGCGGATACGGGCGCGGTCCATGGCCGCCTCGACAGCCGAGAAGCGGCAACCACAGTAGTTCTGCCGATACATGCCAAGCTCGCGCGAACGGCGTGTCGCCTCGGGGTAATACGGGCGAAAATCGCGAATCACCGGGGTGAGACCGCGGGCGGCAGCCAGACGCTCCAACACATCATTGCAGGTTTCGAACAACTGGTACGGCGAGACGGCGAGCGTCGTGCCCACAAACTCAAACCCGCGCTCCTGGGCCACGCGGCACGCCTCGGCCAGACGCAGGGCATAGCACACGCGACAGCGACGGGCTCGGTCGGCACCCAGCGGCGCCACGCCGGTCTCCCAGCGATCGCGGTCCTCCCCTGCCTCGATGAGCTCGATGTCGCCATCGGCACACCACCGGCGCAGCTCGTCCAAGCGGCGCTGCCATTCATCGCGCGGTTGAATATTGGGGTTGGTCCAGCAAATCGTGGGCTCAAACCCCTCCTCGCGCAGCAGGCGAACCGGCTCAAGCGAGCATGGTGCACAGCACGCATGCAGCAACAACGACTTCATCGACATCTCCTCACCCAAAAAAGCGCACGCCAAAGGACGTGTCCTCGCAGGCGACAATGCGGCGGTCGCGCAGAATGGTCCGCACGTAATACCAGTCGCCCACACAGCCCGACAAGTGCAGACCAGCCGCCAAGTAGCACAGCAGCGGATAGCCCGAGAGCGCAAACCCTAGGGCAAACGCCGCCGTCACAACAACCGTCGGCGCCAGGCAAACTGCCACGTACCGCCGGCGCGAATACACCACGCCCTCGGCGCAGGCGTAAATCATGCAGGTTTCGAGATTTGCCCCAAAGGTCACCCGAGCACCGGCGGGCGCAAACAGCTTAAAGAACACGCCGTGCACCAACTCGTGCACGGCAAATGACGCCGCCGAAACCGCAGCCAAGCCGACTAGCCAGCCCAAGATAGCCGTCCAACCACCCGCGTCAGCCGCATCCAGATCCGCGGGCCCGCCCATCAGCATAAACACCGGCACCAGGCACACGGCAAATGCGCCGAGCACGGCCATCCCCCACACAAAGCAGGCGTGCAGAAAATCCTCGTCCTCAAACGCATGTATGTTGGAAATCTCATTCATAGCATCTTAGGATAGCGCCCCTGCCACGTACCCGTCCGCATGTGCGATAATGTCGAACGATATGCACGAATTGACCACCGCGTCGCCAGGCCTTGCGCCCGGCCGCGCTCTCACCATACGCGAAGGAGTCCCATGGCATCCAAATACTCCATGAACGACCGTCCCAGCTGGCCTCGCCGCGCCATCGTCACCGCCGGCGAGCCCTACGGCAACAAGGGCCTTCACTTTGGCCACGTTGGCGGCGTCTTTGTCCCGGCCGACTTCTTCGCCCGCTTCCTGCGCGACCGCCTGGGCCGCGAGAACGTCATCTTCACCTCGGGCACCGACTGCTACGGATCGCCCATCATGGAGAGCTACCGCAAGCTCAAGGAGAACGAGGGCTACGACAAGTCCATTAGCGAGTACGTCGAGTCCAATCACTCCCGCCAGGCCGCGACCCTCAACAACTACAACATCAGCTGCGATATCTACGGCGGCTCGGGCCTTGAGCCGGCGGCCCAGATCCACAACGAGGTTACCGCCGAGATTATCGAGCGCCTGCACGAGCAGGGCACCATCTCCAAGCGCTCTACCCTGCAGTTCTACGACGCCAAGGCCGGCACGTTCCTCAACGGCCGCCAGGTGATCGGCCGCTGCCCCATTCAGGGCTGCAAGTCCGAGAAGGCTTATGCCGACGAGTGCGACCTGGGTCACCAGTTTGAGCCCGAGGAGCTCATCGCACCCAAGAGCCAGCTCACCGGCGAGGTGCCCGAGCTGCGCCCGGTCGACAACCTCTACTTTGACCTGCCCGCCTACCTCGACTTTATGAAGACCTACACCGCCAAGCTCGCCCAGAACCCGCAGGTTCGCTCCGTGGTCTCCAAGACCATGGAGGAGTGGCTGCTGCCGGCTCAGCTCTACATCCAGAACAAGTTCCGCGAGGCCTTCGACGCCGTCGAGGACCAGCTGCCCGAGCACACCGTGCTGGAGCCCGAAGGCAACAAGAGCAGCTTTACCGTCACCTTCCCCAGCTGGAAGGAGCGCGACGACGCCCACGCGGTGCTCGCCAACGGCGGCGTGCGCTTCCGCAGCGGCAAGGCGCTCGTGCCCTTCCGCATCACCGGCAACATCGACTGGGGCGTTCCGGTGCCCGAGGTCGACGGCGTTTCCGACGTCACCTGCTGGTGCTGGCCCGAGAGCCTGTGGGCGCCCATCAGCTACACCCGCACCGTGCTCGCCCGCGATGCCAAGGCCGCCGGCGTGACCGAGGGCGTCGCCGCCCAGGATGCCGCCCTCATGGGCGAGCCTGCCGCCGATTCCACGCAGGTCCCCGCGCCCACCTACCAGCACAGCTCACTCGACTGGCGCGACTGGTGGTGCTCTGACGACGCACAGATCTACCAGTTCATCGGTCAGGACAACATCTACTTCTACTGCATCGCGCAGACCGCCATGTGGGAGGCCCTGGGTTGGGACCTCACGCAGAGCACCGTCAGCGCCTGCTACCACCTGCTCTACATGGGCAAAAAGGCGAGCTCGTCCTCGCAGACGCCTCCCCCGCCGGCAGACGACCTGCTCAACCACTACACCTGCGAGCAGATGCGTGCACATTGGCTGTCGCTCGGCCTGTCCGAGAAGCCGGTAAGCTTTAGCCCCAAGGCATACGACACGCGCGTGACCGGCAAGGACAAGGACGGCAACGAGGTGCGTGCCTGCGACGACAAGCGCGTCATCGATCCGGCCCTTAAGGAGAGCGCCCTTTTGACCGGCGTCTTCAACCGCCTGGCCCGCAGCTGCTTCTACGGAGTCGCCATCAAGGAGGGCGACGAGAGCCCGTACCGCAACGGTTGCATTCCCGCCGGCGCCGCTTCTGACACCGTGGTCGAAGCCGCCGAACAGGCAGTTCTCGCCTTTGAGCAGGCCATGTACAAGTTCGAGACGCACCGCGCGCTCGCCGTGTGCGACGACTACCTGCGTGCCGCCAACAAGCGCTGGAGCGACGCCTCCAAGGCCGCCAACAAGCTCGAGGGTAACGAGGCAAACGCCGCAATGACGCAGGCACTGGTCGACGCCTTTACCGAGCTGCGCGTGGCGACCGTGCTCATGCATGGTATTGTGCCGGCCGGCTGCGAGCTCATCTGCGAGTACTTCGACGCCGATCCGGTCGCCTTCTTTAGCTGGGACAACATCTTCGCCTCCACGGACGAGTTTGTTGAGAGCCTGGGCGAGAAGCCCGGCGAGCACCGCGTAAAGCCGCTGCCCCCGCGCTTCGACTTCTTCAGCAAGCACGAGAGCCAGTACTAAAGCACGCCAGTAGCGGCGTGCCCGGAAAGTAATCAATTTGGGACGGGAAGGAAAGACGGATGTCCAAGCCGCGTCGTCGTAAGCAAAAAAAGCAGGTTAAGGCCGAGCTCAAGCTCAGGCAGTTTGCCGCTACCGAGCTTTCCGACCAGCTTGCCGCCCTTCCCTGCGCCGCCGACCTGCCGCGCTTTATGGTCGACACGGTCGCCGGCGCCTACACGCCCACCGATGCCGAGCTCATGATCGAGGGCTTCGGTGCCGCGGCCACACGCCCGGTCACGCTGCGCGCCAACACGCTCAAGGCGACCGCCGAGGACATCGCCGCTGCACTCGACGAAGCCGGCATCGCACACCAAACCGTTACCTGGTACCGGGATGCCTTCATCCTGCCCGAAGCCCAGGTTTCCGATCTGTGGGATCTCGACATCTACCGCGACGGCAAAATCTATCTGCAGAGCCTGTCATCCATGATGCCGCCGTTGGTCCTGGGCGCCCAGACAGGCGAGGACATCCTGGACATGTGTGCAGCCCCCGGTGGCAAGACGACGCAGATCGCCGCCCTCACCCAGGGCCAGGCACACCTCACGGCCTGCGAGATGAGCATTCCCCGCGCCGAGAAGCTCGAAGCCAACCTCCACCGCCAAGGCGCCAAAAACGTGCCCGTCATGCGCATCGACGCACGCGAGCTCGATGAGTTCTTCCGCTTTGACCGCATCCTGCTCGACGCTCCCTGCACCGGCACGGGCACCGTCATCAGCGGCAACGAGAAGAGTCTGCGCGGCCTCACCGAGCAGTTGCTCGGCAAGTGCGCCCGCTCGCAGCGAGCACTTCTGGACCGCGCCATGGGAGCCCTCAAACCGGGCGGCACGCTCGTCTATTCGACTTGTTCGATTATGCCGCAGGAAAACGAGGATGCCCTGCAAGAGGCCCTCGACAAGCACATGGACTGCGAGCTTATCCCCCTCGATGGCACACCGAGCGAAAGCGAAACGCGCCGTGCTCAGGAAGCTGGCGAAGAGCCGCGCGTCGAGAGCAACGCCCTCACCGAGGCCATCGCCGCCGGCCACGTCTCGTCCGTCGCCAACGGAATGCCCGGCACGCTGACCATTCCGCCCAGCCGCGACTTTGAGGGCTTCTACATCGCCCTGATCCGAAAACGCAGCTAGCGCACGGATTCAAAACTCAACAAACTATCTCCGCGCGCGCTTGTCCTGCTGGTCACGGTGCTGCTTAAGTGCCTCGCGCTCCTTGCGCTCGGCCCTTTTTCCCTTAATGGCCGTGACCACCAAGTAGATGACCGCGGCGGCTACGATTGCGCCCACACACAGGCCAATCGAGCCCAACATTGCTGCCAATTCCATACCGCGTCACCTCTCTTTTAAACGGGACATTCAAGATAGCACCTCAATACCCGCCACCACAGCTCCTTCACGTTCGCCGGCCCTTCGGTCTAACGGATGGCGCGGCGGGGAAAAATCAACTCGTCAAACGATTTAGCAAGCACAACGCTGTCGGCACCCTGCCAGCCACCATCGCATAGAATCGAGCCCCCATGGATACTCTCAACGATTTGAACGAGCGCGTCGACGCCTTTGTCGGCACCAGTTCCTTCGACGCGCCTGCCGCGACGAACGACCAGGCCCCCATCGATGTTCCCGCCGAGGTTCACGAGGACATCGTCGCCTCGGTCGATTTTTCCGAGGTCGAGCTCGCAGACGAGTTCACCGAGCCCCAGGTAGCCGTGACCCCCAACGGACTGCTCCCCATGGAGCCGCTGCCCATTGACGGGCGTCTGCGCAAGGCGGCCCTCCGCATGCCCGACGAGATCGAGGAGGCCAGCGGCTTCACGCTCTTCGGCCGCCGCATCAAGTCGCTCATCTACACCACCGATGTCGCGGTTATCCGCAACTCCAACGCCGATGCTGTCTTTGCCGTTTACCCCTTCACGCCGCAGCCCGCCATTACGCAAGCGCTGCTGACCGTCGCCGAGTGCCCGGTCTTTGTAGGCGTGGGCGGCGGAACTACGACCGGTAAGCGCTCCGTGCAGATGGCAGCCGTCTCCGAGATGCAGGGCGCGGCGGGCTGCGTGGTCAATTCCCCCGCCACTGCCGAGATGGTCGAGCACATCACCAACATCGCCGACATCCCCGTCATCGCCACAGTCGTACGTTGCGACGATGATGCGCATGCCAAAGTGCGCGCCGGAGCCAAGATTCTCAACATCGCCGCCGGCAAAAACACGCCCCAGGTCCTACGTGAACTGCGCGAGCACTATCCCAACCTGCCGCTCATCGCACCGGGCGGCAAGACGCCCGAGAGCATCCGTGAAACCATCGCCGCCGGCGCCAACGCCATCATCTGGACGCCGCCTTCGGCCCAGCAGCTACAGACCGACATGATGCAGCGCTACCGCAAGATGAAAGAAGACGCCACGCCCGTCATCTCGCGCGACGATGTGCCCATTATCGACCAGGTCGCCGCCGCCGAGGTCAGCCAGGTCGAGAACATGAATCCCGACGTGCCGATTCCCGACGAGGTTATCGAACGCGTCGCTTCGATCCACGATCATATCGAGGAGCGTCGCGCCAACCGTGGACTCAAGCCCTCGCTGCACGGCTTCTTCTTCCGCGGAAAGAAACGCTAACCGCAAGAGCAAGGCCCGCCCCACAAACGTGAGGCGGGCCGTTTTCGTTTGAGCAATCGTGCGCGACGTGATGGGCCAAGTTAATCCACGCGTTTGTCACCCATAAAGAAGAGCGCAACCGTACCAGGTCCGGTGTGCGAACCAATCAGAGCACCGATATTGTTGATCTCAATCCTGCCTTTGAGCCGCGGAACTTGTTCCTCAATCAGCGCCGCAACGGCCTCGGCATCCTCGCGGCACGCCGAATGGGACAAGATGCACTTACCCGAATAATCCACACCGTCCTGCACGTGTTTCATCATGGTCTTAGCCATCTCGGAAATCGCGCGCTTCTTGGTGCGGATCTTCTCACGTGGCGACAGCCCACCTTCGCAATCGACGGTCATAAGCGGGCAAATCTTAAGCGCCGTGCCGATAATCGCGCTCGCAGCCGAAATGCGACCGCCGCGCAGGTAGCTCGACAGATCGGTCGAGAAGAACCAGTGGTGAAGGTTGAGTTTATGCTCCTCAATCCAAGCGGCCGTCTCGTCGAGCGAAGCGCCGCTATCGCGAACGTCGGCGGCACATTCCGCCAGCAGACCAAAGCCCGAAGACGCCGCCAACGAATCGATGACGCGCACCTTGCCGCCCTGAGGATAGCGATCCGCGAGCATCTGTGCCGCAACGCAGGCCGATCCATACGTGCCCGAAATACCCGACGACAACGCCAGGTGCAGCACGTCTTTACCCTCGGCAACAAACGGCTCCCAAAACTCCTCGTACTCACCCACGCTCACCTGAGACGTCTTGGGCATGGCGCCCGCGGCAATCTGGGCAAAAAACTCGTCCGGCGTAATCGACTGATACAGATCGTCCGTATAGACAACATCGTCGATCTCGTAATGAAAACACACGACAGGGATATTGCGCGACGCAAAGAACTCACGGGTTCGGTCGGCGGCGGATTCACAGGTCAGGACAAAATCACTCATATGAGGCTCCTTAAGTATTGCTGCGCAAATTATCGCACAGCAAGCCTAAATACGATACAAACGTCCACTATTTACCAATTCGAACCATTTGCATTGAATATCTTTATCATGAACATCCCCATCCCCGCCATGGGCCAACATGGGCAAAATCACCCCCTTCGTCTCCACCCAACCGACACATCAACCTCAACTAAATCGATTTACCAAACCGTTCAGCCGACAATTCAGCCGCCGGCGCAAAATCGAAACAAAGCCGGCGCATACTGATAAACGTTTGACGCTGTTTATCAGTTTTACCAACCATATCGGAAGGTGTTTCATGGTCGCATTCGATCGCAACCCGCAAGACTTTAAGTATCTGCGTCTGCTGTCGAGACAATTTCCCACCGAGCAATCCGCGTTTACCGAGATTATCAATCTCTCGGCCATTCTCAACCTGCCCAAAGGCACCGAGCATTTTATGAGCGACGTGCACGGCGAGTACGAAGCCTTTATGCACATCCTCAACAACTGCTCGGGTGTCGTGCGCGAACATGTCGACGAGATCTTTGGCGACACGCTCTCCTTTGACGAAAAGGGCGAGCTGTGCACGCTCATCTACTACCCGCGCGAGAAGATCGAGCTGGTCCGCAGCCGGCGCGAGGACTCCCCCACCTGGTACAAGACAATGCTCGACCAGCTCATCATGGTTGCCCGCTCGCTTTCGAGCCGCTATACGCGCTCCAAGGTGCGTAAGGCCATCCCGCGCGATTACGCCTACATCATCGACGAGTTGCTGCACACGCATCCGGACGAGAACAACTATCGTGTGCGCTATCACGAGCGCATTGTGGAGTCCATCCTAGAGACCGCAAGCGCCGACGACTTTATCGAGTCGCTCGCCTCGCTCATCAAGCGCCTGGCCGTCGACCACCTGCACCTGGTGGGCGATATCTTCGACCGTGGCGGCGGCGCGGCCAAAATTATGGACCGCCTGCTCACCTATCATTCGCTCGACATTCAGTGGGGCAACCACGACCTGCTGTGGATGGGCGCCGCTGCCGGCGAGCCCGCCTGCATCGCCACGGTGCTGCGCAACAACCTGCGCTACGACAATTACGAGATCCTCGAGAACGACTACGGTATCTCGCTGCGCGAGCTCGTCGCCTTTGCCGATGCCACCTACACCGCCGGTGAGTCCATCACCCCGCTGATCAAGGCCATCAACGTGCTGCTCTTTAAACTCGAGGGCCAGATTATCCAGCGTCACCCCGAGTTTGACATGACCGACCGTCTGTTGCTCGACAAGATCGACCACGACACCGGCACGGTCACGCTCGCCGACGGCAGCGTGTGGCCGCTCACGACCAACGACTTCCCCACCGTCGACCCGACGGACCCCTACACGCTCACGCCCCAGGAGCAACATATCATCAACAAGCTCGTGTCCGAGTTTGTCACCGCCGATCACCTGCATCGCCATATCGATTTCCTCTACACCCACGGCTCGATGTACAAGGTCACCAACGGCAACCTGCTGTTCCATGGCTGCGTGCCGCTCAACGAAGACGGCACCTTTAGCAGCATGAACTGCCTGGGTACCTGGCACGCCGGCCGTGATTATCTCAATTTTTGCGACCGCATCGCCCGCCGCGCCTGGCGCGTGGGCGACCGCGACGCCCTCGACTGGATGTGGTACCTGTGGATCGGCTTTAACTCACCCGCCAGCGGACGCCTGGTGCGTACCTTTGAGCGCGCCTATATCGCTGATAAGAGCACTTGGGTCGAGCCGATGGACCCGTACTTTACGCTTACCAAGTCGCCCTCGGTCTGCGACGACATCATGCGCGAGTTTGGCGTCGCGCCCATGGCATGCTCGCCGACCGGCCACATCATCAACGGACACACACCCGTTAAAACCACCAAGGGCGAGCAGCCCATCCGCGCCGAGGGCAAGCTGCTGGTCATCGATGGTGGCTTCTGCCGCGCCTACCACCCCAAGACGGGCATCGCCGGCTACACGCTTATTTCGAGCTCACGCGGCTGTCGCCTTAAGTCGCACCGGGCCTTTACAACGGTTGCCGAAGCGCTCACGCGCAACGTGGACATCGAAAGCGAGACCAACCGTTTTGACCAGGCCGACCGTCGCCGCATGGTGAGCGACACCGATACCGGTGCCAAGATCCGCAGCCAGATCCAGGACCTACGCCAACTGCTCGATGCATATAGAAACGGTGCTATCGAGGAGCGCGCCTAGCCCCGCCTGCGGGGATTGGCTAAACTTGCTGAGTTCGTCATCCCCGCGGCGCTCCGGCGCCACCCTAAGGCAGGTACCATGCAAAAGCTCCTTGCGCAGATCATGAAGTTTGGCGTCGTCGGCGTCGTTGCCACGGTCATCGACTTTGGCATCATGAATCTGCTCCACTACGGTCTGGGCTTTAACATCCTGATCGCCAATACCAGCGGCTTTATCGTCTCGCTCATCTTTAACTACGTCGCGAGTATGAAGTACGTGTTTGCGCACAAGGAGGGCATGAGCCGCCGCCGCGAGTTCATTATCTTTGTCGTGCTGTCCGTGATCGGCCTGGCGCTCAACGACGGTATCGTGCTGGCGCTCAACGCCGGCCTGGGGCTCGAGGCCAATATCGCCAAGATTTGCGCCACCGCGCTTGTTATGGTCTACAACTTTGTGACCCGAAAGATCTTCCTGGAGGGCGACGAGACCAAGTAGCTCGACCTCCTCCTTGCACTACGGGGCCCACGGACGGCGCGCGTCGAACGCTGCGTTGTTCGTGGGCCTTGCTCGTTTACGGAAGGATTTACGACGTTTGCGGATTGTCTCTTGCAAATTTGACGAGTTCGTATAGTTCTTAGCAAAGCCCTTACGTTTCCCTTGCAAAAGCTCTAAAGTATCCTCTGCTCGATTCGTCAACGCATTGGATGTGATTACGTGCGCAAGGCACTGGCACAACCTCATACTAAGCAATTCCTCAAGTTCGCTGTCGTGGGTCTTATCTCCTTTGGCATCGACTGGGGCATGCTCATTGCGCTCGTCGAGCTGTTCCATCTCGACTTTTTGATGAGCACCACGATTTCGTTTATCACGTCCGTCGTGGTCAACTACTGGCTCAGCATGAAGTACGTGTTCGACCATCGCGAGGGCATGAGCCGCAAGCGCGAGTTCACGATCTTCACCATCCTGTCGGTGATTGGTTTGGGCCTCAACGACCTGTACATGTTTGTGGGCGTCACGTTTTTGAGCATCGGCTACCAGGCCATGAAGGCCATCGCCACGTTCCTGGTCACCTGGTACAACTACTTTAGCCGTCGCTTTTTCCTCGAGGGCGCACGGTCGTAGACGGCCCGACATAATCTCGCTTCGCAGCCGGTTGGAATTCACGTTCCAACCGGCTTTTTGTTTGCAGAGCCTGCCGAGGAAGGCGTACGAGGCGGGCTACAGCATCGGAATGGGACACAGTTTCCCTAGGGGCGCCGTTCCGGAAACTGCGTCCCAGATTGCAGCCTCAGAATGGGACGCAGATTCCGCAACGTCGTCCTAGCGGAAAGTGTGTCCCGGAATCGATGCTCAAAACGGTCCGCAGCTTCCCAATGGGCGCTGCTTCGGAAAGTCCATCCCGGAATGAGCCCTCAGAGCGGAACACGCTTTCCGAAACCCGCCCCATCGGGAAACTGGGGACCTCGGACAAAATCTCGGACCCAATTTGGGTCCAGGAGGGAGTCCGATGTATACGAAAGAGGAGCGCGAGGGGATTCTCTGGGAGTTCCACCGGAGCGGCCTGTCCGCCCCCGCCGCCTGCAGGAGCCTGCCGCTTTTCCCGAACAAGGACAACCTGTATGCTTGCCTCAAGCTGGAGGAGGCGGGCGAGCTGACCGCCCGCGAGATGCCCGGCCGGGCGGAGCGCATGCACTGCTCGCACGGCGAGGGCAGCCTCGCGTTCGCCGCGAGGCCGAGGTCAGGCTCGACGACGTTGGAGTACGGGAAGGACAGTACGAAGAAGCTCAGGCGGGTGCGGACGCCGGAAACGTAGAGATCGGCCTCGCCGAAGTCGGCCTGGGCCCGGCCGGGCTCCCACACCAGGTCGAGGAACCGCTCGCCCTGGGAGCGGTCCCGCCTTCTCAGCTCGGCGACGTAGCGGCCGACGGTGGACTCGCTGACGTCGGCGCCGTGCTCGTCGACCAGCCTGCGCCATATGCGCCTGGCGGTGTGTCGCTGCTTGCGCCAGTTCCGGGCGTCGTCCTCGAGCTATTGACGGATGACGGGCTTGTACGGGTCGAGCTTGCTCGGTGCGCTCCTCCTCGCGGGCGGCCTCGGGGAGAAGTCGTCTTGGGCGAGGTACTTGTAGACGGTGTCGCGCGATACGCCGTTCATCTTGACGATATCCGAGATGCTGAACCCGTCGCGGCGCTGCTGGCGTATAGAATTGACGGTGGACATGTTGATCATTGCCTTTCCTACCTTTCTGAGTAGAAACCGAAGCATCTATCAGATTAGGCACATTCGAAGGCGGTCGGCATGTCTTTGCGTTTAGCGTCGAAAACCTGCTGCCGAAAGTGTCGACGCTTATTTGACTACACACACCCATTCCCAACAGGGAGAACGCCATCGACGGGCTCTACGCGCAGTATCCGGGCGCGCTGGTCGTCGTCAACCAGGTCCGCAACATCGGCTCGCTCGCGCTTTCGCGCACCAAGCTCGCCGGGATGCCGCGCGCGTACCTGCCCGGGCTCGCCGCGCACGGCATCCGAGCTGGTCATATCCATAGACATAGCCGACTTCGCGGGCCGCGACAGGCTCGCCTCGCGCTGCGGGCTCGCGCCGCGCAACAGGCGGTCCGGCACGTCGATACCGTCGGTGTCCGCGTCGCGGCAGGGCAACAAGAGGCTGAAGAACCTGCTCGTATTCTCTAGCAACTGCCTTTCGCGCAGCCGCAACCGATGGGGCGAATATTACGCGCGCTGCCGCGACAGGGGCATACCGCACGGCAAGGCGCTGAAAGCGGTGGCGAGGAAGCGGCTCGAGGTGATTTACGCGATCATGGGGGGCAAGGTTCCATACGCAGCCTAACGGCCGGCGAAGATCGCAGGCCCGGCAGGGCCTGCGTCAGCATTGCCAAAAACGCCCATCGAAAGGGCGAATCCCTCTTGACAGAACTACAGGAACACCCCCCACGCGGGCGGGAGGGCGCGCAGGCGCGGCGAGCGCCTAGCGCGCGAACTCCCGTAAGAGCGCGTCTTCCACTTCCCGAAGCGAAAGGGCCCCGCCTCCCTCGGCGGGACGGGTGACCACGATGCAGCGCGCTCCAACGTCGCGCGCGGCGGCGAGCTTCTCGGCCGTGCCGCCTACGGTTCCCGAGTCCTTGGTCACAAGCCACTGGGCGCCCACCTGCCGAAGCATCGCCTCGTTGAGCTCGCGGGTGAAGGGCCCCTGCATGCCAATGACGTGCGACGGCGAAAACCCCGCGTCGATGCACTTCGTTATAGCACCGGGCAGCGGGAGCACACGCACGAAGAAGCGCTCCGTGAAATCGGTGACGCGCGTGTAGGGAGCAAGCTCCTTGCTCCCCGTCGTGAGAAGCGCGCGACCCGGGTTCTCGGAGAGAAAGCGCGCCGCGCAAGCGATCGACGCGACCGACACGACGCCTTTGGGCAGCGCCTCGACCGGGCGCGCAAGGCGCAGGCATCGTGTACCCACGGCGAGCGAAGCGGCCCGGATGTTGCCGCTTGCGAGCGTAGCGAAGGGGTGCGTGGCGTCGACGACGATGCGCGCGCCGGAAAGCTCGCGCTCCATGTCAGCCTCGTCGAGCCTGCCCGCATGCATCTCGATGCCCGGAAGCTCGCCCAAAAGCTCACCTCCGTACTCGGTTGCCGCGTAGGCACGGGCGGGGATGCCCGCCCCGCTCGCCCATTCGCAGAGAAGGCGGCCCTCGGTGGTGCCGGCGAAGATGCGCAGCGCCGGCGCGGATGCGGGCGCCGTCACTTCGGGCCGCCTGGGCGCGTGATCTGGTAGAGCAGCGCGTTCATAATGGCGGCCGCCACGGTCGAGCCGCCCTTGCGACCCCTCGCGACGATGGCCGGCACGCGTCGCGCGAGTAGCTCCTCTTTCGCCTCGACCACGTTCACAAACCCGACCGGCACCCCAACGACGAGCGCAGGCGCGATCTTCCCCGCGTCCATGAGCTCGGCGAGGCGCAGAAGTGCTGTGGGAGCGTTGCCGACGGCCACGATGAGCGGACCCTCGATGCCGCAAGCTTTGTCCATGCTCGCAACGGCGCGAGTCGTGCCCGCGACGCGCGCAGCCGCGGCGACATCAGGGTCGGCCATGTAGCACACGGCCTTGCAGCCGAGCTTCGCGAGCGCGGGCTTGCTTATGCCTGCGAGCGCCATGTTCGTGTCGGTGAGCACCGTGGCCCCTGCGCGCAGCGCGTCGAGCGCACAGTGCGCGGCGTCATGGGTGAACACGAGGGAATCGGCGTACGAGAAGTCGGCAGTGGTGTGGATGACACGCTTCACGACGGGCTCTTCGAGCGGCGGGAACGTGCGGCCGCCGAGCTCTTCGGTGATGATCTCGAAGCTGCGCCGCTCGATGTCCCCGGGCGCCATCTCCTTGGAATCCATCTAGTACTCCACCCCTTCCCTTGCACATATCCCCTGAGCGTAGGGGTGTTTCTCGCACCGCATCTCGGTTATGTAGTCGGCCTTCTCCACGATCTTGCGGGAAGGCGCGCGCCCGGTGAGCGCTACTTCGACGCCGCGCGCGGACATATCGAGCACGCGGTCCACGAGCGTCTCGTCGACAAGCCCCTTCGAAAGCGCGTCGAGCGCCTCGTCGAGCACGAGCAGCCCCTCCTGCGCGCCCTCGAGCTCGGCGAGCGCGGAAGCGAGGTTCCCATCGTGCAGTTCGCACGTCGCGGCAAGTTCTTCCGACGTCATCGACCAGGTAAACTTGTCCGACACCTTCCCCGCGAACACGGGCACGCCGAAATGCTCGGCGAGCAGGCGCGCCTCCCCGCTTTCGCCGTCTTTCAGGAACTGCACGACGACGACGCGGCGGCCTGCGGCGAGCATGCGAAGGGCGAGGCCCATCGCCGCCGTGGTCTTGCCTTTGCCGTCGCCATGATATACGTGGATCATACGCCCTCCTCGATAATGCGGTAGACATACTCCATGTCGAGCGCCGCGCGCACGACGTCGGCCAGGCGGTCGAACTCGCGCGCACGGTGATCGGCCGCGGACGCCGCGCCCGCAGCACCCACGACGCTCTCGGGCAGGCCGCGCATGCGCGCGAGCGAGCGCACGAGAGCGAGCGCCACCCCCGGTTCGTCGAACAGGCCGTGGAGATAGGTTCCGAACACGTTTCCGCAGGCAGCGCCTTCTGGTTTGCCGCCAATCGTGCCCGCAGGGGCGCAGGAGACGGTCGTTTCGCCGTCGTGAATCTCGTACCCGCGCGCCGTTATGCCATTCCACACCGAGAACGCGCCTTGGGCGCCCGTGATGCGCAGCTCCGACTGGGCGAGGCGCTTTTCCTCCTTGAACACCGTACTTGCAGGGATGAGCCCGAGCCCGCGCGCGGTGCCAGCGCCTTCCCTGCCGTGCGGGTCGGAAAGCTCGTCTCCCAAAAGCTGGTAGCCTCCGCATATGCCGAGCACCGGCGTGCCCGCGCCCGAAAGCGCGCGTACACAGGCTCCGATGCCGCTAGCCGCAAGCCAGCGCGCGTCGTCGAGCGTGGTCTTCGAGCCGGGGAGCACCACCAGGTCGGGTCGGCCCAGATCGGTCGTAGAGGAAACGTAGCGCACGCCCACGCCGGGCACGCGCGAAAGCGGGTCGAAATCGGTGAAGTTCGACAGATGCGGAAGGCGCACGACGGCGACGTCGATGACGCCGCGCGCCTCGCGGGCAGATAGGCGCGGCGCGAGCGAGTCCTCGTCGTCCAGGTCGAGCTTAAGATACGGCACGACCCCCACGACGGGAACCCCGCACATCTTCTCGAGCGGGGCCAAACCCGGGCGCAGGATTTCCACATCGCCGCGGAACTTGTTCACCACAAGCCCCCGCAAAAGCGCGCGGTCCTCGGGCGCAAGGAGCGCCACCGTGCCGTAGAGCTGGGCAAACACCCCGCCTGGGTCGATGTCGCCCGCGAGCAGCACGGGGGAGGACACGGCGCGCGCGAGCCCCATGTTGACGATGTCGTTTTCGGCAAGGTTGATTTCGACGGGGCTGCCGGCGCCCTCGATGACGATGACGTCGTTTTCCTCCGCGAGCGAACCGAACGCCTCCAAAATCTGCGGCATGAGCGCCTTCTTTCGCGCGAAGTAGTCCCTCGCAACGAAGGCTCCCTGCGCCTTGCCGGCCACGATGAGCTGGCTTCGGTGGTCGCTTTCGGGCTTGAGCAGGATGGGGTTCATGCGCACGTCGGGCGCGATGCCGCACGCCTCGGCCTGCATGATCTGGGCGCGCCCCATCTCGAGACCGTCGGCCGTGACACCGCTGTTGAGCGCCATGTTCTGGCTCTTGAAGGGAGCCACGCGCAGGCCGTCCTGCGAAAGCACGCGGCACAGCCCCGCCGCAAGCAGGCTCTTCCCCGCGTTCGACATGGTGCCCTGGATCATGATGGGCTTCGCCCTACCCACGGGTATCGACCTCCTTCGCCAAGCCTCGGCCATCCGCGCCCGCCATAGCGCCGCTGTAAGAAGCGCCGCCCCATTCGTCGGGTTCGCCTTCGCCCGATGCGCCTTCCGCCCGAAGCGCGCGGCTGAACGCCATCGCAAGCCGGGCGTTCTCCTTGCGCGTGCGCACCGCGACGCGGCACCAGAAACGGGACAGTACCGAAAACGAGTCGCACGTGCGGACCAAAACCCCCTGTTTATACAGGCGCTCGGGGATGTCTTTCGCCGGCGTGCGGACTAAAAGGAAGTTCGCATCCGACGGCACGACGGAAAGCCCGAGCGAGGAGAGCTCGTGGGAAAGCCACGCTCGCTCGCCCGCCAATACATCGCGCGTGCGCGAGACGTATTCGACGTCTTCCAGGGCGGCGATACCCGCGGCCTCGGCGACCGAGGAGACGGGCCACGCCTGCCCCGCCCGGCGAATTCCCTCGATGAGTTGGGCGTTTCCGCTGACCAGATATCCCAACCGCAACCCCGCCATTCCGTAGAGCTTGGTGAACGCGGAGAGCACGGCCACATGGCGCGAACGCGCGGCGCGTGCGGCCACGCTCCTTTCGCGGGCATCGGGCGCAAATCCGAGGAAGCACTCGTCCACGACGAGCAGCGCGCCCACCTGCTCGCAGCGGCAAGCCGCGGCATCGATCACGCGGGGGTCGACGAGGCGCCCCGTCGGGTTGTTCGGATTGCAGAGGTACGCCACGTCTCCCGGTCCCTCGATCGCGCGGGCGAAGGAGGCGGGCACGTCGAAGTCGTCCGCTTCGGAGAGCGGGAACTCCTGCACGCATGCGCCGTAGTACGATGCCGCCTCCGCATATTCAGAGAACGTCGGCGCACACACGACGATGCGTTTCGGGCGCACCGCCGCGGCGAGCCGCCAGATGATGTCGGACGCGCCCGCGCCGCAGACGATAGTATCTTCGGGAATGTCCTGGGCGCGCGCTAGGGCGCGAACGAGGGCGAGGCTTTCCCTATCGGGGTAGGCATCGATTCGAGAAAGCGCCTTGCAAGCAGCGGCGACGGCGCGCGGCGAGGGGCCTGCCGGATTCACGTTCACCGAGAAGTCGATGAGGTCGGAGGCGCCCCCTTCGCAAGCGATGCCGAGCGATTGCGAGCTGCCGCCATGCGCACGGGCGCGCAGGATTCCCCCGGCAGCCCGGGACGCGGCGTGGTCTTCCCTCATGCCATCGCCCCCACGGCGAGCACGACCGCCGCGCGCGCGGCGCCGAAGACGACGAGCGCGCATACGGACGCGGCGAGCATGAGCCTTGTCGCCCGGGCGATGTCGCCCCACTCGATTTCACGGGACGCGTCGCCTATCGTCGGTTTCTCAACGAGCTTGCCGAAATACACCGCGGGTCCTGCCAGACGCAGCCCGAGCGCGCCCGCGCACGCTGACTCGGTCTGCGCTGCGTTCGGGCTCGCATGGCGACGCCTGTCGCGGCGCCAGATGCGCGCCGCCCCACGCGCGTCGAGCCCGACGATCGGGCACCCGGCGATCATGAACAGGGCCGATAAGCGCGAGGGAATCCAGTTCACCGCATCGTCGAGGCGCGCCGAGGCGCAGCCGAAGTCGATGTAGCGCTCGTTTTTGTAGCCCACCATGCTGTCGAGCGTGTTCACAGCCTTGTACGCCATGCCCAAGGGCGCACCCCCGATCATAAGGTAGAACAGCGGCGCGATGACGCCGTCGCTCGCGTTCTCCGCCACCGTTTCCACAGCGGCGCGCGCGACGCCCTGCTCGTCGAGAACAGACGTGTCGCGTCCCACGATGAGCCCGACGGCTTTGCGCGCCGCGACAAGGCCGCCCTTCGAGAACGCGCGGGCCACGGCCAGGCTCTGGCGGCGCAGCTCGCATGCCGCGAGAATCTGATAGCTCGCCCATGCCTCGGCCACGAAGCGCAAGCCGGAGTGAACCATGCCGCAAAGATGCAGGATTCCCATGGTCAAAAGTCCACACGCAAGCGGAAGCGCCACGGCGAGCACAAGCCCTGCGCCGCGCGTGCCTGCGGACGTTTGCGGGAATGCGCCCCGCAGGCGGCCTTCGGCCCACGTGATCGCGCGCCCCATGGCGACGACGGGATGGGGAAGCCAGCGCGGGTCGCCGAAGGCAAGGTCGGCCGCGAACCCGGCGGCGACGGCAAGAATCGTCATCACCGGGCATCGCCCCCCAAAGCGGGGCGAACGTCGCGAAGGCAGCGCCCATCCCAGGTGGCGGCCCATGCGCCGCCCGGCTCGGTATGCACGTCGAAGTATCCCATTTTCGGGACAGCTAGCTCGGAGAGCAGCGCTTTCACGGTACCCGCGTGAACGACGAAGACGGCGCGCCCACTCCCCTGGGCACACTCCGATTCGCACGCCTCCCGAAACGCCGCGACGACGCGGCGGGTGAAATCGCTCTTGCCCTCGCCATGCGGGCAGCGCGTCTCGCACCAGGAGTCTACCCAGGCGCGGTAGCGCGCATCCTCTTTAAGCTCGGCGGCGCTTCGCCCCTCGAAGTCGCCGAAATCCATCTCGCGCAGACCAGGGCACGCCATAAGCTCCGCGTTCGGGAAGAGGATGCGCGCCGTCTGGTCGGTGCGGGCCATGCCGCTCGTGATAACACGGAACACGTCACGATCGCACGCGAGGTCGCGCAAAGCGCGCTCGCCCGCGCTCGACAGGGGCTCGTCGGTGCCCGCCCCGCTGTAGCGATGGTCTTCCGTGCCCGCCGTGGCACCATGGCGCACGAAGACGACTTCCAAAGGCGCGCCCGCGCCCTGCGTCCCTCGAGGCGCATCGGTAAGGTTTCCTTTGATGACCTGGGGAATCCCGCACGTCATGCGCACGACGACGTCGGCGCGCGCAGCGAGCGCGCATCCCAGGCGCCCCGCGCGCTCGCGCCATTGGGCGTCTTCCGCATGCATAGGGACGACCCCCGAGCCGACCAAGGACAGAATCACTGCGTCGAAGCCGATCAGCCGCTCGAGCGCCAGATCAACGTCGAGCGCGCGCACGAGTTCCTCAGCACGGTACGCGACGCGGCCGGCAAAAGCCGCGGGCACGCCGCCCTCCGCAAGCTGCGCCGCGTCGACGAAATCGTCCGCCGCGAACCCGAGCTTTTCGCGCACGAAAGTCCTCTTCCCCGAATGCGCGCCACCTACCACGAGCATCATAGGAGCATGCCCCCCGCCACCAGCATGGCAAGCATCGCGAGCTCGGCCCATTGCAGAAACCATCCGGCCAAATCCCCCGTCACCCCGCCGAAGCGGGACAGGGCAACATGGCGGTACCACGCGAGCGCCAAAAGCCCCGCCACCGCCATAAGGGCGCCGACGGCCTGAGCGCACGCGACCATCCCTGCAGCCGAAGCCGTAGCGAAAGCGCAAAGCGGCACGACGATCGCCGCGCGCTTCTTCGCAGGCGAGAGCCCCGCGGCCATGCCATCCGCCCGCGCGGCAGGCCAGCATTCAACGGCGAGCCCCGAAAGCGCGCGGGAGAACACGAGCGAGCACAGAAGCGCGAGTAACGCCCACGCCGTAAGCGGCAGCTCGGTGAACAGGGAAAACTGCAGAATAAGGTACACGACAACACCGATGACCCCGAAGGCGCCCGCCCGCGGGTCGTGCATGATCTCGAGCTTTCGCTCGCGCGGGGCCCAACTTGCAAGTGCATCGGAGGTGTCGCAGAGCCCGTCTAGGTGGATGCCTCCTGTCACCGCCACAGGCAGCGCCACGAGCACGGCCGCGATGATGGTCGCGGGCACGCCGAGCAGGTTCGCCACGTGCCCCCACGCGGTCATGAGGAAGCCTTCCGCAAGGCCCACCAGGGGAAACGCGGAAAGCGCATGCGTTGATCCGAAATCGGTCCAGGCCGATTTCGGGACGGGGATGCGCGAGAACGTTCCGAACGCCGCGCCGATTGCCTCTGCTATCTTCACCTTGTAGGTCCTTCGCCTTTCATCCACACGGGAATCCCGCATACCACTTCGACTGCGCGGTCGGCCAGCGCCGCCACGCCCGCGTTCACGCGCGCGATCGCGCGCCTCCATGCCTCGGTCCCCTCATCGTAGCGCATCCCATCGGCGAACACGTCGACGGTGACCACCACCGTATACGCAGCGACCTGAGCGAGCCGCTCGATGCCTCCGAGCACCTCGCGCGCCGCAGCGTCGGGGTCACGTGGGGACAAGCCGCCTTCCGCGAAGAGCTCGTTCGCAACCAGGTTGCCCACGTCCTCCAAAAGAAGCGTGCAGCCGCGCGGAAGCCCGGGCACTGCGGCGCCCACGTCACGCGTGCGCTCGAGGGTGGAAAACCCCTTGCCCTCGCGCAGCGCCCGATGGCGCGCGATGCAGCGGGCGCCCTCTTCCCCGAAGGGCTCCATCGTTGCCAGGTACACGCGGGGGCCGTCGTGCCCGAGGCACAGGGACTCGGCGTAGGCGCTCTTGCCACTCGCGGCGGCGCCGATGACGAGCGTCACCGTCATTTCCCGGCCTCGAAATGCTCGTAAGCAGCCATGCCAGTCGCCGTGAACGTCTTCCCATCCCGGTACACGCGCAGCGCCGAATCCAGAAGGGGCAGATACGCCATGGCGCCCGCGCCCTCGCCCAAGTGCATGCCTGCGTCGAGGGGGGCCTTTATGCCGAGCTCGCGAAGGAGCTCCTGGCTTGCGGGTTCGCTTGATGCGTGGGTGCCCACGAGGTAGCCCAAGGCGTTGGGGCACAGGCGCGCCGCGCACAGGGCCGCCGTGCAGGATATGACCCCATCGAGGAGCGCCGGCGCCTTCGAGGCCGCGGCCCCCAGGTAGAAGCCGCACATCGCCGCGATGTCGAAGCCGCCCACCTTCGAGAGCACGTCAATCGGGTCGGCGGGATCGGGCGAGTTCGCGTCGATAGCGCGCTCGACCACGTCGCGCTTGCGCGCGAGCGAGGCGTCCGAGAGCCCCGCGCCGCGCCCGACGAGGCTCCGCGCGTCCGCCCGGATGAGCACTGCGGCCACCGCCGCCGAGGTGGTCGTGTTGCCGATACCCATCTCGCCCGCGGCGAGAAGGCGCACGCCGGCGCGGGCAAGCCCGCACGCGACGGCGATTCCGACCTCGATCGCGCGCACGGCCCCATCGCGAGACATGGCGGAGCCGTGCGCGATGTTGCCGCTCCCCCGCCGCACGTTCGCGCGCACCATGCGCGCGTCTTCTATGCCCCGGGCCATACCCACGTCGACGGGCACGACCTCGGCACCCGCGAACGCCGCCATGCGGCAGGCGCTCGTGGCCCCCTCGCACATGTTGCGCGCGACGGCTCGCGTCACGTCTTGCCCGCTTTGCGACACGCCCTCGGCAACGACCCCGTTGTCGGAGAAGAATACCGCGAGCGCACGGGGAAACTCGGCCACATCGACGCTCCCCTGAGCTGCGGCGATACGCGCGACGGCGTCTTCAAAGTCGCCCAATCCCCCCAAGGGGTGCGCGATGGAGTCCCACGCGGCGTACGCGGCGGCGCGGGCGCACTCGTCTGCGGGCGCGATCCGGGAGAGCGCGGCTTCGAGCACGGCGCCCGGCGCCGAAGAGAACGCGCGCTCGACTTCCTCGCGGATGCAGGCAAGCGCGGTTTCGGTTGCTTCAGCCATGCCGTCTCCTCTCTGCGAACGACGCTGCGGCAGACGCGAACGCGCGCGCAACGTCGGGGTTCGCAGGATAGTACACATGCGGGAAGCCCGCAACCAGGGACGGGGTGGTCGTCATGCACGGCCAGCCCTTGTCGCGCCGGGGCTTCTGCGCCCAGAAGTCGCCGCCCGGGCAGGTGGACTGCCAGTAGTGGAACTCGTGCGCACGGATGCGTGTGCCGCGCGGCCCGTAGAGCCCGTCGCGTTGAGAAGTGAGCTCCACGTACCCGAAATGGGACAGCCTTCCCCCGTTCTCGCTTGAGCCCTCAAGGGCGCCCGCAACAGGCCAGCGCCGCCCCTCGCTATCGGCGATTTCGTGCTGCAGGTACAGAAACCCACCGCATTCGGCGACCGTCGGCATGCCGGATTCCACCGCGCGCCGCACCGCCTCGCGCATCGGCGCGTTCTCGGAGAGCTGCCGCGCATGGAGCTCCGGGTAGCCGCCTCCCAGATAGAGGGCGCTTGTCCCCCGGGGCAAATCGCTATCACACAGGGGGCTGAAAAAGGCAAGCTCGCAACCCAGGTCCTCGAGCGCGCGCAGGTTCTCCTCGTAGTAGAACGAGAACGCCTCGTCACGCGCGACGGCGACGATGGGCCGCGCTCCCGCGATCGGCTCCAACCGGTAAGGTTCCTCGCGGATATCGGGTGCCGTCGCCGCTATTTCGAGCAAGCGGTCGATGTCGACGCTCTTTTCCACCAGCTCGGCCATCTTGTCGATGCGCGCGGAGAGCCGCTCGACCTCGTCGGCGGTCACAAGCCCCAGATGCCGGCTTTCGAGCGAGAACGCCTCGTCGGCGGGGATATTCCCCAAAACCGCGACGCCCGTGTGCTTCTCGATCGGAGGCGCCGCGTAGGCGCAGGCAGCGGCGCTCGTCTTGTTCAGCACGACACCGCGCACGTTCGCACAAGGCAGGAACTCGGCGATGCCGCGGATTACGGCGGCGAGCGATAAAGACGCCCCGCGCCCGTTCACCACTAAAATGACCGGCGTTTCCGTGTCGCGCGCAACCTGGTAGCTGCTCGCGTCGGCCACGCCGGGTGCCATGCCGTCGTAGAAGCCCATGACCCCCTCGAGCACCGCGACATCCGCGCCCGCGGCGCCGCGTGCGAGCAGGGCGCGCAGCGTCGGGGCGTCGGTGAAGAAGCCGTCTAAGTTACCCGAGCGCGCGCCCACGACGCGGCGATGAAAGAGCGGGTCAATGTAGTCGGGGCCGCATTTGAAGGCCGCGCATGCAAGGCCGCGGCGCGCGAGCGCGCGCAGGAGCGCGCACGTTACGACCGTCTTGCCGCTCCCGCTCGAGGGCGCAGCGACCATGAGGCGCGGGATGGACGTGCTCACCGGGCACCGCCTTCCCCACCTGCACCACGCGCGCTGACGAGGAACACGGGATTTTGCGCCTTCATAAGATGGTGCGAGCCTACAGCCTCGGCGCGGGCGGCCGACACCTGGCACGCCTCGAACCCCTTAAAGCGCGAACCCGAGAGGAGCGCGCACGCCTCGGTGAGTGTCTCAACGGTGACGCATGGCACGCACAGGCGAACCTGCGAATTCTTCTCGAGCGCCGCCTCCACGATGGAGGGAAGCTCGCCCGCGCTCCCGCCGACGAACACGGCGTCGGGGACGGGCAGTTTCGCGAGCGCTTCGGGGGCGACACCGGGGACCGCATGCACGTTGCCGCACCCGAATGCATCCGCGTTCTCTCGGATGAGCTGCACGCCGGCCGCGTTGCGCTCGACCGCCCATACCGATCCCGCTCGCGCGACGAGCGCCGCCTCGATCGACACGCTCCCCGTGCCGGCGCCGACATCCCACACGGTGTCGGTCGCGGTAAGGCACAGCTTCGCGAGCGCGACGGCGCGCACCTCCTGCTTGGTCATGGGAACGTCGCCGCGGATGAAGAGCTCGTCGGGAATGCCCGAGGAAGCGTACGGCCAGCGAGAGCTCGCGGCACGGGATGCGCCCGCAGAGTCCGCCGCGGGCGCAGACGCGCCGGCCGGCGCCTCGGAGGCTGCGCTAGAGCCCTCAGGCGACCCGGCGCCGCCTGCGAACTCGATAAGCATCACGTTCAAGTCGTCGAACGTCTGGCCTGCGATTTCACTTGCGGTCGCGCAGGTAATGCGCTCGTCGGGGTACGACAGGCGCTCGGCCACCGTCACGCGCGCGTCCCCGAAGCCCGCATGCACAAGCTCACCCGAAAGCCGCGAGGGGTCTTCCCCGCCCGACGTGACGAGGAAGAGTTCACCTGCGCGCTCGGCCTCGGCCACGATGTCGCACGCCACGCCGTGAGCGCTCGCGAAGCGCCAATCCTGCCATGGACACGCAAGGCGCGCGGCGAGATACGACGCTGAGCTTATGCCGGGAACGACGCGCACGTCCACCTGCGCGTCGCCGGAGAGCGCCTCCACCAGGCGGCGCGCGCCGCTGAACAGCCCCACATCGCCCGTCATCACGACCACGGCGCGCCGCCACGACGCCGCATCGGTGAGCGCGGCGACGATGTCCGCCGTCTTCACGAGCTCACATCTCACCACGTCGGGCGGCACGTCGATGCCGGCAAGCGCGCGATGAGCGCCGATGACCACGTCGGCGAAGTCGATAGCGTCGAGCGCCGCGCGCGAGAGCAAGTCGGGGTTTCCGGGCCCCGCCCCGATGATCGTTACCTTTCGCATGGAATCTCCCGATACCCGCGTGGCGTGACCATACGGCCGCCTACGAGCTTCGTGTCCGCGTTGCCGACGAACACGGTGGTGAACATGTCGGCGTCGATCTCCCCCAGCTCAGAGAGCCTGCACATGCCCGACTGCTGCCCCTCGCGCCCGATGTTGCGTACCCAGCCGCAGAGCGTGTCGGGGGCCTTCCATTCGAGCATAATCTTCGCCGCGCGTGAGAGCCTGTCGGTGCGCTTTCTGCTGCGCGGGTTATACAAACAGATGCAGAAGTCGGCGCTCGCCACGGCGGCGAGCCTGCGCTCGATGACCTCCCATGGCGTGAGCAGGTCGGAGAGCGACACGACCGCGAAGTCGTGGGCAAGCGGGGCGCCGAGCACCGCCGACCCGCTCTGAGCCGCGGTGGCCCCGGCGATAACTTCCACGTCTACATCGGGGTAGTCCTCCGCAAGCTCCAGCACGGGGCTCGCCATGCCGTACACGCCCGCGTCGCCGCTGCACACGAGCGCCACGGCGTCTCCACTCTGCGCGCGCGAAAGCGCAAGGCGGCACCGTTCGACCTCGTGCATCATCGGCGTCGCGAGATGCGCCGCGTCGGGCACGGCGGCGAGCGCGAGCTCCACGTATTTCGTGTAACCCACAACGACGTCGGACGCCTCGAGCGCACGCCGAGCCGCAATCGTCATGCCGTCGGGGCCGCCCGGGCCGATTCCCACCACGAAGAGCTTTCCCATCACCGCTCCTTAAACGAAAGTTTAATAGTTACCTTGGAAAACGCGACGGTCACGCCGCCGTGAGCGAGCTTCGGGAAGATAAGTTTGCCCCCCTCCGCGAGCGCTGCCCGCTCGCACACGTTGTCGACCCCCACCGTCGCGCGCACGAAATCAGATGGCGAAACGCTGCCTTCGACCTGCGACAACTCCTCTGCGGAATACGTCGCAAGCGGGATATTGCGCGCGCAGCAGAAGGCGAGCAGACCCTCCTCGTGCGCCTTCACGTCGATCGTCGCCGCCTCGCGCACGGCCAAAGGCGAGATGCCCGCCTGCCCGCACGCGAGAAGAAACGCCTCCTCGATCGCTTCGGCGCACGTACCGCGACGGCATCCTATGCCCGCAACGATGCAGGGCACGACAAGGCGAAGCGGCTCGGGCGCAGGCGCCTGCGCCCGCACGCCCGCCGGCTTCCCCGTCTCACCGGCGGGCACGACCTCGCCCGTTGTCTCCGCCGCACGAACGGACGCACCTGCATTCGCGCCAGCGAACGGCGACACGACGATATCGGCCCGAGCGCGGTCGGACGCAATGTCAACCCCCTCAGGCGGCTGTCCCGAAATCGGCATGTCGGAATAGAGCGCCACGCGCCCGCCCGAAAGCAGCCGCGCCGACACTCGCTTGATGGCCTCGGGATTCGAAACGGCGAGCCCCGCACAGCGCGCCCACGTATCCACCGCCCACACGCCGCGGACGTCGGTCGCCGTGGTGATGACGGGGATGGCCCCTGCCGCGCGTGCCACAGTTTGCGCAAGCTCGTTCGCACCGCCCAAATGCCCCGACAAAAGCGGGACGGCAAAGCGCCCCGCCTCGTCGATCGCCACAACCGCGGGATCGTTTGCCTTCGAGGCGACATGCGGCGCGATCGCCCGCACGGCGATGCCCGCCGCGCCCACGAACAGAAGCGCGTCCGACGCTTCCCACGCGAGCGCCGTCCATGCGCGCAGGTCGGCCTTCCCCTCGCCGAACCCGCGCGAAACGGAAACGTCCCAGCCAGGGTCGTCTTCACCTGTCTGCGCGCAATCGGAAAGCGCGTGTGCGGTGCGCACCGCCAACGCATACCCCCTCTCAGTGAACGCTATGCAGGAAACCCTCATCTAGCGCACCACCATCGTCGAGAAGTAGCTGCCCCGATCGGGCACATCGTCGAGCGAGCGGTACACGCGCTCGCCCGGAAGCCCACAGTCCTCTACAAGCTCGGCACCGTCGAAGGCACCCTCCTCGCAAAGGAAGCGCTTCGTGTCCGCAAGCGAGCGGCGCGCCTTCATGACCACCTTCGTCCCCGGCCAGCCGATTGCACGGCGCACCCCGTACAGAACGCCTTTACTCATACGTCGCCCCCAATTCCCCGATAACTGCATCGGCGCCCGACGTGCGGAAAAGCTCGCGGCGCTCGGCGTCGAACACGACCGCGGCGATGTCGCATGCGCCCGCCGCGCGGCGGCGCAACCTGTCCTCGATTGCCGCAGCGAGCGAGGCGCGCGCAGCGTCCCCCGCGCCGGCGGCCTCGATTACCTCGAGCGCCGCCGTGGTCGTGACCGACGACATGATCTCGCGCACGGTCTTCGCGCCCGCGCCGGCCATGGCCGCGTGGGCGGCCAGAATCTCCGCGCGGCAGTCGGCGGTACGCGAATGGGTGTCCATGATACCGCCCGCGACCTTCACCAACTTACCGATGTGTCCCACAAGAAGGACATTGGTAAATCCCTCGCGAACGCAGCAATCAATCGCATCGCCCACAAAGTTGGAGATGAAGACCACCGGCGCACCGTTTAGATGGAAATGCCCCGAGATGAACTGCGCGCCGTAGTTGCCGGGCGTGAGCACGACTCCGCGCCGCCCCATAGCCGCATGCTGCCGGATCTCGAGCTCGATGCTGTCGCGCAAGGCAGCGAGGCTGCGCGGCTCGACGATGCCCGTCGTGCCCAGGATGGAGATGCCGTCCACTATCCCCAGGTGCGGGTTGAAGGTCTTTTCGGCAAGGGCAACACCCTCGGGTACCGAAATCGTCACAGCAATATTTCCAGAAAAGCCGTGCGCGGCGCACACCTCGCGCACCGCCGAAGTGATCATCGCGCGCGGCGTCGCGTTGATGGCGGCCGCCCCAACCGGCTGCTCGAGCCCGGGCAACGTCACGCGCCCCACGCCCACGCCGCCATCGACGGAAACTTCCGATTCGCGCGCGGGCACGCCCTTGCCGCCCGCAGCGCCCGTGCCCGATCCCGCATGTTCCACGCGCGAGTACACGAGCACGCCGTCGGTCACATCGGCATCGTCGCCTGCGTCCTTTCGCACGGCGCACTGGGCGCACCCCTCGCCGATGCATGCGTCGACCACGTTCGCCTCGACGGGCAGCCCGCCGGGAGTGACGATCGACACGAGGCCGACGAGCTTTCGTGACAAGAGCATCTCGCAGGCCGCCTTCGCCGCGAGCGCGGCGCAGCTCCCCGTGGTGTAGCCGCAGCGCAGGCGGGTCGTCCCGGTATATATGTAGTGCTCGAAGGCCACGCTAGCTGCTCGCCTTCCGATACCCCGTGGCAAACGAAGGGTCGTAAAGCTTGCTGCGCTCGTACGACTCCGCTTGCACGCCGTCGTGCGCAAGCCCGCCGCGAGCTCCGAGCACGCGGCCCACCACCACGAGCGCCGTGCGGTCGATGCCCTCTCGCGCGCCCGCATCGGCGAGCGTGCCCACTGTGCATCGCACCACGCGCTCCTCAGGCCAGGTCGCCTTGTACACGAGCGCCGCCGGCTCGTCGGAGCTGCGGCCCGCGGCCAAAAGCTCGGCGGAAAGCTCGGCGAGCATACCCGAGCTCAGGAAGATGACCATAGTCGAGCCGCTTTCCGCCATGGTGCGCATGCCCTCGCCCGCGGGCATGGGGGTGCGCCCGGAAAGCCGCGTGATCACGACCGACTGGCTGATTCCCGGCAGCGTGTATTCCTGGCGAAGCGCCGCCGCGGCACCGCAAAAGCTCGACACGCCGGGCACCACCTCGTAGTCCACGCCGCGCGCGTCGAGCGCGTCCATCTGCTCCTGGATGGCGCCGTACAGGCACGGGTCGCCCGTGTGCAGGCGCACCACTTCCTCGCCCCGCACATCTGCCGCGCACATCACGTCGAGCACTTCCTCCAAGGTCATGTGCGCGCTGTCGTAGACGATGCAGGATTCCTTGCACTCAGCGAGCAGCTCGGGGTTCACAAGGCTTCCCGCCCAAACGACCACGTCGGCCGCGCGCAGAAGGCGCGCCCCGCGCAGCGTGATAAGGTCGGCGGCGCCCGAGCCTGCGCCAACGATATGAATCATCCGAGCCTTCCCTTCCCGTTTCTCATCGCAACCGTTTACGCCGCCATTCGCGCAGCGGGCAAAACACGGCGCCTGCGGCGACAATCGGCGCAAATACGCAGGCAGGAGGCGCAATGCCGCCCGCCCTGGCTTTGACACGTTCACAAGTGCCCACTATCATAGTAAAAGATTCGGCAACGAGCATATGACAATCGGATAAAAGGAAATGACCGGCGCGGCGCCCGCACAGCCCGCGCTGGCTTGCGGAGGGAACCAGGTGGGAATCCTGGGCAAGGGACATTACTGTATAGGACGCGCGGGCGAACCGCCTCGCGCCCCAAGCCAGACTGCTTCGCCTTTTCCTCACGGCATCGCCGTGGCGTTAGCTCCTTGTGAACCCCGAGGGGTGCGCTTTTCTTTCGCTTGTGCCGACAAGCAACTGTCGCCGGGGGACCGGCAAACCGAGGAAAGGAAAAACCATGTCCGACCAGATGTCACGCCGCGGCTTCATGGGCGCCGCAGCAACCGGAGCCTTCGCGCTCGCCGGAGTCGCGCTCGCGGGCTGCTCCAACACCTCCGCGAGTTCCGAGAAATCGAGCGAAAAGGAGAAGGCCGTGAAGCCGGTCATCCTCGTCACGAGCTTCGGCACGAGCTACAACGACTCGCGCCACATCACCATCGGCGCCATCGAAGACGCTATCCGCGAGAAGTACTGGCAGGACTACGACATCCGCCGCGCCTTCACCGCGCAGATCATCATCGACAAGCTGAAGAAGCGCGACGGCATCACGATCGACAACATGACCGAGGCGCTCGACCGCTGCGTGGAAGACGGCGTGAAGGAAATCGTCGTGCAGCCGACGCATCTCATGGGTGGCCTGGAATACACCGACGTGAAAGACGAGCTCGACAAGTACGCCGACAAGTTCGACAAAATCTCGCTCGGCGACCCGCTGCTCACCTCCGACGACGACTACAAGAAGGTGGCCGCAGCCATAAAGGAGAACATGGCGTCCTTCGACGACGGCAAGACGGCGCTGTGCCTCATGGGCCACGGCACCGAAGCCGATTCCAACGCCGACTATGCCAAGATGCAGGAAGTGTTTAAGAACGAGGGCTTGACGCAGTTCTTCGTCGGCACCGTCGAGGCTGAACCGACCTGCGAGGATGTTATCGCCGCCGCGAGCGCCGCAGGCTACAAGAAGGCCGTGCTCGCGCCGTTCATGGTGGTCGCGGGCGACCACGCGAACAACGACATGGCAGACGAGACCGACCCCGACAGCTGGGCTGCGAAGTTCGTGGCCGCCGGCTTCGAAGTAACGTGCCTGCTCCAGGGTCTGGGACAGAACGTCGCGGTCGACGACATCTACGTCTCGCACGTGGACGACGCCATCGCCAAGCTGTAAACTCGCCGCGCACGGGGGCGCCGGTCGCGTCCCCGTGCAACGGGCATGCGCCTTCCCCGACCGACGGCGCATGCCCGTTGCATTCGCATCCCGCCCGCCCACCGCACGGCGCAGGCGGTCGAAGCGATTGAAAGGAACCCCCTCCATGTTGAAGAAAACCCTCGCCTTCGCCCTGTCAGCGGCGCTTTTCGCGTTCTCGCTCGCCGGCTGCGCCGGAAATTCAAGCGACAGCGCAAAGGCAAGCGATGCCGATTCCCAGGAAAAAACTGAACAGGTGGCCGATGCGCCCGAGGGCGCAAGCTCTGCCCCCATCACCGCCGACAAGGTGGCCGACGGCACCTATCCGATCACCGTAGATTCCAGCTCGAGCATGTTCAGGATTGTGGACGCCCAGCTCATCGTGGAAAACGGCTCCATGCACTGCGTGATGACGCTTTCCGGCACGGGCTACGGCAAGCTCTTCATGGGCACGGGCGACGAGGCTGCCGCCGCGAGCGAGGCCGACTTCATCCCCTATGTGGAAAACGCGGAAGGCAAGTACACCTACGACGTGCCCGTTGATGCGCTCGACGAGGACACCGCCTGCGCCGCGTGGAGCATTAAAAGGGAGCGGTGGTACGACCGCACGCTCGTATTCGAATCCGCCGGCGTCGATCTGCGCGCCGACGCACTGAAGTAACGCCATGCGGTCGATTCTTCCCAAGGGGGAAAACAGGAAGCGCCACAGCATCACGGCGCGCGCGATCGCCTGCGTACTCGTCGCCCTGCTCGCGCTTCCTTTCGCGGGGTGCAGTGCGAGCCCGAACGCGACCGGTGGCACGGCAGGCTCTCAGGAATACACTGTGAGCGTCTCGCTCTCCGGCGGGTCAGGGCGCGCAAGCATCGCCTCACCCACCACAATTGTGAAGGATGGCGACACCTACACCGCGACCATCACCTGGTCGAGTTCGAACTACGACAAGATGACCGTCGACGGCGTAGACTACGCGCCCGTAAACGACGGCGGCAACTCCACGTTCGAGATACCCGTCACGCTCGACGAGGACATCGCCGTGTCGGCCGAGACCGTTGCCATGTCGACGCCGCACACCATCGACTACACGATCCACTTCGACTCATCCACCATGAAGAAGAAAACGGGCGACGATGCAAGCGGCGACTCCCCTGCGGAAACGGCTTCAAGCGCCGCGGCCGACTTCCACAACGCCGATTTGGGCTGCGGCTGGGAGCCGACGGGGACGCTTCAGCTAGAATACGCCAAGCACTTCACTGTCGACGAGTTCGAAGGCGGCTTGCGGCTTATCTGCGTTTCGAACGGGGAGCGCTTCCTCGTGGTGCCGCAAGATGCGAAGGTACCTGACGGGTTGAGCTCCGACATCGCGGTCATAAGACGCCCCGCCGACAAGGTGTACCTCGTGTCGTCGGCGACGATGTGCCTGGTCGACGCGCTCGATGCGAACGACAATATCTTAATGTCGGGCACGAAGGCCGACGATTGCTCGGTCGCGGGCTTCAAAAGCGCGCTCGAAAGTGGGGCGATCGCCTACGGCGGCAAGTACAGCGCGCCCGACTACGAGCGAATATCGGCCTCGGGCTGCACGCTCGCCATCGAGAACACCATGATCAACCACACGCCCGATGTGAAGGAAAAGCTGCAGAAGCTCGGGCTCGTCGTGCTCACCGAACAGTCGTCGAGCGAGCCCGAAGCACTCGGACGCGTCGAGTGGATTAAGCTTTTCGGCGTCCTGTTCGACAAGGAAGAGGAGGCCGCGCACCTGTTCAACGAGCAGAAGGCCCGCGTCGAGCAAACGTCGGGGCTCGCGTCGTCAGGTAAAACCGTGGCGTATTTCTACATTAACTCGAACGGGGCCGCCGTCACGCGGCGGAGGGGCGACTACGTGGCGCAGATGATCGAGCTCGCAGGCGGCAGCTACGCGCTCGATGACGCACAGACGGCGTCGACGTCAGGTTCGTCAGTAACGCTCGAAATGGAGCGCTTCTATGCGACGGCGAAGGATGCCGACATCATCGTCTACAACGGCACCATCGACGAATCGGTTGCCACCTTGAGCGACTTCGTAAGCAAAAACGCGCTATTGTCGCAGTTCAAAGCCGTGAAGAACGGCAACGTCTGGGTCACAAGCGCCGACATGTACCAGCAGATGACTTCTACCGCCGACATTATCGACGAGCTGCACGGGGCGTTCACCGGCGATGACACGAGTGACTTCCATTATCTGAGGAAGCTCGGCTAGCGCCATGAGAAGCCGGCTTACCATGGCATACGACGAATCGGGGCGCGCCGCGCGGTGTCGCGTCGTGACGGCGCTGCTCGCTGTTGCCCTCATCGTGCTCGTCGGGGCCAACCTGTGCATCGGGAGCGTGCTCGTGCCCGCAGACCACATCCCCGACATCCTTTCGGGCGGCGCGGCCAATTCCATGGAAAGCCAGGTCATCTGGGAGATTCGCCTGCCGCGCGTGCTTTCAGCCATACTTCTCGGCGGGGCACTTTCGCTCTCCGGGTTCCTGCTGCAGACGTTTTTCAACAACCCCATCGCCGACCCGTTCATCTTGGGCGTCTCCTCGGGCGCAAAGTTCGTCGTCGCGCTTACGATGATCGTGCTTCTGGGCGCGAACCAGGCCATGTCCTCGCCGGTCATGGTGGCCGCAGCGTTTCTGGGATCGCTTATCACCATCGGCTTCGTGCTCCTCATCGCACGGCGCATAAGTTCCATGGCCATGCTCATCGTGGCGGGCGTCATGGTGGGATACATCTGCTCGGCGGCGACGAACTTCCTCATCGCCTTCGCCGACGACCAGTCCATCGTGAACCTGCACAACTGGTCTTTGGGTAGCTTCTCGGGTTCGAGCTGGGACGACGTCGCGGTCATCGCGGTCGTGGTGATCACCGTGAGCGCATGCGTATTCGCGATATCGAAGCCCCTTTCCGCCTTCCAGCTGGGAGAAGCCTACGCAAAAAGCGTCGGCGTGAACGTCGCACGCTTCCGCGTGGTGCTCGTCCTTCTAGCAAGCATGCTCTCCGCCTGCGTGACCGCGTTCGCTGGTCCGGTGTCGTTCGTAGGCATCGCGGTTCCGCATCTCGTTAAGTCGGCGCTGAAGTCGTCGAAGCCCATCCGCGTGATTCCTGCGTGCTTCTTGGGAGGCGCCATCTTCTGCGCGGGCTGCGATTTGATCGCACGCACGCTGTTCTCCCCCGTCGAGCTTTCCATCAGCGCCGTCACCGCCATCTTCGGCGCGCCGGTGGTTATCGCACTCATGTTGAAGAAGCGGGTGAGGTAGATGGGGAAATTCGTGCCGCAGCCCAAAACGCTCGGAGGGGAGTCGAACCTCGAAACCCCGGTCGAAACGCAGGCTGACGGAGCGCCGCTTTTCCGCATAAGCGACCTGTCGGCGGGTTACGACAAGAAGGTCGTAGTCGAAGGCGTCGATCTGGAGGTTCGCGCGGGCGACGTCGTGGCGCTCATCGGGCCGAACGGCTCGGGCAAGTCGACCATCTTGAAAACAATCACACGCCATCTGGCACCGCATGCCGGCACGGTCGAGCTCGACGGGCGAGAGATTTCCCGATGGAAGACGGCGGAGTTCGCAAGGAACCTTGCCGTTATGCTGACAGATCGGCCCCGGACCGAGCTCCTCACCTGCCGCGATATCGTAGAGGCGGGAAGGCATCCCTACACCGGGCGAATGGGCACACTCACGCCCGATGACCATAATCGGGTCGACGAGGCCATGAAAACCGCACATGTGGAAGGGCTCGCCGAGCGCGACTTCATGCAGATAAGCGACGGGCAACGCCAGCGCGTCATGCTCGCACGCGCCATCGCGCAGGATCCGCGTGTGCTCGTGCTCGATGAGCCCACGTCGTATCTCGATATCCGCTACCAGATCGACCTGCTGCGAATACTTCGCCACCTTGCGAAATCGCGGAATGTTGCTGTCATCATGTCTATCCACGAACTCGAGCTCGCGCAGAAAAGCGCCGACAAGGTGATTTGCGTGAAGGACGGCCGGGTCTTCCGCGCCGGCGCACCCGAGGACATATTCACGCGCGAGACGATTGGCGAGCTCTACGGCCTTCAACATGGCACCTTCAACGAGCGCTTCGGCAGCGTGGAAATTGGGCGCCCACACGGCGATGCGCACACGTTCGTCATCGCCGGCGCAGGTACGGGGTCAGCTGTGTTTCGCCAGCTCATCCGGCAGGGCAAGGCGTTCTACGCGGGCATTCTGCACGAAGGGGACATCGACTGCGAGCTCGCGCGCGACCTGGCGACGGAATGCGTGGCCGAGCGCGCCTTCGAGCCGATCGGGGATAAAACCATAGCCCGCGCCAAAGAGCTCCTCGTCCACTGCGCGCGCCTTATCGTGTGCCCCGCCGCCTTCGGCACCATAAACGCCCGCAACGCAGAGCTCGTCGAGTTCGCACGATCGCATGGTATCGAGGTCATGCGAGCGTGCGAAGGCGCATCGGAGGTTTCCCAATTGGAGTGGGAAGGATAAACTGGACTTTCTTTTAAGGATCCTAAAGCGTACTGTCGTTCGTATTCCACTGGAGACATGTAGCCCAAGGTGGAATGCATGCGCACCCTATTGTAATAGAGCTCTATGTACTTGAAGATGTCCTGCTTGGCCTCGTCCCTCGTCCCATAGCTCCTTCCTTCCGCCAATTCCCTTTTCAGCGTCTTGAAGAACGACTCGGCCACCGCGTTGTCCAGCGGCGTGCCGGGCCTTGATACCGACCGGATTACGCCATGCGAGTCCAGACATCGTGGAAGGAACGGGAGGCGTGCTGCGCGCCTTGATCGTCATGGAAGACGAGGCTGCCGTCATCTGGCGGACCCTCCCTGCCAACTGCCTGCTCTATCGCGTCGATCGCGACCTTCTCGGTGATGTGCTCGGACATCGACCAGCCCACGACCTTGCGGGAGAAGGCGCCTGTCACGGCTGCGAGATAGAGCCACCCTTCTCTTGTGGGTATGTAGGTGATGTCGCCCACCCAAAGCCCGTTGCGCCCGCCCACGGAGAAAGCGCGCTCTTCCAGGTTCAGTCGAGGGTCTCCCGGCTCGACCTTCTTCTGGATGCGGCGTTTTCGGGCCGCGCCCCTTCCGGCGAGCCCGAGCTTCTGCATGATGCGGAGCACGCGCTTCTCGCTCACGGCGATGCCGCTTTTTCGCAGTTCGCGGTTGATGCGCCGGTAGCCGTAGCGGCCCCTGTGCCGCTCGAAGGCCTCGACGACGAACCCTTCGAGCGCCTCTCGCTCTATTGCGGGTGGTAACTTCAAAATGAACATATCGGCTTGATCATTTTGAGCACAAAGGCAGACATGCCGACCAACTCAATCGACTAACTTGGTTTTCGCCTAGAGAAATCAACCAAGGAGGTCAGAAAGGTATGATCAGCATGTCGCAAACCTATTCTATACGCCAGCTGCGCAAAAGCGGCGAGTCCATCTCCGAGATCGCGCGAAAGGTCGGCGTCTCGCGCAACACCGTGTACGCGAAGCTGGCCGCCCCCGACCTTTCGCAGCAGATGCCGGCGAAGGAGCACAGGGAGAAGATGCTCGACGCGTACAGGCCCGTCATCGAGGGGTACCTCGACGAGGACGCGCGGGGCTGGCGCAAGCAAAGGCACACCGCGCGCCGCATATGGCAGCGGCTTCGCGACGAGCACAGCATCGCCTGCAGCGAGTTGGACTGGCTACACCGATGTGGACAGTTCCGGGAGGGGGCGCAAGAGACGGGAGGGCCGCATATGAGGGACCCCAGGCACCCGAGGCATTTCACCGACGATTTCAAGAGGCGGGTAGTCGACCTCTACAACGCCGGCAAGCCCAAACGCGAGATCGTGGACGAGTACGACCTCGGCAAGAGCACCGCGGAGAGGCGGGTCAAGTCGATAAACGCGACCGGCTCGCCGCGCGCCGCGGACAACCGCAGCCCGAGCAGAACCGGATCCTGGAGCTCGAGCGCGAGAGCTGCAGGCTCCGGATGGAGGTCGACGTCTTAAAACAAGCGGCACCGATATGCGCTCGAAAGTGAGGGCCATGGCGGCCAATGAGGGCCGCTACCCCATATCGGCGCAGTGCATGCTCCTCGGCGTCGCGAGGCCGACGTACCGGTCCATGCGCTCGCCGCGCCGGCCGGCCCGCCGTGCCGGACCCCGCCGCGCCGGCCGGGCCGCGGTCCACGTCGCCAGCGAGGGCCGGTACGGCCCGCGCAAGATAAAGGCGTCGCCCGGGAGGTCGGGCGTCACCGTCAGCCGGCGCCGGGCCTGCCGCACCATGAGGGAGAACGGCCCGGTCGGCGCATAGGGCAGGAAGAGGTTCAAGGTGCGCCCCGGGGCGGCCGACGAAGCCGACGTGCCCAACGCCGTCGCGCGCGGCTTCGGCGGCAGGGCGCCGCGCACCCATATATGCAGCGACCCGACCTACGTGCGCGTCGGGGCCTCGTGGAACTACGTCCGCCTGCTCGTCGACCCCTGCAACAGGGAGATCGTCGGCCACTCCGCCGGGCCCAGGAGGGACGCCCGGCCGGTCAAGTCGGCGTTCGCGACGCTCTCCTTCCCCATCTCGGGCATCGAGGTCTTCCACACGGACCGCGGCAGCGAGTTCGACAACGCCGAGATCGACCCGATGCTCGAGGCCTTCGGCATAGAGATGTCGCTGTCGGCCAAGGGCCGCCCCCACGACAACGCCGTCGACGAGTCGACCAACTGGATACTGAAGGCCGAGCTCGCCCGCCGCGAGGCGTTCGGCACGAAGCGCGGGCTCCGGGCCAGGCTCTCGGACTACGCGCACTGGTACAACAACTTCAGGATCCACTCGACGCTGGGCTACATGTCGCCGGTCGAGTTCAGGGAAGCGGGGCTGTCCCTCCCGGAATCGTCCAAATAGGTGTTGCCAATCCACCGGCGAGCACGTCTCGTGGCGCGTGCTCGCGCCCGGGGACGCCGAGACCCCCGTCGTCGCGTCCGAGAAGGTCGTGCGCCGGATCATGCGCGAGGAGGGCCTGGTCGCCCGCAAGGCGGCGCAGATGCGCAGGAGGGCAAGGTACTGCAGCTACCGGAGTGAGCTCGCGGGGCGCCCGGCCAACGTCCCCCTTCGCGGGTGCGGGACGCACGACTTCCACGCCGCCGCACCCGGCCTGCTCGTGGTCACCGACGTCACGGAGTTCAGGCTCGACGGGTACAGGGCGTACCTGTCGCCGGCGATCGACTGCTTCGACGGCTGGCCGATCTGCTGGAGGGTCTCGGTCCACGCCGACTCGGACCTGGTGGTTGGCATGCTCAGGGACCTGGTGGGGATAGTCTGCCCGACGGAGGGGCGGCCGCTCACGGTGCACACCGACGACGGCGCCGTCTACATGGGGCGCGAGTGGCGCGAGGCGTGCGGCCCCGGGATGGTGCACTCGATGTCGAGGAGGGCCCGGAGCCCCGACAACGCGCGCGCCGAGGGGTTCTTCGGCACGCTCAAGTGCAACTTCTTCGAGGGCAGGGACTGGACCGGCGTGCCGTTCGACGAGTTCTCCCGCCTGCTCGGCGAATATATCGATTGATATAGGGACGGCAAGCTCACGAAAGACCTAGGATGGAAAACCATTAGGAAGTATCGCGAGGAGAGGGGCCATGCGGCATAGCGCCGGGACATGGTCCGGAAAAACGTCCGAGGTCCCCGCTTTCCCAATGGATGCTGATGCGGAAACTGTGTCCCGGAATTCGCCTACAGAGCGGGATGCATTTTCCGGTTGAGCCTCGATTGGGAAACGACGTCCCATTCGCATAAAAACGGGCGGCCCGGGTGTTTGTCCGAACCGCCCGTCTGGCGCGCTATGTCGAGGCCTCTAGCCTGTAACGTAATACCAGACTACGTTGTCGCCGTTTGAGAGAACGTAGTTGCTGCAGGCCGTCATGGGCGTTGTGCCGTTGACGGAGTACATCCAGCCGCTCGTGCCGCCGTACTGTTTCTCGGCCAGACCACCAATCGCGGCGACATACGTGCCGTATGGCGAGCCGTACGCATTGACAGAAAGCCCCAGAGCGCACAGGGCATCGTAGACCGTAGCGCCCTCGTTAAAGGTGAAGGTGCCGCCAGAAGACACAGGATTGCCCACGGCGCTCGACGCAACCGAGACCGTCACTGTGACATAACCAGACTGCTGCGAGCCGTCCTGATTGCCCGCAGAGGCGCCGCCACTGTTGGATGCAAACCCACCGCCAGACGCCGAGCCACCGCCCGAAGAAGAGCCGTCAGAAGAACTCGATCCGCCAGTGGAATCAGAATTCTGCGAACCCGATTTGTCCCCTGACTTCTTGCCGCCCTTGTCTTCGGACTTCTTCTCCGTCGAGCCCTTGTCTGACTTTTTGTCCGAAGATTCAGACTTGTCCTTGGAATCAGATTCATCCGAATCCTTCGACCCGTCCTTCGCATTGTCCGAAGATTTTGAGCCCTTGACTCCAGTCTTACCCGAAGCGGTAGTCGAGCCGGAAACCGACGCATCCTTAGCAACGACGCTCTCCCCCGTCACGGTCTCGACAATCCAATCGATGGACCAGGCACCGCTGGCGGAAGGGCGAACAAAGCCCAGCGAGACGACAATCAACACGATGCAGACGGCCGTCAGAGCCCCAAGCAGCGTCTTGCGCCGAGGGGCGGACGCCGCCGAAGCGGCGCCCTTTTGCTTTGCATCGTCGAGCTGGATGAACGACGAGTCGGACTGCTTGGACTCGGCGTCCTGAGGCTTATTGGACACAGCCCTCACCTACCGACGCTTGGTGAATACGAACACGCCGATGACGGCAAGACCGATCACGCCAGCCGCAACGCCGACGATGGCAAGCGGATTGGTGCCATTCTCCTGCTCGGAAGCACTAGAGGACTTCTTAGCAGTGGTCGTGGAAGCAGCACCCGTATCGGACTTGGAATCGGACTTCTTGTCGGACTTGCTGCCCTTCTTGTCAGACTTCTTCTCGTCCTTCTTATCGGACTTATCGGAGTCCTTCTTGTCGGACTTGTTGTCCTTGGTCTCGGTCTTGGTCGACACCGTCGTCTTGGTCGTCGGCTTATGACCCGGGGCGACAGCGCCGCCAGCCTGCTGACCCTTAGAGCCGGAACCAGTACCGGAACCGTTGCCAGCGCCACCATTGCCGCCATTGGAGCCTGAACCGCCATTACCGCCAGGGTTAACGGCATTCTTGGTCCACTTGGCATACAACGTCAGGTCGGCCGTCACCGGCATACTGAAGTCATACGCCTGTGTGCAAGCCTCGTCGGTATACCAGCCAGCGAAGGTGTAGCCCTTGCTCTGCGGCTTGGTCGAGGGCTCCGTCGCCGCCTTGCCTTCCTTCACGCGTTGAGAATCGGGCATCGCCGCATCCTTACCGTTGGCGTCGAACGTCACGGTATAGCGGTTGACCCTTTGGCCATTGCCCTTGACTGCAAACAGCTTGCCCGAGTCATTGACATAGTAGAGTGAGCCATCGGATCCGACCGAAATAGAAGCCATGCAGTACTGCTGATCGCCCGCCGCGGGCGTATAAAGCAGCTCGGCCTCGTCATCGCCCATACGGTAGCGATAGATGCCGCCCGGGTTGTTGTTAGACGTAAAGTAGACGTACGTCTCGCCATTCTGGACAGAAACGACCGGCTGCGACTTTACATCACCGCCGCCCGAAGCCCCCTGACGAATATAGCTACCGTCCGCCTTGCAAATGGAATAGTCCACGGCAAGCGTCTCGGCATCAATCACTGCAAGCTGACCGTAGTGATACGTGTACTTGTTCTGATAACCGCCCATAAAGGATTCAGTCGATGCGCCTCCGACCACAATCTTGCCGTTGGCCAGCACCGGCGTCGAGGTCGAGCTGCTACCAAACGCCACCTTGCCAAACTCCGACAGCGCTCCGTCCGTTCCAACCAAAAGCTTATGCAAAACGCCATCGGCGCTCACGACATAAGCGATCGACCCATCGACCAGCACGGTTGTGCGCACGCGGTCGGCAATCTTGAGCGACGCAACGGTCTTTCCAGTTTCGGGATCGACCGTGCTCACCGTACCGGAATCATCTGCGATGACCCCATAATTGCCCGAGAACGCCAAGCCGGCCCAGTAGTAGCCCTTGCTGTTCTCGTTCTTATGCTGCCACATAACCTTGCCATCGGAGATGCGCACGCAGAGCAGGTAGCCGTCGCTCGAGTCGGACCAGCCGGCCGACGCCGTACCAAAGTAGGCAAAGCTGTCACGAACCGTAATGGACGCAAGTGACTGCTGAGCACCATCGGGGCCAGCAGGCAACCCATCGGTTACCCAAACCGTCGCCAGAGCATCAACCGTCAGCGCCTGCAGGCGACCGCTCGAAAGCGGCACGAGTATCACGCCGCCGGTGTATACCATACGCGAGGTCGAATCGATCTTTGCCGCCAAAGGCGATTCGGCAACGGTCTCACCCGTGTCGACATTCTTCTTGAGCAGCTTGGAACCAACGGCCACGTAGAGGTAGTCACCGACCAGCAACGGGTCGGAAATACCCTTGCTCCATTCGTTCGAGCCCTTGAGCTCGCTCACCCATTTTGCCTCAGCGTCCTTCGTGGGCACAGGAGCGTCAGTTACTTTGTCGGCGCTCGTATAACCAGGCCAATCGCTATCCCAGTTAGGACGTGCGGCACCCGGGTCAACAACAACGCTGTCGACGCCGGGCACAGTATCGCCGGGAGCAAAAGCCCAGACGATTTTGTCGCCAGACTTGAGCACGTAATCGCTATCGAGCTGAGACCCAGGAACGCCGTTGACAAAGAACGACCATGCACCCGACAGCTCGGTGCCATCAAGCGGAGATACGAGACTATAGACGCCCCAATAGCCAAATTGGTCGTACATTTTTGACTTTATGCCAAGGGCATCGAAGTAAGCAGCAGAGGCATCCTTAATCGACGTGCCCTTAGCAAACACCTGGGTCGAAGGGCTCGTCCAACGCTGAGCTATCTCGGCCTTTTTGCCAATAATCTCCATCGTGACGGAAACCTGCTCGGGCGCGGGGTCGCCGTACTTCGAGTAGCACCAGACGACGGAGTCGCCGTCCTTGAGCGTGTAGCCGCCCGCGCCGACCTCGGAGGCGCTGCCGTTGACGAACAGCTGCCAGTACGCGCCGGTCGCCGAGTCGTAGCCGAGCTTGCGGTCCTTATCGAAAGGCGACGTGATCGTGTTGAGCGCCC
>NZ_JAWQCX010000006.1:0-136440 GCF_036317945.1 Collinsella sp. CM84Y_54
ACTTGAAGTGTCCATCCTCGCAGTATCCGGTTCTCAAGGTGCACGCCTGCGCGGCTCATCCGGTCCGACCGGGCCGCGCGGCAAGGAGATATATTGCCAGACCGGAGGGGCGCCGTGGGCGGGAATCTGGGCGTACACATTTCCTACACAATTGTGCCATCAATTGACGTTTGCCAGTTGTTAGCTACCGCTCGCCGAGCGCATCTTTATATAAAGCAGCCCCATGGCTAGAGCCGATATGCGCCCCTGGCCAAATCGCAGCCGGCATCCAGTAACTCATCGCGCTCCTCCACCGAAAAGCCCTCGGCGTACACGCGCACCACCGGTTCGGTTCCACTGGGACGGACCAGCAGCCAGGTATCGTCCCCGAATGCCAGGCGCAAACCATCCATATGACTTACGCTCTGCGGCGCCTTGCCGCATATCGACTTGGGATTCACGCCGGGAAGCAGCGTGCGCAACGTCTCGGCATCCTCGGCCTCAAGCCGCAAATCTCGACGTCCGTAGCTCGTCTTGCCAAAGCTCGCCTCGAGCTGATCGATGAGCACGCCCAAGGGCGCACCGGTCTTGGCCATGAGCTCGCACAAAATCAGACAGGCAAGAATGCCATCACGCTCGGGCATGTGCGCTGCGATACCGATGCCGCCGGCCTCTTCGCCACCCACGAGGACACCGCCCTTCTTCATCTCGGCCGCTATATATTTAAAACCGACGGGCTTGATGACCACGCGGCAGCCAAGCGCTTCGGCAACGCGACGCACAAGCGTGGAGCAAGAAAGGTTGACGACGACGCGTCCCTCCAGATTGCGATACTGGACCAAGTCGCCCAAAACGAGCGCCATGATCTGATGCGGATGTATATATCTACCGCGCTCATCAACCGCGCCGATGCGATCGGCGTCGCCATCAGTCACCAGGCCGGCGCACGCCCCGTCCTCGACAACCACACGCTCACAAGCATCCACCCACGGCTCAACCGGGTCGGGACAAATATCTCCCCTATCGGTCGTCTCGCCGGCATGAATCTCGTGGACTTCGACGCCAAGCTCTCGAAGCAAGTCGGCAAGATATCCCTGAGCCGCTCCGCCCATGGGGTCAACCACCACACGCAAACGCGCAGCGCGAATGGCATCTGCATCGACAAACGATGCCACCGCTCGCATATAGTCGGGAATGATATCTGCCGTGCGGTATTGCCCCTCGAGCCCCAGCGGCTCGGTGGCCATCGTCTCCTCGAGCTCTTCGATGACATCCTGGTTGGCCGTCGAACCATCGCCCATCCGCAGCTTGAGACATAGATAGCCCTGCGGATGATGTGAGCCCGTCACCATGAGCGCGCCGCACGCCTCGCCGTCATACGCGGCCGCCCACGTAAGAGCGGGAGTCGGCACCGGCCGAGACACGAGCACGGCATCGAGCCCGTGGGCGGCAATCACACCCGCCGCGAGCTCGGCAAACTCGCGCGCTTGCGGTCGCGTGTCAAATCCTACATATACCGTTTTACCGGGATTCGTCTTTTGCCACAGCCCGCCGATAGCATCGGTGACACGAGCGACGTTGTCGATAGTAAAGTCTCCGTCGACGCGAGCTCGCCAACCGTCAGTTCCAAAGTGAATTATCGCGCACACGCGCAGACACCTCGCAGTGTTTGGATCATGGTACGCATGAGGTATACCCGCAATGGGCATCCGACAAGCCGCCGACACGCTCGTTCACCGTTTAGGCAAAAGCCGCCGAGGTGCGCACCGGCAACAAAAAAACCGCCGGGGGGCGGTGATTCGAAACTCCTATTTTAGGGCTCTATATATCGAGCGCATCTGCCAGAGCGGCCGTCGTAACCGCTGTGGTTCCGCAGCAGCTGCCTACCATTGCGGCGCCTGCCCGCTTCCATTCGACACATGCGCGAGCGAAGGCTTCGGGGTCCTCGCGCCACACGAGCCCATCCTGTGTCTGAACCGGATTTCCCGCGTTGGGCCGAACCGTAACGGGAGTGGTGGCCGTGGCGACCATCCTTGGCACCGCGGCAGTAGCCGCTGTCAGGGAGCAGCAATTGACCCCAACCGAGTTCGCACCGTGCTTCTCGGCATACAAGATGGCACCTTCGATGTTTAGGCCATCGCCCAGCAGGTCGCCCTTGTCATCAATAGCAAAACTCACCAGAACGGGCATGCCGTCAGCGGCATCATGGGCACCGGCGAGCACGGGCTGCAGATTGCGGGTCGACGTGACTGTCTCGACCAGGAGACCGTCGACGCCGGCGTTGAGCAAGGCGGACGCCTGCTCACGAGCGTTTGCGCGGATCTCTCGATACTCGAGAGAATCCTCGACGAACCACTCAATGGCAATAGGGCCCATAGACCCCAACAGGAGCTGAGGATTTGCCTGGCGGGCATCGTCGACCGCCCCGCGATTGACCTCCGCCATGGATGGGGCGATTTCATCTTGATCGAGCGCGTGGCCCGACGCCTGAAACGTGTTTGTGATGAGCACCTGCGCGCCAGCGGCGGCGTACAGTCGATGGATACGGGAAACCGTCTGCGGTTCGGCGAGGTTCCAAAATGCCGGCGGAATATCGGCGGCACCGCACTCGCTCAGCAATACGCTGCCCATGGGACCCTGCGCCAGCAATGTCTCACTGGCAAGTCGGCGCATAAGTTCCTCGCCGCCAAAGCGGTTGTAATAACTCGTATCCATATATCCCGCTATTCCTCGACGCTGATTCCCTGCTTTTCGAGATAGGCGAGCCAGCGGTTCATCGTGTCCTCGGAAAGCGCGTGCTCCATCATGCAGGCCTCGGTATCGGCACACTCAAAGTCGACGCCGAGTTCCTGGACCAAAAACGTGCGGATCAGGCGATGGCGATACCAGATAGCCGAGCCGACCTCGCGTCCACGGTCAGTCAGGATAACTTTGCCGTAGTGAGACTGCTCGACAAGCTCGGATGCCTTGAGAGCCGAAACCGCCTTGTTGACCGATGCCTTCGAGACGCCAAGGCGCTGTGCGATATCGACCGATCGCACGCCATTGGTCTCCCCATCTTCGCTTTCGATGCGAACCATGCACTCCAAGTAGTCTTCGTTCGCCACCGTTAGGCGTAGCTCGCGCGAGCTATTTGTCGTATCCATGAACATCCGTCCCTTCTGCATTCAATGGCTGATTCTACCCCATCCAAGCGTCGCGGTATGCCGCGGCATACCGTGCTAGAGTTCTTGTTGCACACGACGACCAAGATTGGAGCGGTCTTTATGGAAAACACCACCACGAACCCCGACGTCCTCGAGCGTTTTTTGCGCTATGTCCAGATCAACACGCAGTCCGAGGATGCCAACTGCGACCAGGTGCCGTCGAGCACCGTCCAGTTTGACCTTGCCAACGTGCTTGCCGAGGAGCTGCGCGAGCTGGGTGCGACCGATGCCCATGTAACCGAAAACGCCTATGTCTGCGCGCACATTCCCGCTAGCGCCGGTTCCGAGAATAAGCCCGCCCTGGGCCTGATCGCGCACCTCGATACCACCGAGGTCGCGCCGGGCGCCGGCGTAGCGCCGCACATCGTGCACTACGAGGGCGGCGACCTGGTTTGTGGCATCGTTGACGGCAAGCCCGTGTCCATGAGCACCGCCAAGCTTCCCGCCCTCAACGATCTGGTGGGTGAGGACCTTGTCTGCTCCGACGGAACTACGCTGCTGGGAGCCGACGACAAGGCGGGTGTCGCCGAAATCATGGCACTCGTCGCTCGCATCGCGCAGGATCCCTCCCTGCCCCACCCCGCGCTCGGCATTTGCTTCTGCCCGGACGAGGAAATCGGTCACGGTGCTGAGCTGTTGGATATCGAGGCCTTCGGCTGCAAGTACGCCTACACGGTAGACGGCGGTCCGGTTGGCGAGCTTGAGTGGGAGTGCTTCAATGCCGCCGAGGCAACCGTTCGCTTTGAGGGCCAGTCCATTCACCCCGGCGACGCCAAGGGCCGCATGGTCAACGCGAGCAACCTGTTCTGCGACTTCAATGCCCTGCTCCCCTACGAGCAGCGTCCGGAATACACCGAGGGCTACGAGGGCTTCTATCACCTTGAGGGCGTCTCGGCAACGGTCGACCATGCCACGGCGCGCTATATCGTCCGTGATCACGATGCCGCTAAGTTCCAGCAGAAGCTCGAGCTGATGGATGCCGCCGCCGCACTGCTCAACCAGCGACTGGGCGAGGAGCGCGTAACGGTCGAGATTAAGCACCAGTACCGCAACATGGCCGAGATCGTCCGCGACTACCCGGAGCTGATCGATGTCGCCAAGGATGCCTTCCTTGCCTGCGACGTCGAGCCCCAGGTGCTGCCGATTCGCGGCGGCACCGACGGCGCCCAGCTGTCGTTCCGTGGCCTGCCCTGCCCCAACCTCTCGACAGGCGGTTACTGCTACCACGGCGTCAACGAGTTTGTCCCGGTCAGCTCACTCGTCAAGATGACCGACGTCCTGCAGGAGCTTGTCGCCCGTTTCGCATAAGACTGGCCGCATAAGCCCAAAAGACGAATCGCCCCGTCCTCAACCGAGAACGGGGCGATTTTTGGTGCAAGGAGTGTAGTCGGCATCGCTGGTTGAATCAACGTCAGCGAGCGACGTCCAGAGCGAACAAGTTGGCATGAAAAAGGCAGGGCATTGACCTTCTGGTCATGCCCTGCCTTTTGAATGACAAATTGTCGCTCTGGGCGGCGCGCAGCGTCGAGCCGTTACGCGGGCTGGTAAGCCCGCGTAACTCTAATAGTTGGCTTCGTAGCCGTTGCCGTCGCCGGTGGGCTCTTCGTAGTTATCGGAGCCGTCGCCCGAATCGTCGGAATCGTCCGAGCCACCCGACGAGGTCGCCGTGCCATATGCGTAGTCCTCGGACGTATTGTTGTTGAGGTCACCGATCGTGGAGCTGGAGCCGTCGGAAAGGCCCATGGTGTTGGGGCCCTTGGGATCCTCACCGGCTTCGACACGGGCCATCATTTCCTTAAGCTCGTCTTCGTAGACAAAGACATAGCTCACACCGTCGATCATAGTGCTGCCGTCGGCATACGAGGGCAGGTTGGCCGAGTAGATGCCATCGACATCCATGCCGCGCATGGCATTGACCGTAGAGACGATATCCTGAACGCTCATATCGGTTACGAGCATGTCGGACAGCGAGTTGACCAGATCAAAGATCTTGGTGGCATCAAAGTTGTTGAGGATCTGGTTGGCGAGGGCGCCAAGTACCTGACGCTGATGGCGCATGCGCGTATAGTCGCCGTCGGCATAGGTGTAACGGCAACGGGCGTAGGTAAGGGCGGTGGCGCCATCCATGTGCTGCTGGCCGGCAGTAATCTTAATATCCAGGTGCTCGGGATCGTCGACGTCGTCGGTCGCGTTAATGTCGATACCGCCAACCGAATCAATAAGCGACTGCATGCCGTCAAAGCTGACCTCGGCATAGTGAGCAATCTGAACGCCGCACAGCTCGTTGACCGCTTGGACCATGGCCTCGGCGCCGCCATAGGTATGGCAGGCGTTAATCTTCATGGTCGAGCCTTTGTAGACAACCTTGGTATCGCGCGGAATGGAGATGAGCGTTGCCTGCTTTTGCGTAGGGTCAACGCGAGCCAGGATAATCGAGTCGGCACGGTACGTATCCTCGCCCGGACGACCATCGGTACCAAGAAGCAGCACGTAGAACGGATCTTTTGCCTCATCGGTATCGACCAGAATCTGGCGCAAGTTGTTGGTAATGACATTGGAGTCGCCAAGCTTGCCCATGATGGTGGCAAACCACAGACCTGCAGCGGTCGTGGCGCTCAGCAGTACGCCGAGCACGGCGATGAGAGCTACGCGGCGAACCGTGCGCCCGCGACGGCGCTGACGGGCGCGCTCGGAATAGCGAGCGACGTTGTCGCGGCTGTAGATCTTGGCCTGCGCACCAGTCGAGGGTCTTCGGGTGTTATCCGCCAGGGGCTTCTTGTTAAACATAGGCAACCTGCATTAGTAGATGACGGGATCGGGGACGGTGGCATGTTCGACATGCGCGCCAAGCGCCTGCAGCTTTTCGACAAACTGCTCGTAGCCACGTTTGATGTGATGGATGGCAGAGACCTCGGTAACGCCGTCGGCGATAAGACCGGCAACCACAAGCGCCGCGCCGCCACGAAGGTCGGGCGAGGTGACCTGTGCGCCTGAGAACCCCTTAACGCCGTGAATCATGGCGTGATGGCTCTCAATGCGAATATCAGCACCCATACGCACGAGCTCGGAGGCGAACATAAAGCGGTTCTCGAAGATATTCTCGGTAATCACGGAACTTCCGTCGGCAAGGGCCGAAAGCACCATGATCTGCGCCTGCATGTCGGTCGGGAAACCCGGGAACGGAAGCGTCTGGATATCGACCGGCTTGATGCGCTCGGCGCGATTGACGTGGACACCGTTCTCGATACGCTCGCACTCGATACCCATAAGTTCCATCTTTTTGAGCACCATGCCCAGGTGGATGGGGCAGAAGCCCGCAACATCGACGCCGCGTTCATCGGCCATGAGGGCGCCGGCGACGATAAAGGTGCCGGCCTCGATGCGGTCACCCACCACGCAATGGGTAACGGGGTGCAGCTCCTCCACGCCCTCGATGGTCACGACGGGCGTGCCCGCGCCGACGATCTTGGCACCCATCTCGTTGAGCATGTTGGCAAGGTCGACGATCTCGGGCTCGCGGGCAGCGTTGTCGATAACCGTGGTGCCCTGCGCGCGCACGGCAGCCATGATGAGGTTCTCGGTAGCACCCACGCTCGCGAACTCGAGCGTGACGGTGGTGCCGCGCAGGCCCTGGGGAGCACTGGCGTTGATGTAGCCATGGGCGGTGTCGAACTCGACGCCCAGAGCCTCGAGACCCAGGATATGCATATCGATCTTGCGGGCACCCAGGTTGCAGCCGCCCGGCATGGCGATCTTGGCGCGATGGAAACGACCCAGCAGGGGGCCCATCACAGCCGTGGAGGCGCGCATCTTGGCGACGAGCTCGTAGGGAGCCTCCCAAGAATCAACCTGGGAAGTATCGATTTCGAGCGTGTGCTCATCGAGAACTTCGATTGTGGCGCCCATGCCCTTGAGTACCTTGCCCATAACGTGGACATCGGAAATATCGGGCACGTTCTGAAGCGTTGTCTTGCCCGGCGCCAGAAGCGTTGCAGCCATGAGTTTGAGTGCGGAATTCTTTGCACCCGAGACGGGCACGGAGCCTCCGATGGCGTGGCCACCCTCAACGCGGATAATATCCAAGGTCTACCCTTTCAAAAAGCATGCCCGGGGTGGCTGAGCCATCCCGGGCATGATGTGTTCGCAAATGGTCGAACGCCAAAACGTTTGACTATTGGGCAAGCTTGAGCTTACACCATGCGATTTCATTATAGAGGTAGGCGCGGCGTGCATCATCCTCCGACAAATTACCCAGCTTCTCTTCAAAACCTTGAATATCAGCTTTAACCTTGTCGGCGTCGACGGTCGCCAAATCGCAAGCGCGCTCGGCGAGGACGGTCACGACATCGTCCGCAACCTGGGCATAGCCGCCGGCCACGGCAAACGTGTGGTCGACAGTGCCCATGGCCTTATCGGAAACGCGAACGTAACCGCGGTCGATCGTGCAGATTTCGCTGGAGTGAGCAGGTAAAACGCCAAACTCGCCATCCGTAGACGGAATCGACACAAACGCAGCGTCACCCTCATAGGCGAGGCTCACGGGGCACACGATGCGGATACGCATAACCTACTTCTCCTCCATCTTGCGGGCGCGCTCACGCACGTCCTCAATCGTGGAGGCATAGCGGAATGCCTGCTCGGGCAGGTCATCGGCCTTGCCGTCGACAATCTCGGCGAAGGAGCGGACGGTATCCTCGACGCGGACGTAGACACCGGGGTTGCCGGTGAACTTCTCGGCGACGTGGAAGGACTGGGAGAGGAACTGCTGGATCTTACGGGCACGGTTGACCGTAAGGCGCTGCTCCTCGGACAGCTCGTCCATACCCAGAATGGCGATGATGTCCTGAAGGTCGGAGTACTCCTGCAGGAGCTCCTGGACCTTGACGGCGACACGGTAGTGCTCCTCGCCAACGATCGAGGGATCGAGAGCGTCCGAAGAAGACGCGAGCGGGTCGATAGCCGGGAACAGACCGAGCGACGAAATGCTACGCGAAAGAACCGTGGTGGCGTCGAGGTGCGTAAACGTCGTGGCAGGCGCCGGGTCGGTCAGGTCGTCTGCAGGGACGTAAACGGCCTGGACGGAGGTAATGGAGCCCGTCTTGGTCGAGGTGATGCGCTCCTGGAGGTCACCCATCTCGGTAGCCAGCGTGGGCTGGTAACCAACGGCGGACGGCATACGACCCAGCAGTGCGGAAACCTCGGAACCGGCCTGGGAGAAGCGGAAGATGTTATCGATGAACAGCAGAACGTCCTGGCCACGATCGCGGAAGTACTCAGCGGTGGTAAGGCCGGCCAGACCGATGCGCAGACGCGCTCCAGGCGGCTCGTTCATCTGACCATAGACCAAGCAAGTCTTGTCGATAACGCCCGACTCGCTCATCTCGAGATAAAGGTCGGTACCCTCACGGGTACGCTCGCCGACGCCGGTGAACACCGAGGTGCCGCCGTGCTCCTGGGCGAGGTTGTTGATGAGCTCCTGAATCAAAACGGTCTTGCCGACGCCGGCGCCGCCGAACAGGCCTGTCTTGCCGCCACGGATGTAGGGCTCAAGCAGGTCGACGGCCTTAATGCCGGTCTCGAAGATCTCGGTCTTGGTGGTGAGCTCGTCAAAGCGGGGCGCCGCGTGGTGGATGGGGTAGAACTCCTCCACCTCGGGCATGGGCTTGCCGTCGACGGGCTTACCCATGACGTTCCAAATGCGGCCGAGCGTCTTAGGACCAACGGGCATCTTCATGGGCTCACCGGTATCGGTGGCGATGAGGCCGCGCTGCAGGCCATCGGTCGAGGACATGGCGACCGTGCGGACGACGCCGCCCGGAAGCTGGCTCTCGACCTCGAGGATCGTGCTCAGATGACCGATCGGGGTCTCGGCCTCGACCGTGAGCGCGTTGTAGATCGGGGGCACCGCGCCGTCAAACTTGACGTCGACGACAGGGCCGATGATTCGCACGATGCGACCATCACCGGCAGTCGTCTTCTTGGTGGCTTCCTCGACCGCAAGCTGTACGGTGTTATTAGCCATTACTGTTCCTCCAATGCTGAGGCTCCGCCGACGATCTCGTTAATCTCGGTCGTGATCGAAGCCTGGCGCACGCGACTATACGTGCGGGTAAGGGTCGAGATGATCGCGGTGGCGTTTTCCGTCGCGGAGTGCATGGCCTTGCGGCGTGCACCCTGCTCGGCAGCCGCCGAATCGATCAGGGCCTGGTAGATGACCGTCAGGATATAAGACGGCACAAGCTTGCCGAGAACATGCTCGGGAGAGGGCACGAACTCGAACGTGGACGAGATGCGCTTAGGGGCGTCGGTCTCGTTCTTACGCGGACCGTGGGCCATAGCGATCATCTCGGGGTCGAGCGGCAACAGATGCTCGACGCGAAGCTCCTGATCCACGCGGTTCTTGGCGTGGTGGTAGACAAGCTCGACACGGTCAAGCTCACCGGCACGATACGCATCGCAGATATGAGAGGAGATCATGCGGGCCTGATTGAAATCGGGCTCGGAGGAGTTGCCCTCAAAGTGCATGACGACGTTTGAGCGGTCACGGAAATACGTGGCCGGTTTGCGCCCGCACGCGATGATCTCGCACTCGATGCCGTCGTTCGCCCAAGAAGCGGCGAGCTTTTCGGCCGTGCGCTCCACCGTCGTATTGAAACCGCCGGCAAGGCCGCGGTCCGAGGCAATAACGACAATCAGGCCATGCTTGACGCTCTCATGCTTCTGCAGCATGGGATCGGTGCCCGAACAGGAGGCGTCGCCGGCGACCGTCAACATGACGTCGGTCAGCGCCTCCTTATAGGGCTCGGCCTGCTTGGAGCGATCGAGGGCACGACGGATCTTGGCCGTAGAGACCATCTCCATCGTGCGCGTGATCTGCTTGGTCGTGGTAACCGAGGAGATTCGCTTCTTAATGTCGCGAAGGTTGGCCATGGGGCTTAGTTCTCCTCTGATCCAGAAACATCCGAATGGTGCTTGGCCATGAACTGCTGCTTGAAGTCGCCGATGACGCGCAAGAGCTCAGCCTTGGTGTCATCATCGATCTTCTTGGCGCGAACCTTGTCGAGCAGCGAGCCAAAGCCATTGTCCATGTACTCGATGAGCTCGGCACGGAAAGGCAGCACGTCGGCGATCTCCAGGTCATCCAGGAAGCCCTCGTTGCCAGCGAACAGCGTAACGATCTGCTCGCCAACCTCAAACGGCTTGTAACGCGGCTGCTTCAGGAGCTCTGTCATGCGGGCACCATGGGTCAGCTGCTTCTGAGTAGCCTCGTCGAGGTCGGAGCCGAACTGCGTAAAGCCGGCGAGCTCCTGGTACGAAGCGAGGTCCAGACGGAGGTTGCCGGCGACCTGCTTCATAGCCTTGGTCTGCGCGTCGCCACCGACGCGGGACACGGAAATGCCCACGTCGACTGCCGGGCGCTGGCCCTGGAAGAAGAGCTCGGACTGCAGGTAGATCTGACCATCGGTAATGGAAATGACGTTGGTCGGAATGTAGGCCGAGACGTCGCCGTCCTGGGTCTCGATGATCGGAAGAGCCGTCATGGAGCCATAACCGTTCTTCTTGGACATCTTGACGGCACGCTCGAGCAGACGAGAGTGCAGGTAGAAGATGTCGCCAGGATAGGCCTCGCGTCCGGGCGGACGATGCAGCGTCAGCGACATCTGACGGTAGGCCACAGCCTGCTTGGACAGGTCGTCGTAGATGACGAGCACGTGGCCGCCGGGGTTGGTCTCGCTGGCGGGCTTGCCGTCCTCGCCGTTGTACATGAAGAACTCGCCGATAGCGGCACCGGCCATAGGCGCGATGTACTGCATAGGGGCGGAATCGGCAGCGGTGGCCGAAACGATGATGGTGTAATCGAGCGCACCGTGCTGAACGAGGGTCTCGCGGATGTTGGCAACCGTGGAGGCCTTCTGGCCGATGGCGACATAGATGCAGACCATGCCCTTGCCGCGCTGGTTGAGGATAGCGTCGATGGCGATAGCGGTCTTACCGGTCTTACGGTCGCCGATGATGAGCTCACGCTGGCCACGGCCGATAGGCACCATGGAGTCGATGGCCAACAGGCCGGTCTGAACCGGCTCGCACACCGGGGTACGATCGATGACGCCGGGGGCCTTGAACTCGATGGGGCGACGGTGCGTGGCGACGATGTCACCCAGGCCGTCGATAGGCTGGCCGAGCGGATTGACGACGCGGCCGAGCATGGCGCGGCTCACGGGGATATCCATAATGCGGCCAGTGGTGCGGCACTCGTCGCCTTCCTTGATGGAGTCGACGGCACCAAACAGAACGGCGCCGACCTCGTCACGGTCAAGGTTCTGGGCAAGGCCGAAGACGGTCTCACCGGTATCGGAGCTCTTGAACTCCAGAAGCTCGCCTGCCATGGCGCTCTTGAGGCCGGAGACGCGCGCGATGCCGTCGCCTACCTCGTCGACCGTTGAAACCTCATGCGTATCGACCGTCGCGGAGAGGCTCGTGAGCTGCTCCTGCAGTTTCTTGGCGATATCCTGGGCATTGAGGGTTTCGGACATTAGGCTTCACCTCCGTACGAATTAGCAGAGTTTGCGAGGGTCTCCTGCGCGATGCGCAGCTGCGTCTTGACGGAGATGTCACGACGCTCGCCGCGGGCCTCGAGCACCAGGCCGCCCACGATAGACGGGTCGACCTGCTCGATAAGGAATACCTTGCGGCCGAAGTCCTGCTCGCATTTCTTAGTGATGGTTTGACGCAGCTCGTCGTCGAGCGGGATCGCCGTGGTGACGGTCACGCCCACTACATCCTCGTCTTCCTCGGCAACATACTTAAAGGCAGCTGCCACCTTGGGAAGAAGGTCGAGCTGGTCGCGCTTGGACATGGTGTCGAGCACGGCGACGATCTCAGGGCTGGCGCTAGCCAGGCGCTCGATCATCTCGAGGTCCTCGAACACATGGTTCTCGGCCTTGGCGGCTTCCAAAAGGGAGCGCGCGTAGGTCTCGAGTACCTTGTCCTGATAGCGGCTAGTCGGCATTCAGGCTACCTGCTTCCTGGATGTAGCGCTCGATGAGCTTCTTCTGCTCGGACTCGTCCTCGAGTGCCTCGCCCACGATTTTGGTGGCGACGGCAACGGACAGGTCGGCGATGGAGCTCGCGGCACCGGCGTAGATGGACTTGCGCTCGTCCTCGACGGTCGTGTGGGCCTTGGCGATGATCTCCTCGGCCTCCTTGTGAGCAGCCTCGATGATACGGGCGCGCTCGGACTCGGCGTCCTTACGGGCCTCGAGAACGATGTCGGCAGCCTGACGACGGGCGTCGGTGACGATCGAGTCGGACTCAGCGCGCTTGGCGATGGCCTCCTGCTTGGTCTTCTCGGCCTCGTCGAGGCTCTCCTCGATCTTCTTGCCGCGCTCCTCCATGGTTTTCATGATGCCCGGCAGGGCGACCTTGGCCAGCACGATCCAGATAATCAGGAAGGCGATAAGCGCCGGGATGAACTCCGCCATCTTAGGGATGAGGATGTCCGCACCGGCGGCGCCGTCCTCGGCGAACGCGGAAACCGGCATGAGCAGCGCGGCCGCGGACGCGGAGAGTGCGATCGCGCTCTTCTGGGATGAAAGATTCATACTTGACGCTCCGTGCTATTTAACGATCAGCGCGACAACGAAGCCGATCAGAGCCAGAGCCTCGCCGAAAGCGGAGCCCATGATGAAGACGGTGAACACGCGGCCCTGGACCTCAGGCTGACGGGCCATAGCACCCGTAGCACCCAGAGCAGACAGGCCGATAGCAAGACCAGCGCCGATAACACCGAGACCGTAACCGATAACTCCCACGATTCCTCCTTTGTCGTGCGTGTCTTATTTCACGCAGGATAACCTTTTTATAACTGCCGGGCTCCATGGGTACGGGCACCGGCGGTTTAACGAATTGCCTTACCTTTAAGGCACGAACGGAAGATTACTCCTCCTCCGCGACCTCCTCTGCCTCAGAGACATACACGGCGGTAAGGACCGTGAAGACGTAAGCCTGGATGGCGCCGACCACAAGCTCGATCGCATAAATCAGGATGAGGATGGCAAGCCAGGCCAGCGAAGGCAGGGCGCCGACGGCGTGGGCCGCGGAAACCTGCTGAAGCAGCGGCTGCATGAACATGCTCGCCATGATGGCGAACGAGCCCATGACCACGTGTCCTGCGAACATGTTGCAGAACAGACGGACGGCGAGCGTGATGAGGCGCAGGAAGGTCGAGAAAAGCTCGACGACCCACACGAGCACGTTCATCGGGAAGCTCACGCCCTGCGGGGCGAGGCTCTTGATGTAGCCGATCACGCCGTGAGCCTTGCATCCGTAGTAGATGAAGTACACGAAGGCGAAAATGGCGAGTGCGGCGGTGGAGCCGATTGCGCCGGTGCCGGGCTTCATTCCCGGGATCAGGCCGATCATGTTATTGATCAGGATGAACAGGAAAAGCGAGCACAGGAACGGGAAGTGCTTCTTCCAGTTCTCACCCACGACACCCTTGCCGATATCGTTCTCGACGTACTCGATGATGTACTCGAAACCGTTGACGAAGAAGCCCTTGGGAACCAGGGTCTGCTTCTTCTTGAACACGGCCAGGACGATCAGGAGCACGATCGTGGAGACGATCAGCCAAAACGAGTACTGCGTGATGCCGCAGCTCAGATCGCCCACGACAGGGGTGGAGCTGAACTCGCTGACCAGATGATTTATCTCATCAGGCAGCTTTTCAAAAATTTCCACGACTTACCTTTCGACCTCATGAGGATCTCGCAGCGCCTTGGCGACGCGAACCGCGCAGGCGGCCATAAAGGCCACGAAGCCGATCGCCTCGCCCAGGAGGAACATGCGAAATGCCTCTCCGAACAACACAAACACAACCAAGGTAAAGACAAGCAACGCGATTGCCGAGACCGCGAGACTCACCATACCCTTGAGCATGTCCGCATTCTGCTTATCGTCAAGAACCGGCTTGAGCGTAAAGACAAAGGGAAGGAAGGCAATCGCGCCCGCGATGGCGCCTGCAACGATAGCGAGCAGATCGGCTATCTGAAACACTGGCGTCCTCACTTTCCTTTTTTATCGCCTCACAGGACAGTTCCCGCCAAACATTGGTGACTATTGTACGAGCCAATCGCTAAAGTACAACCGAAAAAGCATCGGTTAATACGCACCTGTTCGTTTTCTTAAGACCTTCTTTATGCCGCAGGTACGGTAATACGTTTTTCTCGAACCCTGCAGGGCAAAACGTCCGTTAACAGGAGTGCGCGCGGTCGTCTTTTGTTCGACCGCGCGCACCATTTCTTCGTATTTTCGACGTTAGCCGGTATGCCCCAGAGATTACAGCGTGCCGTAGATGCGGTCGCCGGCGTCGCCCAGGCCGGGAACGATGTAGGCAGCTTCGTTGAGATGGTCGTCGATGGCGCAGGTATAAATATGTACGTCGGGGTCCTTTTCGGTCAGTGACTTGAGGCCCTCGGGGGCCGCGACGATGCACAGCATGCGGATGTCCTTGACACCGCGCTCGCGCAGGTAGCTGATGGCCATCTCGGCCGAACCGCCCGTGGCGAGCATGGGGTCGACGACCAGGCAGATGCGCTGGTCGATATCCTTGGGCATCTTGCAGTAATACTCATGCGGCTCGTGGGTAACCTCGTCGCGCTCCATGCCGATGTGGCCCACGCGAGCGGAGGGCACCAGGTCGAGGATGCCGTCGACCATGCCAAGGCCCGCACGCAGGATGGGCACGATGGCGAGCTTTTTGCCGGCAAGCTGCTTAAACGTTGCGGTGGTGATGGGGGTCTCGACTTCGACGTCTTCCATGGGCAGGTCGCGCATGGCCTCGTAGCCGTCAAAAAGTGCGAGCTCGCGCACGAGCTGGCGGAACTGGTTGGTGCCGGTGTTTTTGTCGCGCAGGATCGACAGCTTGTGCTGGACGAGCGGGTGATCGACAAGCGTCACACGGGACGTATCGTAGGTGACGGTCATGGGTTGATTGCCCCTTTCGTTGCGGCCGGAAGATGGCCTTGCTGACAAGGCACGCAGCAACGTTGCCGCCGCACGCCATGCATTAGTTTAGCGGTTTGTTGTATCGAGCAGCCCATCGCAGCCCTACTGTGCGGTACTGAGCGAGCGCCTGACTGCATCACACCAGCCCGCAAGGTTTTGTTCGCGGCGCTCGGCGGACATGTGGGGAAGGAAGGTCCTAACGATCTGGGCATTTTGCTCCAGCTCTTCCAGGTCTTCCCAATAGCCGACGGCAAGACCCGCCAAGTACGCGGCACCGATTGCCGTGGTCTCCACCGTCTCGCATTGCAGCACGGGGATATCCAGCAGGTCGGCCTGGAATTGCATGATGAACTCGTTGCGCGAGGCACCGCCATCGACAGACAGGCGCTCGATCGAAAGCCCCACGTCCTGCTCCATGGCGCGCAGCACGTCGTAGCTCTGATATGCCATGGATTCGCAGGCGGCACGTACGATAGTCGCACGGCTCGAGGCGCCGGTCAGACCGCACACGATACCGCGGGCATGCGGGTCCCACCAGGGAGCGCCCAGACCCGCAAAGGCGGGAACGAAGTAGCAGCCCTCGTTGTCGCTAATCGAAGCGGCGAGCTGTGCCGACTCGCTCACGCTCGAGATGATGCCCATGTTGTTGCGAAGCCAGTTCATGGTGGAACCGGCGGCAAAAATAGAGCCCTCGAGCGCATAGCTGACCTTGCCGTCCGCAGCGATACCGATGGTGGAGACCAGGCCATTCTTGGATTCGACGATCTCGTCGCCGGTGTTCATGAGCATAAAGCAGCCCGTGCCATAGGTGTTTTTGGTCTGGCCGGGATGGAAACAGCAGTGTCCGAACAGCGACGCCTGTTGGTCGCCCGCCACACCCATGATGGGCGGCATGTTGGTCATGATGTCGCTCGCGACGCGACCGTAGTCACCGGAGCTCCAACGGACCTCGGGCATCATGGCACGCGGGATGTCGAAGAGAGACAGCAGGTCATCGTCCCAGTCCAACGTATGAATATTGAAGAGTGCCGTGCGACTGGCGTTGGTGTAGTCGGTGGCGAAGGTTTGGCCGCCGGTGAGGTTATAGATGAGCCAGGTATCGATGGTGCCAAACATGAGGTCGCCCGCCGCCGCGCTCTCGCGCGCGCCGTCGACGTTGTCGAGAATCCACTGCACCTTGGAGGCTGAGAAATACGGGTCGAGCGTGAGTCCCGTGCGGGAGCGCACCAGCTCCTCGCAACCCTGTTCAACCAACGCGTCGATTGCCGGCGCGGTACGACGGCACTGCCATACGATGGCGTTGTAGATGGGCTGGCCGCTTATGCGGTCCCAGACCACCGTGGTCTCGCGCTGGTTGGAGATACCGATGGCGGCAATGCGGTCAGAATGGATGCCGCTCTTAAACTGGACCTCCATCATCACGCCGATCTGGCTGGCAAGCACCTCCGTGGGATCCTGCTCCACCCAGCCGGGGCGCGGGAAGCTGGTTTTGACGCTACGACGCGCCTGGGCGACGATGCAGCCGTACTCGTCGACGATGGTCGCGAGTACCGAGGTGGTGCCGCAGTCGAGCGCCATGATGTAGGAACCGCCAAAGCTAAACGAGGCGTCTTCCATGCCCAGGCTACCTAGATTCAACGACATCGCTTACACCTTTCTATTGCATCGGGTCGGACAGGACCCGTTCGATCTCTGATGCGGGAAGCGCGCCTTGGCGCAGGATCTGGAGCTCGCCGTGCTGAAACGACACGATGGTTGAGGCGTCGCGACACGGGGTCTCACCGGCGTCGACGGCCACATCGACCCCCTCCAGGATGCGCTCCTCCACCGTGACAAAACTTGCCGGCGCGGGCGCGCCATGCGTGTTGGCGCTGGTGCAGGCAAGAGGGCTGCCGCAGGCGCGGATGAGCGCTTGCACCACGGGCGAGGCCGAAGCGCGAAGTGCCACCGTGTCGTCGGCGGCGCGCATAAAGGTCGGCACGCAGGGGGCCGCCTTGACCACGATAGTCAGGGCGCCCGGCCAGCATCGTCGCGCGAGTACGCGGGCATCTTCCGGGATATCCACGCCATAGCGGCCGAGTGCTTCGACGCCATCGACCAGCCAAGCGACGGTTTGCGTGAGTTCACGTTGCTTGAGAGTGAAGATACGGCGATAGCCGGTGCCGAGCGCAGGGACTGCGGCGCCGTTGACGGCAGCCTGCGGATCGCGCGGCCACGATGGGAATTCACTTGTATCTTGAGGCACGGCGTCCGAGAAGGCGTTGACTGCCACGGCGACACCATAGACGGTCTCGGTCGGGATCAGGGCCAAGCCGCCACAGCGGAGTACCTCGGCCGTACGCTCAACGGCGAGCCGATGCGGCTCGCGCGCTCCCTCGAATACCCGATAGACCGTCTGCATGTGTATGCCAGCCCCTTACGCTCTGGTGCAAGTTTGTTTACTGTGGGGCATTCTCGCACGAAACGTTCAACCTATTTGCCCAGAGCGCATGTTGGTTTGGTGAGCGGCTCGAGTAGTCGGTGAAAGTGAGGGAGTTAATTGAAGATTTTTAGCGCGCAAGCGTAACGGTACGATCGGGAAACTCGATGCTTGCAACCAGTTTTCCGCCGAGGCTCTCTGCGTACCTGCTCAGCGTGTCAAGCCTCATCGAACCCAATTCCCCACGCTCGAGCTCGGATACGCGTTTTTGAGAAACGCCCATCGATTGGGCGACCGACGCCTGTGTTAGATCTTTTAGCCTGCGAATCTGAGCAAGCTTATAGGCTTCGATACGATCGCGAGTCCTCTCCTGCTCGGCGGTAATGGAGTCGCGTGTTATCCCGCGAGATTCCATATACTCATGCAGTTCCATCTCGATCGAGCCTCCTTACGTGGCGACGGTATATTTGCTCGGCCTTTGGAATGTTGATCGCATACCAGCCGTTCCATTTTGCCCTTGACGATCCCGCTCGCGACTTATCACCCGCCAATAGCAATACCGCCTGGCGTTTGGGGTCAAAGGCGAAGAGGATGCGGATCACCTGCCCACCACATGAAGTCACTCTCAGCTCCTTTAAATGATGAAGCTTCGAGCCCTTGACACGGTCAACCAGTGGACGACCAAGGATGGGACCTTCCTTCTCTAGCACCAAAAGGTCTGCATAAATCTGCTTCAGCGTAGCTTCATCCTGCTCATCAAGCCAAGGTTCAATGTAATCAAGCACGATACGGTACCGATGCAGCTGATTTGACATACCTTTCTCCTTCTATAGTAGAAGTTTTACGGTATATTGCAAGAGCAAACTTGAGCAAATGTCTATTAGTTCAGCTTAAATACGCTGTTTGGGCTCGGTGACGATGGCTCGGACGATACGGGGACGATCGGTGAGGTCGCGGACGATACGCACGTCCGACAGACCCGCTTGACGGCAGAGCTCGGCCGCAGCGTCGAGCGCGCCCTCGTAGAGCTCGCAGGCAAAGAGGCCACCGGCGCGCAACATGTAGGGCGCCGCGTTGAGCAGGCGGCGGAAGATATCGAGGCCGTCGGCACCGCCCTCGAGCGCCAGATCGGGCTCAAAGTCCTTGACCTCGTGCGGCAGCGAGCGCATGACATCGCTGGGGATGTAGGGCGGGTTGGAGACGAGTACGTCAAAGGTGCCCCACTCTTCGCGGGGAATGGAGCTCACCAGGTTCGTGAGGCTGAAGGCGACCTCGTCGGACGTGAGGCCAAGCGCATCGCGGTTTTTGGTAGCAAGGTCGATGGCGCGCGGCTCGATATCGGTAGCAGTGCAGGTGACGTGGCCGCGACGCTCCCAGGTAAGCGAGAGCGAGATGCAGCCCGTGCCGCAGCCGACCTCGAGAACGCGGGCGATACGGGGCTCGGCTGGAGCAGGTACGTTGGCCTCGGCGGCATCTTGCGCGGGAGTCGTCTGTTGGTCGTTGCCCTCAATGGCGATGCCGTATTCGTCGAGCTCGGGCTCGGGGGTTTCCTCGGCATCGGCCTCGGCATCTGCTGCCTGCGCAGCGGCTTGCTCGGCCTCGCGATCGGCCAGCTCCTCGGCATAGGCACGGCTGCCCAACACATCGCTACCCAACGCCGCCTCGTCGGCAGCTGTGAGGTTGGCAGCACGGCGCTCGGCCGTCGCTCGCTCGTCGGCCAATGCGGCTTCGGCTTTGCGCGCTTGCTCGACCTCGTCGTTCCAGGGCAGCTCAGCGCGCTGACGGGTGGCAGCCTCGGGACTCAGCACCTCGGCATCCAGATAATTGAGGACTTCCTCGACGAGCATCTCGGTCTCGGGACGCGGAATGAGCACACCAGGTGCGCACGCGACGTCGATCATGCGAAACTGCGTGCTGCCGGTGATGTACTGCAGCGGCTCGCCCTTGGCGCGACGAACGACCGCCGTGTGCATGATCTCGAGCTGAGCTGCATCGAGTGTCTCGTCCATACGCATATATAAGTCGATGCGTGCCAAACCCGTGGCTGCGCACAGCAGCCATTCGGCAGAAAGACGGGGGTGCTCCTCGCCGCGCTCGGCCAGGTACTCCTTGGTCCACTCGAGACAACGCTTGATGGTCCAGATCTCGTTTGCCATGGGGTCCTCCCCTCTTAAGCGCCGGGCGGCGCGCGAATGTCGGAGCAGATTGTACGCGAGGGCGACGCACGACAAGGGACGATTGAGAGCGATTATCGAGAATCAGCCCAGAATTTTGCACCGGGCTCGCTCAAAGTGTTCATTCGCCGACGTCTAGATTTGCATTCGTCAAGCTTTTGGCAAGCTTGCCCTTAGCCTGACCAATATCTAACCAAACGCTTGCCACATCGCTTGACGCGCGACGCGTCAAAAATCACCCCGCGACTTCTTGGACGATTTTTCGAGCAATATTTTCAATAACAGATGCACGCCGTTGATTGCTTTAAGCAGATAAACAGCTTAAAGGCCATCAAAGCCGATTGAATAACATCTCAAAGCAATGTGCCCAACCTAGTCATTTAAGAACGTCCCCAATGACTAAAGGGATCATTCAAGTGCCAACCAAGATAACGCCGATGTCTTGGCAATGCCAGCGAGCGGGTCGCATTTGAGGCAAGGTGACGTGAAACGAAAGGGCGCAGACCTTCTGGTCGCACCCTTGAAGTTGAACGTCAGATTGTCCAAATGCGGCCCGCGCAGCGTCGGCTGGTCCGCCGTTCGGTAGAACGGCGGAACCCACTACACAGCCTGTGCCAGCTTCTCGGCTCGCTCGGCGGCGGCGAGCGCCTCGATCACGGTGCCGAGCTGATCGCCCAGAAGGACGCCGTTGTAGGTGGAGTTGAAACCGATACGGTGGTCGGTCACGCGGTCCTGAGGCTGGTTGTAAGTACGAATCTTCTCGGAACGGTTGCCGTGGCCAATCTGGCTCTGGCGCTCGGCGCCGAGCTCGGCCTGCTGCTTCTCGAGCTCCATCTCGTACAGACGGGCGCGCAGCATCTGCATGCAGACCTCGCGGTTCTGGATCTGGGAGCGCTGCTCCTGCGACTGCACCACGGTGTTGGTGGGCAGGTGGGTGATGCGCACGGCGGAGTAGGTGGTGTTAACGCACTGACCGCCAGGGCCCGAAGCGCAGTAAGTATCGATGCGCAGGTCGGACTGGTTGATCTGAACGTCGATCTCCTCGGCCTCGGGAAGCACGGCGACGGTTGCCGTGGAGGTCTGGATGCGACCCTGGGACTCGGTCTTGGGGACGCGCTGGACGCGATGCACGCCGGACTCGTACTTCATGACGGAGTAGACGCGGTCGCCCTCGACCTTGAACTCGATGGACTTAAAGCCGCCGGCCTCGCTGGGGCTGGAATCGAGCACGGTGGTCTTCCAGCCGCGCGACTCGCAGAAGCGCTGGTACATCTTGTACAGATCGCCGGCAAAGATGGCCGCCTCGTCGCCACCGGCGGCGGAACGGATCTCGACGATGGTGTTCTTGTCGTCGTTGGGGTCGCTCGGGATGAGCATGTACTTAATGTCTTCCTCGAGCTGGGGAAGCTTGGCCTCGTTTTCGGAGATGTCCATCTGGAGCATCTCTTTCTCATCGGCATCGGTGGTATCGTGGAGCATTTCCTTGGCGGCCTCGATGTCATCGAGCGCGCCGATGTACTCACGCGAGGCGGCGATGAGGTCGGACTGGTGTGCGTACTCCTTGTTGAGACGCGTGAACTCCTTGATATCGGAGGCGACGGCCGGGTCGGAGAGCTTCTTCTCGAGCTCCTCGTAGGCCTTGATGATCTTTTCGAGCTTGTCGCGCATGGCGGGACTCCTTTATATGCGTGAAGGTGAAAATCGGCAGAGTTGATGGGGCGCGCGGCGCCACTGCGGGGGTAAGCCCGGCTAGAACATGTCGATCTTCAGATACATGCGCATCCCTTCGCGTATGGGGTACATAGTTGCGGTCTAACCCATACATGATAGCGTGCGCAGGCAAACCTGCATATAACCCGCACGGAATGATTGGCACAAACAAACCTGACCTCATTGCATCAAGGGCTTGCTTTTTGGCTAGAGCGTTTGGAGTAGAGCGACGATGAAGCGGATGCCCTGGAGGTAGGCGCGGCGGGTGATGCGCTCGTTGGTGCCGTGGACACCGCACTCACACTCGTCGTCATCAACCACAAAGGCCGAGAAGCGAATGCACTCAGGGCAAATGTGCTGGTAGTTGGCAGCGTCGGTCGCACCGATTACGGTCGAGGGCACAATTGCTACCGGCTCGAATGATCCGTTTTCCTCCGTCCCCTTTGGATCACGGAAATAGCGGGCGGCAATGGAGCGAACCGCCTCGAGGCCGGGACCACCGATGCGCGGGGACGGCGAGGGTTCGGAGCTACCGGGGCCCAGCTCCACTTCGACACGACCGGCAAGGTCCGCCCCGGCAACCGCCTCACGGCAGCGCGCCACAACGTCGGCCACGCTCGTGCCCTCGAGCATGCGGAAGTTGATGTTGGCCCACATATCCTGCGGCATTACGTTGGCGCCGGTGCTGCCACCCTCGATCTGCGTGGGTGCGCAGGTGGTCGTCACCAGCGGATAGAGCTTCTTGCTGGCGAGGCAATCGCGGACAATGGCGCCCCCGTTGGCGGCAATTTCATCCGCCGTGTAGAGCCCCAGCTCGACGAGCTGTGCGGCAAGTAAATCGGTCACGCGCGTCGGCCACTCGATATCGCAGATTGCGGTGATGGCACGGCTGAGCACCTCGAGCGACGTGCCGCCGTAGGGGTTGGAAGAATGTCCACCTGCGCTCTTTGTCTTGAGCACAATGTCGGCATAGCCCTTCTCAGCCAGGTCGGCGTGCATGAGCCAACCCTCGCCCGCGCTGTACTCGGCATCCGAAACGATGCGGTAGTCGCCCTCGTCGATCAGGAACTCGAGCTCAACACCGCGCTCCTCGAGCGCGCGGCCGATGGCGCCTGCGCCGCACTGCGTCGTCTCCTCGTCCTGGCCAAAGGCCAGGAGCAGCGTCCGCTCGTGCTGCCAACCGTGCGCCAGCGCATACTCGACAGCCTCGAGAATGCCTGCGACCTGGTCCTTCATGTCGATCGCTCCACGGCCCCAGATGTAGGTGTCGTCCACGTGCCCGCTAAAGGGGTCGTGCGTCCAGTCGGCCTCGGTGCCCGGCACCACGGGAACCACGTCCATGTGGCCCATGAGCATAATGGGCTTGAGGTCAGGGTCGGAACCACTAAGCGTCACCAATAGCGAATGGTCGATAGGGTCGACCTCGCCCGCCGCGAACACGCGCGGCCACGCCTGCTGCATATAGGCGCGCAGGTCGTCGAACGGCTGCCAGTCCACCGCCTCGGCATCCATACTCGAGATGGTCGGAAATGACAGCACGCGGCCCAAGCGCTCGCACGCGCCAGTTTCGTCCAAATCGGCAAAAACGTCCTCATGCGCAAAGAAGCGCCAAACCTCGGCCATGACATCCTTTCGATTGTGATGACGAGGGCCGCCCCACCGGAGCGGCCCTGCCACGCAAACATTTGCGGTTGGTTATTTGTCCTCGAGATAACGCGAGAGAAACTCGCGGGTGCGCTGGTGCTTGGGGTTGCCGAAGAGCTCGGCCGGCGCGGCGTCCTCGAGCACCACGCCCTTGTCCATAAAGACCACGCAGTCGGACACGGTTCGGGCAAAGGCCATCTCGTGCGTGACGACGACCATGGTCATGCCGTCGGCAGCGAGCTTGCGCATGACCTCGAGCACTTCTCCCACGATCTCGGGGTCGAGCGCGGAGGTCGGCTCGTCGAACAGCATGATCTGCGGATTCATGCACAGGGCACGAGCGATGGCCACGCGCTGTTTTTGACCACCGGACAGGCGGCCCACGGCGGCGTGCGCGAACTTTTCGAGTCCCACGCTCGTCAGATGCTCCATCGCGACCTTCTCGGCCTCGGCCTTGTTCATCTTTTTGAGCGTGACGGGCGCGAGCGTGCAGTTGTCGAGCACATCCATGTTGTTGAACAGGTTAAAGCCCTGGAACACCATGCCGATGTCCTCACGCAGCTTATTAATGTTGCAGCGCTCGGCCGTAAGGTCCTGGCCGTGGAACCAGATGTGGCCCGCGTCCGGGGTCTCGAGCAGGTTGAGGCAGCGCAGAAAGGTCGACTTGCCCGAGCCCGAGGCGCCGATAATGGTGACGACCTCGCCGGATTTGACGGACAGGTCGATGCCTTTGAGCACCTCGAGCGAGCCAAAGCTCTTGCGCAGGCCCTCAACGCGGATGAGCGGCTCATTGGTCTGTGCGGCGGCCGCAACGCCGGTAGTGGCGGTATCTGCCATGATAATTCTCCTCGTCTTGAGCCTAGTTGGAGCTGGGCAGCGTTGCCGAGGCCTCGGCGCCGAGCTTTTTGCCAAAGGCTTCGAGCAGGCGGCTCGCCACGAGCGTCAGGATCAGGTAGACCACGAGCGCCACGCAGTAAACCTCCATCTGGCGGTAGTACACGCCGGCGACCGTGGTAGTAGCGTACATAAGGTCGAACACGCCGATAACCGAGAGCACCGACGAATCCTTGATGTTGATGATGAGCTCGTTGGTGAGCGCCGGAATCGCGTTTTTAATACCCTGGGGGAACACGACTTTGCGCATAGCCTGCCACTGCGACAAACCCAGCGAGCGTGCTGCCTCGGCCTGCCCGGGATCGATGGACTCGATGCCGCCGCGCAGGACCTCCATCATGTAGGCGGTGGAGTTGAGCGAGATGGTGACGAGGCCGGCGGTGAAGGTACTCCAAATCTGGTTGGCCTGAGCGGTCTCGAAGCCCATGCCGCGCAAAACGGTGAAGCCCGCGTAATAGATGAGCAGGCCCTGAACCATCATGGGCGTGCCGCGCACGATGGTGGAGTAGATGGTCGCAAAGCCGCGGCCGATACTCTTAAAGAAGCGCACCAGGTCGTTGTCCACGCGATCGAACGTCTGAATACGCAGGAACACAAAGAGCAGCGCCAGGAAAAAGGCGATGACGGTACCGAAGGTCGCAAGTGCGATGGTGATCTCGATGCCGCGGATAAAGAAGTCCCCGCTCTTGTAGGTCATGTAGACCAGGCTCGACAAAAAGTCGCTGGGGTTGGAGTCCGAGACAATGCTCACCCGCACCAGGTCGATAAACGACATGACGCAGCGGTCCACGAAAAAGATCGCCGCGATAGCGGCCACGACGTAGCTGCCCAGGCGCGCGCCGCGGCGGAAACGCTCGGATGCGAACGGCGACGTTTCGCGATAGTCACTCCAGTGTATAAGCTTGGTGACCAGCGCCGCCGCCGACACGACAATCCAGGCCCAAAGAATCGCCCAAAGGCAATCCTGGAAGATGCCGGTGGGGGCCAAGAAGCTCAGCGGCGTGGGGTTGCGCTGGCTAAACGCCAGGCCGAGCGCCGCGATAACGCTCGTGCCCAGGTATACATAACGGTGGTCGGCCTTGATAAAGGAGGCCAGGCGATTGGTGGTTTTCATGCTGCCTCCCTATGCCGGCTGACGATCGAGGCACGCGTCCCACATTTGGTCGCGTTCCTCTTGGCTAATGCCCTTGAGTGTCTTGTCGATGAGTTTAAGCAGCTTGTCCGAGCCCTTGCGGCAGCCGACGTTTGCCGTGACCTCCTGCTTAAAGCCCTCGCCCTCGGCAAATTGAATCGGCACGATACCCGGGTTTTGGGCCATATAGCCCTTCTCGTTCTCGGTGTTGTAGGTCACGGCGTCGCACGTGCCCTGCAGCAGGTTCGAAAACACCGTGGGGACGGAGTCGACCGGGTTTTTGTGCACAACGCCCGGGATCTCGTCGATGACGGTATCGAGCATGGTGTCCTTTTGGCCGAGGACCGTAGCACCGCTGAAGTCGCTGAGCTTGGTGGCGTTCTGGTAAGGCGAGCCCTCTTTTACGAACAGGCCAAAGTAGCCGATAAAGTACGGATCGGAAAAGCCGACGGACTCCTCGCGCTCGGGTGTGGCGCTCATGCCGGCGATGATGAGGTCGATCTGGCCGTTGTTGAGCGAATCGATGAGACCCGAGAAGCTCTGTTTGACGGCAACGGGCTCGCCACCGAGGGCCTTGCAGATGATCTTGGCGATCTGCACGTCGTAGCCATCGGCATAGGCGCCCTGCACGTTGTCGATGGGGATGGTGTACTCGCTGGCTTCGGAAACCTGCCAGTTGTACGGGGCGTAGGCCGCCTCCATGCCAATGCGGATCTTGTCCTTGCCGATCACGGAATCGGACAGGTCGTCGCGACCGCCGCCCGTCGTGGGCTGAACCACCTTGAGCGTGGACGGACGCTGACAGCCGGCGAGCGCGCCGGCGACGACGGAAGCGCTCGCAGCGAGAGCGCTACCCAAGAAGATGCGACGGCTGCACACCGGCTGTGGATGCGCGTCGTGCTGATGGGGAGAATGCATAATCTGCCTTCCCTGTTGAATCGTATGCTGACGACTTAACAGGATATACGCCAGCGACCAGCAGTGCAGCACAAGCTCGAAAAATTAATAGACACATGGTAGTCATTGGGGACGTCGATGTTTTGGCAATGCCGGCGAGCGACGTCCAGAGCGAACAAGTGGCATGAAAAAGACAAGGCATGACCAGAAGGTCTATGCCTTGCCTTTTGAATGACAAATTATCGCTCTGGACGGCACGCAGCATCGACCGAGCGGAGGAACCTCTAGAGCAAGGTGACGCTAAAGCTGCGTTTATCGGTAGCGCCGGGGGCCAAGGTGATGGTGTTGACCTTGTGCTCAAAGACGTCGTCCTCGGTGGACATGGTGGTGTGACCGGTCCAAGGCTCGAGCGCCACAAACGGAGCGTCGTTGGCGGCAGACCACACGCCGATGTACTTAAAGCCTTCAAAGTCGATCTTGACGCCGTGGCCCGACTTGCGGCCGCGCAGCGTGAGCGTGGAGCCCGGGGTATCGGTGAACATGATGGCGTCGTTATCGAAGCTGCGGTGCGTGATGGGCAGCACGTCCGAGTTATCGGGGGCCTTGTAGCTACCCTCGAACGTCATAAGGCCATCGGGCGTGATGACGGGGGCCTCGTTAGTCCAAGCCTCGGTAAACGCCAGCTCGTAATCCTCGAACGCCTCGTCCTCGGCGCCGGGGGCGGGCACGTTAAATGCGGGGTGGCCGCCCACCGAGAACGGCAGGTCCACGTCGCCGGTGTTGGTGACGGCAAAGGTCTGCGTAAGGGTGGCGTCGCCGGTCAGGGCATAGGTCATGTTGAGCTTAAAGTGGAATGGGAACGCCTTGAGCGACTCGGGCGTGTCGGTGAGCTCGTAGGTAACGGACGAACTGTCCTCCGACACCTCGACGATCTTGTGCTCGACAATGCGTGCGATGCCGTGGCGCGCCATCTCGCAGGTGCCGGCGGCAGACGTCGCCGTGTTGTTGCGCAGCGATCCCACGATGGGGAACAGGATGGGCGCGTGCTTGCCCCAAAAGGCCGGGTCGCCCTGCCACAGATACTCATTGCCGTTGAGGGCAAGGCTCGTGAGCTGGGCGCCCATGGAATCGATGGCCGCGGTGAGGCCGCCGCGCTTGATGGTAGTGACGGTGGACATGCTACTTCCTCCAAAAGTAAACAACAGTGTCGAGGGATATTGTCCCACTCTTGGCGGCGGGGTTGAGCGGCGGGCGCAGTTATTGAGCAATAGCGTAAAGGTCAAACCCGCTCTGCGGCGCGCTATCGACCGTGTCGGGCGCCTGCGAATTAAAACTCACCGGAACCATGCGCTTTGAGGCGCGGTAACGCGTGCCGTCGGTGGCGACGGGCGGCTCATCGACCGTGAGCTCGTAGTCGCCGGGCTTGAGCTCGATGCCGTCACCTTCGGAATTAACGTATTGGTACTCGTCGATTGCTTGTCCCTTGAGTGTGCGACCCACGATATGGACGAGCATTTGGCTATCGCCGCGCGCGGTATCCCACGTCGCGCCGTCCTTAACCTCGACCGTCACATGCACCGAGCGCGTGCGGCTGAGCGATTGCTCGACGGACATCTCGACCTTGGCGGCGTCTTGGCGCTGCTGCTCGACATGACCCCAGATGCTGCCGATTGCCGAGCAGGCGATAACGCCGGCCATGAAGGCGATGAGGATGGGGCCGAGTGGAGAACGGCGGCCCGCGTCTTCCTCACGAGCCAGGTCGGGGCGATGCGTGGGTGCAGGCGCCTGGGCGCCTTGCGCGGGCACGTCGAGAATGCTGAAAGATGCTGTACTGCCGGGGTCGATGGTGTGGCGCGGTTGCGGGGTCTTTGCCGGCGAGATGGACATGTCTGCCGGCTCACCCAGCGTGGCCGTGGCATCGGCCTTTGCCTCGTCGGCCTCGGCCTGGGCCCAGGCCTGTTCAAAGGTTAGGGGCTCGGCGAGGTCGGAAGCGGCATCCGTCTCGACGGCATCGTTGCCGGTCTCGCCCTCGTCGCTCGACGCGTCACGAGACGCGGGCTCGTCCCATTCCTCGTCCGGAGCCTCGCCCTCGCTATACCACCATTCAAAGTTATCGATATCCATACGGGGCGCCCCTTAGGCCTCGCAAATAAACACTTGTTAGCCTTATACCCCCAGACGGCACGAGGGCTCGCACGGAATGTGACAAAGGGACTGCTCCTTTGTCACATCGAAGTTGCGGTGGAATAGTTCCTGTTTGCACGCCCACTCGAGCTATTTAGGGACTATTTCACCGCAAGTTATTTGAGGGCGACGGGGATTTGGATACAGCAGAAGTCCTCTTGGTGAGACTCGTCGTAGCTCGTGGTGTCCAGGTAGCAAAAATCGAAAGCATTGCCGATGGGCTGGAGCGCGTGCCTGTCCATGCAGGCCACGATGGCGCGGATACCCTCGGGCTCGTACGGCATGCCCCAGCGACTCATGCACAGGTACGTGCCCTCGGGCAGCACCTCGACGCCAATCTCCGCCAGCTCGGCAGGATCGCTCGGCAGTATTTCCTCGGCACCACGCGGCAACACGGCAAAGGAACCGGCACCGGCGATGGGGTCGTCGGAATGCAGCGCCTCGCGACGCAGCATGGCGCCCCAACCGCGCATGGGGCGTGTGCCCGTGAGCGCACGCATGCGCAGAATCGCCCGCATGAGCGTGGGGTGCAGCATCGAGCGGCCACGCTCGATATCGCTCGGGAACTCCTCAAAGACCACGTAGCGGCGCTCGAATTGCTTGAGCTCCGGTTTGCCCTCGCGCTCGCGCCAATAGACCGCCTCGTCGTAAAAACTCAGCCGCTCCTGCACGCTCGCGCGCTCGGCTTTGAGCCCGGCAATCTGCTCGTCGAGCGCCTGCACCCGCGAGCGCAGGTGATCGGTCATCTCTCCAATGTCGAACGTCGAGGTCAGGCGATCGATCTCATCGAGTTCCAGTCCCAAGTCGCGCAGCATGCAGATCAGACGCATGAGCGGGATCTGCGTGGGCGAATAGAAACGGTAGCCTTTTTCGTTAACCACGGCGGGTTTAAACAGACCGATCTTGTCGTAGTAGATGAGCGTTTGGCGCGAAACGTTAAACAAGCTCGCCATCTCGCTAATCGCATACATACCCGTCTGCATAGGTCCTCCCGACACACCCTTTGACACGAAAAGCCCGCCGCCCACAGGGGCAGCGGGCTCAAACACTACTCGTATCCTACCCTAAAGATGCCTATGACCAGCGCTTATAGTTGGCGCACGACACGCCGACGGCCTCGAGTGCCTTGGCGGCGATGTGATGCACCGCCTCATCGAGCGTGGCGGGGCCGTTGTAAAACGTGAGCATGGGCGGCATGAGCATGACGCCCGGCACGCGCGCCAGGCGTGCCATGTTGTCGACATGGATCGCACTGAAGGGCGTCTCGCGCACCATAAGCACCAGGCGGCGCTGCTCCTTCATCTGCACATCGGCCGCACGCAGCAACAAGTTTTCGCTGTAGCCGCTCGCAATGCCGGCGAGCGTCTTCATAGAGCAGGGCGCCACGATCATGCCGTCGACCGGATAGGTGCCGCTTGCGATGGCAGCACCGATGTTCTTGTTGTCGTAGACCACATCGGCATAGCACGCAAACTCGTCGAGCGTCATGCCGAGCTCCTGCTCGATGGTGATCTCTCCCCCGCGCGTGACGACAAGCGCCGACTCAGCGCCGGCCTGGCGCAGGCATTTGAGGCATTCAAGGCCCAGTGCCGCACCGCTGGCGCCAGACACGCCAACGACAATGCGACGGGGACGAACAGAAGACTCAGGCATGACAACTCCTTAACTACTTGGTAGGGCTACTTACTAGAAGGCGAGCTCGGCGGCCCACTTGTCCTTGTCGATCTCCATGAACTGCGAGCGGATGAAGTTCTTCTTGAGGTTAAACGGAACCGTGCAGTCGAAGATGGCCTTGCAGGCGATACCGTGCTCGCGGATCGAAGGATCGAACGCGGGGTCGTTGGACGGATCGAGCACGTGGCAGTGGCAACCGGGGATGGTGATGAGGTCCACGTCGGCCTGGAAGCGCGTGGTCATGGCCCACATCACGTCGCTCATATCGAAGATGTCGACATCCTCGTCGACAAGGATGACGTGCTTGAGCTCGGAGAACGCCGAGAAGGCGAGCATGGCGGCGTTGCGCTGACGGCCCTCGTCATTTTTGCTCGACTTCTTGAACTGCATGATGGCAACGAACTTGCCGCCACCGCAGGGAGCGGCGTGAACGTTGAGCAGGCGGCCCGGGATAGCGGTCTCGACCATCTTGTAGATGGAGGCCTCGGTGGGGATACCGGCCATGGACACGTGCTCGTGCGAAGGGCCGATGCAGCTCTCCATAATGGGGCTGACGCGCGTGGTGACGGCGGTGATCTTGATCACCGGGCAGACCTTGGCGCCACCGGTGTAGCCGGGGAACTCGGGCATGGCGTAGCCGTGGCCGTTGACATCCTCGTTGATGGTCTCGTCGTGCATGAGGTAGCCCTCGAGCACGTACTCGGCATTGGCAATGCACTTCTGCGGAACGGTGACGCAGTCGGCAAGCTCGACGGCGCGGCCGCGCAGGGCGCCGGCGATCTGCAGCTCGTTGAAGCCGAGCGGCGTGGTGGGAGCCTCGAAGCCGCAGCACATGTACACGGCGGGGTCCAGGCCGATGGAGATGGAGATGGGCATATCCTCGCCGCGCTGGCAGTACTCGTCAAAGAACGCACCCAGGTGACGGCTGCCCGGGGTGATCCACATGGCGAGCTTGTCCTTGTCGACGCAGGAGAAGCGGTGGATGGTTACGTCGGACTGGGTGCCATCGGGGCTCGTGCCATAGGCGAGGCCCATGGTGATGTAGGGGCCGCCGTCAACGGGCGTGTTGGTGGGAGCGGGAACGATCTTGCGCAGGTCAAAGCCCTCGTCGGTCGCCTTGTACACGACCTCCTGGCAGTCGACGTGCTTGCCCTCGGCGATCTGCTCGGGGGCGATCAGGTTCTCGAAGCGCTTGCCGATCTCGAGGCCCAGGTGCTCCTCGTCCAGGTCGAGCAGGGCGGCAACGCGCTTGCGGCTGGCAAGCATACCGATGCAGACCTTGGCGTCGTCAAAGCCCTTGACGTTGTTGAAGACCATCGCCGGACCCTCTTTGGTCGGGCGCATGACGGTGCCGCCAGCACCGACGTGACGGTAGACGCCCGAGACCTCGGCATCGGGATCGACCTGGGTGTCGGTCTCGAGCAGCTGGCCCGGCATCTCACGCAAAAAGTCGAGCGCGGAACGCAGGTCGTGGATCTGGGAAGCATCGGTAGTGGACATGGCGTACTCCTTTCGGGAGAGTGTCCGGCGACGGGGTGCCGCCGGACGGGGTAACGTAATGGGGCCGCGGCGCTCACAAATGGAGCGCTCGACCACTCGAAGTTCAAGCGCTTGGCTGCTTACAGCCGGGGCGCTCGACCGCTTACATCAGGCCAAAGAGGTGGAACCAGGCGGCCTCGACCAGCACGACGACAAAGACGACCGCGGTGAGGGGGATGCCCATGCGCATAGCCTCTTTGGAGGTGTAGCCGCCGGCGTCCTTGCCTTCGCCGATAAGGATCGGCAGGTTATGGAACGGCAGGATGTAGTGGATGTTGATGGACGTGAAGACGATGAGCGCCACGGCGAGTGGGCTCACGCTGGAGCCGGCGGCAAAGCTGATAAATGCCGGCACGCACACGCCGAGCACGGCCATGACCGAGCCCATGAACATGTGGATGATCATGGAAAGCGCGGCGACGAGCAGGGCGAACAGGAAGATGTTCTCAGGCACGGAGCTGGGGAGCACGACGTCGGCGATCCAGGCGTTCATGCCGGTGGCACCGCCCACGGAGCCCACGGCCATGGCGGCCGTCAGGAACATGAGGGACTTGATGTCGACAGCGTTCCAGCTGGCGGGAGTGAGGACTTCGCCGATGATGGGCATGGCGAGAGCAACGCCAATGGCCAGGGTGACCCAGCCGATATAGTCGCCCGAGACGGTGAGCCACAGCGCGATGGCGATGACAAGCCACACGATGGTGCGGATCTCCTTGACGGAGAGCTTGCCGAGCGCGGCCTGCTTGGCCACGATCTGCTCGCGATCGTAGACGAGCTCCTTGCTGGGCTTAAAGAGGAAAAGGCCCAGGAACAGGGTGCACAGCAGCGCAACCAGCATAGGCACGCTCATGTACAGGAACCAGTCGACGAAGGACGGGCTCATGCCGCCGGCCTCGGCACTGTACTGCGCAACGAGCGGGTTAAGCGTGGAGTCGCCCGTCAGGAAGAACATGGAACCCGGGGCGGCAGCGGCAAACACGAGGAAGCCGAGCTTGCCCTTGTCGTCGTCACCGTAGCCGGCGGACTCGGCGATGACCGAGACGACGGCGAGGATGAGGAAGGCGCGGGGGAACGGATGCGGGATCAGCAGCGACAGCACAAAGGTGAGCGCGAAGATCGAGATGATGAGCGACTTGGCGTCGCGCACGAACTTGAGCATGAACGCGTAGGCGATACGCTCGCCCAGGCCCGACTCCTTGACCGCGCTGGCGATGAGGTAGGCGCCGATGACGAGCCACATGGTGGCCTTGGTCCACGAGCTAAACGTGGAGGCGACCGTCGCCGAGATGCTCGCGGCGCCCGTGTCGTCCACGCACACCTTGAACAGGACGAGCAGTGCGCAGTAGAGCAGGCCCACAAAGCCCGGCTGTGCCACGCCGCATGCCCAGAACACCACCGTGGCGAGCGTCAGTGCCAGACAGGTCTGACCGCCGACCGTGAGCTCGACCGTCGAGCTCAGCTCCGCCAAAGGAAGAAACTTCACCAGCAAAAAGACAACGATACCCAGCACAAAGCCAATTTCGCGCTTGGTGATCTTAAACGCCTTCTTTTCCGCTTCCATCTCCCCACCTTTCTTGTTGGGGGCGCTCCGAATTCGCAGCCATGTTGCCGCTTAAAAAGGGGCGCCCGTTATCGGACACCCCTTACGTTGCGCTGTGTTGCGGCAATACAGTCAAGCGGATTTTTTGGATGAGAAGCGATTCCCTAGACAAAAACCGTCACAACATTCGACGCTTTTCCTCGTTTTCGAGATTTTCGCCGAATGTTGTGACGGTTTGGATGTGGCAAAGGGACTGTCTTTTTTACATAGCGAGGGCCGTGCGGATGAATGGGTCGCCGAGGGCCTCGCGGAGCCAGGGGGCCAGCTGCTCGGGGTGACCCTGCAGGTAGCCTTTGAGCTCGGACGGAGCCACGCGACGCACTTCCGAGATCTCCTCTTGGTTGATATGCAGCTCGCCCGGCTCAACATGGGCAAGGTAGACCTCGCACCATTCGCACTCGCAGCGACCGTCGCCGTGGTCCTCGCGGTACACCACGTGTCCGAGGTGCTTGAGCTGATCGGGCTCGCGCGTAATGCCGAGCTCTTCGTTGATGCGGCGCGCCGTGGCGGCCGCGACGTCTTCCCCGGGGAGCGGATGGCCGGCGCAGCTATCGGCCAGCACCCCGCCCCACAGGCGCTTGAGCGGACTGCGGCGACAGAGCAGCAGGCGCGCGTCTTCGCCCCGGCCCTCGACCAAAAGCGTCAGAAATGCCTGATGCAGGATGCCCTCACCAGCATGGGCCTCGATGCGGTCGACGGAGCCAAGCGCCTCGCCGGTCGCAGCATCGACCGCCACGACCTCGGCGCCCGCACCGCCCTCATCCCAGCCGGCGCGCAGAATGCGGGCTGCGGCTTCCTCGAGCGCGGCGATGAGCTCCTTGGTGGTGTCGAGCACGCGCTGCAGGTCGTCACCGCTCGCTTGTTCAACATGAAAACCCGTGCTTGCAACTACCGGCACGCCAAAGCGCGTGGCCAGCGCCGCCGCGATATCGTGCGCCGGGATCTCGTCTCGATGGCACGGAACGGCCAGGATGCTCACCGTTGCCGTACGGCCGGGCTCGGGGCGCGGAATGGCCTGCGCCGTGGCGCCCAGGTGCGCAAACTCCGGCGAGCAGGCGTACACCGCCATGCCTCGCGGCGTCACCGTCAGCTGGGCCTCGAGCGCAAACTTGCCCTCGCCCACTGCAACCTTTGTCGTGTGCATACCCATGGGATCTCCTGCCGCCCGCGATGTACCTGAGACCATCTTCGCCTGTATTGCGACTATACAGGCAAGCCCTCCATGTGACAAAGGGACTGCCCCTTTGTCACATTCTGTTAGAGTTGCAGGGATTGAATCCCGCTTATTCATGCGACATTGGAGTGACAACCTTGACCGCCGCAACCACGCCTAAAAGTAAGCCAACCGCCGCCGCGCTCTCCCCCGCGCGCACCAAGCTCTGCCTGGCGCTGCTCGTGCTGTTGGGATTCTCGCTCGGCTGCTCCGAGTTCGTGGTCATCGGCATCGAAAGCGACTTGGCAACGGAACTCGGCATATCACTTGCCACTGCGGGCCAGCTCATCAGCGTGTTTGCGCTCGTCTACGCTATCGCGACGCCGGTGCTCGCGCTCAGCACGGGGCGATTCCGCCGCTACCAGCTGCTCGTGTGCTATAGCGTCGTCTTTGTGCTCGGCAACCTGGTCATGGCGTTGGCTCCCAACTTCCAGGTGCTGTTTATCTCACGCATTGTCCTGGGCTCTGTCTCGGGTGCGCTGCTCGCCGTGGGCGTGACGTACATCCCTGAGCTGCTATCCCCGCAGCAAACCTCACTTGCCATCTCGGTCGTGTACGGCGCGTTTTCCGTGGCGATGGTCTTTGTGACCTCGATTGGCAAGTTTGTGGCCGACACACTCGATTGGCACGTGGCCATGTACGGCACGCTGACCTTTGCCGTTTTGATCTGTAGCGCACTCGTGGCGTTTATGCCTCGCGCCGGGCAGACCGATGAGCCCGCCACCTTCCGCGAGCAGGCGGGGCTACTACGCGAGCCGAGTATCATCACCGGCATGCTCATCTTCTTGTTTGGCGTGGGCTCGGTCTACGTATTCTACGGCTACGTGACGCCTTATCTGGAGCAGGTGCTGGGCATGGATACCGTTCAGGCGAGCACCACACTTATGGCCTATGGCGTGTTCTGCCTGATCTCGAACATCCTGGGCGGATGGATCGATGCGCGTTTTGGCATGAAGGCGCTGCTGGTTACGTTTGTGCTGCAGGCGGCGGCACTGCTCGGGCTGTTTGCCGTGGGCGCCGCCATGCCGCTCGCGCTGGTCTTTGTCTTTAGCCTGGCGATGCTCATGTACCTGTTCTCGGTCTCATGCATCACGCACTTTATGGACGTGGCACGCAGCCGCCATCCCAAGTCGATGGTACTCGCAAGTTCGGTTGAGCCCATGGCGTTTAACGTCGGCATCTCGTTTGGCACCGCAGTGGGCGGCGCCGTGGTAAGCAGCGTTGGCATTGCGTACGTGGGCGCAGTGGGCGCCGCGTTCTCGCTTGTGGCCTGGGCCCTCACGCTGGTGACGATTAAGCTGGCTCGCTGGGAGCGCCGTCGTCAATCAGCACGGCCCTCAATACGGGCATAGGGGCAAACATAGCCCAAGGTGGCGAGTAACCGGTGAAAACCGCCCAATATGAGTATGTTTATCCGCCTGGAAGCTTCAGCAGTGCAATTTCGTGTATTTGAGATACACGCTTTTCTATTATTTCGTGTATTTCAAGTACATGAAATCGTACTAAACTATGTATCTGAAGTACACGAAATTGGAAAGGCGGCCCCATGCGCAGATCAATCGAGTCCGTTATCGAATCATGGGCGACAAAGGACGCCTCACGCCCCCTCCTCATCCGTGGTGCGCGACGCGTAGGCAAAACGTACGCTGCCGAGGAAATCGGCAGGCGAATCGCCGGCGATGCGTTTGTCAAACTCGACTTTCAGACCGATCTTGAGCTGATCGCTCCGCTGTTCGATTGTCCCACCGACGACGTTGACACCATCGTGGCGCGGATTTCAGACTATAAACGCGCCCCCATTCGCAAAGAAACCACCTTCATCCTGTTTGACGAGGTGCAGCTCTGCGAACGGGCGCTCAACTCGCTTCGCTTTTTTTCGGGTTCGGGCTGGCGCATATGCGCGACCGGCAGTCAGCTCGGCGTCGCCACGCGCAAACGTAAGCTGCCTTTTCCCAGCGGCGTTCGTCAAGAGACCATGCATCCTATGTCGTTCGAGGAGTTTCTCTGGGCGCTCGATGAGGAGCAGATGGCCGATGCCATTCGTACCCACGCCGGCACGCTCGAGACCTACGCCGCGCACCAAGCCGCGCTCAGCCTGTTTCATCGATACCAGATCGTGGGCGGCATGCCCGCCGCCGTCAACGCATATCGCAAGACGTTATCCATCGAGGATGCGCGCGTCGAGCAGCGCGAAATCAACGAGACCTATACCGCCGATATGACCGACCCCGAAAACGGGATCAGCGGCGTGGCGGCACGCAAGGTCTGGCGCTCCATTCCGTCCCAGCTGCTGAGATCGTCCACAAAAAAATTCAAGTACTCCGAGGTCGAACGCGGAGGCCGTCGCGCCAAGCTTATCGAGCCGCTCGACTGGCTCGAAGGCGCCGGTATCATATCGGTCAACAACCTGACCGAAGGCATCGAGCCTCCCCTCGTTCCCTTCGACGACGAAGATGGAAGTTTCTTTAAGGTCTATCTTCTCGATACCGGCCTCATGTTCTACAAACTCGGCATCAACCCGAGGCTCTGGCTCGACCTCAAAGAAGATTCCGCCATAGCGCTATCTTCCGACTTCCGAGGCGCCCTGGCGGAAAACTCGGTCATGCAAGCATTTTCGGGTAACAGCTTGCAGACGTATTACTGGGTGCCGCCGTCGTCTTGGAAGACGACCGGCGAGCTCGATTTTCTACTTCAGACCGACCGTATGGAAATCGTGCCCGTCGAGGTAAAGTCCGCACGCAACGTGCGCGCGAGAACCCTCGGGTCGTTCATGGACAAAGCCCGATCGCCATATGCCTACATTTTGTCCGAGAACAATTTTTTCCGCAGCGAAACCGATGACGGGCGCGAGCTACGCCACCTCCCCTTGTACGCAGCGGGCTTTATTGGAGCAAACTGCCTCAAGAGCAGTCTGTAAGCCCTGCACGACCGCCTAGAAAGGAAACCGCTCATGCAACGCATACTGTTTATCTGCCATGGCAACATCTGCCGCTCGACGAGGTAACCGCTGATTATCAGGCATATTAACCATTCAAATCATCTGACCTACTACCTTTTTACTACTCATAGAGGCTCAGGCACGACAGGTCAGATGGTTCCGCTTTTCACAACAGCCTACTTTTTCGACCGTTCAACAGGTCAGTAGATTAAATAACTTATCAGCATGCTAGAGTTGTACCTGCTACACAGCTCTAGCATTTTTTAATGCTCGCGCTTCACAACTGAAGACACTCAACCAGCGACAAGGAGGGGTATTTGCCCTTTCTCCTTGCTGGTTCGTGCTATTGCGAGGCGCTCGGAGCTGTGTAGCAACTGTGGGTGGATACTCCTCCTTTTCGTGCTACACATTCCGCTCTTCGGATGAGCCTCCTTCCGCAGTTTCCGTCACGCCAATGGAAGGAGAACGCATCGTGCACAAACACATAGCTTTCATCTCTCAAAAAGTTCAATTTGCTGCACAACAATTCCGTTATCACGATGAATAAAACGTGACCCTCGTCCGTTAACCCCAAGCTGCGAAATCAGTGTCAGTTCACACCGATAGCATTTAATTCACAAACGTCTTGAAAAGAAATACTTGAAGTCATAAAGACGTTGATGCACCGATCGCCAGAGAAAGGATGATTTTTATGGCAAACAAAGCACCAGCACAATGCCCATCTTGCGGAGAACGCACAGGTTGGAAATGCACAGGAGAATCTAATAAAGGCTTCAGTGTGGGAAAAGCCGCCGCTGGAGGTCTGCTTTTAGGCCCCATTGGCCTCGTGGGCGGAGCACTTGGCAAGAAGAAAAAGACGTATTACTGCCAGAACTGCGGATTCCGCGAAGACTACGATGCGTAAGGGATGACACCCATGACGGACGAAAACACTGGCACCGAAAGTGAAAGCGCGAAGTTTGCGACGCACTTTAAAAAGGCATTGCTGCCTATGCTTGCTGTCTGCCTTCTTTGCGCCCTATACATCACCAGCTGTGCTTGCATATTGAATTCTTTCAATGATCCGTCAAGCTCCTCTTCTTCTGCCGCCTATGATGAAAATGATGAAGACTCTGAGGACGATGATGAAGACTCTGAGGACGATGATGATTATTCTTCTTACTCCAGCTCCTCATCGAGCTCATCTTCTAGCACATTATTAGATGAGGACGATTGGGTTGATACGGATGACGGCAAAACGTATCTAAAGTCTGACTCGGAAGACGGTGGCACAGACTATATCGACACCGATGGGGAGTACGCCATTCATAAAAATGCTGATGGAACTGGAGCAATTGCTGACGGCAATGGCAATAAAGCCGTGGATAACGATGGAGACGGAAAACTCGATTCCTATTCAACCGATAATGGAAAAACTTGGAACAGTCTCCAATGACACGGCAATATCTATCGCTCGGCTAGATAAGCGCTGATTATCAGGCGTATCAGCCAACCAAACACAGCGTTTACCAAGTGTCGGAGGAAGGAAAGCCCAATGAGCCAAAAGAACCGCCCGTTTGCTGTTACGGCAGAACTCGTCCCGTCTCTGATTTTCACTGCAATCAACGATTGCGCCCCATCAGCCTATCAGCCGCTTTACGCAACAAGCCCGACCATCTGACGAAGCGTTCATGATCAATCTTGAAAATGGCACTGCCACGATGAGCGATGCCAGCATTCTGGCTTTTGTTTGCGGCAAACCACAAACAGAGCCTTCAGCCACATCTTCACGTTTTCTTGGAGGAACAAATGCGCAAACAAGCATTGCTCATCCCATTGTTGGCTTCATGTATCCTGCTGAGCGGCTGCGCAAGTCAGGGGACAAAACTCGACCAGCAGATTGCCTCAATCGGAAAAATTACCGCCGACTCTTGGGACGAGCTTCAGTCTCTTAATAGCCAATATAAAGAACTTGATGCTAGCGGGAAGCGGGATGTTAAACACTACAAAGACTTGGAAAGCGCCCTCGTAGAATGCTCGAAGCTCAGAACCGACCAGCAATTTAGCAAAGATTTGAAAAAGTCGATCCATTGGCGGCAAAAACACGCGGACGATACGGATCAGGGTGTTTTAGTAGATGCTGAGCTAGCAAAGCTAGAAAAATACCGTTCCGCAGATTTCTCCAGCGACACGGTTAAGAACTCTTGCACCAAGTATTTGGAAGGACTCGACACCCAAAAAGCCGCCCTCGGCGAAGCCCTTAAATCGGACGAGCAAATTGAATGGCAAAAGGGCATGGTTCTTCGTTACGAAGCGCTCAACGAGCTTTATGAGGAGATAGGATTCCTTGCCACGGACGATGACTTTGTCTCTAATTACATCGCAGGACTAGACAAACAGAAGAAGCTGCTAACAGCTCTCGAAGCCATTGAGGCCGATATCGACAGCCAGACCGACCGAATCGACAACGAGGTAACATGGACTGACTATTCTGCCAGCTTCGAGGTCGACAACAACACCGACTATCAATTTGATTCGGCTTGGGAATGTTCGCTAAAAAATGAGTCGGGCACCGTGACTGAAAATTCAACATGCCAAGTTGATAACATTAAGCCTCATTCTAGATATACGGTGACGTTCTACTTCTCCAATCCCGATAGCGGTTATGGTGGATGCGAATGGAATAACTACTACACGGATATTGTCTATTAAGGCCATCTTTCAATAACCATTAATTAATAGAGTGACCATGGAACCATTGAATTGCAAGCTCATCGACCTTTGCGCCGATGAAGAAAACCCTGAAGGGCGCAAATTAGCCCATGAAACCCTAGCCCGTCTCTGCGTTGCTATTGAGCGAACCGCAGAGACCAACCAATCCAAAGGAAAAGTCGATCAGCCCAACGACAGCGCACCAAGCACGTGCATCAAAATCCGTTCTGAAGCACGTCGCATCTCACGGCACCTCAGGGCTCGCAAGGGATCCGTCATAGCCTTCGCCGTATTGTTCGCATTACTTATCGCCAGCACGGCTATTGGAGTCCATTCATATAGCGAGCAGGTTGAGAGCTACAACGCACTTTCCGCTAAGTACGATTCTCTTTCAGATGACTATGATGATGCGTTCGACAAGGCAACTCTTTTGCAAGATAACAACAACAAGCTGCGGAGCCGCATCGAAAAGATACAGAACGAAAAAGCAGATTTAAGTCGAGAGCTTACTCTCTATAAAGACCAGCAGGCAACTATCGACGATGAGAAAGCGAAGCTCGAAGAACTCCACTCCCAGCTTGATGCTCTTCAAAGCGAGCGCGATGAACTCCAAAAACAGGTTGATGCGAAGAAACTGGAGCAAGAGCGCGCCCAACGGGAGGCTGAACAAAACCGCATCCAAAGTGAAGCTCAGGCCACGCAGGGCCAAACCGTGTACTGGGTCTCGGGCGGCAGCGTCTACCACACCACGCCAAACTGCCCAACGCTGAAACGCTCATCTGGAATTCACAGCGGAAGCATCTCCGCAAGCGGTAAAAGCCGCTGTTGCAAGGTCTGCGGATAACAGTGAAATAGCTGCATAATGATAATTAAACTTGGAGGAGGGTGCATGATGCCCTTCCTCCAAGTCATTCTCCATGGCCTCTACGGCACATTCTATTGCCTTTCAGTTTTAGACCAGACCAAGAGCTATGCAGCCTTGGAACGTTTCCTATAGTCTTGCCAGTTGGGCAACAAAACATATTTCCTAAGGAGATAGCGAACCTGTTCCATATTCCAACCCTTTGTTGGCACTTGTTTTTCGAAGAGTTTGACCAGTGATGCCACTGTTTTCAGGTTGAAGCTATATCTAGCAGAATCAACCTCTTCAAGAGAATAATAAAACGGCGGCCTCTCCGCTCCTTCTTTAAGTCCGAACGAGGTGCACGATTCAATCCTATTTATTGAACCATAGTCCGACAATAACCAGGGACTTTTCTCAGCAAGGGAACTCTCCCACGTTGCCTTAAATCGCCCAAGTACGTACTCAGACATATCAGACCACTCGCCGTGTTTTATTACATCAGCAAGAGATTTATATCCATGTTTGCGAACATACTCGATGCGATACGAATCAAAAGACTCTCGATACTCTTCGTCATAGTAAAGAGGATGGTCTCCCCAATATACAATCACCTCCTTTTTTACTTCAACCCAATCTATCTTTGCAGCGCGGTCGACAATAAGACTCCTTCTTTTGCCGCTCAGCTTGGATGTCAGCTCTTGAAATAGGTCATCGTCTATCTTCTTGTCTTTTTTTGCATAATAAAGACGATCCCCATATAGTCCAAAATATTTAGAAAGCTCGCCATTGGTCAGTCTTGCCGTCTGCCACTGTCCATTTGCTGTATGGTACATATTTCGCGTATATTCTCGAACGAACAGTGACCCAAATAGGATGGAAAACTCTTCCTCGGTTTCCGACTTCCTCCCGTTCGTCTTTCTCCCGTCGACTCTCGCCAGCGGCTCCTCGTAGACCTCGTTTACAACAAACAATCGATTGGTCGGCCTCTCATAACGGCAATACAGTTCCCAATGCTTCAGTTGCAGTTGCTTCGACTTGCCCGTTTTTGGTTTCTCGTGAAATAGCTCACACATTTCCTTGTAGCTGTACTCTCCAACTTTTAGCCCTAAATCCAAATAAACCTCCTATCAATCCAACTGAACTACCTTCCTGCACGAATTTAATTTGTCACTATAAATTTTTATTAACTTATAGATGCTCGATTTCATCTCGCATAATTTGTCACCAATCAACTACCATATATAATTAAATATTTATTTAGGGACTTGAAAGGTGACAAATATAAACATTTGCTACGTCTCGAAGAGATGTAGCAAACTATAAGTAATGCGAGATTGATATTGTTAAACATGCAGGTAGATACGTTAGTAAGTAGCGGATATAAACTTACCTCCCTTAATTAAAATTACCAACTCCGCTATTTAGGTACAGTGAAAGTATCCCCTAGCATGTAACGGCTATACGCCAAACCATCAATATCAATTCCCTATTTCGCGATATAGTTTTGAGCTATCGAGTTTATATGTTTGATTTTTATTTACCACGACATACATTTTTGTTGCCAGCTTCTCTATATAGAGTGCTCCTGCTGATACCAGTCTTTTCACATATCTCTTTAACCGACTCCGTTCTGTCGTTTCCAAATAGATAGAGAGCCATGTTGAGAGCGTCTTCATCAACATTAGGTCTGCCGAACTTCACACCTTGCTTCATAGCGGCCTCCCTGCCCTCGGCAGCATTCTCAAGGATGATCTGCCTCTGGAACTCAGCAATCGCTGACAGCATATGAAATATCAACTTGCCTGCTGGAGTGGTTGTATCGATAGCCTCTTTCTTGCTATGAACCTCGACATGCATCTGTTCGAAGGTCTCCATAAGGTCAATTAGGTCTTTAGTACTCCTGCCAAGTCGAGACAACTCAGTGATATAGACTTCATCGCCCTCGCGCAGACGAGAGAGCATATCTTTCAGAGCAGGACGATTGGCGTTCTTGCCCGAAGCCTTATCGATAAATATCTGGTTATCCTTTAAGCCAAGCTCATGCGCATATTCAAGCTGCCTTGCCTCGTTCTGTTCCTTTGTTGAGCAGCGAGCGTAGAGAAACTTCATCGCGTGCCTCCAATTCCTATATGTCTCAAAAGTCCTATTAGTATTTTATATTGAGACATATACTTTTGGAATATCTTTTAGGACACTATTTGATTCAAAAGACTCACTTGGGGAGTGGTATTTCTCATGTCTCAAATGTTATGAATTTTGGGATACACCGTAACGCAGCTCAACTCTCTTGCGCACTCCCAGCTTGCAAAAGATGCGTTACCTCATAAGCCCCTGCCCCCAGTCTGTTTTGTAGCATACGGGGTGTTTTACACTTTGGCCTCAACTTCTACTTGGCAGACCCCATATATGTAGTTGATATCAACATGACAGGAAGAATAAATTCCTCCGACCGTCTACCTTCACTGTAAACAGTGTATTACCAAGGCATAATCGCCAATGCTATCGAGAAGATCGCTAGCTGCCTAAAACGCCTTGAATCTTCGCGCCCTGAGAAATGCCAGCAGGAAGCGGAACCGTTCGCCCTTTTACTCAAAATGAAAGCCCGTGTCTTTGATACAATCTCATCTACCACACCGCAACATCCATATATTTGGATGGAGCTTCACAATGGCATAGCTGCCGCTTTGCGTATGCAAACAGGCGAATTGGAGGGCACCCGCCTTTCAAGGTCTGTTCGCATATGCATGTGAAGCCTTGCGGTGTGGTAACTGTGGTAGGTGTCCTCCACATCGCTTAATTTAGTTGATGTGTTTCTCCCCTTCCACTTTTGTCGGGATTCCTTTGGAAGGAGAGGTCGTGCCCCTTATTAACTGCCCAGAATGCGGAAAGCAGGTTTCGGACAAAGCTCCAACCTGCCCAAATTGTGGCTTTCCGCTGAACAGCATCTCCAGCAACGAAACAACCAACGGTACAGAAGACACTCAAAGCGTTCAGCCAGAATCTGTGACCGAGAAGCAAAAAGATGGCTCCTCGGATGAAGCGCAGGACAACAATAAGCTCCCCGATACGCAAACGAAAAAGCCAGCAGAAGAGGGGCAAAAGAAAAAGAAGCAGGTCGTTTCAGGCAAAATGAAATTGACAGCAGCAGTACTCGGCATAGTCGCAGTCGCAGAAATAGCCGTTGGAGCCCTGCTTGCGTCAAACATCATCTGCATACACAAGTGGAGCGGAAACGACTGTCACCAAGTCAACCACTGCTATAAATGCGGAAAGGTCGACCCCAATGGAAAAATTGACCCCGATGCACACAACTGGAACCCCGCAACGTGCACCGAACCGAAAACTTGTGCCAACTGCGGGAAAACCGTCGGAGAGAAAAACCCAGACAATCATTGCTTCGAGGACAGAAGCGATGGTTCAAAGGTCTGCATGTACTGCGGAAAGATAATTCCAGCCCCGAATAGCACCGATGAAGCGGAAGACGATAGCCCTTCAACCGCAACTAGCCAGTCATCTGAAGATAGCAATCAGGCCGCGACAGAGGAGACCGCCCCATCCGCATTCTCCTTTTCCCCTAGCTCCTTCAATGGAAAGCTCAAAAGCAATCTAGACGCAGACGTTATCGACAAGAGCACCGATGAGCTTATTTCCTATATATTTGTTGACGACATCAAAGACCCCGATATGTACGCAATGCTCTCTTTTACGACAATGGACGGGCAGAGTAACCTGACAAAGAGCAGCAGGTATGACAGCTCCTGCAACCCGTCCCCCGTCCTTATGATTGACACCACAAAATGTGACTCAGCAATCGTCGCACGCGGATTCGTGATGGCTTGCGATTCCTCACTCTCGAAAACCGATGCTCAGGAAGTCGTTACAAATCTTGCAAACAGTGTCGAAGACTTCAGTGGGTCTACAAGCAAAAACGGGATTACATATCTTTTTGCCAGCGACGGTGAGAAAGTCCTGCTTAGGGCAACAGTCGCATAGGCTCCTCAATCCACACTGTGCAATGTCTGGCACCGTAGCGTACTTCGCCACGGTGCCCTTTCTTTCAAACTGCGATTTCAATTGATGTCCGCTCAGCCTATAGCAAAGATGCACGCTGAGGGCGAAATTTGGGCTTGGAATTACGCCGATGGACACTTACTCCAACCCCAGCCTCAACGGGGCAAATAGGCCTCATTTCCTTTGATTTAACCCAATAAACGAACCCTTTTACCATGGCATAGACAACCCCATAGCTACAATCATGTTGTCGTGCTTGAGTCTCTGAAAGGAGATCCAAGCTATGTCGAATAGGAAAGATAACAAGGGTCGAGTTCTCCATCGCGGAGAAGGCCAGCGCCCAGACGGTCGCTACTCGTTTAAATACACCAATTGGATGGGAAAAACCTGCTTTGTCTATTCGTGGACTTTGACAATTCACGACCAAACGCCGCACGGCAAAAAGAGAGACCTCTGCTTAAGACAAAAAGAGCAGCAGGTTCAAAAAGACCTCTTCGACCACATCGCACCTGAGAACATGAACGTCATGACTCTGGTTGAGAACTACCTTGCGACCAAGGTTGCGGTACGAAAGACAACCGTTAGCGCCTATAAAACCGTCACCAATTACCTGAAAACAGACAGCTTCAGCAAAGCCAAAATATCAAACATTACGGTGTTGGACGCAAAGAAATGGCTTATCCACCTTCAGCAAGATGTTGGAAAGGGCTATAGCAGCGTCTGTTGCATCCGAGGCGTACTCAGGCCAGCCTTTCAACTTGCTGAGGAATGCGGCCTCATCAGAAGAAACCCCTTTAACTTCGAGCTTATCAATGTGCTGGTCAACGATACGGTATCCAGAGAATCGTTAAGCGTTAGACAGGAACGGCTATTCCTTGAGTTCATGCGCTCGGATCATCACTTCTCGCGCTACTTTGAGACTTACTTCATCTTGTTGAACACTGGACTCAGAATTTCTGAATACTGCGGCCTGACCCTTGATGACATTGACTTCGAAAATCACTGCATATGCGTTCAAAAGCAACTCCATCGTGCGAGAGATATGCAGTATTACGTTGAAGAGCCCAAGACGAAATCTGGTATGAGGTATATCCCCATGACCGCCTCTGTCGAAAAGGCCTTCCACAGTCTCATCGAACAGAGGGCGCAGCCAAAAGAAGAGCCTGTTATTGATGGGGTAAGGGGCTTCATATGCCTAGACAAGAATGAGATGCCATGCGTTGCTCTGCATTGGGAGCATAGGCTCAAACGCGCCATCATTAAGCACAACCACATCTATAAGGAAGAACTGCCTCATATAACTCCGCACCAGCTCAGGCACACTTTCTGTAGCCGAATGGCACGCGCTGGCATGAGTCCAGCAAAGCTCAGATACATTATGGGGCACTCGGATATCAACACCACCTACAACGTTTACACCCATCTTGGGCTTGAAGATATTCAAGACGAGATGCTTGCTATTGAACAAAACCGCAGGTAGACATTGGTAGTAAAAATTTGAGCCGTACTACGTTTTTACTACTTTTGCTTCTACTTTTGACTGATTTCTGGCCTTAATAAAGTGGATTTCCTTCCCTATATTGGAAACTATTTTTTGAGCCATTCAGCTCGTTGAACACAGTAGAAGCGTTGGGATTAAAGGTCTAATCTTGTTATTATCGCAGGTAAACTACGCAGCGGGCTTTATTGGAGCAAACTGCCTCAAGAGCAGTCTGTAAGCCCTGCACGACCGCCTAGAAAGGAAACCGCTCATGCAACGCATACTGTTTATCTGCCATGGCAACATCTGTCGCTCGACGATGGCTGAGTCGGTGTTTACCGAGCTGGTGCGGCGCGCCGGGCGCGCGGGCGAGTTTGTCATTGACTCCGCTGCGACCTCGACCGAGGAGATCGGCAACCCGCCACACCACGGTACCGTTGCCAAGCTGCGCGAGGTCGGGATTCCCGTCGTCGCACATCGTGCACGTCAGGTGCGTCGCGCGGAGTATGGCAACTGGGACCACATTGTCTATATGGACGACGAGAACGCGCGTGGCCTGCGTCGCATCTTTGGCGACGACCCCGACGGCAAGATTACGCGCATGCTCGATTGGACCGAGCGCCCCGGCGACGTGGCCGACCCCTGGTACACCGGCAATTTCGATGCCACCTACCGCGACGTACTCGACGGCTGCACCGCTATGCTCGAGCAGCTGTAGGCAATCGAGGTCGCGGGCCACGCCTTTGTCACATCCGGGACTAGCCCTAGACCGGCTTGACCTCCAGCTTTATCCCCTCGGCGCAGGAGTCGCCCAAAACATCCGAAAGGGCCCAGGTCGCATATAGCGGCAAATAGAGAACCGCTCCGTTGCGCTCAACGTTGCCTCTCGAGAAAACAATCCCGAGCCTTACGCCATATTCAGCCGTATCAAGCACATGACCGAGCGCAGCGTGCGCGTGGTAATAGGAGCCCGATTTAACCTCGATCGGAACAGCCGTCCCATCCGGTCCATCGACCACAAAGTCCACTTCACCGCGCTTTTTTGTCTGATAGTAGTAAAGCTGGCGATTTTGGGCAGCCAGCTGCTGGGCCACCACGTTTTCGTAAATGCCGCCCAGATTGGGCTCCTTGCTATCAAGATACGCCGCTTGGGCGACTCCGACGGGGTAGCGCGCCATCAACATGCCCGTATCCGATTGATATAGCTTGAACTGCGATGGCCGTGCCGTCTTGAGCAAGGGCGATTTTGGCTCGGTTACGATATCGGCTTTGAGAGCAACGCCGGCATCGACAAGCCATACAAAATCTCGCTGATACTTCTCGTAGTGAGCCTTGGGGTCAATGGAATTGAGCACGAAGCGCTTGTTTTCGCCCTCGAGCATAATAGGGAGCTGATCGTAAATGCTCTGCACCTGAAGGGCTCGCCCGCTTGCATACTTGGAGATATCCCGCCGGTACTGTTCGTTGAGCTCTGACTGTAGCTGACGAACAGAGGCAAGGTCGCCCTGCGTGTCAAGGAAACGCTGCACGACCTCCGGCATTCCGCCGACAACGGTATAGGTCCTGAAGTTTGCCATCATCGCGTCATGAATGTAATCAGGAACGGGCCTCTCGCTGATACACGCGTCACGTATCGTTTGGCGAGCCCCCTCGCTCACCCCGGTTGCCCAGCAAAACTCCTCAAAATCGAGCGGGAACATCCTAAGCTCGTGGACATACCCCACGGGATAGGACCTGACGCCCTTGAACTGAGTCCCGAGCATTGACCCCGAAAACGCCCAGCGGCACCTCCCGTCCTCAACAAGGAACTTTGCCATCGTCATGATGTCGGGGGCCTCTTGGACCTCATCGATAAACACGAGCGTTTTGCCTGGCGCAATCGACTTTCCCGAAAGAAGCGTCACCCTGCTGATGAAATCATCGGCATTCCGCGCCTCGAGAAGAGCATCTTTTGCCTGGCGGTTTTCCATGAGGTTAAGCTCGATGTAGGTTGCATGGTTGGCTTTGCCAAATGCGCGAATCGAATAGCTTTTGCCAATCTGGCGAGAACCCGTAATGAACAAGGCCTTTTGCTCGGAAGACTTCAGCCAACGCTCCAGCTCTGCCGCTATTTTCCTGCGCAGCATAGGCTCTCCCCTCGGTGTCATCAAATGAAATGCAAAGTTTTATACGCTTGATTATCGATGAAACGCAGAATTTTTAGAACCTAAAATCTGATGAAATGCAGAGATTTGAGATTATAAGCAAAAAGAAGGGACACCACCCGCGAATGTGACAAAAGAACTGTCCCTTTGTCACATTGCGCTCAGCTACTCGTCGACGACCTCGGCAAGCCAAACGTTCAGCGTATCGACCTCGGGGCAGCAGAACTTTGCCGTACCGGGCTCGTTGCCAGGCACGGTTCCGCCGTAGCGCAGGATATCGATATAGGGAAAGCCCACGTGACAGGCCATAGCGCACATCTTGCCGCGGTCTCGATCGAAGTCGAAGACATCGCCCGGCTTATGACCATGGTGGCAGCGACACGCACCCAGCTGGTCCACGCAGCTCACGCGGATACGCGGACGCTTGCCACGCGGCGCACCGAGCGGCCCGTTCTCGCCCGCAGGCTTGACGCCGCCCTCGCCGGCGTTACTCATGGTCGATCACATCCAGGCAGGCCTCGATGGGAAGGCCGGCCGACTTGTCTTCTTGGTCGGCATTGCGCTCGATAAGCTCGGCCACCACACGCATGGCGTCGGTCGTCGCACGCTGTAAGCTCCAGCCGGCCATAACGCGACCCACGAGCACCGACGAGAACGTATCGCCCGTGCCCGGGAAATACACCGGGATCAGCTCAAAGGGAATCGTGAAGTACTCTCCCGCCACATGGTCGTAGCCGATGACGGCACTCGCCCCGTCGACCTTCGCGCTCGTAATGACCACCGACTTGGCGCCCAGCGCGAGCATGGCGTCCACGAGCGCACGAGCCTCATCGGCCGTAATCTGCTCGGCCATAGGCGTATCGGTGAGCAGACACGCCTCGGTATAGTTGGGCACCGCGTAGTCGGCGCACTCGACCAGGCTGCGCATAAGGCCGATGGTCGATTCGGGCACGCCGGCGTAGAGCCTGCCGTTGTCGGCCATGATGGGGTCGACGAACACCTTGGTGCCTTTTTGCGAACGGCGGTGGCAAAAGTCCGAGATGATGCGCGCCTCTTCCTCGGTCACGATAAAGCCGGTCGAGATGGCGTCGAATTCAAAGCCGAGCTCCTCCCAGATGGCAAGACTCTGACGCACGTACTCCGTGGTGTCGTGGATGTAAAACTTGGGGTAGTTGAGCGTATCGGAAACGAGGGCCGTCGGCAGGTTGTGGATACGGTAACCCATGTGCGACAGCACCGGCAGCATGGCAGAAAGCGCGACCTTACCGTAGCCGCACATATCGTTGATCAGCAGCAGCTGAGTGTTCTTCATGAGTGTCCCCCTTGGGTCGGGTGCGACGCGACGGCGCCATAGTGCGACTAAGTGTAGCGCAGGGGGCGTTGCAAGCGGGCGCAGGCGCCGAGGAGGGCACATTGTTGCGGAAAGGTTACGGAAATGGGAGGCAAAATCGCGGCGGTAGCGGCACAGTAGCTGCCATCTATTTACTACCATTCCAAAACTATGCCGGATTACTACGATAAACCGTTAGCCTCCAACCACAACGAATTGCACTCCGGCAAAACCGCAGGTAGACAGCTTGTGATTTTACGAAAAACAATGCCGAGGTCTGATATTTCGAATTCATCGTAGTAATCCGGCATAGTTTTGGACAAAGCAACTTCGAAAGGGTGTCACCGCAGCCCAAAATGATTCGTTTTCCTCCGTCCCCCACGGATCACTCAACAAGAGCGTCCCCAACGACTATCCCAACAAGGGCAACGCCGATGTTTTGGCGAAGTCAGCGAAAACCCGTCAGAGCGAGCAAGGTGCCTTGAAGCAAGGCGGCATTGACCTTCTGGTCATGCCGCCGAAGTTGAAAGGCAGATTGCCGCTCTGGCGGGTTTGCAGCGTCGAGCCGTTGCGCGGTTTGGCAAAACCGCGCAACCACTAGTTTGGTACCTTGACATTCATTTCTCATGCTCCTAGATTGGTTAGGCACAAAACAATTCCACTACCTAACTAAAGAAAGGAGCAACACTAATTCATGTGCGATGAACCTCTTAACCTTTGTTCGCACGAGCCCGGCGGCGACCCGTCACAGCCGGCGGATGTACCCGAAGCGGTCAGTGCCGAAGACAAACTCGCCAAGCGCATCCTGAGCGGCCTGGGTTTTTGCGGCCATTACATGCATTTTCATGGCGGAGGCGTGTCCGGCAAGGCGCCCATCATCTGCCTGCTGGCCAAGCAGCCCGGCGGCGAGATGTCGCAGCAGGAACTCGGCATGCACTTTGACCTCAAGCCGGGGTCGCTTTCCGAGATCCTGTCCAAGCTCGAGGTCAACGGTCTCATCGAGCGCAGCCGTAACCCCAAGGATCGACGGCAGCTCACCATTCGCCTGACCGAAACCGGCCGGGAAAACGCCCGCATCGACCAGGCGGCCCGCATCCGCTTTAGAGAACGGGCCTTTAGTGCCCTCACTCACGACGAGCGCGAGCAGCTCGCCGAAATGCTCGAGAAAATCCGTGTAACCTGGGAGGAACTGGATGATTAAAACCCTCATGGGCAGCATCCGTGACTATATGAAAGCCACCGTTGCCACGCCATTGCTCGTGCTTGGCGAGGTGCTCTGCGAGATGCTGATTCCATTTATCACCGCCAACCTGATCGACGCCATCAAAGACGGCGCCACCGTAGCCGAGATGCTTCCCACCGCGGGCTTTTTGGTGCTCATCGCGCTGACGTCGCTTGCTTTTGGTGCCGCCGCCGGCGTCACCTGCAGCCATGCGAGCTGCGGCTTCGCCAAGAACCTGCGTCACGACCTGTTCTACAAGATCCAGACGTTCAGCTTTGCCAACATCGATGAGTTCTCGAGCTCCTCGCTCGTCACGCGCCTGACCACCGATATCAACAACGTGCAGCAGGCCTTTATGATGATCATCCGCATCGCCGTGCGCGCGCCGCTGGTATTGATCTTCGCCTTTACTATGGCGTTTATCATGGGCGGCAGCGTCGCCATGGTCTACCTGGTCATCATTCCGCTGCTGGGCTTTGGGCTGTTCTTTATCATCTTTAAGGTGCGCCCCATCTTCTCGCGCGTGTTCCACAAGTACGATGCCCTTAACGAGTCCGTCGAGGAAAACGTCACCGGCATGCGCGTGGTTAAGAGCTACGTGCGCGAAGACTTTGAGAAGGAGAAGTTCGCGACCGCCGCGCGCGACGTCCAGATGGACTTCACCCGCGCCGAGAAGCTGCTCGCCTTTAACAACCCCATGATGAATATCTGCGTCAACGGCGCATTTGTCGTCATCATCTACCTGGGATCCAAGCTCATCATCACGAGCCAGGGCACGCTGTTCGACGTGGGCCAGCTCTCCTCGATCTTTACCTATGGCTTCGCGATCCTCATGAGCCTGATGCAGCTGTCGATGATCTTTGTCATGGTGACCATGGCCGACGAATCGGCGCACCGCATTACCGAGGTGCTGGCCGCCGAGCCCACGATCGCCGATCCCGCCGAGCCCGTGCTCGAGGTTGCCGACGGTTCCATCGACTTTGACCACGTGAGCTTTAAGTATTCCGCGCATGCGAAGCGCCAGGCGCTCGACGATATCGACCTGCACATTAAGAGCGGCGAGACCATCGGCATCATCGGCGGTACCGGCTCGGCCAAGTCCACGCTTGTAAACCTCATCGCCCGTCTGTACGACGCCACCGAAGGCACCGTGCGCGTGGGCGGCATGGACGTACGCGACTACGACCTGGACGCGCTGCGCCACCAAGTGGCCATGGTGCTACAGAAAAACGTGCTGTTTAGCGGCACCATTGCCGAGAACCTGCGCTGGGGCGACCCGAACGCCACCGACGAGGAAGTCCGCGAGGCGGCACATCTGGCCTGCGCCGATGAGTTTGTCGATGGCTTCCCCAAGGGCTATGACACCTGGATCGAACAGGGCGGCTCCAATGTTTCCGGCGGTCAGAAGCAGCGCCTGTGCATTGCGCGTGCCCTGCTGCGTCGCCCCAAGATCTTAATCCTGGACGACTCCACCAGCGCCGTCGACACCAAGACCGACGCCAAGATTCGCGCAGGGTTGGCAAGCTATCTGCCCAACACGACCAAGCTCATCATCGCCCAGCGCATCAGCTCCGTGCAGGACGCAGACCGCATCATCGTCATGGAGGGTGGCCGTATCGCGCAGATCGGCAACCATGACGAGCTGCTCAAGACGAGCGAGATCTACCGCGAGACCTTTACCTCGCAAAACAAGATGTCTGCCGAAGGCGAAGGGGCCGTCGAAGCCGGCACCGAGACATCCGTAACGCAAGCTCAGACCCAGGAAGGAGGCGAGGCACATGAGTAAGGCAACGACCGCCGAGCGCGCGCTCAACCGCAAGGGTGGCACCATGTCGCGCCTCATCAAGACGCTCTTTGGCTTCTACCCCGTGCTTTTGCCCCTCGTCGTCGTCGGCGTGGTACTCTGCGCCATCATCAACTCCATCGGCGCGACCTTCCTTCAGAGCGCCCTGCAGATCATTAGCGAATCGTGGCAGTCGGGCGATTGGGAAGCCGCACAGCCCAAGATCGCACAGCTCGTGACCACCCTCGCCTGCATCTACGGCGTCGGCATCCTGTCCTCGCTGTTCTGGAACCGCGCCATGGCCATCGTCACGCAGGGCTCGCTCGAGAAGCTGCGCGAGAAGATGTTCAACCGCATGCAGGACCTGCCGATTCGCTACTTCGACACGCACCAGCGCGGCGACATCATGAGCCACTACACCAACGACATCGACACGCTGCGCCAGATGATCAGCCAGTCGCTGCCCAACCTGCTCATGACGACCATCGTCATCGTCACGGTGTTCTTTATCATGCTGTACTACAGCGTTTGGATGTGCCTGGTCATTGTGGCAGGCGTCGCCTTTATGACCTTTATGACCAAGCTGCTCGGCTCCAACTCCGCGCGCTTCTTCATTGCGCAGCAGACCGAGCTCGGCGTGGTCGAGGGTCATATCGAGGAAGTCATGAACGGCCAGAAGGTCGTCAAGGCATTCTGCCACGAGTCTGCCGCCGAGGCCGATTTTGACGAGCGCAACGAAAAGCTCTTCGAGGTCTCGCAGAAGGCCAACATGTACGCCAACATCCTCATGCCTATCCTTATGAACCTGGGCAACCTGCTCTACGTGCTGGTCGCACTGGCGGGCGGCATTTTCCTGGCGCTGGGCGTGCCTAACCTGAGCATCTCGGGCATGGCGCTGTCCATCGCCGTCGTGGTGCCGTTCCTCAACATGACCAAGCAGTTCTGCGGGCAGATCGGCCAAATCTCGCAGCAGATCAACGCCGTGGTCATGGGCCTCGCCGGCGCCGACCGCATCTTTGAACTCATCGACGAGAAGCCCGAAGCCGACGAAGGCTATGTGACGCTCGTCAACGCGCAGGTGAACCCCGATACCTGGCAGCTCGAGGAGGCCGACCACCACACCGGCATGTGGGCATGGAAGCATCCGCACCGCGCAACCGGCGAGATCGAGTACGTACCGCTGCGCGGCGACCTGGTCATGGACAACGTCGACTTTGGCTACACGCCCGACCACGAGGTGCTGCACGGCGTGTCCGTGTTTGCCAAGCCGGGCCAGAAGGTCGCGTTTGTCGGCGCCACGGGTGCCGGCAAGACGACCATCACCAACCTCATCAACCGCTTCTACGACATCGCCGACGGCAAGATCCGCTACGACGGCATCAACGTCAACAAGATCCGCAAGGCCGATCTGCGCCGCTCGCTGGGCGTGGTGCTGCAGGACGTGAACCTGTTCACCGGCACCGTGATGGACAACATCCGCTACGGCAACTTGGACGCCACCGACGAGGAGTGCATCGCGGCGGCCAAGCTCGCGGGCGCGGACGACTTTATCACCCGCCTGCCCGACGGCTACGACACCATGCTCACCGGCAACGGCGCGCAGCTGTCGCAGGGCCAGCGCCAGCTGATTTCGATCGCACGCGCCGCCGTCGCCGATCCGCCGGCAATGATTCTGGACGAGGCCACGAGCTCCATCGACACCCGCACCGAGGCCATCGTGCAGGCCGGCATGGATAAGCTCATGGAGGGCCGCACGACGTTTGTCATCGCGCACCGCCTCTCCACCGTGCGCAACTCCGACGCGATTATCTGCCTGGACCACGGCCGCATCATCGAGCGCGGCAACCACGACGAGCTTATCGCCAAGCGCGGGTATTACTACCAGCTCTATACCGGAGCGTTTGAGCTGGAGTAGCTCAAAACAGCCCCTACGCTCCCAACGGACCTCCCCGAGGGAGACGGGGTGTTTACTCCGTGCTCAAACATTCTCGCTTCGCTGCGAAACTGCGCGCGGAGCAAACACCCCGTCTCCCTCGGGGAGGTCCTACGCACACAGTCTTTTCTCGCAGCCTGAAAAGAAGTGGTGAGGCCCTGGCCGTTTGGCCAGGGCCTCATTTTGTAAGGAGTCAAAAAGCCCCGTCCCAAATGAGCTATTTGAGAAGTTGGGCCATGGCGTTGACGAATTTTTGGACTTGGAGGGTTGGCTCGAGCGGATAGTGCAAAAAGACCGGCACCTCTCGCCCGCACAGGAACGGCACGCCCACAAAGGCCGGGTGCACCCCTGACCATGCGCCACAGGTGAGTACCGCATCGCCCTTTTCCTCCGCCTCGTTAAAGAGCGCAAAGTCAAAGCTATCCACATCGATCACGTCCACGCCGCCGTCGGCCAAAAGGTCGATGCGTAGGCTGTCCATCGCATCGTTGCCGTGACGGAGCACGCGCAGGCGCATGCCCTCTAGGTCGGCAACCGTAATGCGATTCTTGCGCGCCAGCGGGCTCGCGCGCGGCAGGTCGATATAAAACGGTACGTTAACGATGTGGAGCTTTTGGCAAGCGTCGCCCCAGCGTGGGGTAGAAAAACTCGACTGCACCACATCGACCTCGCGGCCCAAGCTGCGCATGACGGTCTCGCGCTCGTCGTAGAGGTCACTTACCGGCACGATCTCAAATCGTAGCGACGGTTCCAGATCGTGGATGCCCGACCACATCGACAGCGTCTGGCGTCCTGGGCACATCATTGACACGCCCAGGCGCACGGCACCACCATCGCCCGCCGCGCGTCGGGCACGGCGCAGCGCGTCCTCGGACTGCCGCATGATCGAGCGCGCGTCGTCCACCAGCAGTGCGCCGGCCGGCGTCACCTTGACGCCCGAGTGCGAGCGCTCGAACAACGTGATGCCGAACTCGGCCTCGAAGCCCGACACCTGCTTGACGAGGGCCGGGGTCGACACGCGCAATCTTGCCGCCGCACGCGAGAAGCTCCCCAGCTCCGCGGCGGCCGATATGGCCTCAAGTCGTCGATCGTACACGTCAATCTCCCGTTTTCGCGCCCGTGACCGCATGGTGCCACAGGGGGTTGTTTTCGCAGGTCACACGCTCAATTGAGAATGAGCTGCATCGCACAGTGTAAACCTACGGTTAACGCCATTCTAACAAATATGCAATTCACCTGCGCAAATGCAAAGCATACGATAACCTGCGAAAACCACGTGGGTCGATTAATGGGAACGACCCACAGGGAGGCACAAGAAGGGAAGTTCCTATGAGCAACTGGCTTAAGCTCGAGGGCGATGTCTGCGCCGTAACCGGCGCACTCGGCGGTATGGGCGTCGCGATTTGCCGCGAGTTCGCCCGCAACGGCGCCAACGTCGTCCTGCTCGACCTGGACGAGGAAAAGGTCAAGGCCGCAGCCGCCGACCTCGCCGCCGAGTTTGGAATCCACGCCGAGGGCTACAAGATGAACGCCACCGACGAGGCCGAGGTTCAGGCCGCCGTCGATGCCACCATCGCCGACTTCGGCCGTGTCGACGTCCTCGTCAACACCGCCGGTATCCTGCGCTTCGCCGCCATGGAGGACCTGCCGCTCTCCGACTGGAACGAGGTCATCAACGTCAACCTCACCGGCTACTTCATCACCTCGCAGCGCTTTGGTCGCGAGATGATCAAGGCCGGCCAGGGTCGCCTGGTGCACATCTCGACCGTCGCCAGCCACTCCCCCGAGACGTTCTCGGGCGTGTACAGCTCCACCAAGGCCGGCGTCAACATGATGTCCAAGATGCTCGCCGCCGAGTGGGGCCCCTACGGCGTCCGCTCCAACTGCGTCGAGCCTTGCTTCGTTAAGACCCCGATGTCGGCCAACTTCTACGCCGACCCCGAGGTCGAAAAGAGCCGCAGCCGTCTGATCGCCACGCGCCGCATCGGCGAGGTCAGCGATATCGCCAACGCCGTCATGTTCCTGGCGTCCACGCGCTCGGACTTTACCACCGGCGACGCCATCAAGGTCGACGGCGGCTTCTCCAACATGATGGGCGACCTCACCGCCAAGCCCGGCGGCCGTCGCGCCTATGCCGACAACTACCTTAAGAACAAGGGTGTCGAGCTCTGGTCCGATGAGTCCGGCGTCGCAAAGCCGACTGACCAGTAAACCAACCTGACAGGGAGGCCCCGCGGACACGCCCGCCCCTCCCCCGTATCGATTAGAAAGAGTCCAATGGCTTCCACCAACTCCAACAAGGGTCGCGCCGCCGTGCTTTCCGCCGCGTGCGTCACCATGTTCTTCATCAGCTCCATCGCGCTGTATTCCGTCGTGAGCAAGAACCTGCTCGCCGTCTACCCCGAGTGGTCGAGCGCCCTTACCTGGGCTTTCCCCGTCTTCCAGACCATCATGGCCGTGACGGGCATCTTCGCCGGCCGCATCTCCGACAAGATCGGCCCGCGCAACGTCGTGATCGCCGCCGCCGTGTGCTACGGCGTGGGCTGGTTCATGTCCGGCACCGTCACCGAGCCGTGGCAGTTCTACCTGTGGTTCTCGCTTGTCGCCGCCGTCGGCAACGGCCTGGGCTACAACCCGGCACTCACCACCGGCCAAAAGTGGTTCATCGACAAGAAGGGCCTCGCCTCCGGCATCACCCTGGCCGCTTCGACCGCCGGCCCCGCCGTGCTGTCCCCGGTGCTCGCCTCGCTGCTCATCCCGAGCCTGGGCATCTTTGGCGCCCTTAAGACGCTCGGCGTCATCTTCTTTGTGACGATCGCCGCCTCCGCCCTGTTCCTGAAGGCCCCCGAGACCGGCTGGCTGCCCGAGGGCTTCGAGGCCCCCAAGGGCGGCGCGCATGCCGGCACCTTCGGCGACCTCACCCCGGGCGAGATGGTCAAGACCCCGCGTTTCTGGGTCCTCATCGTCACCTTCGCCTTTGCCGCCACCGCGGGCACCCTGCTCGTGGGCAAGGTTGCCTCCATCGCCGCCGTCCAGCTCTTCGCCGACCCCACGAGCGCCGCGGCCGTCGCCCTCGGCGGCGTAGTGGTCTCCGTCAACACCTGCGCCAACCTGGTTGGCCGTCTGTCCTTTGGCCAGATTATCGACAAGCTCGGCGCCTACAAGTCACTGCTCATCAGCCTTGTCGTCACCATCGTCGCGCTCGTCATCATGTCGATGAGCTTTACGCAGAGCATGTTCTTTGTGGCGCTCGCCCTGCTCGGCTTTAGCTTTGGCGCTCTGCTCGTCATCTACCCGCCGCTCACCGGAGGCGCCTTTGGCACCAGCAACATCGGCGTCAACTACGGCATCATGTTTTTGGGCTACGCCGCTTCCACCTGGATCAGCCAGCCCATCACCGCCGTGTTGTATCACGCCGAGGCCGGCAGCGCCGCCTACCAGCAGTCCTTCTACGGCGCCATTGTGATCGCCGCCATCGCCGTCGTGCTCACCGTCTACATGACGGTCTCCGACAGCAAGAAGAAATCCGCTTAATTCTACCGATGCGGCAAAGGGACAGCCCCTTTGTCGCATTCCACCGCCACCAGTATTAAGGAGTCGAAATGTCTGAGCTCAACCCCGTCCGCATTGCCGTTATCGGCGCCGGCGCCATGGGCCGCAACCACATCCGCTTTGTCACCGAGGAGCCCGAGGCCGAGCTCGTCGCCATCGCCGACGCCTTTGAGGGCGCCCGCGCCACGGCCGAGGCCGCCGGCGTGCCGTTCTTCACCGATCCCGCCCAGATGATGGACGAGATCAAGCCCGAGGCCGTCATTATCGCCACCCCCAACGACCTGCACCTGGGCGTTGCCCGCGAGGCTGTGAAGCGCAACATCGTGCCGCTGGTCGAAAAGCCGATTTCCAACGATCTTGAGGATGCCCAGGCCTTCGCCGCCGAGGCCGAGACCGCCGGCGTGCCCGTGCTCGTGGGTCAGCACCGTCGCCACAACCCCTTCGTCAACAAGGCCAAGGAGATTATCGAGTCCGGCGAGCTGGGCAAGCTCACCGTGTCGAGCTTCCACTACATGATCTATAAGAATGACGAGTACTTCGATGTCGAGTGGCGCCGCAAGAAGGGTGCTGGCCCGATCCTGGTCAACCTGGTGCACGACGTCGACCTGCTCCGTTACCTGCTGGGCGAGCCCGTTGCCGTCCAGGGCATGCAGTCCAGCGCCGCCCGCGGTTTTGAGACCGAGGACTCCGCCGTGGTCAACGTCCGTTTTGCCGATGGCGCGCTCGCAAGCATGACCATCTCCGACGCCACCGCCAGCCCCTGGAACTGGGAGGCAACCGCTCGCGAGGATCCGCAGTACCGCCCCTTCGACGCCGACGCCTACTTTATCGGCGGAACCCTGGGCGCCCTGTCGCTGCCCCGCCTGCACCAGTTCTCCTACGACGGCGCCTCTAACTGGCACAAGCCGCTGCAGATGGAGATTCCGGCTGTCGACCCGGCACTGCCGCACAAGATGCAGCTCAAGCACTTTGTAAAGGTTGTTCGCCGCGAGGTCGAGCCCGTCGTGACCCCCGCCGACAACGTCAAGACGCTCACGCTGCTTAACGCTATCAAGGAGGCCGCCGAGACCGGCCAGCTCGTCGAGCTGTAACGCCTTAAGAGCGAGCCGCGGCAAACTCCCCGCCGAGCGCCTTGGCCCGCCATCAACAAGCCCCTCTTCTTTGCCCCGCGAGCAGCCTCCTGCCCGCGGGGCTTTTTGCTACGTTGCCAATGATTTTTCTGGAGCGGGGGCCATTTTGCACCTCGGCTTGATTCGTTCGCCACGAAATGGGCCTATCTACTACGTTTAACCGATCGCCCTCAACCATGCCGAATTTCGCGAAATAAAAACCGCAGGTAGACGGCTTGCGTATTCTCTGAAAACCGGGGAATGGTCGACCCATATGGGTTAAACGTAGTAGATAGGCCGTTTTCGTGACGCGGGCCCAAAACAGTCTTTTGGGACGGGTGGTATCCTTGGTAGCCCTGTGCTGCAAACGCACCTTAAACGCAAGGAGTCCCATGGATCTTATCGCCCAGCTCGCCCGCGAGCTCAACCTTAAGGCTGACAACATCGAGGCAGCCGTCAAGCTCATCGACGAGGGCAACACCATTCCCTTTATCTCGCGCTACCGCAAGGAAGCCACGGGTGGCATGGACGACGTCGCCCTGCGCGCACTCGACGAGCGCCTGTCCTACCTGCGCAATCTTGAGCAGCGCAAAGAGGACGTCATTCTGCTCATCGACGCCCAGGGCAAGCTCACGCCCGAACTCGAACGGCAGATTCGCGAGGCCACGCAGCTCCAGCGTGTCGAGGACCTCTACAAGCCCTACCGCAAAAAGCGCATGACCCGCGCGCAAAAGGCCCGCGAGGCCGGCCTGGAGCCGCTCGCCAACATGGTCATCATGCAGGCCTCGGCCAAGGGCAGCGCACTCGACGCCGCCGCGGCATACGTCAACGAGGAGGCCGGCTTCGATACGCCCGAGAAGGCGCTCGCCGGCGCCGCCGACATCGTGGCCGAGACGGTAGCCGAGGACCCCGAGAACGTCGCCGACCTGCGCGCCTTTACGCAAAACACCGCCGACATCGTCGTCGAGGCCACCGACCCCGCCGAAAAGACTCCCTACGAGCCGTACTACAGCTATGATGAGCCACTGCGCCGTATACCCAACCACCGCGTGCTGGCTATCGACCGCGGTGAGCGCGAAGGCAAGCTCCGCGTGCGCGTGAACGTCGACGGCGCTGCCGCCACGGCGCGCCTCGGCAGCCGCTGGCCCCGTCGCCAGGGCGTCTTCGCGCCCGTCTTTGACGCCGCTATCGCCGACGGCTACAAGCGCCTCATGGCTCCCTCGCTGGAGCGCGAGGCCCGCGCCAAACTCACCGTTCGCGCTCAGACCGAGGCCATCAATGTCTTTGCCAAGAATCTCGAGGGCCTGCTCTCGGCGCGCCCCGTGCGCGGCGCCCGCGTGCTCGCACTCGATCCGGGCTACCGCACCGGTTGCAAGGTCGCCGTCATGGACGAAACCGGCAAGCTGCTCGACCACGGCGTGGTCTACCCCACCAAGCCGCGCCACGACGTCGCCGGCACCAAGCGCGAGCTCGCCCGCCTCGTCAAGAAGGACGGCGTCAACACCATCGTCATCGGCAACGGCACCGCCAGCCGCGAGACCGAGGAAGTCGTCTCGGAGTTCATCGCCGAGCAGGCACCTGGGCTGCGATACACCATCGTCAACGAGGCCGGCGCATCGGTGTACTCCGCCTCCGAGCTCGCCAGTCAGGAATACCCCGACCTGGACGTCACTGTGCGTGGCGCCATGAGCCTGGGCCGCCGCCTGCAGGACCCGCTGGCAGAGCTCGTCAAGATTCCGCCCCAGTCCATCGGCGTGGGCCAGTACCAGCACGACCTTGACCAGGCCGAGCTCTCGCGCACCCTGGGCCACGTGGTGGAAGACGTCGTCAACCGCGTAGGCGTCGACGTGAACACCGCAAGCGCGAGCCTGCTGGGATACGTGTCGGGCATCACGCCGAGCGTGGCCAAGAATATCGTGGCCTACCGCGAGGAAAACGGCGCCTTTACCGATCGCCGTCAGCTTAAGAAGGTCCCCAAGCTGGGGCCCAAGGCATATCTCAACGCCGCGGGCTTCCTGCGCATCAGCGGCGGCAAGAACCCGCTCGACGCGACGAGCGTCCACCCCGAGAGCTACGAGGTGGCCACGTCCGTCCTGGAACGCGCCGGCGTTAAAGCCAGCGAGCTCAGCCGCGGCGGCGTGCCCGACATTGAGCGCCGTCTGGGCAGCATCTCGGCACTGGCAAGCGACCTGGACTGCGGCACCCTCACGCTCATCGACATCGTCAATGAGCTCAAGAAGCCCGGGCGCGACCCGCGCGACGACGCGCCCGAGGTGGTCTTTAGCCGCTCGGCGCTTTCCATCGACGACCTGGAACCCGGCATGGAGCTCAAGGGCACGGTGCGCAACGTCGTCGACTTTGGCGCGTTCGTCGACGTCGGCGTGCACCAGGACGGCCTCGTACACATCTCCAAGCTGGCCAACCGCTTTGTCAAGCACCCGAGCGACGTGGTACGCGTCGGCGACACGGTAAAGGTGTGGGTAGAGAAGGTCGACCGCGACCGCAAAAAGATCTCCCTGACCATGGTGCAGGGGAAGTAAACCGCCAAAGCAAGGGTCCCCCCGGTAGCGACGTGCAAAATCGCGAGTATTCTGCAAATTCCGCCGTTCCGGATGCCCCTCAGAGGCGAAAAAGCAAAAACAGCCCCCGTTTTAGCGTCGTCAGAGCCAAAACGGGGGCTGTTCCGTGCTTTATCTAGCTGGTAAAAGCCTTTACCTTGCTGAATACTCTCAATTTTGCACGGCGCAGGCGGGGGCACCTTTGCCCACGGCAGGATATGGAAACCAATCACCAACCTACTGGCAAGTTCGTGTCGGCAGCCCCGGCCTTTCCTTTGCCTGGCGCGACCCTCGCGAAGCGAGTGAGCGATAGAGGAAAGGAAAGGCCGGGGCGAACAACCCTCGGAGCAGCCAGTGCTCACGTTACGGCAGGATATGGAAACCGAGTGCCGCGATATCTTTGGCAAAGCCGCGGACGGTGTCGAGCGAGACCTCGTACGGGTCGCGACCGATGTTCTTGCGCTTGGCCAGGATGCTGTTGGGCACCGTGATGATCTGGCAACCGCAGGCCTCGGCCTGGTAAATGTTGATAAGCTCACGCGTGGACGCCCACAGGACCTCGCAGTTGGGCTTAGCGGCGGCCTTCTTGACCGACTCCGTCACAAACGGAATGGGGTCGACGCCGGTGTCGGCGATACGGCCGGCAAAGAGCGAGATGATGGACGGCGTCTCGGCGTCAACGGCCTCGACCATCTCGTCGACCTGCTCGGGCGTAAAGATAGTGGTGACGTTGACCTTGATGCCATCGGCCGAAAGCTTGCGGACCAGCTCGGCGGTGGACTCGCCCTTGGTGGTCACGCACGGAATCTTGACGTAGACGTTGTCGGCCCAGGTAGCGATCTCGCGGGCCTCGACCTCCATGGTCTCGACGTCATCGGCAAAGACCTCAAACGAGACGGACACATCGGTGATGTGAGCCAGAACCTCCTTGGCAAACGCGCGGTAATCCGTCACGCCACCCTTCTTCATAAGGGACGGGTTGGTCGTGAAACCCTGAACGTTGCCGTTCTCGTACATGTCGAGCATGCCCTCGAGGTTTGCACCGTCAGCGAACACCTTGATTGCCATCTGCCTGATTCCTTTCGTTAGCATACGGCCGATAAACTGCTAAACACTTTACCTATGTTTATCAAGGCGTGAGCTGCGGGTTTTTATCTTCTCGGCGAACGGTATAAACGCTTTAGTGTTTGGTTTGATAAATCGATTGAGCATGCAAAAGCAAAGAGCCGCAGTTTAGGCAAACGTCAGAATGCGGGATTCATTAGATGAGGCCGAAATGCTGCATGGCGGTGACGGTGCCGTCGTGTGCGACATCGTCAGTCACGTAGTCGGCGACCGCTTTGACCTCGGACATGGCGTTGCCCATGGCGACAGCCGTCTCGACGGCAGCGAGCATGCCCAGGTCGTTGCCCGAATCGCCAAAGCCAAAGGTGCGCGCATTTCCCTCGCGGCCCAGATACGCCAGCGCTCGCGCCACGCCCACGCCCTTGTTGATGCCCTTGGGGCTCAGCTCGCGATTCCGACCACCGGTATTGCACAGCTCAAACTCGCGATCGATAAAGCCGTCATCGTTGGCAACGCGAGCCAAACTGGGCACATTGAGGCATACCTTGCCCACGCGCAGACTGCCGTCGACGCGCATTTCCTCGGCGCTGTGCACCACAGAAGTGCCGATCAGAGACGACTGCTCAACACCCGCGGGTTCCAGGGCAAAAGTAGCCACGTTGGTCTCGAAAAAGGCCTCAATCCCTGCCGCGGCCATACGGCGTGCAAGCTCCTCGATAACGTCCTCGCCAAAGCAGTCCTCATGCACCACGCGGCCCTCGACCTCGAGCGTGGCGCCCGCCATGGCAACGACACCCGCGGGGTCGAGCGCACGCAAGCTGTCCGCGATGAGCCACAGGGGGCGACCCGTGCAGATAAACGCCTTGTGCCCCGCGTCGCGCAGACGATGAAACGCCTCGACGACCATCTGCGAGGGGCGAACCGCCGAAAAGTCCTTATCGGTCATATCGTCGGGATCGAACGACGTCAGCGTGCCGTCCACGTCAAAAAAGAGCACGGCGGAATCGGGGCACGCATCAATCATATGGGTTCCTTTCGAGGATAAGGGCAAACGAAGCATCCATCATATAATGAAGCGACGCAACCAGAGAGGTCACCCATGGAATTTTACGCAAGCTGCCCCGAGGGCTTTGAGTCCGCACTCGCCGATGAGCTTAAACGCCTCGGGCTTTCGCATGTTCGCCGGCTGAAGGGCCGCGCTACATTTGAGGGCGAGCTCGAGCAAGGCTACCGAGCATGCCTGTGGTCGCGCCTGGCGAGCCGCGTGTTCGTGGTGCTCGGGCGCTTTGAGGCGCAGAATGCCGATGAACTGTACGATAGCGTTTACGACATCGCCTGGGAGAGCATCGTCCGCCCCGGCGCCACCATCGCCATCACAGCCCGCGGCGTGACCGAGCAGCTGCGCAACACGCGCTTCTCGGCCCTGCGCGCCAAAGACGCGCTGTGCGACCGTCTGGCCGAGACCACGGGCCGTCGCGCCGACGTCGATGCTGCCGACCCCGACGTTCACCTGCTGCTTTCGCTGCGCCAGCGCCGCGCGAGCATCAGCCTGGACCTTTCAGGCGACCCGCTGTTCAAACGCCTGCCGCCCGCAGCGACCCGCGCCGGCGAGGGCGCGCACGTGCTGCGCCCCGACTACGCCGCCCTGGTGCTGGCGCAGGTCGGCTGGACCGCACTGTGCGAGCGCGAGCTGACGGCCGATGATTACGAAAACGAAGCGCTGCCTACGCTGATCGACGCCTCGTGCGCCGGCGGCGGTCTGCTGCTGGAGGCCGTGAACATTCTGACCGACCGCGCCCCGGGCGCCGCACGCGAGCGCTGGGGCTTTGAGGGCTGGCAGCTGCACGACGCCGCCCTGTGGGAGCAGCTGCTTGCCGAGGCGCGCGAGCGCGAGACCGCGGCGCGTGAGCGCCAGGCGCGCATCGTCGCCGTGGACATTGACCCCGCCGCCCGCAAGACTGCCGAGCGCATGGTCAAGTGCGCCGGCTACAAGCGTTTTGTCGACTTTTGCGCTGCCAAGCCAGCCACCGTGCTGGACCACGCGGGCGCCGTCGCCGGTGCCGCCGTGGTCGCGGACACCACCGAGACCCCGCTTTCGCTCATGCACGACGCCATGACGCTGGTCGGTGAGCTGCGCCGCGCGCCCGAGCTTTCCGCGGCGCCGGTCGCCGCGCTCACCCGCGATGGATTGCTGGCCCGCGCGCTCCACGCCGAGCCCGAGCGCTCGATCGCCGTCATGCCCAATAACGAGGAGGCAACTATTGAGGTTTGGCCCTCGCTCGACCACGCCGCCGCGGCGTTTGAGGCTTCGACCAGTGCGGATGCCGAGGCCGAGGTTGCGGATGCCAACGAAGTCAACGACAACGCCGCCAACACCCCCATGCCCGAACCTGCCGCCATGCTCGACCTGGGCGACGGCAAGCCGCTGCCCGTGCTCATCCCCGAGTCCGAGCAGTTCGCCAACCGCCTGCGTAAGAATGCCCGTCTGCGTCGCAAGTGGGCCAAGCGCGAGGGCGTGAGCTGCTACCGCGTCTACGATGCCGACCTACCCGACTACTCCGCCGCCATCGATCTGTACGAGGGCTGCCCGCAGACGCCGGGCCGCTGGCTCGTCATCGCCGAGTACGCCGCGCCTAAGACCATCGATCCCGCGCTAGCCCAGGCCCGCATGCTCGACATCTTGGCCATCGCGCCGCGCATCCTGGATGTTCCGGCCGAGCATGTGCACGCCAAGGCCCGCATGCGCTCGCGTGGCGGCTCGCAGTACGGCAAGCAGGGCGCCGGTAAGGGCGCATCAGGCGAGCGCGCCAACATCGCTCGCCGTCGCCTGCCGCTCATCGAAGAGGGCGGACTCACCTTTGCCGTCAACTTTGACGATTATCTGGATGTGGGCATCTTCCTGGATCACCGCGTCACCCGCAACCTGGTGCGCGAGCACGCCAAGCAGGCGCGTCGCTTCCTCAACCTGTTTGCCTATACCGGCACCGCCACCTGCTACGCGGCGGACGGCGGCGTCGAGGAGACCGTGACGGTCGACCTCTCCAACACCTACCTGGACTGGGCCGAGCGCAACATGCGCCAAAACGGCTTTGTGGGACCGCAGCATCATTTTGTGCGCGACGACGTGCTCGCCTGGATTCGCGACCAACGCCAGACGCGCAACCGCTGGGACCTGATCTTTGTCGACCCGCCCACGTTCTCGAACTCGTCCAAGATGGGCCGCCGTACCTGGGATGTCCAACGCGACCATGTTGAGCTTTTGGCCGGCGTATCGCGCCTGCTCGCACAGGGTGGACATGCCATCTTTAGCTGCAACCTGCGTGGCTTCCGTCCCGAGACGCGCAAGCTCGCACGCGCGGGCGTGGTGCTGGAGGACATTACGGCACAGACCATCCCCGAGGACTTCGCGCGCAACCAGAAGGTGCACCACTGCTATATCGTGCGCCGCCTGCCCATCGAGGATGCCATGGCCGAGGTCGGCTTTAGCGCCGAGGAGATTGCAGAGCGAACCGAGGAACTGCGCAATCCCGAGGCCCGCAAGCCCCGTGCGGCAGTACCCGCGCACGCGCAGGCCGGCAACGGCAAGTCGAACTTTGCCGGCAAACCCTCTCCTGCCGGCAAGCTCAAAAAGAAGAAGTTCTACGCCAGCAAGCCCAAGGGCAAATAAAAAAGTTGCGGTGGAATACGGACTGTTTTGCCTGGAATTAGGCAAAGTTAGACCGTATTTCACCGCAACTCATAGTGGGATGGCGGATGCCAGCCTATCCTTGGGTGACCAGTCGGTAACCGATGCCCACATGCGTTTGGATATAGCGCGGATGCGCAGGGTCGGACTCGATCTTCTTGCGCAGCGTGCCCATAAAGACACGCAGGCTCGCCAGGTCGCTCTTGGTTGCCGTGCCCCAAATCTCGTGCAGGATAAACTGGTGCGTCAGCACCTTGTCGGCGTTATGCGCTAGCAGGCACAGGAGCTTGTACTCGATCGGCGTCAGATGCAGCTCCTCGCCATCCATCGTGGCGATGCCGGCATCAAAATCGATATGCAGCTCACCGGTATCGAACGAGCCCTCGGAGACAACGCCGCCCGTTTGCGTATACGAAAGGCGCCTGAGCGTCGTGCGAATGCGCGCGAGCAGCTCCTCGACCGAAAACGGCTTGGTCAGGTAGTCGTCGGCGCCGGCATCGAGTGCACGAATCTTGTCCGCATCCTCGCTGCGCGCCGAAACCACAATAATCGGCATACCCGACCATGCGCGCACCGACTCCACCACCTTGACACCATCCATATCGGGCAGGCCCAGATCGAGCAGCACAATACTCGGTGCCTGCGATGAGGCGGCGGCGATGGCGGCATGGGCGGTCTCCACGGCCATATGGCGCAAGCCGTGCGCCTCGAGCGCAGCAACGATAAGGTTGCGAACAGCTGGGTCGTCCTCAACGACCAAGATGAGCGGTTTTACGGCAGAGTTCGACACGGCGCTACTCCTTATCAAACGAAACGTCGGCGGCGGGAAGTTCAATCGTAAAGACCGAACCGTGCGGGTCCGCCGCGGCAACCTCTATGCTACCGCCATGCGCCAACGCAATGGAACGGCAGAGTGAAAGACCCAAGCCCACGCTGCGGTGGCTGTCGGCCAGACCATGGTTGGCGGTATAGAACGACTCAAAAATCCGCTCGCGGTCCTCGGGTGCGATGCCCGGACCATCATCGGCCACCGAGCACGCCACGCGTCCATCGTCGACGCCAATCGAAATCATGATATGCGAGCCTGCGGGCGTATAGGTGATGGCGTTGTTCACCAGATTGACCACCAGCTGCACCATCAGGCGCGCATCGACGTTGACGAGCGCCGGCTCATCGCACGCCACCACCTTAAGGTCGTGCTCGCGCACGGCAGGGTTCACGTGGCGCAGCGCCTCCTCGACGATATCGTCCATGAGCTCGAGCGTGGTCGACAGTCGCATGCCGCCGCCCTCGAGCTTGGTGATGGCGAGCAGGTTCTCGACGGTGACGTTGAGCCATTGCGCATCCGAGCGAATGGACAGGAGCAGGCCGCGGCGCGTCTGGGCGTCGAGCACGGCGGTGCCGGTCGAGCCCTGGTCGAGCAGCACATCGGCATTGCCCGAAATACTGGTGAGCGGCGTGCGCAGGTCGTGCGAGATGGAGCGCAGCAGGTTGGCGCGCAGCTGCTCATTTTTGGCAAGCACCGCCGCCTCCTCGCGGGCCTCCATGGCGCGGGCGCGATCGAGTGCCAGCTCGCCTTCGCTCACGATGGCATCGGCAAGTGTCCGCTCCTCGTGCGTCAGCACGTCGGGCTCGGCAACGATAGCCAGCACGCCCACCACCGAGGCAGGGTCGCCCGAGCGCACGAAGCCGTCACCCGTGCGAACCGTCAGGTAGATGCCATAAAACGCCGAGCCGCCATAAGTGGCGTCGAGCGGCATTCCCACATAGGCGGACGCCGAGAGACGCGGCGGCATCTGCGGCGCCAGCTCGTGCACCGGCGCGGCATCGCCCACGGCCGTGTATGTCGCACGCGGCAGCAGGTCATCATCGTCGGCATCGGCGCTGTACCATACGACCGGACAGCCCGAAAGACGCGCCAGCTGCGTTGCCATGGCATGGACAATCTGCTGCTGATCGGCGCACCGCTGCAGCATGCGGTTGGTCTCGAGCACCATATGCGTGCGACGGTCGCTGGCGGCAGCCTGTGCCAAGGCGCGGCGCAGGGCCAACGCAATCGAGCTCGACACAAGCGAGACCACAAACATGATGAAGAACATGCCGGGATAGGCGCGGTCGATAAACGACAGCGAGTAGCGCGGATCGACAAACAAGAAGTTGTAGAGCGCCGCGGCGGCAGCCGCACTCAACAGGCAATACAGGCGGCTCCAGGTGAAAAAGGCACACAGCTGCACGGCAAGCACATAGACGATCATGATGCTCGGCGCGAGACCCGGATGGTCGAGCAGCGCGCCCACAATCGTCGCCGCGACCAGCAGCCCCGCCGATACGCAGGCGTCATACAGAGGAGTGCGGCGCGTCAGCGTTGTGCGCCGCCACCAAAAGCTATCGGCAATATCGCCGTCCGTACGGACGTCCATCAGCGCCCCGCCCCTCTCTCATAAACAAAAACCACCACAAAGGGGACAGGCACCTTTGTGGTGGTTTCCCTTGTGGTGGTTCCAAGTGTAAAGCCTTCTACGACCGGCAGTCGCTAGACAAACAGCACGTGCGCGAGCAGGGCACACACGCACACCGCTCCAAATACCAGTGCCACGATCGAAATTACGCGATCGGCCATGTCCATGTTGGCACGGTTCGTCAAAAACCGATCTTCGGCGGCGTCGGCGCGTGCCTCACGCACCATCTCGGCAACCACCTCGTGGCCATCAAGCATCTTTGCATCCATGTTTGCCTCCCCGGTCTCAACCTTGTCCATCGAAAACCAACTCCATGCAACCTGTCGGCGCCTACGGGCGCTCGTTGGGGGCCAGGCGATGCATCTTGTTCACGGCCTTGAACTTGGTGAACAGCGGCACGTACTCAAAGCTCACGTTGGAGTTCTCCAGGCCATACCAGCGTGCAGGCGTGCCGGCGGCGCGGCGGATGATGTACTTGAGCGTGATGGCCGTACGCTCGCTCGGCTCCACATCGCTTTCGGGCGCCAGAAGCTTACGAATCAGGATGAACTTGAACGTGCCGATGTTACCCGGATCCTTGTAGACCGAGTAGTCATGCGTCTGCGGCGGCAGCTCGCCGGTGGCAGCCAGGTCCTGAACAACCTGACGCAGGTAGGCATTAACGCGCTGGTTGATCTTGTAGCCCAGGTACAGATGCACGCGGAACACGTAGTCGGTGCCGAACGTCTCGACCGAATAGGCAAAGGTGTGCGGTTCGTCCATGGTCTCGACATTCACAAACCACCAGGCGCGGGCGCGCTTGGGATGCTTGTCCAAGATCGAATAGACGATATCGCGGTCGATGTAGTCGGTATGGGTGTCCTTGGTCAGGTACACGACGTTGTCGCTCATGCGCTCGTAACGGTCGTCGTCGCGCAGGCGCTTGAGCTGCGGCAGGTAGCTGCGCAGCGGCAGCAGCGTAAACTGGCGCTGCTCGACCGCCGTGCCGTTGTACCAGCACACCATAATGCCCATGATGAGTGCAGCCATGAGGATGGTGAAGTAGCCGCCGTGGAAGAACTTGGTGAGCGAACTCACAAAGAAGAAGCCCTCGAGCATAAGGAAGAACGCAACGAAGATATACGGGGCGACCTTAAGGCCGCGATCGACATGCAAGTAGAAGAAGAGCAGCAGCGTCGTGCACATCATGGTCAGGGTGATCGCCAAGCCGTAAGCGGCCTCCATGTGCGCCGAGCTCTGGAACAGCAGCACCACGATGACGCAGCCCACAAGCATGACGTTGTTGACCATGGGAATATAGAGCTGGCCCTTGGTCTCGGCAGGATAGAAAACCTGCATGTGCGGCATGAGGTCCAGGCGGCTGGCCTCAGACACCAGCGAGAATGCGCCGGTGATGAGCGCCTGCGAGGCAATGATGGCCGCGACGGTGGAAAGGCCGACGGCAAACGGGCGCAGGCCCGGGGCGAGCATCTGGTAGAACGGGTTGAGGTCGGCAATGCCCATGAGCTCGGGGTTGGCAGCGTTGTTCATAAGCCAAGCGCCCTGCCCCATATAGGACAGCAGCAGGCAGCACTTAACGAACGGCCAGGTTGCGTAGATGTTGCCGCGGCCCACGTGGCCCATGTCGGAATAGAGCGCCTCGGCACCGGTGGTGGCAAGGAAGCAGCTGCCCAGAATCATGATGCCTGCATGGTTGTTGGGGCTCAACAAAAAGCCGATGCCGCGCAGCGGGTTGAGGCACAGCAGCACCGCGGGGTGCTGGAAGACAAAGAACAGACCCGTACCGCCCAGGAACAGAAACCACAGCGTCATGATGGGGCCAAAGGCACGGCCGATCTTGGCCGTGCCGATGCGCTGCACCAAGAAGAGCACAATGATGATGGCAAGTGTGATGGCCACGACGCGGCCCTGATCGTCGCCCAACACAGCATGGACTGCCGGAATGGTGCGCAGGCCCTCGATAGCCGTAGTCACGGTAACGGCGGGCGTGAGGATGCCATCGGCGAGCAGTGCCGCGCCGCCCAGCATGGCGGGGATGATGAGCCATTTGCCGCAGCGCTTAACCAAGCTGTACAGAGCAAAGATGCCACCCTCGCCGTGGTTGTCGGCGCGCAGCGAGATGAGCACGTACTTGACGGTCGTCAGCAGCGTGACCGTCCATACGACGAGCGAGAGCGCGCCGAGCACGAACTCCTCCGTGACGCTTCCGATGCCGCCGTTGCCGGCAACGAGTGCCTTGGTTACATACATGGGGCTGGTGCCGATATCGCCATACACCACGCCCAGCGTGACGAGCATCGCCGAGATGCTCACAGGAATCGCAGCGTGCGAGGCTGCCTCCTTGGCCTTTTGTTCCATAAGCCGGTTTCCTCCCAACTTTAACGTTCGAGGGGATTATAGGTAATCGGCCCATGTTTTAATGCACTGTTTTCCCAGCTAGATAAAGATTTATACAGTCTTTAGGCTACCGCGGCGATATGGAATGTGACAAAGGGACTGTTCCCTTGTCACATTCGTCATTTTCCGAGCCAGTTTTTGAACCACCACTCCATGGAGCGACTCATCTCGGCCATAAAGGGACTGGTGTGTTTGCGGGTGTAGATATCCACCACGCGCTCGCCCACCTCGCGGGCATGCGGACGGAACATCGCATCCATCTCGGCCACCTGAGCATCCATAGTCGCGGCATCGGCGCGGCAGTAGCGCTCCTCGTGCACCAGGTTCACCACGGGATGCGCAATGGCCGGACGCTCCTTACGGGGCGTGCCGATGATGAGCATCGACAGCGGCATGGTATAGGGCGGCAGATCGAGCAGCTCGGCAACTTCCTCGGCATTCTCGACGATATCACCGATATAGCAGCTCCCCAGCCCCAGGGCCTCGGCGGCAACCACGGCGTTTTGCGCGGCGATCACGGCGTCCTGCGCCGCAATGGCAAAGTCGCCCAGACCCGGTGCACGACGGGGCGACTTGCCCGTACGCTCTACAAACTCTGGCTCAAAGCAGCCCACGTGCTCAAACAGATCGATCCACTTGGCATAATCGACCACAAATATTAGTGCCCAGGGCGCCTTAGCGATCATGGGCTGGTGGTCGCACAGGTCGGCCAGGCGGTCGAGCGTAGCCTGCTCACGGATGCTCACGATGGAATACATCATCATGGCACCCGCCGACGGCGCGCGGCTCGCCGCATGCAGAATCGCCGCACGCTGCTCGTCGGTCACCGCCACGGGACGGTCGTCGTCATCGCGCGCGAAGGCACGCGTAGACGAGCGATGCTCCAAAATGTCCAGCACCGCATTGCCCGTGGTCTCGACCGGGTAGCCGTTCGTATCCACGCCCTCAGCTCCGCCGCAGCACTCGACGCCCGTCATACAAACCTGCTCACCCATAGCTCTATCCTCGCCAATTCTTTAAGAAGCCTTTACGTTTCCGTGTAATTCCCGTCCATTATCGCGCAGGTCGCCACTACATTGCGCCACACCGCCACACGTGCGCGTTAATATGGCTGGTTGTTGTGCGCAGCCACCAATTGCAGCGCATATCTTGGTAACAATCGGGTAAACCCCCGCTTTCGTAGGTTTTAAGTTTGTGAGGAGTCTCAGCATGTTCGCAGCCGCCATCTCGCTCGTCGGTCTTGCGGCGACCGTCTACCTTGTCTTGCGCGAGGCCAAGGCCATTCGCGCGCAGTCGGGCGCCGTTGCCAAGGGCGCTATCGCCTGGAGCGTCGCCTTTGGTCTGTTCCAGGTCTTTTTGACTATTTGGGGCGCCGTGGGCCTCGTCGCCCAAAACGAGCCGCTCGCCTTTGTGATGCTCATCCTGACCAATGCCATTCTCACCGGTTGCGCCTGGGCCAGCATCGCCCGCGACCGCATCGCTCCGCGCGTCTTTGCGTTCGCCGAGCCCGACGTCCCCGCCCCCACCGGCAAGCTCGCCCGCCTGCGCGGCGCCTTTGTGGGCAAACCGCTCGTCGCCGCCGTCTTGTGCCTGCTGCTCGCCGGCGTCTTTGCGCTGTTGGGCATGGAGGTCTCGTCCAACCACGACTTTACCTGGGTCTACCCCCTGTGCATCCTGCTCGAGTGGGCTATCATCACCGCACTCATGAGCGGCCTTTTCTTCCTGTTCCAGCGCCACGGCGCGGCTCCCGCGGTCCTGGCCTTCGCCCTCTTTGTCCTAGGCATTGCCGAGTTCTTCGTCATCACGTTTAAATCCATGCCCATCCAGCCGGGCGACCTTTCGGCCATCTCCACCGCCGCCGCGGTCGCCGGCAACGGCTACACCTTCTCGATCTCGCTGTTCTGCGTGCTGTCCATGGGCTTTACCGCCATCGCCATGCTGCTATGCGAGTACGCCGGCCTGGTAGCACCGCACCGTCAGAAGGGTGCCGCCAACGCCAAGCGCATGCTGCTCACCAACCTGCTCGTCGCCGTGCTTTGCCTGGGCGGCGTGACCGCGCACGTCGCGCTTATCGACTACTACAACACTCTCGGCATCACCGTCTACACCTGGCGCCCGCTCGAGAGCTACTGGCGCGAGGGCTACCTGCCTGCTTTTATTAGTGCAGCGCAGTCCATCAAGCCGCCCAAACCCGCCGATTACTCCGCCGACGACGCCAAGGTCACGCTCAAAAAGTACGCCAAGGCCTACGACAAGTCCGATGCCGCCACAAGCGACGCCCGCACTGCCGCCCAGGAGCAGTTCGACAGTGAGAAGCCCACGGTCATCGCCATCATGAACGAAACCTTCTCGGATCTTTCGATCTACCAGAACATGCGCGCCGGCTACGGGGGACCGCAGTACTTTAAGAACCTGTCCAACTGCCTCAGCCGCGGCAAGCTCTACGTGAGCGCCTACGGCGGTGGCACCGCCAATACCGAGTTTGAGTTTATGACCGGCAACTCCATGGCCAACCTGGGCTCGGGCGTGTACCCCTACACCATCTACAACATGGAAACGACCGGGAACCTGGCAGAGCAATTCAAATCGCTCGGCTATTCCACCACGGCCATGCACCCCAACCACGCGACCAACTGGAACCGCGAGAGCGTCTACAAGGACTTTGGCTTTGACCAGTTCCTGTCTATCAACGATTTCCAGGGCGCCGACACCCTGCGCGGTATGGTGACCGACCAGGCTACCTACGACAAGATTCTTGAGCTGCTCGACCAGAACGCCGATCCGCAGTTTATCTTCGACGTGACCATGCAGAACCACTCGGGCTACGATACGGGTCTACTGCCGGCAGATAAGCAGATGCACCTGAACATCGACACGACCGACCTGGACGCCAAGACTGTCGAGGACGGCACGTTGTCCGATGTCGACGAGTACGTCTCGTGCATTGAGCAGTCCGACCAGGCGCTGCGCTACTTCCTCAACGCCCTGAACAAACTCGATCGCAAGGTGGTCGTGGTGTTCTGGGGCGACCATCAGCCGTTCTTCCCGTCCAAGTTCAACGACAAGTGGTTTACCGACGAGGATGACGCCACCCACCAGGAGCGCTTGTGGCAGACCGACTACATCATTTGGGCCAACTACGACGTTGCCGGCTGCGACCAGACAAGCGAGGTCGACGACCTGTCCACCAACTATCTGTCCACCCAGCTGATGCAGCTGATCGGCGCACCTCTCTCCGACTACCAGAAAGCGCACATGACGCTGCGCGAGTCGCTGCCCGCCATCAACTCCGTCGGCTACGAGGACGCCAGCCTGCGCTGGGCGCTCTCCTCCAACGTCACCGGTGACGACGACGCCGCCGCGGCTGCCACCAAGGCACGCGAGGATTACGCCAAGATGCAGTACTACGAGATGTTCCGCGACGGCAAGAACGTGTATACCGAGCACTTCCAGACCGAGGCCAACGAAACCGACCCCAACCTGGCGCCGGGAACAACCAAGATCAAGTAGCGACACGTCTTAACTGGTTCGTCTGCCCGGCGGCGCGGAACGTAAGGTTCCCTGCTCGGACAGTCCTGCTCGCACGGAGAGCACATTAAGTGCTCTCCGGCTCGTGCGGAACTCGCGATGAACCTTACGTTCCGCGTCGCCGGGCAGACGCCTCGGTGTTGAAGCGCGGCTTGTCATGGGGGCATCTGCTGAACATATATAAGCTGAAGGCCACGTCATGCGGCCTTGTTTGTATCCGGAAAGCGTGTCCCGGAATTCTTGTCTGGAATGGGATGCAGTTTCCGCTTGGGACCTGATTGGGAAAGTGTGTCCCACTATTCAGCTGGATTCCGGGATGTATTTTCCCGTTGAGGACCCTTTGGGAAAGTGCGTCCCACTTTGGGGGCTGATTCTGGGACGTGGTTTCCGGTTGGCTCTCATTGGGAAAGTTCATCCCATTTCTCGGCCTAATTATGGGACGCAGTTTCCCGTTGAGGACCCTTTGGGAAAGTGCGTCCCGGTCTGGGCGCTCAAACTGGGATGGATTTTCCGGATGAGGGCTTGACGGAAAATGTGTCCCGTTCCGGGCGCTAATCGTGGGATGCAGTTTCCGCTTGCGGAGTCTCCACTCAACAGAAAACCCGGGTGGCCTGTTTTTTGGCTACCCGGGTTTTTGGGTTGTCGATATGTTCGACTGGCTACTAGTGGGTCTTGCGGCGCTTGATCAGCATGATGAGGGCTATCACTACGAGCGCTGCTCCCGCTGCTGCTGCGGTGGCGACTAGGGCGAATGTTTGGTCGCCGGTGTTTGCGAGGTTCTTCGCTGTGGTCGTAGTCTTGACCTTGGTGTCGGTCTTAGCTCCGTTGTCGGACTTGGGCTTGTCCGGGTTCGTCGGGGTCTCAGGAGTCTCGGGGTCCTTTGAGCCTTCGGAATCGGTTGGGCCGGCGGTGTTTACCAGCGTATGGTCCAGGAACTTCTTGGCGCCCGCACTTGCCTGTGAGAACAGGCGGCGCGTGCGGATCGGGGTGGCGTTCACCGTTGTGGGCGCCGTCTCCTCGGCCTCGATATTCACGAGCGTCGTGCCGGTGTCGAGGCCCACGTCGTTGTATCCCACGTGGCAGTAATACTGCGCACCGTCATCGTCTGCGGTCAGGTCAATCTCGAGCTTTGAGGCCGTTCCAGCCGCGAGGTTGCCATCGGCACCCACGAGCTTAAACTCTGTCTCGCCGCGGCCCTTGCGGTACCACATATAGGTCGGTGCCAGCCCTGTTTCGCTATCGTCGGCACCGAGTTGCTTCACATGGCCAATCGCCGAGAGCGTCAGGTGGCTTCCCGCCGTGCGCTCAACCGAAGAGTCGTATCCAAGATCCGACCCCTCCGCAGCATCCGCCGCAGGTCCGCTCACGGTCATCGTCATGCCATCGGGCATGGTCTTGACCGTGATGATTGCCGAGCGAATACCTGTTTCGGTCGTGGATCCATTCTTAACGGCGGCGATGGCGAATCGATACTCCGTATTGGGCTGCAGCCCATCCCACTTGAGCGAGGTCTGCGTGTTGTCGGCAATCTTCCAGCTATTGACGACCGCATCCGCCGCATTGCTCTGCAGCATGCCCACGTCGTAGCTAAAGCCACTCTTGTTTGCGAGCACATCGTCCCAGCTAAACGTAACGCTGGTCGAATCGACGGCGTTTGCCGTAAAGCCCGTCACGGCCGGCGCGTCGGGCATCTCGACGTCCTTAACGTCATAGCCCACGATCCAGAACTGGTCGGTGTCCTTGGTGCCGAGCTTGTCGCCCGAGTCTGCCTCGAACTTGTCGACATCCACCGCGTTGACGCCCAGACGCCACACAAAACCGTACTTGCCCTGCGCGGCCTCGGGCAGGTTGTCGACGGTGCCGCCGTATTCGGTCGATTCACTCGAGGAGTTCCCCGTAGTAAAGCCGGCGTTGGCACCAAAGCACAGGCCGCCAAACAACTCGTGCTTTGCGAGCTTCGCGCCCATGACAACGCTGCCGTTCAGCGTCAAGCCGAGCTCGAGCTCCTGCTCCTTGCCCTCCTCGACTTCGATGGTCTGCTCAATGCTCGCCCCCGACTGCGCGGCGGCGCCGTTAAACCCATCGTGCGTGTAGGCGCGCGTTACGCCAGGCTTGCCCAGGCCAAAGGAATCCCCAACGGGAGTCTCGCCGTTGAGCGTCGTTTGATAGGTTCCGGGTTCTCCCGACCGGTTGGTCAAAAAGTAGCTGAGCGGCGTCATATTGTGCTGTTTGGCAATGCGGTCATAGGCCTCGACATTAACGACCGAGGTCTGCGCGCCGAGCGACACGGGCGCCGCCATCACGCCCTTGCCACCAGTTTCCTCATTTTCGATCTCATACTCGTAATAGACCATCGGAATCGTGTAGAGCACGGCCTTGTCACCCTCGCCGGCATGCGACTCATAGCTTACGCTTGCGCTGACCGTGCGCTCGCTCCGGTAGTCATAGCATCCCTCGGCGGCAAAATCGACTGAAGCATTCATCGCGACCAGGGGCGGACCGGTCTGCACCTCGACGGCAACGCCCAACTCGGCGCCAATGGTATAGCCCTGGGATGTCCCCGTGCCCTTTTCCTCTCCGTATGACGTGCCGCCCAACACCAGATAGCCGTATGCCTGCTCCAGATCCTCAACATAGGGCGCATCCTGCAGCACGGCAAGCACGCGCGGGTTGGTATAGACCTTGTAGCGGTCCTTGTACGTGATCTTGACGCTGTCGTTGTCGACATCGGGCAGCGCGAGCGAGATAAATGTGCCGTAGGTAGTGCCGCGACGGTTGCTCTCGCTAATCACCTGCTCCTCGCCGCGGCGCACCTTTCCGTTCTCGTCGAGCGAAAAATGCGAGGCGGTCATCCAATAGTAGTCATCGTTCTTGCGCAGGTCCTCGTCGCGGTGCTTGCCCACCACGGCGATAAAGCTCTCGTTATAGCGGTCCGAACCCGAGACGCTACCCGCCTTGACGTCGCTGATCCACACCTGCTCTATACCCTTGTGGTCATGCTTGTTGCTGCTGTTGTATTGCTGACCGCTCATGCTCATGGTTCCGACCATGGACCCCAAGCCCTGAGCCCCGCTCTGTGCCGTGTTGCAGGCAAAGTCGCGGAACACATCGCCGCCCACGAGCACCTCGTCGACCGCCAGCTGCTCGGACAGGCCGTCAAGGTTGGCAGTGGCAAGGGCAATAGGCGCCAAGGTGCACGGATAGCGCTTATCCTGAGCGCTATCCTTCCATGCGCTGTTGGGCACATGCATCAGCCCATAGGAGGCGAGGAGCCCGTCTCTGTATTCCTTACAATCGGAAAGCTTGAACTCGCCAGACTCCGAGTCAAAATACGCGTAGCGGTACAGCGCGCCGTACAGCCCCTTGCTGCCGTCAGAAGCGCCGTAATCAAAAGCGCTGCGTTGCCAGTCATAGCCCGCAAGAATAAGGCCCGTGACGGTTTCACCCGTCTTCTTTCCTTCTTCATCGTAGGCGGCAAACGTGCCGAACGTCGCATTCGCAGCGACCATGGTCTTGCCGTTCGCGGAGAGGGAGATTGCGCCCGCGTCGCCCAGAGCATCGACATGGACGAGCGCACCCTTGGATGCATCCCACGAAAACAGCTCGCAATGCGTCGACTTATCAATATTCTTCTTGCCGTAGGGTGCCGAGACCACGATGGCGAGGTCATCGCAAAAATCGCGATCGAGGTCGCCGGCCGCTAGCGAAACGACAGGAGCTGACTGAAGCTGCGTCCAGGAGTCGTTCCCGCCCTTGTTGTGCGTGGTGTAGTCCGCGGCGTTACCGGCATCGATCTTGACGACGCTTTGCTTCCAGTTGCCGCCCTCCAAGTCATACATGTCGACTACAGCCTTGCGCACGCCGTTCTCGTCGACATAGCAGCCCGCGTAGACAAAAAGCTCGTCGACGCCGTCGCCATCGACATCGCCCGCCTCGACATCAAAGACGGCGTCGTGCTCTTGCAGGTAACCGGCATCCAGGTACTTAAAACGGCCTTCGTACATCATATTAGTGTTGACCGTCACCGGCAGGTGTGTGTCGAGAGTGCGCGTGCGCCCGTTGCTAAACGAGTAGAGGACCAGCTCAACCTTTCCGGCGTATGACTTGCCGTCAATCGTCGTGGAGGAACTGTCGCCGTAGGCACGGAGCTCGGCAACGCGGCTCTTTTTGCCCGTGCTGGCGTCGCTGCAGAACTCAACACTCGTGGCGTGAATGCCCGAGAAACCGTTGTTGTCGTTGGCGAGTACTGTTGAGGACTCATTGTTGCTTAGGTACGACCAGGTGCCGCCACCGTAGTCGCTATGCTTGTAGAGATCGCTGTTCGTATCGAAGTTGTTGACGTTTTGCCAGAACTTTGCGGCGCCCCACACACTTCCATAGCCATCGGTGAGTTTGCTGCTGCCGCCAATGTCACCGCGCTCGACGTTCTCGAGCTTGTCGCGCAGAGTGTAGCGATTGCCATGGCTACCGTTAGCTGCCATATAGACCTCGCTGCGCGTGGCAAACGTCGTGGGGGTATCAGTGGAATAGGGGCCAACGGTATCGGCCGGAATGTCCTCGCTCGTGCCCAGACCCAGGGCTTGATAATCCTGCTCGGTCATATCGGTGATTGCGGGCGCGTCTGCCGCCTGGGCAACCTGGGGCGTGGCCGTGAAGCAGGCGACGCTCGTGGCGATCAACGCAGCAAGCGCCGCCGTCCCAACAAGCGGGATTTTCGACAGCCTACGGATACGGGGGTGTGGAACGTACATGAGGGACATCGCTTTACTCGAGTGGAGTGGACTCATTTTTGCAAATGATACATCCGATGCCCGATATCACGTGTCTCATTTTCGCCAACGGCGTGTCTCATTTTTGAGAATCCGAGATACCGCGGAAATCTTATCCCAGCTCAAAGGCCATTTCTGGGATGTATTTTCCGTCGAGTGCCTCATCGGGAAACTGCATCCCATTTCAAGCGTCGATTCTGGGACGCACTTTCCCCTTAGACCCTCAACCGGAAACCGCATCCCACTTTGAGCGCAAATTCCGGGATGCATTTTCCGCTTGAGCCTCATTGGGAAACGGCGTCCCACTTTGAGGGCTGATTGTGGGATGCATTTTCCGGTTTTGCTCTCATTGGGAAAATGCATCCCGTTTCTTGACCGAATAATGGGACGCAATTTCCCGTTGGAGCGCCTTTGGGAAAGTGTGTCCCACTTCGACCGCCCAGAGTGGGATGCACTTTCCGCAAAGCACCTCAACGGGAAACTACGTCCCATTCCAAAGGCAAATTCCGGGACGCATTTTTCGAAAGCCTGCCCATCCGGAAAGCCCGTCCCACTTTGGACGCATCCGGGCACGGAACCATCGACCTATCAGGCCTCCCATCAATAAAGAGGCGTCCTCCCGGACGGCGGGGCACGAAGTTCATCGCGAGTTCCGCACGCAAAGAAGGCCACTTAATGTGGCCTTCGTCTTGCGCAGGACTGTAGAGCAGGGAACTTCGTGCCCCGACGCCCGGGAGGACGTTTCATTTAGAAAGATGGACCGACCGCCGTCAGCGATGGGAGCTACTCCCCCAGCACGGCCTTTTTGGCGGCTGCAGCCATGTTGTCCAGATCTTCCTTGGTGGGGTGATCCTTTGCGGCGACCCAGTTATCGAGCAGCATCTTAAAGCGGACATTGTCGGGATCTTGCTCGAGCATGGCCTCGTAGCGCTGCTTTACGGCAGGGCCCATCTTGCCCTGGCACATCGCCCAACCCGCAAGCTCGGCATCCTCAGCCAAATTGGAGGTCACACGATCGATAATCTGCTGATAATAGCTCTGGTCGGCCCCAAAACCGCAGGTGCCAAACAGAAAGACGCGCTTGCCGTGCAAGGCGGAGAGCAACGCCGCGACCGAAGGCGTGCACGCGCCCTTGTCGCACCAAAAACCGACGAGCACTGTGTCGGCCGCGCAGGCGCCCTGCGCCTCGAGCGCAACCTGATCTGCATCCGCATCGTCGCTCAACGCCGCGGCATGGACAAACTCAACGCCCGCAGCCTGCAGAGTGCGCTTGATCGCACCCGAAACCATCCTGGTATTACCGCTCTTGCTGTTGACCACCAAAGAGCATGTCATAGTCACGTTGCTCGTTTCCCCCAAAACTAAAGCCACTAATGCAATTTATTAGATGAATATCTTAGTACTAACGTGACAGATGTAAACCACCGTCTGTCGATTGATTAATTTGCACCACGGGCTTGCTCACTGGGCAAACTGGCTGCGGTAGAGTTCGGCGTAGAAGCCGCCTGCCGCTAGCAGCTCGTCGTGCGTGCCGCGCTCGATAATCTGGCCGTCGCGCATGACCAGAATGCAATCGGCGTTGCGGATGGTGCTCAGGCGGTGCGCCACGACAAAGCTTGTGCGGCCGGCCATGAGCTCGTCGAATGCCGCCTGAACCTGCAGCTCGGTGCGGGTATCGATGCTCGAGGTCGCCTCGTCCAGTAGCAGAATCGCCGGGTCGGTGAGCATGACGCGCGCGATGCACAGCAGCTGCTTTTGGCCCTGACTAAACGTGCCGCCGTCCTCGCCAACCACCGTGTCGTAGCCGCCTGGCAGCTGCACGATAAACTTGTGCGCGTGCGCGCGCTTGGCGGCTTCGATGACCTGCTCGCGCGTAGCTCCTGGGCAACCGTAAGCGATGTTGTCCGCCACCGTGCCCTCGAACAGCCACGTATCCTGCAGCACCATGCCAAAGGCGCGGCGCAGGCTTGCACGCGTGTAGTCACGCGAAGACCGGCCATCGACCATGATGCGGCCGGCATCGATATCGTAAAAACGCAGCAGCAGATTGATGAGCGTTGTCTTTCCGCAGCCCGTGGGACCAACCAGGGCAAAGCGCATGCCGGGCTTAGCCTCGATGCAGATGTCCTGCAGCAGTTTGCGATCGGGCACGTAGCTAAAGTCCACATGCTCAAGGGTCACCTCACCCTGCGGGGTGGCAAGTTCCACGGCATCCGCCGCATCGGGCTCCTGCTCGCGTGCATCGAGCAGCGCGAACATGCGACGCGCCGAGGCGTACGCGGTCTGGATCTGCGTAATGACGTTGGTAACCTCGTTGAACGGCTTGGTGTACTGGTTGGCATAGGACAGGAAAATCTGCACGCCGCCCACCGTAAGCGCAGCGGGCACGCCCGTGATCACGCCCACGCAGCCAATCACGGCGACCACGGCATAGATGATGTTATTGATAAAGCGAGTGCCGGGGTTAGAAAGCGAACCCATAAACTGCGCGCGCTCACCTGCCGCGTAGAGCTCAGCGTTGAGAGCATCGAAGCGCTGCTGGGCGTTGGAACCATAGGCAAACGCGTCCACGAGCTTCTGCTCGCCCACGTATTCCTCGATATGGCCGCCAAGCTGGCCCTGAATGCGTTGCTGCGCCGTAAAGCTCTTGTTGGAGAGTTTGGCGATGGCACCGGCTGCAAAAATGGAAAGCGGCGTGACGAGCACCACCACAAGTGTCATGGTCAGGTTGATGGAGAGCATAAACGCGAGCGTGCCAACGATGGTGATAACGCCGGTGAAAAGCTGGGTAAAGCCCTGCAGCAGACCGTCGCCCACCTGGTCAACGTCGTTGACCACACGGCTCATAAGGTCGCCGTGGGCATGGCTGTCGATAAAGCTGAGTGGCATGCGGCTGAGCTTGTCGCTTGCCTCCACGCGCATGTCACGCACCGTCTCGTAGGACAGACGGTTGACGCAATAGCCCTGCAGCCACTGAAAGGCCGCAGCACCTACGACGACAATCGCGAGTTTGGTGACAAGCGGCAGCAGCGCATCGAAATCCACCTGCCCGGCGGCGACGATAAGATCGATGCCCTCGCCAATGAGGATGGGTGTGTAGAGCTGCAGAATCACCGAGACGGCAGCACTCACAAACGACGCCGTAAACGAAATGCGGTGCGGACGGACGTAGCCCAGCAGGCGGCGAGTTACCGCGCCTACGGGGTAGCGCTCGGGGTCGCCGGGCTGGCGCGGACCGTCACCCAGGTCGTTGAGGTTATCGTTGCCGGACACGTTAGCCGTCATCGTGGCGACCGAACCGGAGGAAGTGTACGGATTCATTTAGCATCCCTCCTTTGCGCAGACGGATGCGGGGGCGGTCGGAGCGGACGCGGGCGTCGTGCTCCCCTGCTGGCCCTCGAGCTCCTCGCGGCGCAGCTGCGACTGGCAAATCTCGCGATAGAGCTGGCAGGTCGCGTACAGCTCGTCATGCGTGCCCAGGCCCGCGACCGAGCCGTGATTGAGCACGCAGATCATGTCGGCGTCGCGCACGGTCGAGACGCGCTGGCTCACAATGACCGTAGTCAGCGGCAGACCGCCCTCGGCGGCACCGCGCACGCTGCGCTCGCGAATGGCATGACGAAGTGCCGCATCGGTCTTAAAGTCGAGCGCCGAGGCAGAGTCATCCATGATTAGGACCTGCGGAGAGCCCACCAGAGCACGTGCGATGGTCAGGCGCTGGCGCTGGCCACCGCTAAAGTTCTTGCCACCCGCCTCGACCGGCGCGTCCAGACCCTGAGGTTTTTTGCGCACGAACTCGCTCGCCTGCGCCATATCGAGCGCCGCCCAAAGCTCATCGTCGGTTGCCGCATCGTCGCGCCAGGTCAAGTTGCTGCGGATGGTGCCGCTCACCAGCGACGCGCGCTGCGGGACGGTCGCGACCACGTGGCGCAGCTGGTCGAGCGGCCAGGTGCGCACGTCGGCGCCCATCACGCTCACGCTGCCGGTGCTTGCATCGTACAGGCGCGGAATAAGCGAGACGAGTGTGGACTTGCCGCTACCCGTGCCGCCGATAATGCCGAGCGTCTTGCCCAGCGGGAGTTCCAGCGTCACATCGTTGACAACATTGGCCGCGCCGGCGCCAAACGAGAAGCTCGCATGGTCAAAGCTCAGCGCAGGGACCGGAACAGCGCCACCCGCCAGGTCGCTCGGCTCAGGCAGCGCGACCGGCTGGTTGCCCTCGTCGGTGATGCTCGGCTCGCAATTGAGCACCTCGTTGATGCGCGACGCGCTGGCGCTCGCCTTGGTAAAGACAACGACCAGGTTGGCCACGTAGACGATGGAGGTGAGGGTCTGCGTCATGTAGTTCACAAACGCCATGACCTGGCCCTGCGTAAGCTCACCCACGTTGACCTGGATGCCGCCCGCCCACAGGATGGCGCACACGCCCAGATTCATCACCAAAAACGTGACGGGGTTAAGGACCGACGAGAGCTTACCCACCGCGATGGCGACATGCGCCTGGTCGTCGGCCGCACGAGCAAAACGCTCGCGCTCGTGGTCTTCGCGCACAAACGCGCGGACCACACGGGCACCCGAAAGCCCCTCGTGGCAGACAAGCGCGATGCGGTCGAGCTTTGCCTGCAGCTGCTTGTAGTACGGAATGCAGCGCGCCATGACAAACCAAAACACCAAGCCGATGGCGGGTGTGCAAATCAAAAAGATGATGCCGAGCTTAAGGTCGATGGCAAGGGCCGCGCACATAGAACCCACCGCCAAGAAGGGCCAGCGGATAAGCATGCGCACGCCCAGCGCCACAGCGAGCTGCACCTGGTTGACATCGTTGGTAATGCGCGTGATGAGCGACGGCGTGCCAAAGCGATCGAGTTCGACATAGCTCAGTTCGTTGATGTGCTGGTAGAGTGCACCGCGAATGTCGGTACCCATGCCCTGCGAAGTCAGCGCCGCCATCTTTTGGCAGACGAGCGTAAACGAGATGCCGATCACAGCCATGGCGCCAAGTACCATGCCGTAGTGGATAACGGCGTTCACGTCGTGCGAGCCAATGCCCTTATCGATCATCTGGGCAATCACCAGCGGCGTCAGCAGGTCAAAGATCACTTCGATCAGCTTGCACGCAGGACCAATCACCATATACCGGCGAAACTTACCACCAAAACGCCTGAGCAGCTCAATCATGTATAGGCGCTCCTTATCATCATCTCTCTTCAATCTGATTCATGATAGTACGGAGAGCCCTGGAGATATGAAATCAACTCGTCACAGAACAAGCCCCCGAAACAATCAGGAAACTGGGCACAGAGACAAAGCACCCGAACATGTTTTGGCAAAGCCAACGAGCAGCACTAGACAAGGGATTAATTGTTCAGATTAACGCGCCTCTACGGGCGCATTTTGGACGATGTGGTCCCGGTGCCGGCGGGCTGTTTGGTAGTCGAGCGATTCCGCAGGCAAAGCCGAGGACCAGCGAGACACCAAACAGCCCGCCGGCACCGGGACCACATCGCGGCACCAAAAAGCGCCCGTGCGCTCGATGGATTCGGATGCCCGACAGAGGCTCCTTATGGCTGCTTCCTTCCGGACCTGACCAGATTCGGAACATGTCGTCATCCGAACCCATCGAACGCGCTAGGCGCTCGGTATATCTTACCCGCTCCCGCCCTCCACGGCAAGGCAGCTAATTTAGGACGGGGCCAAAAGACCACTTTTGAGTTGCGGTGGAATAGTTCCTGTTTTTGCCGCCTGAGCCGCCAAACAGGAACTATTCCACCGCAACTTATAGGGAGTTGGATTTTAGAGGCGGGCGAGGTCGTAGGATCGGGCGGCGGCTTCACCGGCGCAGATGAGGTTGGTTGTGGCTTCCTGGGGGTCGAGCGCTTGGTCAAGGGGCATGGGCCTGCGACAGACCGGCAAAACTAAGTCGACACCCTGCCCATACACCGCATCCAGGTTGTCGGCACGACCGCCCACGACGGCAACAACCGGCTTGCCATATCGCTTCGCACGACGAGCCACGCCCACCGGTGCCTTGCCGGCAGCGGATTGCTCGTCCATATTGCCCTCGCCCGTTATGACCAGGTCGACATCGCGCACGCACTCGTCAAACCCAATCAGATCGAGCACCGTCTCCACGCCCGAACGCAGCTCCGCCCCGAGCGCCAGCAGCGCGGCACCCAGGCCGCCGGCAGCACCGGCACCGGGCACGCCGAGCACCGAGCCAAATGTCCGTGCACCCTCGGGCACGCGCAACAACCCCTGAGCCCGCGCCCCGGTAATCGCCGCATCGAGCAGGCGACCATAGCCGACCATCCAGCTGTCGTACCTGCGCAGCGCCTCGGCATCATCCGTCGGCAGGCCCTTCTGCCCGCCAAACACCGCCAGCGCGCCTCGACGCCCCACGAGCGGATTCTCGACATCGGACAGCACGACAACGTGCGCGCCGCTCAGTGCCCGAAGCGTCGGTACCAAATCGATACTCGTCACGTGTTCAAGGCCCGCGAGACCGGGGGCGATATTGCGGCCACGCTCATCGACAAGGCGGGCGCCCAGCGCCTGCAGCATGCCGGCGCCACCGTCGTTGGTGGCGCTGCCGCCCAAACCAATATAGATCGTCTTTGCACCCGCGCGAACCGCACGAAGCATCAGTTCGCCCACGCCATAAGTTGTGGCCGCCAACGCCGCCGACTCCGTGCAGGACGAATACCCAATACCCGCCGCCTCGGCCATCTCAATTACAGCCGACTCGTGCTCGCCGTCCACCAGCATCCGGGCAGACACGCGGTCGCCCAAGGGGCCTGCAGCCTCACAGGTCGAGAGCTCGCCACCGCGCGCGGCGATGGCGTCGAGCGTTCCCTCGCCACCATCTGCCAGCGGCAAAGCGCCCAGCTCGGCATCGGGCCACACACGGCGCACGCCTTCGGCAACGGCTTTCTCCGCCTGCGCGCTCGAAACGCTGCCCTTAAAGGAATCAATCGCCAGCAGCACGCGGCGGGGCCGGCGCTGCACGGGGCCAAAGTCAACCGCTGCGCCAGCATCCTCTTCGGCACACGCGAGCGCCTCGGCATGAGCGGTATGTGCCCCAAGATCGGCCCCACAACCGCAGCCAGCACAATCGGTGCCACGCAGCCCACTAAAATAGCTGCTCAACACCTCACGACACTCATCCGCCAGCACGCCGGCGCGTACGTTAAACCGATGGTTCAGGCGCGAATCGGCATTGAGGTCGTACAGCGAGCCCAGTGCACCCGCCTTGGCATCGGCCGCGCCGTACACGCAGCGCCCCACGCGCGCGTTAACCATAAGCCCCGCGCACATGCAGCAGGGCTCGAGCGTCACGTAGACCGTACAGTCGGAAAGGCGCCAACGACCGAGCGACTGCGCGGCGGCGCACAGGGCCGAAAACTCGGCATGCGCCGAAGGATCCTGGTCGAGCTCGCGGCGATTATGCGCCCTCGCGACGATCTCACCCGCGCGCACCACTACGGCACCGATCGGCACCTCGCCCACCGCCGCGGCGGCACGCGCCTCCGCCAGCGCCTCGCTCATGAACTTCTCATCGATTCCGGTGCTCGTCATCGTTCGCCTTCCCTGTTGCAAATCCAAAACGATGCTATCATTACGACTCACGGAGAGATGGCAGAGCGGTTGAATGCGGCGGTCTTGAAAACCGTTGAGCGCGAGAGCGTTCCGGGGGTTCGAATCCCCCTCTCTCCGCCACCTTAGTGATTCACCGGCGTCATGGTGCGCTCAAACAGCGCATCGACCACGTCGGCCATCTCGGGTCGACGCTCAAGATCGTGACCCGACTCCCACCAATTTGTGAACAGTCGAATAATGCCACCGGCGATAAACTCCGATGTCGTCTCGAGCGAAACGGGCGCCAGGGCATCTTCGGCAAGCGAGCTCATCACACGCTCGCGGATGGAACGCGCAATGCGGTCGCAAATCATGCCAGTCAGCATGCCCGACATGCTGCTGGCCAAAAGGTTATCCATGAGCTGCTCATGCGCCAGAATCATATTCATGGCATCGTCAAAGACCTCATGGCGAAGCGCCCGTACGTCATCAAGCGGCTCCGCATCCGCTGCATCGGTCCGGTTTTGCGGCAAGCCCGTCATAAGCTCATCGATATAGAAGGCAAAGTAATCGTTTTTATCACGAAAATGCTTATAGAACGTCGTGCGGCGAATCAGGGCCCGGTCGCAAAGCATGGCAACCGTCAAATCCTCAAACCGATGCTCTTCCAAGAGCTCGGTAAAAGCATCGAACAGGGCACGATAGGTTTTCTTGATGCGAAGGTCCATCCATATCGCCATCCTCAAGGTGTAGACAGCATTCCTTAATTTGTCGCATATCTTACACCTGTACCAACCGTTCCATGTTGGCGCCCCCCTCCTTGGCGGAAACATAACGCTTACCGGAAAGTTCGGTATCGCCAAAGGTTGCGGGTATACTAGTAGCGTTACACCAACGGCAGCCGGCGCAAAACGCCGCTGCCATTCGAAACGGAGACATCATGCTTCCCGTCATCATCGGTATCGTTGTTGTCGTTGTGATCGCCAGCGCCATCGCCGGCATCTACAACAACATGGTCACCAAGCGCAATCGCATCGATAATGCCTGGCAGAACATCGACACGCAGCTGCAGCGCCGCAACGACCTGATCCCTAACCTGGTCGAGACCGTCAAGGGCTACGCCAAGCACGAGCAGGACACGCTCGCCGCCGTAGTCAACGCGCGCAACGCCGCCGTGAGTGCCACCACCCCCGAGGCCAAGATGGAAGCGGACAACGTGCTGACCGGTGCGCTGCGCCAGCTCTTTGCCGTCGCCGAGGCCTACCCCGACCTTAAGGCGAATACCAACTTTACGCAGCTCCAGTCCACGCTCGAGGACACCGAGAACAAGGTGAGCTACGCGCGCCAGAGCTACAACGATTGCGTGCTCAGCTACAACAACGCCATCCAGACGTTCCCGGCCGTTATCTTTGCCGGCATCTTCCAGTTTAAGGAGCGCCAGGGCTTCGAGGCCGCCGAGGCCGCCCGCCAGGCACCGACCGTCAAGTTCTAACAATCACGGCCGAGTCTTAAGCCAGCTCATCAACCCTTTGGGGTCCAAGGCACAAACCTTGGGCCCTTTTCTTATCCACGCACAACGCGCGGCCAATAGGCCGCGCACCATCTTTACTTCAGATCTATATTGCCCGTAACGGCAGCACCGAGGTAACGCAGGCCCGAGGGCAACCTGCCTTTCCGGCGCACTCCGCAGGACGAAAGAACCTCCGCCGCACGAAGTGCGCAACGGAGGTTCTTTCATGTCCGAGGACGCGCCGGAAAGGCAGGTTGCCCTCGGGCCGGACATATAAGGCAGGTTACGCGACGGTGTAAACCCAGTTGTGCTTATCCTCGACAGCACCGGACTGGATACCAGTCAGGGTCTCGCGAAGCTTCTTCATCACGGGGCCGATCTCGGTGTAGCCAGCCGGGAAGGTCACGGTCTCATCGGCACCATAGACCTTGTTGTCGATCTCGCCCACCGGGGAGATGACGGCAGCGGTGCCGCACAGGCCGCACTCCACAAAGGTACCGGCCTTGACCTCGGCCCACTCGACGGGACGCTGATCGACGGTCATACCCAGATCCTCGGCAACCTGAACGAGCGAACGACGGGTGATGGAGGGCAGGATGGAGTCGGTGTGCGACTGAGGAACGACGAGGGTGCCATCCTCCTTCACGAACAGGACGTTGGCGCCACCGGTCTCCTCGACATAGGTGCGGGACTCGGAGTCAAGATACAGGTTCTCGGCATAACCCTCGCGGTGTGCTTCCATCGTGGGCTTGAGGGACATGGCGTAGTTCAGGCCGGCCTTGATGTTGCCGGTGCCATGCGGGGCCGCGCGGTCGTACTCGGAAACGCGCAGCTTAACGGGCTTAAGGCCGCCCTTAAAGTACGGACCGACCGGAGTCACGAGAATGCGGAACGTGTACTCAGGAGCGGGAGCCACGCCAATCACGTCACCGGAGCCGATCATAAACGGGCGCACGTACAGGGTCGCACCGGAGCCGAAGGGCGGAACCCAGGCGGCGTTGGCAGAAACAACCTGCTTGACGGCCTCAACAAACTTGTCCTTGGGGAACGGGGGCATCTCGAGGCGCTGGGCAGAGTTGTACATACGCTCGGCGTTCATATCGGGACGGAAGCAGACGATGCTGCCGTCCTCGGCGGTGTAGGCTTTCAGGCCCTCAAAGACCTCCTGGCAGTAATGGAAGATGCCGCCGCACTCGGAGACATGCAGGGTGTGGTCGGTGGTCAGGCCGCCCTCGTCCCACTCGCCATCCTTCCAATGGGCCTCGTAGCTGTAATCGGTCTTCATGTAGCCAAAGCCGAGGCTACCCCAATCGATATCCTTCTTCTCGACAGTCATGTGTCGCTCCTTACATACACAGTTGCATACTCGCGAACTCGCACGCAAGGACCGAGGCCGACCGCGTCGCAACGTCGCACGCCCGGAGCGTAGAGCCGGACGGGACACGCGGACAACACCAAAGCCCATGGCACGTCGATTCGCATGCACGAGATTGTACTCCCCGCACACGCCTGACAAAACGCTTTTCTTTAACTAAGTAAAGTATTTTCATTCAACCGAAGCTAAAGAGGCCCGCCACCGTAAGCAGTGGCGGGCCTCAACGACACAGTTTGTGCGCTGCCTCGAGCTATGCGCTCTTTTTGCCCAGCTTAGCCTTAACCAAGCCGACCACGGTCGGAATGATCGACACGGCGACGATGCCGATAATCAGCAGCTCAAAGTGCTCCTGCACAAAGGGAATGCCGCCAAAGAAGTAGCCCAGCAGCGTAAAGACCGTCGACCAGGTAATGCCGCCCAGCACGTTAAAGATAACGAAGTTGCGCCAGTGCATGCCGCCCATGCCGGCGATAAAGGGCACAAAGGTGCGGATAAACGGGAAAAAGCGACCCAGGAAGATGGCCAGGTGACCCCACTTGTCCAAGAAGTCCTCGGACTTTTTGATGCGCTCGGGCGTCATGGCCTTCACCTTGCCCGAAGCGATAATCTTTCTACCAAAGAAATGGCCAATCATAAAGTTGCACTGATCGCCCAAGATGGCAGCAGACCATGCGACGGCCAACAGAGCCACGATGTTAAAGCCGCCGTTATGGGCAAAGAAACCCGAGGCGAACAGCAGCGAATCGCCGGGAAGGAACGGGAAGAATACCACGCCCGTCTCGATGAAGATGATCAGGAACACGCAGCCGTAGGCCATAAGCGGGCCGGCGGCAATCCAACTGGCGATCGCGGTGCGCGGATCCTTAAGCAGCTCGGCAATGAAATTGATGAAACCCATGAAGTAAAACCTCTCAGTTGTGGGCGCGGACACGTCCAAGTTGACCAGTATACGGTTGCGGCACGAGCACGGGTCAAACCCCTCAAAAGTCTTACTTCATTACCAGCAAGTTTGCATAACTGACACCTGTCGCGCAATGCCGCCAAGATTGTCCTTCCTAATCCCTAGCGAATCGCTATACTTTATTGAATCGCATTGCCATGGCGCTAAGGGAGGGCGGCCGGTGAGCTTTATCAATACCATTCGCGAGGACATCAAAACCGTCCAGGCGCAAGACCCCGCTGCGCAAAACGGTCTGGTCATCTTCCTGTCCTACCCCGGCCTGCACGCCAAGTGGAACCATGTGCCCGAGCACTGGCTGTGGGAGCATGGACATCGCTCGCTCGCCCGTGTGCTCTCGCAAATCACCCGCCACATCACCGGCGTCGAGATTCATCCCGCTGCACAGATCGGCAAGCATTTCTTTATCGACCACGCCATGGGCGTCGTCATCGGCGAAACCACCATCGTGGGCGACAACTGCGTGCTCTACCAGGGCGTTACGCTCGGCGGCACCGGCAACGAAACCGGCAAGCGCCACCCCACCCTGGGCAACAACGTCACCGTGGGCACGGGCGCCAAGGTGCTCGGCAACATTCGCATCGGCAACAACGTCAAGATCGGCGGCAATTCGGTTGTCGTTAAGGACGTGCCCGACAACTGCACCGTCGTGGGCGTGCCAGGCCGCATCATCAAGCGCAACGGCTGCCGCGTGTTCGAGGAGAGCTTCGATGCCAAGCAGCATCGCGAGTACATGCCCGATGACGCCGCCGAGCAGTCCGCGCTCAACCGCCAAGGCATCACCGAGAATGCCCGCCGCGTCAAGGAACTCGAGCGAGAGGTGGCCGAGCTCAAAGTCCTCGTCACGAAGCTCATGGACGAGCGCTAGGAACGCAAGCGGCACAAAACGACATCGGCATCAACGCAAGAAGGCGCGCCAGGGAATCCATCCCCGGCGCGCCCTTCTTTTTGATGTGACATGCGGGACTGTCCCTTTGTCACATTATGCGAACTGGCTCAGATAGAGGTCGGCGTAGGCACCCTCGGCAGCCAGCAGCTCCTTATGCGTGCCCTGCTCGATAATGTTGCCGTGATCCATGACCAAGATCAGGTCGGCGTCCACGATCGTCGACAGGCGGTGCGCGATCACAAAGCTCGTGCGCCCGCGCATGAGCGCGTCCATGGCACGACCGATGGCAAGCTCGGTACGCGTATCCACGCTTGAGGTCGCCTCGTCCAGGATGAGAATCGCCGGGTTATTGAGCAGCACGCGTGCGATGGTCAGCAGCTGACGCTGGCCCTGGCTGATGCTTTCGGCATCGTTGGCCACGCGCGTGTCGTAGCCCTGCGGCATGGTGCGCACAAAGAAGTCGACCTGCGCGGCACGAGCGGCCGCGACAATCTCCTCGCGCGTCGCCTCGGGGCAGCCGTAGGCGATGTTTTCGGCAATCGTGCCATCGAACAGCCAGGCGTCCTGCAGCACCATGCCAAACTGCTGCCGTAGCTCGCCGCGGTCCATGCGGCTCGTATCCACGCCGTCGAGCGTAATACGCCCGCCGTCAATCTCGTAGAAGCGCATGAGCAGGTTGATGAGCGTCGTCTTGCCCGCGCCCGTGGTTCCCACCACGGCAATCTTCTGGCCCGGCTCGGCGGTAAACGACACGTCGCGCATAAGCGGCTTGTCGGGCGAATAACCAAAGCGCACATGCTCAAAGGAGACGCGGCCCTCCACGCGACCCGGCAGCTTGGCGGCCTTGTCCGGCAGCGGATCGGCCTCCATCTCGGGCTCATCGAGCAGGTCGAACACGCGCTCTGCACTCGCCAGCGCGCTCTGCAGCGAGTTGAAGGTAAACGACAACTGCGTCATGGGCTCGGACGCCTCGTAGATAAACTGGAAGAACGCCTGGAACACGCCGACGGTCATGTGACCGGCAACCAGCATGCTGCAGCCCACAAGCGCAATAACGATCTGCGCCAAACGGCCGATAAAGCGCACTGCGGGGCCGACAGCATTGATCATAAAGTCGGCCTTGGTGCTCACACGAGCCAGTTCCTTCGAAGCCTCGTGCACCTCAGCGGAGCTCTGACGTTCGCGGTTAAACGCGCGGATCACCAGACGGCCCGAATAGCCTTCCTCGACCGCACTCGTAATCTTGGACACCCACTCCTGGCGCTCGCCCGTCACATCGTGTGTGCGGCGCGAGACGACCTTCGTCACCAGCAGCGACAGTGCCGTAAAGAACAGAAAGACGAGCGTAAGCTGCACGCTGAACACGAACATCACGCTCACAGCACCAACAACCGTGCCGATCGACACGAGCAGCTGCAGCAATCCGCGCTGCATGCTCTCGGACATCTTGTCCAGGTCGTTGGTCGCGCGGCTGACGACCTCGCCGGGACGATGCGCGTCAAAATAGGCGAGCGGCAGACGGTTGAGCTTTTGCGCGATGCGGTTGCGCAGGCGCAGATTGAGGCGTTCGGCCACGCTCGACATCAAAAAGCTCTGGAGCGCATAGAACGAGGCAGCGGCAGTCCAGATCATAAAGTAGACGAAAATGGTCTTGCCGCAGTTCTCCCAGGTGATGCTGAAAGTGGTGTCGTTGGCAAACGCCACCTGAATGTGGCCCCACAGCTCATCGATCACGCGGGCGCTATATGCCGGCGCGGCGGTGTTAAAGATGACATAGAACACAATGCTCGCGAACACGATATAGAAGCGCCAATGGTCGCCGGCGGCCTCGCTCCACAGGCGGCGCACCGTCGCCCAGGTGTCGCGGGGCGTCTCGTCCTCGTCTTCGTCGTCCACGTCGCGCATGCGCTCTGCCTCAGCGCGGGCGCGCTCGTCCTCGGCGCGTTCGTTTTCCTCGTAGAGCGCTTGGCGGCGAGCCTCGCGCTCGGCTGCAGCCTTGGCGGCCTCGTCCAGCTCGGGTGCTACGGCAGCTGTTTCCTCAACCAGCCCTGTGGCAACGGCGTCATCAACGCTGGCCTGCTTCCTGAGCTCCTCGGTCATGCTACTCACCTCCCTTCATTTGCGATTCCGCGATGGCGCGGTACACCTCGCAGGTTTCCATAAGCTCGCCATGCGTGCCCAGGCCCACAACCTCGCCGTCCTTGAGCACGACGATCTGGTCGGCGTGCAAGATCGTCGAGATGCGCTGCGCGATAATGAGCACCGCAGCGTCACGCGTCTCGTTTTGCAACGCATGGCGCAGGGCGGCATCGGTCTTAAAGTCCAGGGCCGAAAAGCTGTCGTCGAAGATATATAGATCGGCATGCTTCATGAGCGCACGGGCGATTGCCAGACGCTGGCGCTGGCCGCCCGAAAAGTTCGTGCCGCCCTGCGCCACCGGAGTGTCGAGCCCCTGCGGCTGATCGAGTACAAAGGTGCTCTGGGCAACCTCAAGCGCGTGAAGCATGTCGGCCTCGGTCGCGCCCTCATTGCCAAAGCGCAGATTGCTTGCCACGGTGCCCGAGAACAGCCATGCCTTTTGCGGCACATAGGCAATGCGCCCGCGAATCTCGCCTTGCGAAAGCTCGCGCAGGTCGACGCCGTCCAGGCGAATGGCGCCCTTGGTGGCGTCGTGGAAGCGCAGCAGGAGCTTGGCCACCGTCGACTTGCCCGAACCCGTCGAGCCGACGATCGCGGTCGTCTGACCGCGGCGACAGGTAAAGTTCAGATCGCACAGCGTGTCCTCGTCGGCGTCGTCGAAACGGAACGACATATGATCGAACACGGCGACCGCGTCGGCACTGTCAACAGGCTCCGCCGCGCACGTATCCAGCGTGCGCTTGCCGTCCACAATGCTCGGCTCAATCTCCAACACCTGTTGCGCGCGGTTGAGGCACGCCGCAGCGCGCGGAAGCGTCAGAATCACCATCTGCGCCATCATCACAAAGAACAGGATCAGGATCGCGTATTCCAGTACGGCCGAGATGCTGCCGATTTGCATGGCATGGGCGCCCACGCGGTTGCCGCCCACCCACAGCACCGCCACCTCGGCGATGTTCATCAAAAAGAAGCTGGAGCTGTCGAGCCCCACAAACAGGTGGTTGACCTTAATGGCGTTGTCCGCGTAATCGCTAAATACCTCGTCCAGGCGCTGCTCCTCGTGGTGCTCCTTATTGAAAGCGCGGATGACGCGAACGCCCACGATGTTCTCGCGCAGCACCACGTTCATACGATCGATAAAGCTCTGAAGGCGCATAAAAATCGGCGCGGCGTTAGCCACCGTAAAGACCGCCGCCACCAGCACGATCGCAACCACCACGCCCAGCAGCGTTCCCATGGCGGGATCGATGAACCAAGCAAATATGATGCCCGCGACGGCCAGGAATGGCACCGGCAGCACCAACTGAATCGTCTGAAGGATTGCCTGCTGAATCACGTTGATGTCGTTGAGTGAGCGTGTGATCATCGATCCGGTACCAAAGCGCTCAAAGTCGCTGGCCGCGAGCTCGAGCGATTTGTCGTACACGGCATTGCGGATATCGCAGGCCACGTTGGCGGCCAGGCGCGCCGAAAGATAGCAGCCCAGCACCGTGCCGCCGCTAGCCATGCTGGTCGCGATAAACATGTATAGGCCGTTACGTAAAATGTAGTCGACATCGCCCGTGGTAATTCCGGTGTTGACCATGTTCGCCAGCATCGTGGGAACCAACAGCGTACCGACGTTATCCACCAGCAGCACCAGTAGCGTCACTGCGACAAGCCCTCGGTAGGGCTTCAAAAACCTCATTAACAGTCGCACGACTCCCCCTCACGTTGATTCTCCGACTGATCTTCGGCTGCCACCTGCCGCTTAAATGCCTCGCACTCCTCACCGAGCACCTGAGAAAATTTACCGATCAAGCGCATAATCTCGCGCTGCTCACATGGCTCGAGGGCATCGAAGGCTCTCTGCTCGGCCCCTTGCGCCGGCATCGCATACCGTTTTGCAAATCGCCTACCCTCTTCGGTCAGGCTCACAACTTTGTTCTTGCGACTGCCTTCGGCAAACTCAAGCGTGGCGAAACCCCGCGCCGTCAAGGCTTTAATGGCCGAGTTTATGGTCTGTTTGCTATAGAACCATTCGCTTGTCAGACGACTTACAGCAATGCTGCCGCCCGCCGTGCTGGTGTCGACGAGCATCCAATAGGCGCAGTCCGAAAGACCACAGGTGCGCGCGAACTCCGAATAGATACGGTCAAGCCCGTTGAGCATCCGGTCGAAATCGACCAGGCTAACTGCATTATTCATCTCTCCCGCCATTCGATAGTCCGAGTTTTGACCAATTTGTTTTTAGATTAGTCCGATTTTTGACTATCGTCAATAAGCTCAATATATATGGTCAGCTCTACATTGCATATCGACAGAAAAGACCGCCGGCGCGGGGGCGGCGCCGGCGGTCACGCGAGAATAGCGATGTATTTGCCCGTTAGGCAGCGACGGCCTCGTAGACCGTAGCGCCCGCAAAGCTGTCGTGCAGGCTCTTGCCGCAGATCCAGGGCAGCTCAACGACCTCGCAGACCGTATTGACCAGCTCGGAGCAGTCAGTAAAGTGGCCCTTATCGTTGAGAGCCTCGCAATCCTGAACACGCCAATAGCCATCGGTGTGCGTGATGTAGTACTCGTGGTTGTCGATCGTCACAAAAGCACGCGTCTTGGAACGCAGCAGCTTCAGAAATCCTTCGAAGTCGGTCTCGACGACATCTCCAGCCTGGAACATGATGTTACCTCCTGGCCCGGCGCCACCATGGCGCGTTGATAAACGTTGGTACTCCTTTAGTAAAACCTTTATCAGGGCTTATGCGCGCATCATTTAGGCAAGTGGTAAAAAACCGCAGGGCAGACGGGATAAAACGTTTAACCATCTCATCAGCTTCTCACATTCTTGCCGCAGTTTTATGCAAGCCGACTTTTCCGATTGGCGGCCATTGCTGCTTGGAGCCCTTCGCGCGATTACGGCTACGGCGCGACGGGTAAGAACGGAGCATCTGCAACGTCATTGCTAGGAGAACCCATGGAGACCATCGAAGCGCTCATCCATCGCCGCAGCTGCCGCAACTACAGCGATCGCCCCGTCGAAGCCGAAAAGCTCGCACGCATTATCGAGGCCGGCCAGTATGCGCCCAGCGGCATGGGACGCCAGCCGGTGACGTTTGTCGCCGTTACCGATCCCGCGACCATCGAGCGTCTCTCGCAGCTCAATGCGCAAGTCATGGGCAGCAACGACGACCCCTTCTACGGTGCCAAAACGGTTGTGGTGGTGCTGGTCGACCGCAGCGTGCCCACGCATCTGGAAGACGGTTCGCTTGCCATGGGCAACCTGCTCAATGCTGCCTATGCGCTGGGCGTTGATTCGTGCTGGATTCATCGCGCCCACGAGGTCTTCGATTCGCCCGAGGGCCTGGAGCTGCTGGCCAGCTGGGGTCTGCCCGCCGACGGAAGCCTGCGCGGCGTCGGCAACTGCATTCTGGGCTATGCCGAAGACGTGCTTCCCGAGGCCAAGCCCCGCCGCGACAACGTGGTGTATGTTCCGCCGTTCTAACGAACGGCGGACCCGTTGACGCTGCGCGAGCCGCATTCACGCCAATCTGACGTTCAATTTCGAGGGCGCGACCAAAAGGTCAGCGCCCTCTCATTTCACGTCACCTTGGCGCAAATGCGGCCCGCTCGCTGTTGGTGCCTGACATCGAGTGAGCCACTGTTGGCATCCGGCACCTGGGCAGCTAATTAACAGGATGATAGAAGGTGTCCACAACGGTTTGTTTTACGTTGTCCTGGTCCAGATAGAACTCGGCAAAGGTGTCGCCCTGCTGCATGGTTCCCTGCAGCGTCACGACATCAAACGAGGTCAGGCCGTGCTCGAGCATCGTGGTCGCCAGGTAGCTAAACTCATCGAGACCCAGGTTGGTCCACGTATAGTCGTCCATGGTTTGGTACAGGCTGATGAGCGCAGCGGGGTTGCTCTTAGCGCTACTGAGAACCTTAGACGCAAACGCCTGGAGGTAACTCACCTGACGCGCGGTTCGGTCGAGCGAGGACGTGAGCACAGAGGTATCGCGCCACTGCACGTACTTCTCGGCCATCTTGCCAAAGAGTGTTGTCTCCTGCCCCTCGACCACCGAAGTACCCGGCACAGTCTGCGTGGGTACCAGCGTCACGCCGCCAATAGAATCATTGATAGGCGCCACGCCCTCAATATTGAGCGTGTAGTAATAGTCGACCGGGATGTTGTCGAGTACGCGTGAAGCGGCCGCCGCCGTCAGCTGCGAGGAATTATCGCCGTCGGTGCCGTAGGCAAACTGCAGGCACAGCTGCTCGGTCACCTGGCCGGCAAATGACCCATTGGAATATGTGTCCACGGCAACCATGCTATCGCGCGGGATAACGATGCCACGCGCCTCACCCGTATCGGTATTGAGCGCCACAACCATCACGGTATCGGACTGTCCCTTCTGGGTGCCATCGTCGTTGTCGCGTCCATCGAAACCAATGAACGCCACCGTGGCCATATGCTTGTTGAGCTCATACTTCTTGCCGTTATAGGTGATGGTGTCGCCTTTGGCCTTAATGACCTTCTGGGTCTTTTCCTCGATCTTCTTTTTGCCCTGGCTCACGCCATGGTTCACGAAGCCCCAGCCGGCAGCGACAATCGCGCCGATCACGAGCAGCACGATCACGAGCCTACGGATACGGCGACGACGTTTAATGCGCTTAATCGACTCCTTGGAACGACGACGGCGCTGCGGTGCCGCTTCATCGAGCGAAGGCCATTCGGTCTCATCAGCAGGCTGCGGCGCATCATCCGCAACCTGCGCCGAAGCATCGACCTGTCCCATGGTTTCGCTCTGCGCCCCATTTTCTGCGTCAGCGCCCGAGACGACATCGGCGCCCTGCTGCATGCCGGTAGGGTCTGCCACATCGGAAACCTGCTGCCGAGACGTGCTCTCCTGGCTGTTCTCTTCAGGGTCGGCCGCATCGATAAAGTGTTTACCGCGTGGGTTCATTGCTACTTGGTTTCCTGATCATTAACTAAAACACCGCTAACGATATAGCGCGAGTTGCTGCGCTGCGATTTATCGAGTACGCAGGTGCTCAGCTGTACAATCTTACTATCTGCATCAAGCGATACGCCTTCGCGCACGTTTTTAAGGAGCGCATCGGGATTGCAAACGGTATTGAAATACTCCTGGCGCACGGCGGGATCGGCAAAGTTAAAGGAGTTGAGGATGTGGCGATTGTCGTACTGGTAGGCCGAAACGATCTTGTACTTCAGAATATGACCGGGTGTGTAGATGTAGAACTCGGTGTTCTCGTTAAAAAAGTCCGCATCCTCAAAATAATGTAAGTTATGGAACATGCGCCTGTTCACATGGCCATAGATCACCGTGACGGGGTCACTAAAATCGCGGGCGTTGGCCATCTGGCTAAAGGCGGTGCCGTACGGATCGTACTTGCCATCCTTGTCGTGATTGAGATAGAACAGGTCATCCACCGAGCTCTGCAGCAAGGGCGTATTGATATCGGTGCCCGGGATATAGAGCCAGGCGTAAATGTCGGCATTCTCCTGGATCAGTGGAGCAAAATCGATGGGATTATCCGGCAGCTCGTCGTTCTTAGACTCGACCTTGGTCGCGGGCTTGCCCGTCGCGCTCATCTCCTCGGCGCCCTTTTGATCTAGATGGTGCATGTAAAGCACGTAGCCGCCACAGCCAACTGCAACCAACAACAGCACGGCGATAACACCTTTGAGAATTGCGGCGCGACGCTTTTTGCCCGGGTTGCCCACGTGCTTGCCCAACGGCTGCTCTGCCATGATATTCCTTAATCCCAAATCAGTTAAAAAAGGACCCGCACAAGTACGGGTCCTCAAATCTTACGGTTGAAACCGTATACGTGCTAGTTGTTCTTGCGAAGAGCAACAAAGGCGCAAGCGGCACCAGCGGCGGCAACAACAGCCACGGCGGCAACACCGGTGGTGTCCACGCCGGTAGTCGGAGACTTAGCGCCGTTGTCGGTGGTAGCAGCACCAGTGGCGGTCTTCTCAGCCACGATAGTGTAGATGGAGAGCCCGGTGACCTTAAAGGTAACATTGCCGTTGTTGTCGGCAGTGAGGTTCAGGGTATCCTTGTCGCCGTTGTTGTGCTGGACATAGACGGTAACCTTGGCGCCGGCGTAGGCCTTGCCAAGGGTGAAGGTGACGGTCAGCGGGTTGGACTCAGAAACAGTACCCGCGACGGTCTCGGTGATCTCGAAGGAGGCGACCACGTTGGCGTTGGCGGGGGTGCCCTCGGCGTACTTGGTGGTGGACTCAACCTTGACGTTGGCGTTGTTGACACTCGCGGTCACATTGTTGGCGCCAGTGGTGGTGGTGTTGGCCGGGCTCGGAGCAGCAAAAGCAGCCACGGGCAGAGCCAGGACGAGAGCGAGAACGCTCAGTGCTGCCATGAATCTCTTCTTCATGTTAGGTACTCCTCAACTTGCAGCTTGCAGATTTTCAAGTGCCTAGTAGTATAGCCTTTTTCTGCAAACTGCGACCAAAGAGCTCTGCATGAAACAATGTTGCAGGTTTTTGTTCGCCCATAGCCCCAAACGGCACCTCGCTGTGACGATTTTATGTTCCGGCAGGTCTACGCCGTTTGATTTGAAGCCGAATTCGCCCCGTCATCGCTCGTCTGTGCCGCTCCCTCTGCTTTTTGCCCGCCTTCATCCTTTTGAGCATCGGCAATGGTGGCAGCGACTGCGACCATGCCGCGCTGGGGCGCGACGCCCGTCTGGGCCTGAGCGCCCTCGACAACTTCTATGCCTGCATGCGCAAGTTCGGGCGATTTGAACATCGCGCCAAGACTCGCGCCGCCACCTGCATAGCCAAGCGCTGCGAGCGCAATGACGATTATCGCGGCAACGACCACGATCGGCACATAACGATGCCAACCAGCAGGATTGAGGCCGCTACGGCGGGCAGCACCGCGGCTAATGTAGCCAAGCGTGCCGTCGTGCTTGAGCTTTGAGCCCACCACGCGTCTTCGTCCCCACAACGAGGACTCGGCCTGCATGGCCAAGCGAGCGCTTGCCGAAGGATAGCCATATTTTGTGCGCTTGAACGAGCCGTCGAACCCCGAGGCGCTTTTGCCCCACGTCCGCGAAGTCGTACGTCGGCTGACCGGCGCCGCACTTCGTTTTGTTCGGTTCGTTTTTGAAGTTTCCGCCATACTCCCCCGCACGCCTTAACACAATCGAAACAATACTGCTTTGGACTGTATCACACGCGCCACTCGTGGTCACGGCGCCTCGCTCAGCGGTCGTTGTCCTTCAGCAGGCGCCATAAAGTCGTGCGGCTTATACCGAGCACCTCTGCCGCACGTGTCCTGTTGCCGTGAAGGTGTTGCAGGACCAGCCGCGCAATATCGTGCTCGGTATCGGCCAGGGGACGCAAGATATACAAATCGCTTTCGAGCGTCGGGGCGCCAAAGGTCGCGGTCTTGATAACGTCCTCCTGGGCAAGCACCTCTTTCGCCACGGCATGCTCCGCCGCACCCGCCCCTACTAATATATAGAGTCGTTCCGAGACTTCGCGCAGCTGCAGGTAATTGCGGGGCCAACGGTACGCATCGAGCGTCTCTGCCGCAGCGGCGGACAGCCATGGGGCATCCGTTTCAAACATATCTGCCAGATACTTCAAATAGCCCGTAATTTTATGCGACACGCCGCCCTGCTCGGCAAGCGCCGGCGCCACACTCACGGCGCAGGCCAGACGTTCGGTCACAAAGGCAGCCTGGTCGCTTTCGCCGCCGCCCGGCATATCGTTTGCCGTCAACACCACATGGCAACGAGTTGCGAGCGCCGTGTCGACCATTGCGGACACGAGCTCGCGCAGGCGCTGGGGCCCAACGGCATGCCAGCCGCCCATGCAAAGTGTCAGCCCCGTTTGGAATAGCGGCGATTCGGAACTTTTGAGCAGATGGCGCCAGCCGCGATCCGTTAGCTCATCGAGTGCAACGGACACAAAGGGCTGATCGGCATAGGGTCCATCCAGGTACAGGCGTTTTGCAATCTGATCCTGCCCCGCGCCCAGTTCACCCTCGAGCATAAGGGGCACCCCGCGTGCGTAACTCTCCCGTACGGGGGCAGCGACCGCCGCCGCGTCTTCGACGATACCGTACGTGCTCGACTCGTAGCGAGCCTCGACTTCGTCGGCATTGAGCCACTCGATGCCCGCATGCGCTGCGGCGGCGCGCACCTCATGCGCCACGACCACCCAAAGCGCTCCGCGCTCCTCGGCCGTCGGTCGCACCGTCAAGCTCAACCGCACGCCCTCGCGTCCCATCACCAGGCGCGCTCCATCGCCCACGCGAGCGAGACGCTCGGAAACAAAAGCGGCGATATCCTGCTCGAGCGCAGCGTCACTCATGGTCGAGATCACGATGCCACCGCGCTCGTCGATTGCCAGCACCGATACTCCGGCTGCGGACAACGCCTCAATCAGAATCTGCAGCTTGGCATCGCTGTCCATGGTTCGCCCCGTCTCCAGCCACAACCCTTATCTGTGGCTTGGCATCTCAAGTGTTTCAAAATTGAACGATAATGTTCACCAAACACTATAGGGCCTGCGATGCCTTCTTGCGAATATATGAATTGCCCCGCATCGCCATCCTGGCGGGGCGATAAGAGCTCTTCGGGACCTATCAACCTGCGGACAAGCCATACCCGCAAGAGCTCCTATCGCTCCACCGCAAGCATGCGCTCGCCAGCACGCAGCATGCAAATAAGCTACTTCTCTACCAGATTCCCAGCACGTGCTGCATTCCCAAACTCATGCACGCAATGCCAATCCAGCAGCAGAAGCCCAACGCGATGGGCTTGCCGCCCTTTTTGACCAGCTCGACGATATCGGTATTAAAACCAATAGCCGCCATGGCCATCACGATAAAGAACTTCGACAGCTCCTTGATGGGTGCCGTAATGGACGCGGGAAGCTGAAACACAGTGGTGATCACACTCGCCAGCACAAAGAACAGCACGAACATGGGAAACGCGCGTTTGAGCGAAAACGTGCTTTTAGCGTCGCCGCCGGCCTTGCGCGCCAGATGCATCTGCCAGCATGCGAGAGTCAACGTAATGGGAATAATGGCCAGTGTCCTGGTGAGCTTGACCACCGTGGCGCTCTCGAGCACATTGGCGCCGGGATGCATGCTGTCCCAGGCGCTCGCCGCAGCCGTTACCGACGAGGTGTCGTTGATGGCGGTGCCGGCAAACAGGCCAAAGCCCTCGTTGGTCAGCCCGAGCATGCCGCCGAGCGTCGGAAACACGAGCGCCGCGATAACGTTAAACAGGAAGATGACCGAAATAGCCTGGGCAATTTCGCGATCGTCGGCATCGATGACGGGCGCGGTCGCGGCAATGGCAGAACCGCCGCAAATCGACGAACCCACACCCACAAGCGTCGCGATCTTGCCTGGCACGTTCATAACGCGGCAGAGCACAAAGGCAATGACAAGCGAGGTCGAGATCGTCGCCACGATAATCGGCAGCGACTGGGCGCCTTTGGACAGAATCTGCGAGAGGTTCATGCCAAAGCCAAGCAGGATAACCGCGTACTGCAAGACTTTTTTGGACGTATAGGTAACACCGGCGGCGAGCTGTCCGCGGCAATTCTTGGGAAAGACGAGCGCCAGGACCATGCCAAAGAGGATGGCAAATACCGGCCCGCCGACCACCTCAATCTGTTTGCCGAGCAACGTCGCGGGGATGGCGATGATCAGGCAGAACAAGACGCCCTTCCAGCGCTCGCGTACGATATTCGCCAGTTGCATATGGGATTCCTTCTTTCTATTTCACGTTTGCGACGGCTTATGATACGGCAACATTGAGCACAGCCCAGCGCAAACACAGACTAAGATGCCGCAATAGTTCTTGGGCAACAGCCGAATTACCCACCGCGGAGAGCTGATTCGCGGCATAATTAACAACTGACATATGAGTTTGATAGAACAGTTGCGAGGCGCAATGGAAGAATCGATGCACGTCGGCGAGCAGGAAACGAGCCTACAGGACCAGTCCTACCACACCATTCGGCGCAAAATCGTCTACCTGGACTACAAGCCGGGCGAAAAGCTGGGCGTCAAGCAGCTTTGCGACGACCTGGATATGGGGCGCACCCCTGTGCGCGAGGCGCTGGTGCGTCTGGCGCAAGAGGGCCTGGTGCGCACCGTGCCCCAAAGCGGCACCTATGTCTCACCCATCAACCTCACCCTTGCCGAGAGTGCCTGCTACATACGCGAGCACCTGGAAAAGCAGGTGATTGTGGAGTGCTGCGCCCGTGCCACCTCGGCAGGCATCGAGCAGCTTGACCGGGCCATCGCGCTGCAGGAAAAGGCCATGGCCGAAGAGGATCGCATCGGATTCTTTTTAAGCGACAACCTCATGCACCGCATGATCTTTAGCATCGCGTGCCGCAGCACCGTGTGGTCATGGCTCGAGGAGACCAATGCCGACCTGGAGCGCTTCCGCTGGCTGCGTGCCGCCACGCAGACGCTCGACAATCAGGAGATTGTTAACGAGCACAAGCAAATCCGCCGCGCCATCGCCGGTCGCGATCCTATCGAGGCAAGCTTTTTGGTCAGTAAGCACCTGCATATGATGTTCCGCAACCAAACCGAGGTCCTGGACCAATATCCCAAGTACTTCGAGACCAGCAAGCTCCGCTAACCTGCCAAAACCACCACAAAGGGGACAGGCACCTTTGTGATGGTTTCTCCGCACAAAAAGGCCCGGCTCCGCCTGATGACGCGGAGCCGGGCCTCAATCGTAAGGATGACGGAACTCGATTATTCCACGGTAACGCTTTTCGCGAGGTTGCGAGGCTGGTCAACGTCGCAACCGCGCAGGATGGCCACCTCGCGGGCGAGCAGCTGCAGCGGAACGCTCGCCGTGATGGGGCTGAACACGTCACGGACGGACGGCACGCAAATGATGCAGTCGGCAATCTTGTTGATTTCCTCGTCGCCCTCGGTAGCAACGACGATGACCTTGGCGCCGCGAGCCTTGCACTCCATGAGGTTCGACACCGTCTTATCGTACGTTGCGCTCTTGGTTGCCACCGCGATGACAGGGAAACCCGGATCGATCAGCGCGATGGGGCCGTGCTTCATCTCGCCGGCGGCATATGCCTCGGCATGCAGGTAGCTGACCTCCTTGAGCTTAAGCGCGCCCTCATAAGAAATAGCGGCGCCCATGCCGCGACCCACGAACAGCGCGGACTGCGCGTCCTTGCACACAAGCGCGGCCTCGTGCACGGCCTCGGTCTGCGTATCCAGGATCCACTGAATCTGCTCGGCCGTATCGGAAAGCTCGCGGAACAGCATGCGCGTCTGCTTGGTGGTCAAGCGGTACTTGACCTGCGCCAGCAGCAAGGCCAAAAGCGTGAGGCTCACGACCTGACCGATGAAGCTCTTAGTCGAGGCGACTGCAATCTCCTTGTTGGCCTTGGTGTAGATGACGCCGTCGCTTTCGCGCGCCACCGGGCTGCCCACCACGTTGGTGATGCCAAAGACCTTGGCGCCCTTGATGCGCGCATCGCGAATGGCGGCAAGGGTGTCGGCCGTCTCGCCCGATTGGGACACGGCCACGACGAGCGTCGTCGGCGTGATGATGGGGTTGCGGTAGCGGAACTCGCTAGCCGCCTCAACCTCGGTAGGAATACGAGCCCAGCCCTCAATAAGGTTCTTGGCGATGAGTCCGGCGTGGTAGCTGGTGCCGCAGGCAATCACATATACGCGGTCGATATCGTTGAGTTCCTCGAGCGAAAGGCCCAGCTCGTCGATATCGAGCTCACCGGCAGGGGTCATGCGGCCCACCAGCGTGTCGCGCACCACGCGCGGCTGCTCGTGAATCTCCTTGAGCATAAAGTCGGGATAACCGCCCTTTTCGGCCATGTCCAGGTCCCAGTCGATATGGGTGATCTTGGGCTCAATCACATTGCCGGCCTCGTCGGTATACTCGACGCCTGCGGGCGTGAGCTTGGCAAACTGACCGTCTTCGAGCACCACGACATCGCGGGTGGCATCGATAAGCGCGATCACATCGGAGGCAACGTAGGAGCCGGTCTCGCCCACGCCGACCACAATCGGGGAGTCCTTGCGGGCAACGGCGATCACGCCAGGTTCGTCGGCGCACACGGCGGCCAGGCCATAGGCGCCCACCACGTGGGTGCAGGCCTCGCGCACGGAAGCCATCAGGTCGCGCGTCTCGGCATAGGCCTCTTCGATCAAGTGCGCGAAAACTTCGGTATCGGTCTCGCTCTTAAAGTGATGGCCGCGGCCCTCCAACTCTTCGCGCAGCTCGGCGAAGTTCTCGATGATGCCGTTGTGGACGATGGCGATGCGACCATCGCAGCTGGTGTGGGGATGGGCGTTGACAACGGAAGGCTTGCCGTGAGTGGCCCAGCGGGTATGGCCGATACCGCAGGTAGCGTCGCTGTCGATATTGGAAAGCTCGCTCTCCAGGCCCGCAACCTTACCCACGCGGCGGATGACGTCGAGGTGAGCCGCGGCGCCCTCGCCCACCTCGAGCGCGACGCCCGAGGAGTCATAGCCGCGATATTCCATACGCTTAAGACCCGTGACCAGGATGTTCTTTGCAATATCCGAGCCGGTGTAGCCGACAATTCCGCACATAGGATAAATCCCTTCGTTCGCGTGACTGCAAAACGCCCACGCACGACGGGCGCTGAGACGTATATCGTCCGAGTATTGTACTCACGCAAACGCAAGCTGATATACCAGAAGTGGTATCTCAACTTAGATACCACTCGATGCACACATGCCCAAACCACCGCGATTGGGACAGGCGCCTTTATGGTGACTTGGACCGGAGCGGTGGCCTGTCCCGACGAAAGATCTCGATCTGTAACATCTGGGGCTCCGGAAGCCGGCTTAGTGTTACAGATCGAGACATTACGGTTCAGCCCCTGCACTATGTCTCGATCTGTAACAGGTAGAGCCGGTTTTGCCGTCCAGATGTTACAGATCGAGACAATTGAAGGCCCGGGCAGCTCAAACCGCCACAAAGGAGCCTGTCCCCTTCGTGGTGGTCGCGCTGGCAACGGTGTTTGCCCAGATAAAACCTACCAAAATAAACCTGTCCCTAATTGGTAGGTTTTGACACCCTGGAAACGGGCGATGCTACAATCTGACTCGTACTTGAAGCGCATCAAAGGGGCCGCTATGGCAAAGGTAAAAATCAGCGATGTCGCGCGCGAGGCAGGGGTTTCGCTGGGCACGGTTTCCAACGCGCTCAACCATCCCGAAAAGCTGCGCCCCGAGACTCTCAAACTCATCAACGAGACCATCAATCGCCTTGGCTACCTGCCCAACCAAAGCGCCCGTCAGCTCGCAGGCGGCACCACCAAGTCCTTTGGCCTGGTTCTTCCCCGTCTCGACCATGGCTTCTCGCTCCAAATTGCCAGCGGCGCCCATAACGAGGCCCGCAAGCACGGTTACGACCTGCTCATCGCCAACGCCGATAACGACGATATTCTCGAGGACCATTACCTGCGATATTTTATGGGCACGCAGATGTCCGGCGTCATGGTTCAGCCCATGGCGTCCCCCGACTGGCACCCCGATATGACCAAGATGCCCGTGCCGATCGTCCATCTGGACATCCACTGTTCCGAGCCAGGTTACTACGTGGCCGCCGACAACGAGGCACAGGGGCGCATTATCGCCGAGCTCGCCATTGCCCGCGGCGCACACCATATCACCGTTGTGGGCAGAGCGGCATTTATGCAACTCACCCTGCGCGTACTTGGCATCCACAAGGCCCTCGCCCTACATCCCGATATCAAAATTGAGGTCATTGACGCCGGAGAATGGAATACCGCTGCCGACGGTTACAGCATCGGCGCTCAGATTGCCGAGCGCTCTACCGACGAGCGTCCCGATTTTGTCATCGGCCTTACCGATGTATTGGCCTCGGGCGTTATCTCGGCGTTGACCGACAAAGGCATCCCCGTCCCCGAGCAGGTCCGCGTGGCCGGCTGCGACGGCAACCCGCTTGCATGGAGCGGCGCGGTACCGCTCACCACCGTAGCACCCCCGGGCTACGAGATTGGCCGCAAGGGCGTCCAACTGCTCATGGAGCAAATCGAGAACAAGGCACCGACAAAAACCAAACGCGTCCGCATCGGCTCCGCCGCACGCACCGTCACCGAGGTCACAGCAGCCGAGGACATCAACCGCCAGGAACTCGTGCGGCCGTTCCTCTTGGAGCGCGCCAGCACCCAGGCAAGCACCCAGACCGACGCCACGGCCATCAACCTCGGTGCGTATCTATAGCACGCCCGTAAGTATGCTGTGTCGCCGCTTAAGCAAAAGGGGCCAATTGCTCGTTTCAACGCCGCAATTTCCTAGCGCACGGCCTTGACCGCCGCCGTCAGATCGAACAACGTGTCGAGCACGGCCTCGCAGCCATCCACCACGTCCCGCGGCAGCGGCACGATATCGGGGACGGCAAAGACATGGCAGCCAGCCGTAATGCCCGAGACGCAGCCGTTGCGCGAATCCTCGACCACGGCACATTCCTCAGGAGCAAAGCCCGCGCGCTCGCAGGCAAGCAGATACATCTCGGGGTCGGGCTTGCCGTGCACGACGTCCTCGCCGCAGGTCACCGTTTCAAACTTGTCAAAGAGTCCGACCATCTTAAGGTTGCGCTCCGCTGTAACGTGGCGCGACGAGGTCGCAAGCCCCACGTGATAGTCCGCAGCCAGCAGCTCGTCTAGGCACTCGGCGGCGCCGGCCTTAAGCTCCAGTTCGGTCTTGACTATCTCGTCGCGAATCTCCTTGTGGCGGACATAGATCGCCTCGGCGGTTTCGCGACTACCGTAATGTTCATCAAGGATGTCCATGACATCGGGCAGTGTGCGACCGATAAACTGATGGATCAGCGCATCATCAATCGCGACCCCCAGCTCAGCGGCGCCTGCCTTCCAGGCCTTAATCCCCAGACGCTCGGTATCGACCAGCGTTCCATCCATGTCAAAAATAACAGCCTTGATCATATCGGCCCCCTCACCGGATTGCATTACTGCCACTCTACCGCACTTTACAAACTTGTATATAACGTATATAGCATATTGCACTTTCGTTACATAAGCGGAAGTCTTATGACAGGCAGCTCGGTAGGATTATAGTTTTCGATCGAGTACTCAATGGTAAGGATCGTTTCATGCTTTCAGACACCACGGCACCCGCAGAGGAGCTTCAAGACAAGCTATCGGCGCTCGAACAGCTGCTTTTGGCATACGGGCGCGTGGCCATCGGGTTTTCCGGTGGCGTCGACAGCAGCTTTTTGGCCGCGGTCTGCGCCCGTATCATGCCCGCCAGCACGCTTCTCGTTCACCTCACCACGCCGCTCATCGGCACGCCCGAACAGGCTTCATTTGAGCGATCCGTTGACGTACAAGCCAGTGAGGAGCCGCATTTTAAGCTCCCCGTACTCAATCTTTCGGTCGATCAGTTGCAGCTCCCCCAGGTTGCCTGCAACGACGCCAATCGCTGCTACCACTGCAAGCACGCCGGCTTCACCGCCATCGTCAATCACGCCAAGTCGCTCGGCTTTCCCACCGTCATCGATGGCAGCAATGCAAGCGATCGCGGTGACTACCGCCCTGGCATGCGCGCGGCAGAAGAGCTCGGCGTACGCTCCCCTCTTATGGAGATCGGCTTTACCAAGGACGAAGAGCGCGAGCTGCTGCGCGCATGGGGCTATCCCGTCTGGAACCTGCCGGCGGGAGCCTGTCTTGCCACGCGCGTCCCCACGGGCGAGGAGCTTACGCGCGAGAAGGTCTCCCTAATTCGCGCCTGCGAGGATTACCTGCACGATCTTGATTTGGCACAGGTACGCGCGCGCTTGGTCGGCGGCTGCATGCATATCGAGGCCGCACCCGCAGATGTCGCCAAGATTGCCGCGCTCGACGGCGCCGCCGTCGATGCCGAGGGCAAGACCCCGCTGCCCGCCGCCATCGAGTCTGCGCTGCGCGAACTGGGCTGCGGCCATATCTCCCCCGAAGTCACCCCCTACGTTCACGGCAACATGAACCAGTAACCTACCAAAAAGGGACAGGTTTATTTTGGCAGGTTTTATCTGAGGAAACGCAAGCAGGGCCGCGACACCCCTATGGCGTCGCGGCCCTTTTCCTTGGAGAAGGATCAATTAGTTGAACGGGACGACCGTTCTAGTCTTCGAGTCCGCTATTGATGAGCTCCGCAATCTCAACGGGATCGATGCTCGCGCGAGACGGCGGCATGCCCGATCGTCACTTGGTTGGCAGATACCAATCCCGTGGAAGTCTTCCTTACAACACAGACCTGACCGCAGCTTCGATACCGTCGGCGTCCAAACCGTACTTGTGAAGCAAATCGACCGCAGGGCCGGACTCGCCGTACACATCGCGCACGCCGACGCGTCGCATCGGCACCGGATGCTGCTCTGCGAGCACCGAGGCCACGGCCTCGCCAAGACCGCCGATAATCGAATGCTCCTCAGCGGTGACCACGCGACCGGTCTTCTTGGCGCTGGCAACCACCAGGCGCTCATCAAGCGGCTTGATTGTGTGCATGTTGATGACCTCGGCGTCAATACCATCGGCAGCGAGCGTCTCGGCAGCCTCAAGCGCCTCGGCGACCATGAGGCCGCATGCGACGATAGTCACATCGGACCCCTCGCGCACGACCACGCCGCGGCCAATCTTGAACTCATAGTCCTCGCGGTCGTTGATGACCGGTGTTGCCAGGCGGCCGAAACGCATGTAGACCGGACCCTCAAACTCATAGGCGGCGCGCACGCAAGCACGAGCCTCGATGTCATCGGCGGGAACGATCACCGTCATCCCCGGGATCGTGCGCATGAGCGCAATGTCCTCACAGCACTGATGCGTGGCGCCGTCTTCGCCGACCGAGATGCCCGCATGCGTGGCGCCGATTTTGACATTGAGGTGCGGATAGCCGATGGAATTACGAACTTGCTCGTACGCGCGGCCGGCGGCGAACATGGCAAAGGTGCTCGCAAAGGCAACGTGGCCCGTGGTCGCAATGCCGGCGGCAAGTCCCATCAAGTTGCTTTCGGCAATGCCGGCATCGTAGAAGCGCTCAGGGTGCGCGGCCTTAAACTTACCGGTCTGCGTGGCGGCGGCCAAGTCGGCGTCGAGGACAACAAAGTCATCGCGCTCATTGCCCAGCTCGACAAGCGCCTCGCCATAGCTAACGCGCGTGGCGACTTTCTTGACGTCTGCCATTAGAGCTCCTCCCCTGCTGCTGCGAGCTCGGCCATGGCCTGCTCAAACTGTTCATCGTTGGGCGCCTTGCCGTGCCAGCCCACCTGGTTTTCCATAAAGGAGACGCCCTTGCCCTTCACCGTCTCGGCGATAACGGCTACAGGTGAGGCGCTCACTTTGCGAGCCTCGGCAAAGGCGGCGGCAATCTGCGCCATGTCGTTACCGTCGGCGAGCTCGATCACATGCCACTTAAAGGCGCGGAACTTGTCGGCAAGTGGCATAGCCGAGTTAACTTCGTCGATACTGCCGTCAATTTGCAGGCCATTGTGATCGACGATAGCGACGAGGTTATCCAAGTCGTGGTTGCCGGCGAACATGGCCGCCTCCCACACCTGGCCCTCCTCGCACTCGCCGTCACCCAACAGCGTGTAGACGCGGTAGCTGTCACCCCAGTGCTTTGCGGCGAGCGCCATTCCAACCGCGGCGGAGATACCCTGACCGAGCGACCCGGTAGACATGTCGACGCCCGGCGTGTCATTCATATTGGGATGGCCCTGCAGGCGGCTGCCGATATGACGGAGCGTCTCGAGCTCCTCCTTGGGAAAGAACCCGCGCTCGGCGAGCACGGCATAGAGTGCCGGAGCGCAGTGTCCCTTGGAGAGCACAAAGCGATCGCGCTCGGCGCGGCTCGGATTCGCCGGGTCGACATCCATTTCCTCAAAGTAGAGGTAGGTCATAATGTCGGCGGCGCCAAGCGATCCGCCCGGATGCCCCGACTTGGCTGCATGAACCGCAGTCACGACACCCTTCCTGACCTCATTGGCGACCTTCGCCAGCTCCTGGTTGGTCATACGAATTCCTCTCTTGAGAACAACCCCGGCACTGGATAATGCGATGCCGGGGCAATTCACTCGTTTAAGGCGGCGCATTCATTCTGAATCGCCTTCTGGTCCATATACGCGTAGGCGATACCCAAGGTACAGACGGCACCGCCTGCGATCTTCATTTTTCAGATGGCGTGCCAGACGGAAATTTCACCCTGAAACACAAAAGCCCCAAGTCAACAAAAGCCAGGAGCCTTTGCCAACTTGGGGCATTACGAGTCGCCGCCGTACAGGCAACGACGACCCTTACTCCTTCTGCCATCAACCGATATGGACGACTCGGCTTGTCCGGTTACGGCAGGATATGGAATCCAAGCGTTTCGATATCACGCGCGAAACCCTTAACGGTGTCGAGCGAATACTCCATGAGGTCCTTACCGACGTTCTTGCGCTTGGCCAGGATGCTGTTGGGAACGGTAATGATCTGGCACCCCACGGACTCGGCCTGATAGATATTCAGCAGCTCACGGGTAGATGCCCAGAGCACCTCACACTGCGGCTTTGCCGCGGCCTTTTTGACAGACTCAGCCATCAACGGCAGCGGATCAACGCCGGTATCGGCAATACGGCCGGCAAAGATAGAGATGATAGACGGCGTCTCAGCGGAGACAGCGTCCACAAACTCATCGACCTGCTCGGGAGTAAAAATCGTCGTAACATTTACCTTGATGCCGTCGGCAGAAAGGCGCTTAACGAGCGCCGCGGTCGACTCACCCTTGGTATTGAGTGCGGGAATCTTGACATACACATTGTCAGCCCAAGTCGCAATCTCGCGAGCCTCGGCCTCCATGCCCGCCTCATCGTCCGCAAAGACCTCAAACGAAACCGAGACATCGGTGATGTGCTCGAGCACGGTCTTGGCGAACTCGCGATAATCGGTCACGCCACCCGCCTTCATAAGCGATGGGTTAGTCGTAAAGCCCTGAACGTTACCGTTCTCGGCCATGTCGAGCATGCCCTCGAGATTGGCACCGTCGGCAAATACCTTGATTGCCATAATGTACTCCTTACATACATGATGATATAGAAATGTACGGACTGAATTGTTTGTCAAAAGCGCCGCCGCATCAGAGTGGAACGGAGAGCCCCTTAATCGAGTTCGATCTCGAGGCGGTAGAGGTCGGCGCGGTAGAACGACTCCACATACTCACGGGGCACATTCTGCTGGTCATGAGAAACCCTCGTAATGTTGAGCAGCGGAGCACCAACGCTGATGCCCAATAGCTCGGCCTGTTCGTCGGTAGCAACGCAAGCTCCAATCTTTTGGCTCACACGGCTCCAGCGAATATCGCACGAGTTATTGAGATAAGCGCGAAGCGATTCCTTGGAAAAGTCGCGCTCCGCAATATGCGGGACATAGCCGTCTTCGTAATAAATCGTCTCCAGATAGAACGGACGATCGCCCGACACGCGCACACGGCGAAGGCAGAAGGCCTTTGTGCCCTCAGCCAAGCCCAGCTCGCGGGCAACGTGCTGGGGCATGGCTACAACGCCAGACTCAATCAAGCGTTTTTGCGGCACTGCAAACTCGTCCACATTCTTTTTGATATAGCTCGAGACACGCTTAGGCGAGCTGAGTGGCACGTTGGCAATAACCTCGGATCCGCGGCCGCGCTTCTTCTCAATCAAGCCATTATTAGAAAGCAGCTCCATCGCTTTGCGCGCCGTTGCACGCGAAACGTCATAGCGCTTCATAAGATCGCTTTCGGAGGGAATGTAATCGCCGATCTTGTAGGCACCGCTCGTAATTCCCTGGAACAAGATATCGTACAGCTGAGAGTACAGCTGTTCCTTGCCGCTAAAATCGAGCTCAGACGTATCGGTCATCATCCCTCCCCTATCTGGACTAATTCTCTAAATCCTTGATATCAGGTGCTGTCTTTTAACAAATGTTAAATGCAAAATCTCAAAAGACACACATCGATAACGCTGCCCGCGTATATTCCACTCCAGCCGAGCATACTCCACCGACTCACCACCATCTTGGGGCATTCTTTATGCAGAGAATGCCCCAGACTGCCTCTAGCGCGCGCCGAAAAGCTTGCGCGGGCTGGCACTCGCGCCGATACGATCGGCACCGGCGCCCGACATAAGTACAAGATCTTCTTTCGTGCGAACGCCGCCCGATGCCTTGACCTTTACACGGCCGCCCAACTCTTGAGCAAACAGATAGACATCCTCAACCTGGGCACCAGCCGTACCAAAGCCCGTAGACGTCTTAATAAAGTCTGCGCCGGCAGCCTCGACGGCATGACAGATCGGCTTTTTGGTTTCCTGCGCCAAATAGCACGTTTCGACAATGACCTTGAGCGTCGCATTGGGCACGGCCTCGCGCACGGCTCGAATATCGTCCTCGATGGCCTGGTAATCGCGGGCTTTGACCATGCCCTGGTCAATCACCATGTCGATTTCGGAGGCACCGTTGGCGTAAGCATCGGCCGCTTCGGCCGCTTTCACAGCGCTCGTCATATAGCCAAGAGGAAAAGCGATGACCGTGGTGAGCGCAAGGTCGGGATAGGCCTTGTGAGCACGGGCGATATACGAAGGCGGGATACATGCGCTGGCACAACCGTACTCGAATGCCTCGGCGCAAACGGCATCAATCTGATCCCAGGTCGCCGTCGGCTTAAGCAATGTGTAGTCAATGCGCGAGCAGAGGTCCTCATCGGTTAACTCTGCCCCCGCCTTGGCGGCAATGGCGGCAACCGACGAAGGATCGTCCAGATACTCATCGACCTTGGCCAAAAAGCCCGGATAGTCAACGGTATCGACATTGGTCACGTCAAGCTCAATGGTATGACCCAGCTCAAACGTATCATAGCCGCGGTTTTTGATGCGGTCGACAAGGATATCCAAATCGACCAGGTCGTCGCCCTTGCTACGATCTTCGAGCACATCGCCCTTGTGATAATGCGTCACAATGTGCGCAAGATGACGCGTCGGCTTAAGATCGCGAGCACGGTAGCGCTTGCTGATCATAACGGGATCGGCGACAAGACGAATCGTGAGCACACGGTAGCCGTGCTTGTCTGCCAGCTCGGCAAGCCTGTCGTGCTGCTTGGCGGAAAACGGATAATCGCACATAATCTGCGGCCCATCCGCCATGGTGACATCGAGGCGACGGAACCACTCCTGAAGAGCGTTCGCATCAACCTGCGCCTTTTCCTCGGCATTGTTAAAGCCGTACGTATCCCAATACTCTTCTTTAACGTCGTCAAGCGAGACGCTCAAAAAGCTCTCGGATGTATGGCGAGCCTTGATGCGATCTGCCAAATCGGTTTTGCCCGTAGCCGGAGGTCCGGCAAGCAAAATCAGCGTCTTTTCCATGCTGGGAAACCCTTCTTACTACCCGATTATTTGCCACGAAGCTGGTCTTTGGAGATAGCAAGCATCTCGGTAACCTTGTCCATGTAATACTTGATAGCCTCATCGTCTTTCGCTTCGGCAGCAGCCGCACGCTTCTTGTTGTACAGCTTGACCAGTGCCGCAGACGCCTTGCCCATCGTGCGATTGACTTCCAGGCTTTGCTCGTATGCCTCAACGGCCTCGTCGACCATGTTGGCATCGGCATAAAGCTTGCCAATCTCGTTTAGAACGTTTGCGGCAGCGACGCCTTCCTTGCCCTCGAGCTCGGAACGCTTTGCCTTAACGGCGTCGAGAACGGCATCTCGATCGAGAACGGGTGCGGTCTCGGCTGCAGCGGAGGCCACCTTCTCCTTTTTCTTGCCAAATCCAAACAAACCCATTGGAAACCTCCACTAGCAGTAATAAACGAAGGGGGTTGTTCCCCTGCCGGGGACCAGGCACAGGAACAACCCCCTTAAAGAAAGACTTGGACCTTCGTCAGGCGCTATAAGAATCCTTATGCGATACCAAAGACGCTGAGGATGGACTTGATGGCCATGAAGAAGAAGCCGGTGACGACGGTGTCGACGTCGGTGCAGGTCATGTTCACGAAGCCAATCTGAGCGAGCATCGGGGACAGGAGCGCAGGCAGGATCATGATGAAGATGCCGTGGAAGATGCAGCCGATGATGGCGCCGCGACGACCGTCGATGGCGTTACCGAAGACACCAGCGGTGCCGCCGGCGAAGAAGTTGGACATAACGCCGGGGATGACGAGGGTGCCCATGAGGCCGGTGATAGCCATGCCGATCAGCGAGCCAAGCGTGGTGAACACAAAGCCGAAGATAACGGCGTTAGGGGCATAGGTGAACAGGACAGGGCAGTCCAGAGCGGGGCGCGCATCGGGGACGAGCTTCATCGAGATGCCCTGGAAGGCGGGGACGAGCTCGGCGAGCAGCAGGCGGACGCCGGCGAGCAGGACGTACAGACCGACGACGAACTGCATGGCCTGGAGGAAAGCGTAGACCATGAAGTTGGTGGCGCCGCAGTAGTCAGCAGCAGCAGCGGGACCAGCGAAAGCAGCGACGACCAAGTAGAAAACGATCATGACCAGGCCGACAGCAGCGTAGGTATCCTGGAGGAAGGACAGGGACTGCGGAATCTCGAGGTCCTCGGTGGACTTGGACTCCTTGCCGCCAGCGAGCTTCTTGGTGATGCTTGCGATAAGGGCGGTGAACATATAGCCAAAGGTGCAGAAGTGACCCAGGGCGATGTCATCGGACTCGGTAATCTTGCGGACAACGGGCTGAGCGAAGGCAGGCATGAGGGTAGCGAAGGCGCCACCGACGATGGAGCTGACGACGATCAGGGGGATACCGCGAAGACCGCAGAAGAAGGCGAACACGACGCAGAGCGTGGACTCCCACAGAAGGGCCTGGCCAGTCAGGAACACATACTTAAACTTGGTGAAACGAGCGAGGATGATGTTCACCACGAAGATGCCAGCGAGGCAGATGGCGATCTCGGAGCCAAGGCCGAGGTCGGTCATTGCCTGACCGTTGATGCCCTCGATGGAAGCGACGACGGCGGTCATGCCGTTGAAGCCGAAGGCGGAGTTGAACATATCGCCAAAGTAGGCAAGAGAGCCCTGCATGACGCTCGAGCCGGCAGCCAGAACAAGGAAGCCGAGCATCGTCTTAAACGTGCCGAGCAACACGTCGTTGGCCGACTTCTTCTGAAGCACAAGGCCCAGGCAGGCGACGAGACCGATAACAACGGCGGCCTGCGTCAGGATGTTATTGATAATAAACTCAAGAACAGCCATGTTGTACACCCCTTTTTCTCATGTACATTTCTATCAATCTAGGCAAAGAGGCCCTTACTCCAGGACGCCCATCTCCTTGAGCACCGGGGTCAGCTTTTCCTCGATTTCCTTCTTATCGACAAGACGCTTGAGGAACACGCAGGGAAGACCGGTGTTGTAGCTTTCGATCTGCGTCTTGAAGTTCTCGGCAGCGACGATCATGTCGAAGCCCTTAGAGGCGCCCGCGGCGCTGGAAACGCTGTCGTGGTCCATCTTGCACTGGACCCCGAGCTTCTTCATGACCTGCTCGATAGCCATCTGGCAGGCAAAGCTGCTTCCAAGACCATTGCCGCAGCAGCACAAAATCTTGACCATGTTCATTTCCTTTCCTTTTGGGGCACATGCCCCACCTCGGGGTAGGTGCGGGCGAATACATAGACTCGCCCGCACCAAGCGACACTGTTTTACGCTGCCGCACCCGTAAATGCCTGATAAATCTCGTCGGCATCATCAGAAGCGACGATCTGCGCAATCTTGTCCTCATCCATAAAGATGCCAGCAAGTACCTGCATAGCCTCAATATGTGAATTGGAATCCTCTGCCGCAAGTGCGACCAAAAGACGAACATCAAAGCTGTCTTCCGAAAACTTAACGGGCTTCTTCAGGACCGTCACGGCAAGCTGGCCTTTAATGCAGCCATCCTCGGGGCGACCGTGAATCAACGCGACGTCTTCGGTGAGCACATAGTAGGGACCCATCTCGTTGGTGGCGCGGATGATCTCATCCGCATAGCGATCCTCGACGTAGCCGCCCTCGTTGAGCGGAGCGATGGCGAGCTTGATCGCGTCCTGCCAGGAATCGACAGAATCGACAAGGCGAACGTTTTCGCGCTTGAGCATCTCCGTAATCTGCATCGGTGCGCCTCGTCCCTAAGCGACGATATTCTTGAACAGGCTGATGCGGTGCTCGACAACCTCTTCGACGGCCTTTTGAGCAGGCATAACCATGTTGCGGTTGGAGGCGTTCTCCTTGAGCTCGTCATAGCACTGCTTGGAGGTCTTGTTCCAGTTGACGAGCAGATCGGTACCAACATTGAACTTACGGATACCCAGGTCGATGACGTGACGAACGTCCTCGTCCTTAACACCGGTGCCACCATGGATGACCAAGGGGAAGCCGTTCACGGCATCGCGGATCTTCTCGAGCTGATCGAAGGAGATGTTGGTCTTGGACTTGTACTGACCATGGTTGGTACCGATAGCGACGGCAAGGGCATCGATGCCGGTCTTCTCGATGAACTCGACGGCCTGCTCGGGATCGGTGTAGCGCACGTCGGCATCGGCGACGGCGACGCCATCCTCGGTACCGCCGACGGTGCCGAGCTCGGCCTCAACGGAAGCGCCGTGGGCCTGAGCCATCTCGACGATGCGCTTGGTACCAAGGATGTTCTCCTTGAAGGGAAGCGCGGAGCCGTCAAACATTACCGAGCTATAGCCGGCCTCGAGAGCCTTGCGGATCTCATCGAAGTTCTTGGCGTGGTCGAGGTGAAGAACGACGTTCACGCCATACTCCTCGGCCATGGACTTGCACACAGCAACCAGGTTGCGGTGACCAACATAGCTGGCGGTGCCCTCGGAGGTCTGGATGATCACGGGGGTGTGCAGGCGAGCCGCGACACGGATAATCGACGGGCACATCTCGAGGTTATGGGTGTTGAAAGCACCAACGGCCATGTTGAGCTGGTTGGCCTCTGCCAGGACTTCGCGCAGGGTTACGTACATAGTGTTTGCCTCCTGTTGTCTCCACTGGATGTATCAAGTGGCGACCGCACAGGGGGTGCCGGCCGCCGTCCTTGATAGACAACTAGGTTATCACAAACGTCCGTATATTCGGATGTCCGTATGATATTTCGTTTGATATGTTCCGATTTGACCGTTCACCTGAATTTTTCGACCGTTTACCCGCTAAAAAAGGCACCGTAACCCATGCGGATGCCCTTGACTGCCAGCCGCTCTCAACCAAAACGGAGTGCAAGCTCAACTGGCTCGACTCCACCTCGATCTAGCCAAACGTCAAATATGGGGCAAATGAATCAGTAGCGTCTATCCCAAATCTTGAGTATTTGTTCGGCGGAACGACCCCTGCCGGCTCCTGCTAGACTGGTAGATTCCCAACCGTCCATCCAGGAGCCTCAATGTCGCGCAAGTCCGCTTACAAGCAAGTGCTTTCCATCGGCACCGCCGTGGTGCTGGGGTTTGCGCTGTTCACAGGGTCGCTCGACGGAGCGCCCAAGCTGTTGTCGCCGCAAAGCGATGAGCAGGCAGCGGCTCTGGCCGAAAAACAAAGCGAGAGTCCCAGCCGCACCGACGACGAGGCAGACCTGGTCGCTCGACTCGAATCGGGAACAGCGAGCTCCTCGGTCTCTCAAAATAGCCAAGACTCTGGCGATGACTCAGATTCCGCCGCGAGCGACACCGATGACGACGCCTCCGCGGACAGTGCCGCCACCCCTATCGACGAGGTCGAAAACCCCGATCTCGACCGCGCCCGCGGCGTATACCTCAGCAGTATTCCCGACTACGCGGGTAACCCCTATGTTGCCCTGCGCGCCGATAGCACGCACCCGCTCGGCACACCATCATTCACGCTCGATGAATACGAGCGCGCCACAGAAGAGGGCTGCTTTAAGAAGTTCTCCAAGCTCGACAGCTTGGGCCGCACCCGTAAAGCGCTCGCCTGCGTGGGCCCCGAATCGCTCGGTCAAGGCGAGCGCGGCGATATCTCGCGCATCCACCCCGCCGGCTGGCACCAGCAGCGCTACGACTTTATTCCGGGCCAGAGCCTCTATAACCGCTGCCACCTTATCGCCTGGTCGCTCTGCGGCGAAACCGCCAACCGCAAAAATCTCCTCACCGGCACGCGCTATCTCAACGAGACGGGCATGCTGCCGTTTGAAGAGCAGATCCTCGGCTACATCCGCGACACGGGCAACCACGTGCTCTATCGCGTCACGCCCATGTATAACGAGGAGGAGCTTGTCTGCCGTGGCGTGCGCCTTGAGGCGCAATCGGTCGAGGACCACGGCAAGACCCTCTGCTTCCACGTATATTGCTACAACCTGCAGCCGCATGTGCAGATCGACTACGCCACCGGCCGCAATCAGGCCTCGGGAGACTAGGGCCGACCGCGCCTCCCGTAACCAAAAAAATGATCCGTTTTCCTCCGTCCCCAAGGGATCAAATAAGGCCGCCCCGGTTACCCAGGGCGGCCTTTTCGTCAGCACCTACATTGCAGACAAAACTACACGCTACTTGGCGCGGCCCTCCTCATAGCGCTCGACCAGCTTGGCCTGAACGTCATAAGGCACCTGCTCATAGCCCGCGGGCTTCATGGTAAAGTCGCCCGTGCCGCGCGTGATAGAGCGCAGACGCGTCGAATAATCCGTCAGCTCGGCCAGCGGCGCCTGGGCGATGACCACGGTATCTCCGCGCTCATCGGTCTCCATGCCCGTCACGCGACCACGCGAGGCCGAGATGTCGCCCATCACGGCGCCGGCGTAGCTCTCGGGGATAGTCACCGTGATTTCCTCGATGGGCTCCAGCACCACCGGGTCGGCATCGGCGCATGCCTTGCGCAGGCCGATGCGAGCCGCCGCGCGGAACGCCATCTCGTTGGAGTCGACGCTGTGATACGAGCCGTCGTACACAGCCACACGAATACCCGTAAGCGGGTAGCCGGCAATAATGCCGTCCTTCATGGTCTCCTGGACGCCCTTGTCCACGGCGGGAATCAGCGAGCGCGGAATACGGCCGCCTACGACCTCGTCCACAAACTCATAGCCATCGCTCGTGCCGTCGGGCCCAATGAGTGGCTCAACGCGCAGCCAGCAGTCGCCATACTGACCGGCACCGCCAGTCTGCTTCTTATGGCGGCCCTGGGCACTCGCCGTGCGGCGGATGGTCTCGCGATACGGAATGCGGATCGGCACGCTTTTGGCCGCAACCTTGGTACGGTCCTCCAGACGGTTGAGCAGCACCGAAACCTGCGCCTCGCCTACTGCGGAAATGATGGTCTGGCCCGTCTCCTCGTCGCGGTCGATGCTCATGGTCGGATCAGCCTTGCATGCCTTCTCGATAAACGTATAGAGCTTCTCCTCGTCGCCGCGGTTCTCGGCCTCGATGGCAATGCGGTACTGCGAGTTGGGGAACTTAAACGCCGCAGCCTCGACCTTGCCGGTAATCGAGAGTGTATCGCCCGTCTCGGCCGCCAGCTTGGGCGCCACGATAATGTCGCCGGCATAGGCGTGACCGACCTCGGTCATGTCGCGGCCGCACATCACATACAGGTGAGCCAGACGATCGCTCTTGCGGGTACGCGCATTAATCAGCTCAAGGCCCGGCTCAAGCGTACCCGTCAGCACCTTGATAAAGCTGATGCGGCCCTGCTGCGGATCGGCCAGCGTCTTAAACACAAACGCCACCGGACGGTCATCGTCGCTCGAAATCTTGAGCGAATCACCGTCGATAAGAGGCATCTCGCCGTAGTCGGTCGGCGCCGGGAAGTACGTTGCGATGTCGTCCATCAGCGAGTTGACGCCCTGCTCCTTAATGCAATCGCCCGCAAAGACCGGCACAAAGATGCGCTCGGCAATCGCCTTCGACAGCAGGCCTTCAAGCTCCTCCTGCGTCAGCGTCTCCTCGCCTTCCAAGTACTTCATCATCAGTTCGTCGTCAGCCTCGGCTACCAGCTCGCACAGATGGTCATGGGCCTCCTCGGCCTGGGCACGATACTCCTCGGGAATCTCCGACTCAACGGCTTCGGTGCCGTTGCAATGGCGCGCCTTCATGCGCACCAGGTCGATGATGCCGTCAAAGTCCTCGCCCTCGCCCCAGGGAAGGGTCACGGCGCCCAGGCGCGTACCAAAGCGCTCCTGCAGCAGGTCCATCGTGGTCGCAAAGCTGGCTTCGGAGCGCGACAGGCGGTTTACGAACACCGCACGCGCCAGGCGCAGATCCTCGGCGGCATACCAGAGCTTAACCGTCGTAGGCTGCGGGCCGGCCTCGGCGTCGACCACAAACAGAGCCGTCTCGCAGACGCTCATCGCGGCAAAGGCGTCGCCGATAAAATCGGGGTAGCACGGGGCATCGAGCACATTGATGCGCGCGCCCTTCCAGTCGATCGGTGCAATGGTCGTCGAGATGGAAAATGCACGCTTGACCTCCTCGGGGTCATAGTCGAGCGTGGGCTTGGTGCCGTCGTGGCCGCCCAGGCGGGCGGTCTTGCCGGAAAGGTGGAGCATGGCCTCGGCGAGTGAAGTCTTGCCCACCCCGCCTTGGCCTACGAGCACCACGTTCCTTACGTTACCGGTCTTGGGAGCACCCATGATGACCTCCTTGCAGGGCCGCGCGCAATGCGCGACGCCAACGGGGAGAGTTCGCGGTCGGTGCCGTCCCGGGAGCAGCATGGTCGGCAGCCGAGCCGGCTCACCCTCCAAATGTCCTATGCCACCACCCTACCCTCACGGGCGGCTGTCCATGCATACCTTTCGGCGCACGTATGAATACAGGCGGCGAGAGGAAGAGACAAGCTTGTGAGGCGATTATTGAACCCCGTCGATGCAAACAAAAAGCCGCCACAGACCGTAAGACCTGCGGCGGCTTCGCCTCAATTAATAGTTGAGTAAATACCTGAGCCTATCCCTCGATACGGCTCAAGAACTCACGGGTGCGCTGCTCACGCGGATGGTCGATGACCTGCTCGGCAGGACCCTCCTCGACAATGCGGCCGCCATCCATAAAGACCACGCGGTCGGCAACATCGCGCGCAAACTGCATCGCGTGGGTCACGATTACCATCGTCATATTCTGCGCGGCAAGGTCTTTAATGACATGCAGCACCTCGGCCGTCAGCTCAGGATCGAGCGCCGAGGTCGGCTCGTCAAAGAACAGAATCTCCGGGTCGAGCGCTAGGGCGCGGGCAATACTCACGCGCTGCTGCTGACCGCCCGAAAGCTCACACGGCACCTTGTTCTCGTTGCCCGTCAGCCCCATTTGCGCAATCAGCTCGTGAGCGCAGGCTTCCGCCTGCTCGCGCGGACGCTTAAGCACGCGGATCGGCGCGTCGATGATGTTTTTCATCACGGTATAGTGCGGGAACAGGTTGTAATTTTGGAACACCAGGCCGAATCGCGAGCGTGCCCGCTTGGGCACATCGCCCTTCGCATAGACTGCGCCCGAACCCGCATCCGTCGCAACGGCAAGGTCACCAAACGAGAGCGAGCCTCCGTCGAGTGTCTCGAGTAGCGTGGCACACCGCAGCAGCGTGGACTTGCCGCCACCCGAAGGCCCGATAATCGCCACGACCTCGCCACGCTTGACCTCGAGCGAGATATCCTTGAGCACCTCATTGCCGCCAAACGCCTTGCGCGCGCTTTCGATTTTCATCACTGAGTTAGTCATGATAATAGTCCAGCTTCTTTTCGGCGGCGCCCAGCAGCATCTCGACCACAAAGTTAAAGACCCAGTAAATCAGCGCCGCGATCGCAAACGGCACCATGCTCACCTGCGAGGCGACCAGCGCCTTGGCCGTCGAGAACATCTCACCCACGCCAATGGCAAACGCCAGCGACGTGTCCTTGACCAGCGTGATGATCTCGTTGCCCATCGCCGGCAGAATACGCTTGGCGACCTGCGGCATCACGATATACAGAAATGTCTGCACGCGCGAGTAGCCCAGTACCTCGGCAGCCTCGTATTGACCGCGCGGAATGGACTGCAAGCCCGAGCGATAGATCTCGGCAAAGTAACCGGCGTAGTTGATGATGAACGCCACGACACACGCCGTCCACTTGGAATCGGGCGTGAGCGAAATGCCAAACACGTAGTACGGCGCAAAGTAGATGGCAAACATCTGCAGCATGAGCGGCGTACCGCGCATGACCGAAATGTAGATGCGCGCAATCCAGCGAAGCGGCGCGATTTTGCTCATGCGCATAAACGCCACGGGGATTCCCAGCGGAATCGACCCCAGCAGTGTCAGCACAAACAACTGCAAACTGACCAAGAATCCCTGGCCAAGCATCTGCATCATGACCTGAATAGACAACCCAAGCTCTCTTTCACAGTAACAGAACAGCAGGTGTTAATTGAAATAGGCACAGTGCCCAAGATTGCGAGCGACAAGCCCGACGAAGCGTACTTTGGTACGCGAGGAGGGTTGGAGCCGCAAGGTTGGGTGCTGTGGCTATTTCAAAACCCAGTTGTCGAAGGACAGACCGTAGCTTGAATACTTGTCGCACAGGTCCTTGACCGTGCCGTCCTCGTAGAGCGCCTTGAGCGACTCGGTCACGGCGTCGGCCGACTTGGTGTCGCCCTTCTTAAAGCCGACGGCGTAGTGCTCGCTGGACAGCGGCTCATCAAGCTGTGTATAGGCATCGGGCTTGGCGGCAAGCTGGTACTGGGCAATCGAAAGGTCGCAAGCCACGGCATCGACCGCGCCGCTCTCGAGCTGCATAAAGGCCGTATTGTACTCGCCGATCGTGTCGAGCGTGGCAAACGTCGCCGCCAGATCCTTCCGGTCACCCTCGAGCACATCCTGCGCAGCGGAATCGGTCTGGGTAATCACGGTCTTTCCAGCAAGATCATCCCAGCTCTTGATGCCCGCATCCTTCTTTACCACTAGCACCTGCTCGTTGAGCATATACGGCTCGGAGAACGTGTAGTCGTCCTCGCGGCCCTCCATGGTAAAGCCGTTCCAGATGCAGTTGATGGCGCCCGAATTGAGCAGCGTGTCCTTGGCATCCCAATCGATGGCCTCGTAATCGACATCCCAGCCCTGCTTATCGGCAACAGCCTTGGCAAGGTCGAGGTCAAAGCCCGTGTACTCGCCATCGTCGCCCACAAAGCCGTACGGAGGATAGGACTTATCAAAGCCCACCACGAGCTTCTTGGACTCCGCAGCGCCCTTCACATCCTTGGCCGCGGTAGATCCGGCAGCAGAGCCCTTGCCGGCACCACCGCCGCAGCCGACAAGACCAAGGCCGAGCACCGTGGCAAACGAGCCGGCTAGACCAACAAACTGACGACGAGACATTTCGGTATTCATGGTATTCCCCCTTGATGGCACTTTAGTTAAGTAAAGTGAGTCATGTAACGTTCAGAATCATACACTTTAGCGTGATAGAGCACAAGGCGAGTTTGCCCGCCGCGTGAGGGGTGTGGGGGTTAAGTTTCCTGCTCTACAGTCCTGCTCACGACGGAGGCCACATTAAGTGGCCTCCTGTTCGTGCGGAGCTCGCGATAAACTTAACCTCCACACCCCTCACGCGGCGGGCAACCGTCGTTGGGCTTATCACTGACACGATTAAACCGCTTGCATATCGTCTGCTGGCTTGGCACGGTACAATACTTGCAGCTTTAATTCATGAATTAGTGGAGTTATTGATGGCAGAATCTCGTGCGGAGCGTAGGGCTCGTCGTGCTTTGGTGGAGGCGGCTGAGGGGTCGAAGGAGGAGAAATCTTCTACGAAATCCAAGTCTTCTAAAGCTGCAAAAAGCAAATCGACCAAGAGCAGGGCTAAGACCAAGCGTTCTGACTCTCGTCGAGGCGGGGACAAAGCGCCTCGGACTCGTTCCAAGCGCCCGCATAATGATTCGGTTTCGTCTGCGCGTAAGGCTGTGGACCCCAAGTCTCCCTGTTCGATCATGAAAGCCTGCGGTGGGTGCACGGCGCTCAATCGTCCCTATAAGAAGCAGCTCGCCGCCAAGCAGGCTGCTATGGAGGAGCTTTTTGCTGCTCTATGCGAGCGCGAGGGCATTAGCGTCGACCCCATTCGCGGTATGGGCGTCACCCTGGGCGACCCGGGTAAATATCCTGCGCCGCGCGGGTTTCGCCATAAGGCCGCCACTCCCTTTGCCCCCGGTAAAGAGGGCGCTGTCCGCTGCGGCTTTTTTGAACGTGGCACGCACAGAATCGTTGCTGTTCCCGAATGTCCCGTCGAGGCGCCGGGTGCCCGTCAGATTCTCAACGGCATCGCGCGTGAGGCTGAGCGCCTGCGCATTCCCGCCTTTAACGAGGACAAGCATCTGGGCTTGCTTCGCTATGCCGTCGTTCGCTGCGGCTGGCGCACCGACCAAATCATGGTCACCCTCGTGACCGCCCAGCGCGACCTGCCGCATGCACAGGATTTCTTTGAGGCCGTCGCCGCACTCGATCCGCGCATCGTCACCGTCGCCCAAAACATCAACGGACGCACCGGCAACGCCATCCTCGGCGAGGAAACTCGCATTGTATATGGCACCGAGTGCATGCGCGACCAGCTGCTCGGCTGCGAGTTCGATATCTCCCCCACCGCGTTCTACCAGACCAACCCGCAGCAGACCGAGCTGCTCTATCAGCTCGCTGTCGACGGCATGGATCTGCACCAGGGCGATGTGCTCATGGATGCTTACTGCGGCAGCGGCACCATCGGTCTTTGCGCAGCTAAAGATGCCCAGAACAAGGGTATCGGCATCATGCTGCTCGGCGTGGAGCGCAACCCAGCAGGCATTGCCGATGCACGCCGCAATGCCAAGCTCAACGGTCTTACCCGCAGCGCCTGGTTTATGGCCGACGATGCCACCGACTACATCCTGGATGCCGCCGACAACAACGAGCGCGTCGACGTCCTTTCCATCGATCCGCCGCGTGCCGGCTCCACCCCCGAGTTCCTCGAAGCCGCCTGCGCGCTTAAGCCACGCCGCATCACCTATATCAGCTGCAACCCCGTGACCCAAGAGCGCGACCTGCACCAGCTCCTCGGCGGAGGCTATCGCCTGCTCAAGATCACGCCCGTCGACATGTTCCCCCATACCGACCACACCGAAACCGTAGCGGTCCTCGAGCGCCGCTACCAACCCAGGTAGATTTTTGGAACATGAAAGGGGGCGGCCCGTCTGGACCGCCCCCTTTCATTGGGCATATGAGCCTCGTTACATCCTCTTGCGCAGGTCGCACACGCCGGCTGCCGCCATCTCGCGCAGCAGCGTCTCGCGGTCGCGTGTCACGATCAGGTCCAGCGGGAAGTGAATCTCGTCGAGCAACTTGCGGGCGTGATCGAGCTTGCCAATGGCCATACCAATGTGGGCATCGGTCGACACACCAATACCCACGCCCAGCTCGGCGCAACGCTCGGCAATCTTGCGGCATACGGCCCAATGCTCAGTGTCGACACCGTGTTCAAGACTATGGTTGTTGATCTCGATAATCTTGTGCTTGGCCTTAGCCGCCAGCAGCACCTCGTCGATATCGAACGACACGCCCGAGCGGCCCGTGTGGCCCAACATGAACACCTTGGGGTGCTCCAGGGCATTGATATACATCTCGGTCGTCTGGGCCAGTGCCGCGCCTTCAGCAATCTGCGGATTATGCACGCTCGCAACCAAATAATCCAAATTACGCGTAACCAAATCGAACAGTGAATGCTGACGGCTGTATGAATCGCCGGCGATATCGAGCGTGACAGGAGTGTCCTCGCCAAACAGGCTTCCGTCCAGTGAAACGATATCGGCCTCGGCACCACGCAGCACCAGCACGCCGCTCCATATACGCGGCCAGATATCCTGGTTGATAAAGAACTGGTAACTGCGCAGGTCATTAGGGCAAGCCGTAACCATAGAGCTCAGATGGTCGGCAGATCCGAGCACCTGCAGGCCACGCTCTGCCGCCCAGTACACATTCTCCTCAATAGTCGAATATGCATGCGCAGAGAACATCGTATGGGTATGAATGTCACAAGAAAGCAGGTAGGGCATCGGGTCTCCTTATCTGGCACGGCCGTCGCTTATATTCATTGTACGCATAGCCTTCGATAGTCGTAAAACCACTCCATCCCAAAGACACAACGTCCATGACAACGGGGTTCGGCTTAACACCAAACCCCGTTTCACGTAAAACATTGTAGGCAGAGCGCTTTACTTTTAACGATACTCGTCCGCCAACTGCTTCCAAGCAGGTAGCGAATTGGCAATCGTTTCGTAACTCACGCAATAGCCCAGGCGGAACCAACCCGGCATACCAAAGCTGTCCGAGGGAACCGCAAGCAACTCATACTTCTTTGCGCGCTCGCAAAACGCATTCGCATCGGGCTCGAGCGCTTTCACCCACAGGTAGAAAGCACCGTCCGGCTCAACGTAGGTGTAGCCGTACTCCGCCAATGCGTCGGTGAGCGCCGTGCGGTTGCGGGCATAGGCATCGATATCGCTCGGCTCATCGATACAATCGATAATCACGCGCTGGAAGAGCGCCGGTGCGCATACAAAACCCAGCGTACGGGCAGCACCTGCAACAGCCGGCATCAGACGCGCAGCCTGCGGATTAGTGTTGGGAACCAAGATCCAACCCACGCGCTCACCAGGCAGCGATAGCGACTTAGAATACGAGTAGCACACCACGGTGTTCTCGTAGATCGAGGGCACCCAGGGCACCTCGGCACCGTACACGATCTCGCGGTACGGCTCATCCGAGATGAGCATAATCGGATTCTCGGGATCGCGCTTGGCGTTAACCTCGCGCAAAACATCGGCCAGTCGCGTCAGCGTGTCGCGCGTATACACGGCACCGGTCGGGTTGTTGGGCGAATCGATAATGACGGCCGCTGTCTTATCGCTAATCGCCTTGAGCACGTTGTCCACGCTCAGCTGGAACGTGTCTTCATCGGCAGGCGCCTCGACACACGTGCAGCCTGCCTTCTCAATCCACACGCGATACTCCGGAAAGTACGGGGCGATAACAATAACCTCGTCGCCCGGGTTCGTAACGGCATTGAGCGTGCAGGTGAGCGAAGCCGCGGCGCCCACCGTCATAAAGACGTCCTTGCCCTCATAGCTCGTGCCAAAGCGGCGGTTGAGCGATTCGGCGACGGCTGCTCGACATTGCGGCAAGCCCGGTGCGGGGGTGTAGCCGTGCAACTGGTCGCTTGGCAGCTCCAGGGCCTTCTTTATGGACTCCGCCACGGCAGCGGGCGCCGGAACACTCGGATTACCCAGCGAAAAATCGAATACGTTTTCCGCGCCGATCTGTGCCTTGCGCTCAAGACCATAGCTAAAAATCTCACGGATGATGGAGCTTTCCGCACCGCGAGCATACATAGTTTCGTTGATCATCTGTTCCCCTTTCGCATAGGCGCTATTGTACGCTTTAGTCGAACAAAGTGCCGCAGCAATGCAACCCCAAATTTATCGGTTTCACCAGTAAGCGGCGGACAGTCTCCATATCACTCAAAAGAAAAAGCCTCCGCAGGTTTCCCCGCGGAGGCTTTTGTTACAAGAGCTATTTGTCGGTGTCGACGTCGGCATCGGCGTTGACGGCGCGATCATCGCCAGCGTCATCAGATGCGACTTCGGCATCCTCCCGCATGGCCGCCTGCGCAAAAGCCGCGGCATCAGCCGCCAGCTCCTCCTCGCTCATACGAGGCGCGCGCTTCTTGGTCGGTATGCCGGCCGCCTTGGCATTGCGCTCCTCCTTGGCCGCCAGGATATCGCCCTCGCGCTCAAGGTAGGCATCCCACTCGTTGTCGAGCAGGGCGTTCACGGCGTCGCCTTCGACGGTCTCGCGCTCAAGCAACACCTTCGCCATCAGATCGAGCTGATCGCGACGGGCATCCAGAATCTCAACCGCGCGACGATGGGCCTCACGCATAATGCGCTGGACCTCGATGTCGATGCGGCGCGCCGTCTCCTCGGAGTAATCCTGGTGATCGGCGTAATCGCGACCAAGGAACACCTGATGTTGTGCCTCGCCAAACACCTGCGTTCCCAGCTCCTCGCTCATGCCCAGACGCGTAACCATCTCGCGCGCCATCTTGGTCGCGCGCTCCAGGTCGTTGCTCGCGCCCGACGTGATGTCATCGCACATGAGCTCCTCGGCAACGCGGCCGCCCAAGAACACGGCAAGCTCGTCGAGCATCTCGTTCTTGGTCTTGAGGAAGTGATCCTCCTGCGGAAGCTGCAGCGTGTAGCCCAGAGCCTGACCGCGACTGACAATCGAAATCTTGTGGACCGGATCGGAGTGCTCCAAGATGTGACCCACCAGAGCATGGCCGCTCTCATGGTAGGCAATCGTGGTGCGCTCGGCTTCGGCCATCACACGACCCTTGCGTTGCGGTCCGGCAATCACGCGCTCCATCGACTCCTCGACCTCGTCCATCGAGATCACGGAACGATGGCGACGAGCAGCCAGCAGCGCAGATTCGTTGAGCAGGTTTGCCAGATCGGCACCGGTAAAGCCAACGGTCATCTGGGCGAGCTTCTCAAACTTAACGTCCTCGTCCATCGGCTTGTTCTCGGCATGCACGCGCAAGATCTGCTCGCGGCCCTTTACGTCCGGACGGTCGACCGTGACCTGACGGTCAAAACGACCGGGGCGCAGCAATGCCGGGTCCAGAATATCGGGGCGGTTGGTCGCGGCGATCAGGATGACCGACTCGCTTTCCTCAAAACCGTCCATCTCGACCAGCAGCTGGTTGAGCGTCTGCTCGCGCTCGTCGTGGCCGCCACCCAGACCGGCTCCGCGCTGACGTCCCACGGCATCGATCTCGTCAATAAAGATGGTCGACGGAGCCTGAGCCTTGGCCTCCTTAAAGAGGTCGCGCACGCGGCTGGCGCCGACACCCACGAACATCTCAACAAAGTCAGAACCCGAGATGCTAAAGAACGGCACGCCCGCCTCGCCGGCAACGGCCTTGGCCAGCAGCGTCTTACCGGTACCCGGAGGGCCCACCAGCAAAACGCCGCGCGGAATCTTGGCACCCAGCTTGCGATAGCGGTCCGGATCGCTTAGGAAGTCACGGATCTCCTCGAGTTCCTCGACGGCCTCGTCCACGCCGGCAACGTCCTCGAACTTGACCTTGGGACGCGTAGCCTCGTTGGTCTTGGCGTTGGTCTTGCCAAACTGCATGTTCCTATTATTGGCGCCCATCATCTGACGCATAAAGTAAAACATGATGGCGATCAGGGCGATCGTCGGCAGCACGCTCATCGCCAAGTCGCCCCAAAAATCGGGGTCGTTGGTGTTGACGATATACTTGGTGTCGGGGTGCTCCGCCATGAGCTCGGCAAGCGAATCGGAGCCGACATAGGTCGAGGAAAAGCTCTTGAGCTCGCTCGTGTCGCCCTTGTCCTTTTTCGTCTTCCAGTAATGACCCGCCACGCTTCCGTCTTGAACCGTATAGGTCAAATCTTCGACGCGATCCTGCTTAAGGGCGTTGACCATCTCGCTCGTCGCGAGCTTAACGGTATTGCTGGAGTTGGCAAAGCCGGAACCCATATTAAAGAAGGCATAACCCAGAAGCGCGCAAGCCAAAAGGAAATACAGCCAGCCCGTACGCGTGGGCTTCTTGCCTCCGGGCATCCCCGGGATCTTTGGGTCCCGGGGAGCCTGAGAATTATTATCGTTACGGTCGTCGGGCATCTTACGAATAAACCTCCGGTTTCAAAATGCCCAGATACGGAAGGTTGCGATAGCGCTCGGCATAATCGAGGCCGTAGCCCACCACAAAGGCATCGGGGCAATGGGTTCCAACATACTTGGGCGTGATGGCCGAGGTGCGGTCCTCAACGTCCTTCCACAGGAAGGCAGCGACCTCCAGCGAGGCGGGCTTGCGGCTCTCGAGGTTCTTCATCAGGTACTTGAGGGTCAGGCCCGAGTCCAGAATGTCCTCGACGATCAGCACGTCGCGACCGCGGATGTCGATATCCAGGTCCTTAATGATACGCACGATGCCCGAAGACTTCACGCCGTCGCCATAGCTCGAAACAGCCATGAAATCGATGTTGGTCGGCAGCTCGATCTTGCGCATCAGGTCGCCCATAAAGACAACGGCGCCGCGCAGGACCGCGATCAACACCAGATCCTTACCAGCGTAGTCGCGCGTAATCTCCTCGCCCAGGCGAGAAACGATACCTTCGATATCCTCCTGCGTAAACAGAACCTTCTCGATATCCGGATGTTGAGAAGCCATGACAACCCTTTCTTGTGCTTAATCGCCCACACACCGCCGTATGGACGCGAACTACACATTCTAGCAGCGCACGGGGTATATTTTCCAGCCCGCGCATCATCAGCGCGGGAATACCGTCAACGCCGCACTGAAAAGCTGGTACGAGGGGCTAATCCGCGTCAACCACGCGAAGCAGATAGGCCACACGCGTCGCCGCCGTGCACTTAAAGCGTTCGTCCGCGCGAACTCCGGCGACCCACACCACGGCACCTCCCGGCGCCGTCCTCACCATGGGCACGCCGGCGCGCTCGGAAACGGGAATGCGAGCCTCTCCTAGCAAGTCGGATACCTTCTTGCTTCGGCCACTCATTCCTAACGGGCACATCACGTCTCCCGGTGCGGGACCGTCCACCCATAGGCGCGCCAATCGCGCCTCGGCAGGGATCTCGCCACGCGAGCCCGCCAGGATCCGCTCGCTATCGCTGTCGGCAAAACCCAGGGCAGCCGCGTCTACCAAAGCTGCCACTTCCCCGGCAGCCGCAAGCTCACGGGCGCGGCGCACGATATCGCATCCCGGTTCAACGGCCATCGGCTCTGCGACCAGCATACGTCCCCCGCCCAACGGCAAACGACCGGGTACGGTAACCCAGTCCGCGACCAGGCCCTCGCGAGCCACCGGAGCCTTAAACGCCAGCATGCCAAATTCGACGCGTGCGTCAATCCCCGCCGGAAGCGTGACCGAGCCTGCGCCCTCGGCAACGCAGGAAAGGACTCGCTCCACATGTCGCATCTCTGGACGAGCGTCCGGATCGATGCGTTTGATCGCCAGTCGCACGATGCGCCGCGCGATTACCACCTCGGCCGCAGCAAGGCGTCTGGCATCGAGCACTAGCGCACCCGCCGCCTCCTTGCGCAGGCAGCTTCGAAACGCCTGTGCCGACAGCTGGGATAGAAACGCATCTTCGTCACCAAGGATCTCGCAGGCGGCGCCAATCGTCTTGCACACGCTCGCATTACGCTGTGCCACCACTGGCATTACCCGATGGCGCACGTAGTTTCGCAGATACGAGATATCCTCATTGCTCTCGTCCTCACGCCACGGCTGACCATGTACCTGTAGATAGCCCACGAGCTCGCCATGAGTTAGGTCGAGCAAGGGGCGCACCACAATATTCCTTCGACGGGGAATGCTCGAAAGCCCAGCTGGGCCCGACCCCTTAATGGCGTTCATCAAAAATGTTTCCGCGCGGTCCGAAGAGGTATGGGCAGTACAGATACGCGCCGCCGTTCTCGGCGCCCCCGTCTTGGCGCACAGCTCGCGTACATACCTTCGCGCCGCGGCATAGCGCACCTCGCGCGCCGCCGCCTCGATATTTCCCGACTCCCCATCAAAATAAGCGTGCTCCACACACAGCGGTAAACCATATTGCGCGCAGAGCTCACGCACAAAGGCCTCGTCGCCATCGGACGCCTTGCCTCGTAGATGATGGTTTACATGCAGCACATGAAGGCGCTCGCGAGCAATGGGGGCAACGCCGCGTCCATCTTGGATATCCAGCTTTGATGTGCACGCCATAAGAAGCAGTGCCGTCGAGTCCGCACCACCTGATACCATGAGCACAACAGGAGCAGCCTGCTGCCTCGTCCGGGTCTCATCGACTGCCCCAGGCGCGGCATGGTGTCCGTAATGCTGTGATACCGTTGGCATTCGCTTCCTCCTCTATTCGTCCGCACCCATTGTATCCTTTGGAATCTTATGTCTCGCCTGCACCTTCATATCCTCGGCAGTGGCTCTAAAGGCAACTGTGCATTCATCGAGGGCCCGCAAGGGCTCATTATGGTCGATGATGGACTGTCTCGCCGCGAGACGCTCAAACGCATGGCGGAGCTCGGCCTTTCGGCAGACGACGTGTCGGCCCTTGTGGTCACCCATGAGCACAGCGACCACATTAAGGGGCTTGAGGTGTGGTGTAAGCATTGGAATGGCCCGGTCTTTTCCAGCAGAGGCACGCTCACATCAAAAGAAAGCCTCGCACATCTGCCTGTTGAGGAATTCGACCCAGGCGACACCCTCTCTATTGCCGGAGTCCGCATTCAAACGTATTCGACATCCCACGACGTCGTCAATCCCGTCGGCTACCGGTTTGACGCTCAGGGTGATTCGATTGGCTTTGCAACCGACACCGGCGAGTTGTCAAGGCATGCCATCGATACGCTCAAGGACTGTCGCATTCTCGCACTCGAAAGCAACCACGACGTGGCCATGCTACGTCAAGGAGACTATCCTCGCTTTCTTCAGGAACGCATCCTGTCTGCAAAAGGGCATCTCTCCAACGATCAGGCCGCCGAAGCCGCACGTGCGCTGGTAACCGATCGCACCGAGCAGCTTATCGCGATGCACATTAGCCAAGACAACAATCGCCCAAGCCTTACCGTCAAAAGCTATGCAAACTCACTTGGGGCAACACTCGACAACGAGCTTGGCAGCACCGCCACCCGCGTTGAGGGACTGCATAAACTCACGATACGTCCCGCAGGGCAATATCGGCCCATGACCATTCAGTAGATCGTCTTAAACAGAAAAAGGGGCTGGGAATCACTTCCCAGCCCCTTTAACGTAGGCACCGATGTTAATAGCCGATAGCGCTAGTCGATGGAAATCTTCGTAACGTTCTTCTTCTCGACAATCTTAGGAACCATAACAGTAAGGATGCCGTCAGCGTACTTTGCAGAAAGGCCTTCGCTCGAGGCATCCTTCAGGTACACACCGCGCGTCGCGCTGTACGAGCTAAACTCCTTCTGCAGGAAGTTCTTGCCCTCGTTCTCTTCGCTCTCCTCGACATTCACGCTAATGGAAAGACGACCCTCATTAAGCTCAACATCGATGTCATCCTTGGCGACGCCGGTTAAATAGGCCTTGACCTCGTACCCGTCGCCCTTGTCCTCAACATCGACAGGAAACGCCTTGGAGGCAATCGAGTTGTTTGCCAAATCGGTCATATCATCAAAGAGATCAAACAACGAGCTAGCAGAGGGACGAACACCAAAGACCGAACGATAAGGAACCATGCTTGCCATGACTACCACTCCTTTAAGGGACTGCCGAGCCATCTTCTAGGTGGCAGGGACTTCTTTTGACGCTCTTATATATGCCCACCCGATGCTCATATATACATCGACTATAAAGTTTTTTGAGTCCGGTATTATAAGCATATCTAAGTGTGTATGACTCAGGTTCTAGGAAGGTAAAGGTTCTTTGAACCAGAGCTTAAATAACGAGTATGTCCACAGCTACAAATAACAAGGGGCTTACAATGAACGCGTACACGTTGTTGGCAACGAGCTAAAGGGCATCATGGACGACCAAAACCAGAACAATATGTTCATGCCGACGCAGGGGGAAGATACTTCCACGCAGCCGCCGCGGTTCCATCGCCCCCACATCTCGCAAGAGCCCATTAATGATGCAGAGCCCGAGTATGTGACGAGAAATCGATATCAAACGCTCGAAGATGCCCAGACGGGACGTAAGCACATGGGCGTCGCATCGAGCGATCCCGTATATCTGAAAGATGCACCGTTATCAAAAAACAGCGCGATCATTGACGACCCGACGAAAACGCCCATAACTCGGCAGCAAAGAGGTCCTCGACCTAAACAAACCTTAACGCATTCGGCTCGTTATCTCGAGACGCCAAAACAAGGGAAAACGATCTTCGTCTCATCAAGTAAACGACGTAAGCAGCATCGACTCCAATTGCTACTTTTAATCATTGTGGTCATAGCAGTTGCCCTTGTGATTCGATTTATTGTCTTTAAATAAAGGCTCATTTCCAATAAGCCCAACCGGGTCACGGGTGAAATGCAACTACATTGTGAAGTGTTAACGCAAAAAAGGGGGAGGCCGCGAGGCCTCCCCCTTCTTCAAGTCGATTGACGGCTCGGTGCCGTCCACCGGTCAGCGGCGCCCTGGCCTCCCACGGGCTGACCCCGCAGTACTCTCGGCGCGATG
>NZ_JAWQCX010000007.1:0-35113 GCF_036317945.1 Collinsella sp. CM84Y_54
ATCGCGCCGAGAGTACTGCGGGGTCAGCCCGTGGGAGGCCAGGGCGCCGCTGACCGGTGGACGGCACCGAGCCGTCAATCGACTTGAAGAAGGGGGAGGCCTCGCGGCCTCCCCCTTTTTTGCGTTTCGATGCCCAACACTTCTTTGTCGCTGTGTTTTTAGCCCTCGTTTGTCGCATCTTCTGCGAACGGGCTACAATATCTTAGTCTGTGCAGCATGGAGGTGATTATGGCCGAAGCCGGAATCGGCGTTGATATCGTCGAGATTTCCCGAATGAAATCAATCCTTGAGAAGACGCCCGCGTTTGCCCGACGCGTGTTTACCGATGAAGAGCGTGCGTATTGCGATGCATCGTCTCGCCCTGCCGCGCACTATGCTAGTCGTTTTGCTTCTCGCGAGGCGGTGCTTAAGGCTCTTGGAACGGGCTTTAGTCAGGGCGTTGGCCGTAAAGACGTTTCTGTAACGCGCGATAAGCTCGGCAAGCCAAAAGCGCTGCTTTCGGGTCGCGCTCTCGAAATCGCCCAGGAATTGGGCGTTGTCGAGGTTGCTCTTTCTATTACCCTGACGGGTGACTTGGCTGTCGCTAATGCCATTGCGATCACCGAGGATGCTCGACCTAAACCCAAGGAAGAGAAAGTGAGCACGAAGGAGCGCGTTGCTCAGACATTTAAAGAGGCTCGTTCAGTCCTGGATGAACTCGAACAGCTGCAACAATCTGCTTTGTCGGAACATCTGGATGATGGTCCACAAGATGCGCTAGGAGCATAGATGAAACCGGTTTTGAGTACCGAGGAAGTCGTTCGCCTCGAAGATATCATCGAGCGTGAGGGCACCTCGAAGGCCGAACTCATGGAGTTGGCGGGCGAATTTGCCGCCAATGAGATTTTAAAGCTCAACCCCGATCGCGTTCTTGTATTGGTCGGTTTTGGCAATAATGGCGGAGATGGCTGGGTTGCCGCTGACATTCTGACGCATAAGGGCGTTGATGTTGATATCGTCTCTCCGGTTGAGCCGGATGAGATCCCTGCCGCTCTCGCTCGCCATGTTGCTCGCCGCACTGCTGGCCGCGACGTGCACGTGTGTGTCGGCCCCTCTCGTGATGAGCTGGAGGTGCTGATCGATAAGGCTGATGTTGTAGTCGATGCCATTTTTGGTACTGGTTTTCACGGTGATCTCCGTGCGCCTTTTTCAATCTGGATTCCCACGGTCAATGAAAATGCCGATTGCGTTGTTTCCATCGATGTTCCCTCGGGCCTGAATGCCGAGACGGGTGTGGTTGATGATGACTGCATTCGTGCTGAGCGTACGGTGACGATGATTGCTCCCAAGATTGGCTTATACAGCGCTGACGGTCCCGAATATGCAGGCGATCTGGTCTGCGGTGGTCTGTATGACCGCCTTGATGAGGTCATTGACGATGTCGACCATGCTGCCGAGATTGTGGAGCCCGGCGACCTTGTGGACTACTTTGCTCCGCTGCCCACGAATATCGATAAGTACTCGCGCGGCTCGGTGCTCATTGTTGCCGGATCGGCGCAGTATCCTGGTGCGGCCATTATGGCTGCTAAGTCCGCTGCTCGCGCAGGTGCCGGCTATGTGGCGGTCGCGACGCCGGATGCGTGTGCCAACCTTATCCGCATGGCGCTCCCCTCGATTCCGGTTTTTGCCATTCCATCTGATTCTCGCGGATCTTTTGGTGCCGCTGCGCGCATGACGGTATGTGAGATTGCCAAGAAATACAGCTGTGTGCTGTGTGGTCCTGGCATGACGACGTCTGCCGGTGCCATGCAGGTGGTTTCGGGTCTGCTCGAGCTCGACGTGCCGCTTATCTTGGATGCCGATGCCCTCAACTGCCTTGCCAAGATTGCAATCGACGGCATCGACAGCAATCCCGAGATGTATCGTCGCGAGCAGCCGCTCGTCATGACACCACATTATCGCGAGCTTTCGCGTCTTGTTGCCGGCGATGAGGTCAATGACCTTGGTACCGCGATCGCTGCTGCGCAAAAGGTTGTCTGGGCCGCCGGTTCCGATAACCTCGTTGTTATCGCTAAGGGCCCAACGACGGCCATTTGCGGTGTTGAGCGCGTGCTACTGCCGCTCTCGGGCCCGGCGTCGTTGGCGACCGCTGGCTCGGGTGACGTCCTTGCGGGCATTCTGGCCGGCACACTGGCCACCATGCGCGACGAGATGGACCGTTGGGAGCTGCTGTACTCGTATGCCGTCGCACTTCATAGCTATGCCGGTTTTGCCGCGGCGACGGAGTTTGGCGAGAAGAGCGTTATCGCGACCGATCTTATCGACTTGATCGGTCCCGCCATGGAGTTAGCGGCAAAGGATGCGCTCGATGATCTGGGAATCACAGACGAAGGGTCGGATGAATAATTATGAATAAAGCCGATTTGACGCGTTGGTCCTGGGTCGAGATCGACCGCGGGGCGCTTCGCCGCAACACGAGGGCCTATAAGAATTTGCTGAATCCGCGCCAGCGCCTATGCTGCGTGGTTAAAGCCGACGCTTATGGTCATGGAGCTATTGAGTGCGCCAAGATCATGTATTCGGCCGGAGCCGACATGTTTGCCGTGGCGACGGTTAACGAGGGCGTTGAGCTCCGACAGGGCGGGATCACGAAACCCATTCTCATCCTTAGCGAGCCGCCTATCGAAGCCATTCCGACGTTGCTCGAGTTCGATATTATGCCCTCGGTCTATACGTCTGACTTTGCTCTTGCGTATGGCGAGTGCGCCGTTGCGGCAGGCAAGGTGGGCAAATACCATCTCGCCATCGAGACGGGTATGAACCGTATCGGCGTACATTACACGCAGGTGCTCGACTTTGTCCGCGGCATTAGTTTCCATCGCGGCATTCAGTGCGATGGCGTATTTACACACTTCGCCACTGCCGATGAACCTTCGGGCTGGGACTACAAGCTGCAGTGCCAGCGCTTTACCGAGGCCGTTCAGGCCATTAAGGATGCGGGTTTTGAGTGCGGTATCGTGCACTGCGCCAACACGCCGTCCTCGATGCTCGACCCTTCGATGCATTTTGATATGATTCGCGCCGGCGTTGGCTTGTATGGCATGCAGCCGTGCGAGCTGAGCGGCCACGTGATGCAGCTCGATCCCGTTATGAGCGTCCATGCGCGCGTGACGCGCGTGGCACACCCTGCGATGGGCGAGGGTGTGGGCTACGGTTTTACCTACCGCGTACCGCGTACGCGCGTTCAGATCTGCACGCTGCCGATCGGTTATGCCGACGGCCTATCGCGTACGCTTTCCAATCGTATGGACGTGCTGTATCGCGGCGAGCGCGTGCGTCAGGTTGGCAATATCTGCATGGATCAGTTTATGGTCGCCATTCAGTCCAACCCGGCACACGAGATTCCCGAGGCCGAGTATGGTGACGAGATGATTATTGTCGGCCGCGATGGCGATGCCGAGATCACTATGGACGAGATGGCCCGACTGCGCGGAACGATTAACTACGAGGTCGCCTGCGGCTTTGGCATGCGCCTCGACAAGGTCTACGTGTAGGAGTCGCCATGGGCGTCATGCACATCCCCGGCCATACCCATCAGGCGCCACGTGAGGTCGCACTCGAGGAGATTGAGGCTGTTCTGGGCGATTGTCACCTCTGCCAGCTCTACCAGTCGCGCCACAATATCGTGTTTGGCGTGGGAAACCCCCGCGCCCGCGTCATGTTTATTGGTGAAGCACCGGGTCGTAACGAGGATTTGCAGGGCGAACCCTTTGTGGGTGCGGCGGGTGAAGACCTCAACGGCATTTTGTCCCTGGCAGGTCTTAAGCGCGAGGATGTCTATATCGCCAACGTGCTTAAGTGTCGCCCGCCGGGAAACCGCAATCCGCGCCCCGAGGAAGTGCTGGCTTGCTCACCGTTTTTGCGCGAGCAGATTCGAAGCATCTGGCCCGATATCATCGTGACGCTCGGCAACCCCGCAACGCACTTTGTGCTCAAGACCGAGATTGGCATTACCAAGCTGCGCGGCAGGTTCCATCAGATGGGGCACTTTGTGGTGATGCCGACGTTTCATCCTGCGGCGGCGCTGCGCAATCCGGCGTGGCAGGAGTTGCTGGAGGAAGACTTTAAGATGCTGGGCGACTATCTGGAGCGACACCCCGCGCCAGAGGGCGCCTCGGAATAATAAGGAGCATATATGTCCCTGGAGCGCCTGGGGGTAGGTATTTATAAAACGGCTTGCTCTGCTGATACGGAGCATTTTGGCGAGCTGGTTGCGCCGTGCCTGGAAGATGGTGATGTGCTGATCTTGACCGGCGGCCTCGGGGTGGGCAAAACCCACTTTACCAAGGGCGTTTCGCGTGGTCTGGGCGACGGTCATATGGTCACGAGCCCCACATTTGCACTCATGGCTGTTCATGACCAGGGGCGTATTCCTCTGTTCCACTTTGACCTGTACCGTCTGGAGCATGCTTACGAGCTCGAGGATACGGGCATTTTCGATGTACTGGGCTATGAGGGTGCCTGTCTGTTGGAGTGGGGCGAACAGTTCCAGGACGAACTGACAGACGAGTATCTTTCGGTAACGCTTAAGCGTGATGAGAACGATAACGACGTGCGAATGATAACGCTCGAGGCGCACGGCGAGCGCGCAGCGAAGCTTTCCGATTTGATTGATAAGGCTGTACAAGATGAGCTTGCATAACGATTACGCGCTGGTGGTAGCGCTCGATACTTCGACCGATATGCTTGCCTGCGCGGCAAGCTGGATTGATGGGCAGACGGGCGAGGCGAAGCTGGCGAGTGGCGACCATATGTGCCGTCGCCATGCCAATGTGGAGCTCGTGAATACCGTTGACAGCGTGCTTGCTCAGGCTGGCATGGACCGTGCCGACGTGGGCAGTTACGTTGTCGGTCGCGGTCCGGGTTCGTTTACCGGCGTGCGTATCGGCATTTCCACCGCCAAGGGCTTGGCGCGCGGTGCCAACGTGCCGCTGTTGGGTGTGTCGACACTCGATGCCTGCGCCTGGACGGCATGGAAGGCTGGCGTGCGTGGCAAGCTCGGCATTCTGGCCGATGCCATGCGCGGCGAGGTGTATCCGGCTTTGTATGTGCTGAGCGACGAGGGCCCCGAGCGTCAGTTTGAGCGCGAGCGCGTGGTCAAAGCTGCCGTGGCGCTTGATGAGTGGCGCCAAGCCGCGGACTGGGACCAGGTTCAGCTGACTGGCGACGGTCTCGTGCGTTATGGCAAGCTGTTGGGCGAGGATGAGGCCGCTCGTTGCGTAGAGCGCGACTTGTGGTGGCCTTCGGGCGAGGGCCTCATCCTTGCGCATGCCGCGGGTGACGGCGACCCGGCCCGCGTCCTACCGATCTATACGCGCCTTTCTGATGCCGAGGAAAACGAGCGCAAGCGCCTCGGTCTTGCCGAGAGCGAGCAGAGCGAAATTACGGGCGTTGCCGACGAGCTCGCCGGACGTCACCTGCAATTCCGCCCCATGGGCGCGGCGGATGCCGAGGGCGCGAGCGCACTGGAAACCGCCTGCTTTGAAGGCGCCGGACACGAGGCGTGGACGCCGAACATGTTCCTGTCCGAGCTGGGCGAGGACGTTGCCGCTCCGCGTAGCTGGTGGGTGGCGCACGACGATGGCCAGCTGCTGGGCCTTGCCGGCGGTATGGTCGTCGACGGGGACGTGCAGATTATGGACGTTGCCGTCGATTCGTCTCATCGCCGTGAGGGTATCGCCCGCAAGCTTCTGTCGCACGTGAGCTATGACGCGCAGATGCTCGGCTGCACTACGGCTTCGCTTGAGGTCGAGGACGGCAACGAGGGCGCAATTGCACTCTATGCCGCCCTGGGCTTTACCGAGGCGGGTCGTCGCCGTGGCTACTACGGTGCCGGTAAGGATGCCATCGTCATGACGGCACCGCTGCCCCTGGTGCTTCCTCTCGACAATGCCTCGCCCGAGCCAACTGCTGCCGAACAGCGCGCATGGCCGCTGCCCGCGCCCGAGCGCACCGCTGAGGAGCGTGCCGAAATCGAGCGCCGTCGCCTAGTTCTTGCCATTGAGAGCTCCTGCGACGAGACGGCTGTGGCGATTATCGATGCGGACGGCAAGATGCTGGCCAACCAGGTGTCGACGCAGATTGATTTTCATGCTCGCTTTGGCGGCGTGGTGCCCGAGATTGCCTCGCGCAAGCACGTCGAGGTGATTGTGAGCGTCGTAGATGCGGCGCTTGAAGATGCCGCGGCATCGCTTGGCCTTGAGGGTGGGGCGATTGCGCCAAGTGAGCTTGCCGCCGTGGGCGTGACGCAAGGTCCGGGCCTGGTGGGTGCCCTGGTGGTGGGTGTCGCCTTTGCCAAGGGCTTTGCGTATGCTGCCGGCAAGCCGCTCGTGTGCGTCAATCATCTGGAGGGTCACCTGTTTGCCAACCTGTTGGCGCAGCCCGACCTTAAGCCCCCGTTTATCTTTACGCTTGTCTCGGGCGGGCACACCATGCTCGTGCACGTAAAGGCATGGGGCGACTACGAGGTGCTTGGCGAGACACTCGACGACGCCGTGGGCGAGGCCTTCGACAAGGTTGCCAAGGCGCTGGGCCTGGGCTACCCCGGTGGCCCCATCATCTCCAAGCTTGCCGAGACGGGTAATCCCAAGGCAATCGATTTTCCCCGCGCGCTTAACAGCAGGGGGGACTACCGCTTCTCGCTTTCAGGCCTCAAGACGGCAGTGACGCTCTACATCGAGCAGGAGACCAAGGCCGGGCGCACGATTCATCTGCCCGATCTGGCGGCCTCGTTTGAGGCGGCGGTCTTTGACGTGCAGTACAAGAAGGCCAAAAACGCCCTGCATGCCACCGGGTGCAAGGAGTATTGCATCGGCGGTGGCGTTTCGGCCAATCCGCATCTGCGCGAAATGATGATCAAGAAGCTCGGGCGTCAGGGGATCCGCGTGACGGTGCCGCCCTTGTCTGCCTGCACCGATAACGCTGCCATGATCGCGGAGGTCGCCCGCCGTAAATTCGACCGAGGTGAAATCTCGCCGTTCGACGTCGACGCCGATCCAAACATGACGCTGTAGTCGTATGGGTGCGGTCCCCGACCGGAGGGGCCGGATATAAGGTTTCCTGCTCTACAGTCCTGCGCAAGACGAAGGCCACATTAAGCGGCCTTCTTTGCGTGCGGAACTCGCGATAAACCTTATATCCGGCCCCTCCGGTCGGGGACCTTTCTGTATCGATATAGCTTCTGAGCTGGTTTGGCGTCGACAGCGTCCAGCAAGGTTAACAAGTCAGCGTCGAATTTCCGACGTTCTTTAGTTGAAAGAAAAAGTTGGCGTGCGGAGCTTTGCTCCGCACATTTGGGATGGGAGTCCCTGCGCGCCGCGGGAACCGGGCTGCCTATATGAACTTTCCTGCTCTACAGTCCTGCGCAAGACGGAAAGCACATTAAGTGCTTTCCTTTGCGTGCGGAACTCGCGATAAAGTTCATATAGGCAGCCCGGTTCCCGCGGCGCGCAGGGACGTCTCTCAAGCAAAAACTGTTGCAGGATAAAGTCCGAGGTCAGTGGCGCTTTATACCGAGAAATTCAAAAAAAGTTGAAAATTCATTACATATTTGCGTTGACTTTAGGTAACTAAAGTTTCATACTCCTTTTCAACCACTGGGGGATGTGAACACGCACGGATCGTTCACATCATGATCGAAGAGGATTTCTTAGACATGTTCACGCATCAGCTAAACATTATCAGCGTAGTAATTATCTGATGCGGGTTAGCACATACAGCTAGCCCGTACGATAACGGGCGGCTGATGAAGATGAGGGCCGTCGAGCGCAACCGACGGCCCTCATTTTTTATGTCTGGGAAGTTCTTTTTAGAGGAGGAAATGTAATGAACGGAGTTTTGCTCATGGTTGTGGCCGCGGCGGTGCTCGCTTGCGGCTATCTGGGCTATGGCCGATGGCTGGCCAACAAGTGGGGCGTTGACAAAGAGGTCCTCACGCCGGCCAAGCGCATGAAGGACGGCAACAGCTTCTCGCCCGTCTCCGCCTTTACCGCGTTCTCGCACCAGTTCAGCTCGATCTGCGGTGCCGGCCCTGTCACGGGTACGATCGTCGCCATGGCCTTCGGCTGGCTTCCCGTCGTGCTCTGGGTCCTCGTCGGCGGCATCTTCTTTGGCGCCGTCCACGACTTTGGCGCCCTGTACGCCTCGATGAAGAACAACGGCAAGTCCCTGGCCCAGCTCATCGAGAAGTACATCGGCAAGACCGGCCGTCGCCTGTTCCTGCTGTTCTGCTGGCTGTTCTGCATCATCGTCATCGCCGCTTTCACCGACATGGTCTGCAAGACGTTCATGTTCACCCCGGCCGTTGACGCTTCTGGTGCCGCTACCGGTGCCATCGACTTCACCAAGTCCTATGCCGCCGGCTGCGCTGGTACCATCTCCATCCTGTTCACCTTCGTCGCTATCGCCTTTGGTTGGGCCCAGAAGAAGTTCAACCTCACCGGCGCTGCCGAGTTCGTCACCGGCGTGGTCCTCATGGTTCTCATGTTCGCCGTCGGTATGCAGTTCCCGGTCTACCTGGATAAGTTCCAGTGGTTCGCCGTCGTCATGGTCTACCTTGTCTTCGCTGGCGCTATGCCCATCCAGATGCTCAAGACCCCGCGTGACTACCTCACTTCCATCATGATGATCGTCATGATCGTCTGCGCTGTCCTCGGCATCGTCGTCCTGGGCGTTAACGGCCAGGCCACCATCACCGCTCCGGTCTTCACCGGCTTCTCCACTGCCTCCGGCATGATGTTCCCGGTCCTGTTTGTCTCCGTTGCCTGCGGCGCTCTCTCCGGTTTCCACAGCCTCGTTTCTTCTGGTACCTCCTCCAAGCAGGTAGAGAAGGAGCAGGACGCCGTCAAGGTCGGCTATGGCGCCATGATCGTCGAGTCCTTCGTCGGCATCCTTGCCATCATCGTCGCCGGCATCATGTTCTCCGATATGAACACCGCCGGTACCGGCGCCCTCAACGCCGGTGTCGCTTCCACCCCGTTCCAGATCTTTGCCGCCGGCATCTCCCGCGGTATGCAGGCCTTCGGTGTTGACGGCACGCTCGCAACCGTATTCATGACCATGAACGTTTCCGCTCTGGCCCTGACCTCGCTCGATGCCGTCGCCCGCATCGCTCGCACCTCGTTCTCCGAGTTCTTTGCCCAGACCAACGACGCCCTGGCCATCGAGTCCAAGGCCGGCTACATGAGGGTCCTCGGCAACCCCTGGTTCGCCACGGTTGTTACCCTGCTTCCTGGCCTCGCCCTCGCATTTGGTGGCTATGCCAACATCTGGCCGCTCTTTGGTGCTTCTAACCAGCTGCTCGGCGGTATGACCATGATTACCCTCGCCGTGTTCTGCAAGTGCACCGGCCGCAAGGGTTGGATGCTTTACGTGCCCGTCGCCTTCCTGCTCTGCTGCACCTTCACCTCGCTGGTCCAGAGCGCCATGGGCTGCATGACCGCCGTCCAGGCCTACGGCTTCTTCGGTACCATCCCGGCTACCGCCACCACGGCCGCTGTCTCCGTCGCCGCTACCAAGGGCCTGCAGCTCGTCTTCGCCGTCCTGCTGATGGTCCTGGGCCTCATCGTTGCCGTCAACTGCCTCAAGGAGTTCTTCGGTAAGGAGGCCGGTTCCATGCCCGACGAGGAGCCCGAGTGGTCCGAGATGGGCAAGGCCGAGTACGGCCGCGCCGCTGTCGCCGAGGCTCCTGCCGACGCCGAGGCTGCCAAGGCCTAGTTAGCTTGATGGGCTAACCGTTCCATCCATATGACTCGGAAAGATCGGGCCCGCAACGACGCGGACCCGGTCTTTTTTCTTGCGAGAACGGGTGATGCAAGGGCGTCCTCGCAGATGTTTTGCGTGGATAGGCTCGCGCGTTGTACCATATAGACGTATATGTGTACATATGAAAGGGACCCCGTGGCCAAGACGGTATATTCCGATAACCAAAATAATGTCGATGCCCTGGCTGAGCGTCTGAGCAGCCAGACGTCGCTTTCTACCGAGCGCGCCAAGCTGGTTGCCTACGACCTGCTCTGCCGCAAGGCACTCAAAATCAAATCGAGCGCGCTAGCGCAGATTTTCCGCTCCGTCGATAAGGAATGCGACACCAAGACGATGCGCGACGAACTCATCGCGGCAAAGATCGTTACCAAGATCGAGGGCAGCGGCATTAACGGGCGCCCGGCGTTCTATACCATTCATGCCGAGATAAGTGATGTCCAGGAGCAGCTTGCCGAGGCTGCCGAAGAGACCGTCGAGGACGTTGTCGAGGCGCCCGCTTCGGTGAAAACAGCTCCGCGCGAGCATATCGATACCGACGAGCTGCTTGACGAGAGCGTCGTTCGAGCCTTTACGGCCAAGGCCGGCCGCGGCGGTTTTGGCGGGGGCGGCAAGCGCGATGCTCAGCGCCGTGCCCAGCAGGAGCGCTTCCGTCGCGCCGTGGCTCAAAAGGATGAGCTCGATACCGAGGCTGTTGAGACCGAGGTTGCTACTGAGTCGCAGAAGCCCGCGAAGGAGCAAAAGCCCGTGGGGGCCCAAGAGCCCAAGCGTCGTCGCGGTGCTCACTTTAAGGCTGCACAGCAGGATGTCGCGCATGAGGCTGAAGAGCCTTCCGAGGTTGCAGACGATGTTGAGGAGTGTGCCAAGAGGGCTCCGGGTTCGTGTCGTCCCGGCCGCGGTTTTGCGGGGCGCGCGTATCCCGTAAAGCGTCAGGAGAAGGGCGAGCCGGCTTCGACCGCTCGGGCCGAGAAGGCCGAACAGATCGAGAAAGCCGTTGAGCCGGCGGCTCGCGAGCAGCAGCCTTCCGAGTCGCAGCCTGCGGCTGACACCGAGGTCAAAGCCCAACAGTCCGCTGATAAGCAGGCGGGGGAGAGCGCTTCGAGCAAGCCCCGCCGTCGTCGTCACCGTGGCGGCCGTGGCTCAAATGCCGAGGCCGTGGCCGAGAAGGCGACAACGCAAAACAAGGATGCGAAGGCTGAGACCCCGATGGAGCAGCCCAAGCGCCAGCCGGCGAAGGGGGACAAGTCCGAACGTTCGCAAAAGAGCTCGTCCGCGCCAAAGCAAGAGCACAAAGCTCAGGCAAATTCCAAGCACAAATCCCAGGCGCAGCCCAAACCGACTGCAAACGATGCGGCCGCCCAGCAGCCTGAGCCGCCCGCTCACGGCGAGGTTTCGGCGTTTGCTCTGGCACGTGTCCTGGGCAGGCAGCTGCTCAAGGTCGTTCCTACGCCAATGGCACTCTCCAAGATTAAGGAACAGCAGACTCAAATTGTTAAAGTCGAGGGCAAGGACGGCAAAAAGGCTCCGCAGCGCACTCAGCACAACGAGATGTCCAACCGCAAGATTGCCGAGGAGATTGCGATCATCCAGGCTTGGATAGAACAGAATCGCGGTGCCGACACGCCGGTCGCTTCGCGTCGCCAGCGCGCCTACCAGATTTTTAACGATGAGAAGGCCTTTGACGGCAAGCACGGCGAGCGCCTGATTCGGCGTATGACCGAAAAGGGCATCAGCATGCAGGCGATTAAGGTCGCCCCCAACCGCCCCGTGCACTTTACGGGTTTCTTTACGCTGGGCGCCGACAAGCCGTTCATTATGGTCGAGAACCTGGACACCTATGACGAGATCGTCAAGCTCCTGCGCGGCCGCAAGCATGCCAAGCTTTTTGGCACCAAAGTTGGTGGCGTGATCTTTGGCGGCGGCTGCAAGGCGAGCGTTTCGCACGCACTGGATGATTATCTGGCCGAGATCGGCTATCGCTTTAATTATGTCTACTACGTGGGCGACATCGATCGAGAGGGTGCGCGCATTGTCGAGCAGGCCCGTAATGCCAATGTCGTTGAGATTCGCCTGCATGCCGGTATGTATCGCGCCATGCTCGCCGAGCACAAGCGTCGCGTAAAGGCCGGCGGAGAGTGCGAGCCCGCGGCTGCCAACCAGGGCGTGCCGCAGAACCTAGCGGCGACGATCAAAGATTTGCCTATGGTCACGCGCGTGCAGTTCCGCAACGTGCTGCGCGAGGGCGGGCGCATTCCACAGGAGATTCTGATGACCGCCGACTATCGGGATGGCGACTCGGGAAGCTTCGACCGCATGCTGAATAATTAGTTCCGCCGGCCCCGGGAGAGCGGGGACACCGGCTTAGGTTTCCTGCTCTACAGTCCTGCTCACGACGGAGGCCACATTAAGTGGCCTCCTGTTCGTGCGGAACTCGCGATAAACCTAAGCCGGTGTTCCCGCTCTCCCGGGGCCTGTGGTTACTTGGTTGTTGCATACGGCTCGCTTTTCGGAACTGGGCTGATAATTCTAGATGTAAGGCGCTCTTGGTTGATGTGGGACGGAGGGATTCCGCGTCCGCCTGTCGGCGGCCGCGCCCCGCTGCGTCGCTTCGCTCCTTGCGTGCTGCGCTGGAAAACGCTTCGCGTTTCCTCAGCTCTGCACCCTTGCGGGTTCGAATCCCTCCGCATGCCCACGAAAAAGCGCTCCAGGTTCATAAGAGCCTGGAGCGCTATGTTCTTTGGGGCTGGGACGGAGGGATTCGAACCCCCAACAGCCGGCACCAAAAACCGGAGTTCTACCGTTGAACTACGTCCCAATGTTTGGTGTTGCCCAAAAGCAACCCGTTTAGTTTACCTAATCTGCGAGGGCATCGCAAACGCCATCGAGCAGGCGTACGGCGAGTGTCTGGGCATCGCTTGCGGTGAAGGTTCCGTTGTAGCGCGTCATGCCCGTGAGCTCAATGCGGATACGCGCAGGTTTTTGTTGCGCGGCGACATTGGCGGTGCGGATGCGCTGTGCAAGGTTGTGACACTCGGCAAGGGCGATCGTGGCGCGCGGCGCAGCATCTGCGGGCAGCTCATCGCTTGCAATCTCGAGCACCAGATCCACGTCGGTCGGAACCTCGGAATCGCAAAGCATCATGCCGCTGCTGTCGGTCGTCGCCGTGGCGATGTTCCACATGCGCGATGCAACGCTGCGTGCGATGGGGTCCTCACCGATGACGGCAATCTGGAAGCGCTCGAGCACGTTGGCGGCGCGGGCAAAACCGATGCGCGACTCGGCCTCGGTAACCGAGGGCTTGCCCTCCCACACGTGATGCAGGCGGTTGATATAGGCGTAGGTATCCTGGAACGCCATGCCATCGGCAAACAGGCCGACATTTTCCTGGAACTGCTGCAGAGCGGCCTCGGTGTGCGGGCCAAAATAGCCGTCGTCCTCACCGCAGGCAAAACCCAAAACGTTGAGCGCGCGCTGCAGGGCCTGAACGTCGGCGCCATGGAAATTGGGCATGCGCAGATAGAGCGTGCGGTCGCCCAGTTTATACGAGGCGTCTACCAGGGCGCTCCAACAGGGGATATCGACGGCGCAGCCAGCGGGAAGGCTACTGTCGAGCCTAAAGGTGCCAACAGCCTGCTCGGTGGTGGTGCCAAAGCGCTTGTCGGAGACCTCGGTGTCATCGATTGTATAGCCGAGCTGCAGAAGGCGGGACTGGACGTCCTCGACGGCTGCTCCCTGCATGCCCGTTGTAATAGGTTCCATGAACGAACCCCTTTCGGCGTACCATTCGTACTATTTGAGCGTGTGTCGGATAGACAACGCAAAGGGATGCATAAACATGCACTCAACAGTGTAGCAAGTTGTACCCAAATACGCTGCTGACAGGTTTTATAACCCCCGCTAGTTGAGTCGCTCCACAAAGAAATCTGCCATGGAGAGGAACAGCTCGCGTGCGTGCGGATCAAGCTCAACGTTTTCGATGGCCGCTTTGGCTTTAGCGGTCAGGTCGAGCGCGTAAGTGTGGGCGTAATCGATGGAGCCGGTCTGCTGGAAGATCTCCACGGCGCGTGCAAGTTGCACGGGGTCCTCGGTGCCCGAGGAAAGGATTGCCTCGACCTCGTCGTGATAACGCTCGTCTGACAGGGCGTGCACGGCGACGAGGGTGCGCTTGCCCTCTGTGATATCGGTGCGGAAGTCCTTGTTGGCGGCCTCTTTGGTGCCGATCAAGTTGAGCAGGTCGTCTTGAATTTGGAAGGCAAGGCCCGTGTGCAGGCCAAAGGCGCGCAGCGCCTCAATCTGCTCCTCGCTGCCGCCGCCGATAATGGCTCCGGCGGCAAGTGGCGTGGCTCCGCTGTAGTACGCGGTCTTGTGCGTCGCCATGTCCAGATAATCGTCGACCGAGATGTCAAAGCGCCCGTCGCGGACCCAACCCAGGTCGAGCGCCTGACCCTCGATGGTTCGGACGATCATCTCGGTGAGCTCGTGGAGCACGCGGAGTTTCACGTCTGCCTCGAGCGTGGGGTCGTCGAGAACCGTCTTGGTGACCATGGTGAGCGCTAGGTCGCCGCAGTTGATGGCAAGCCCCGTGCCCTCGGTAAGGTGCATGCAGGGCTTGCCGCGACGCAGTTGGCCGTTGTCGGCGATGTCGTCATGGATAAGCGCTCCCGATTGAAAGTGCTCGATAGCTGCCGCCGCGCTGCGGGCGCTCTCAAAGCTGCCGCCTACCGCGGTGGCGGCGAGCATGCAGATGAGCGGGCGGTGGCGCTTGCCGGCATTGGCCGTAAATGCCGAGAGCGGGGTATACAGGTAACGCTCGATATCGGCGGAAGTTGCCTGTCCGTCAAAGAACGTGGCCAGATAGTCGTTAATCTGGTCAAAGTGCTGGGCTAAAAAGCTGGTAAACGGACTGGACACGGGTTCTCGCATTCTTTCTTAGGTTGCACCGTTGCATTATGCAGACTACATATTGCCACATTGGGGCGTCGAGCGCGGCGGTTGAAGACGATTGAGTCTTGCGGTCGCAAACGCGGCAAGGGGCTCGGCTAGATAAGCCCAAAGTGTTCGAGCGCGGTGACGACGCCGTCGTGGTCGAAGCTGTCGGTTACGTAGTCGGCCTTTTCCTTGAGGAAGTCCGGCGCGTTGCCCATGGCGATGCCAACATCGACCGCCTCCATGAGGGCGATGTCGTTGCTCGCGTCGCCAATGCCATATACGGTGCCGTGGTCTGGTCCCAGGGCGTCAAGCACAGCCTTGATTCCGGCCCGTTTGGTGCACTCGCGCGGCGAGATTTCTGTGACCTCGAGCTCGAGCTCGTTGAGGCAGAGCAGAGGTCCAAGCTCTTCATCTTGGGCGATGCGGTTGGCAAGTGGTGTGGACATAAGAATTTTATAGGCGTTGTAGTGCTCAAGTTGCGTGACGGCGTCGCCCACGGTGCGTGCGTATCCGTACGTCTCGGGGGCATCTGCACTCATGCGCACGACGCGATCGATGCCCTCAAAGCGAATGACCTCGCCCGATTGCTCGAGATAGGGGGCGAGGCGCTGTAACATGCCGGGGCTTATGGCAGCGTTTCGCACGACGCGCCCCTCGAGTTCGGCGTAACCGCCCGCGAGGCACACGACGCCTGCCCACGGCAGTTCGAGCAGCTTGGGATGGATGCAGCTGAGGGTGCGCCCCGTACAGATAAAAGCTTTGTTGCCGTTGGCGACAAACGTGCGAATTGCCTGTGCAACCGTCTCGTTGGGATAGGGGGAAAGATCTCGCTCGCCCTCGGGGAGCTCTTGGGCAAGTTTGGGATCTTGCCAGGCGAGCGTACCGTCGATGTCGAAGAAGCAGACATTGCCATACTTTTTGGCGCCATCGCCGGCATGAAAAGGCGAGGCGGCGAATGCAAAACCCGGTTCGAGTCCCATAATCTGATCAAAGTGTTCTTTGACGCGGGGTACCGAGATGCCGATGATTACCTGAGCGGTCTTGCCGGTGACGATGAGGCCTTTGGCACCCGCTGCGACAAAGGTCGCATTGTCCGCGACGATGGAGGGATCCACGACTTCGACGCGCAGACGCGTGGCGCAGTTGGTTGCGCCCGCAATGTTGGAGACGCCGCCCAGAAGCGTCACAACCTGCTCGGCGAGGAGATGATCTTGTGAGGCTTGGTTGCCGGAAGCGCCGGTTTTGGATGAGCGCTTTTCGTCAACGTCGTTTCCCGTCAAGCGTGAGAGCGCCGCGTTGCTGGCGATATGGTCCTCGCGTCCCGGGGTTTTAAGGTCAAAGGTCAGGATAAGACCTCGAAAGCTCAGAAAGAAGATGACGCTAAAGATGAGTCCGATTCCGAGTGCCAAAAGGTAGGAGCCGGCATGCGCCCGCATGAGCGGGATAAAGTTGAAGGCAGCCATTTCCATAAAGCCGCCCGAGAAGATGCCAACGACGCCAAAGAAGTTCATAGCCATGGCGAGGCAGGAAGATAGGGCGGCATAGAGCAAAAAGAGCCCGGGGTGGGTGAACATAAAGAGAAACTCGAGTGGCTCGGTAACGCCGCAAACCACCGAGGCGATGATGGCGGGAACAAGGATGACCCTGAGGCCGGCGCGGCGCTCGGGTTTTGCGGTGGAGTAGAACGCGGCTGCGATGGCGGGAAGGCCAAAGAGCTTGACCCAGCCAGTGGCGGTAAAACCGGCCCACGGCGCAAGCTCATTAAGGGGGCGCGTGCTATGGGAGAGGATGGGGAGCAAGCTGCTCCACGTGGCGTAGATGCCGTCGTTAATGACCAGGTTGTCGTAGTAGATCGGCATGTAGAGCAGGTGGTGCAGCCCCATGGGCTCGAGCGCTCGCTCCAAAAGCACAAAGATGCCCACGCCAAAGGGGCCGACGCTCGTAAGTGCATGGCGCAGCGTTTCGGTCATTGCGTATACGGAGGGCACGATGGCGGCCGAGATAGCGGCAAGGGCAAACACGGCAAAAAAGCTGATGAGGTAGACCAGCGAGGAGCCCGAGAAGGTGCCGAGCCAATCGGGAACCTTGGCATCGTAGAAGCGGTCATGGATGGCGACGACGGTTGCCGATACCGCCAGCGGGCCGATAATGCCGGTGTCGAGCGTCTTGATGCCGTCGATGATGGTGATGCCGCTAGCGGAGGTCAAAGACGACGGGTACTTAAGTCCAAGATTGTCTCCGCTCAGCTTAATGATTTCGCTCAAAAAGAAGCAATAGGCAAAATAGGCCACGAGTGCCTCGAGGCAGCAGCGTGCCGGTTGCTTTTGGGCAAGGCCGATGGGCAGCGCTACAGCAAAAAGGAGCGGAAGGCGCTTAAAGACCGTCCACGAGCCGCGCTGGATGATGGTCCAAAAAACATACCAAGGGGTTCCGTATACGGCGAGATCGCCGACGATGTCCGCAGACGTTGCGAGGGCGGAGACGCCGACCATAAGGCCCGATATGGAAAACAGCATGGCGGGCGCGAACATTGCCCCGCCAAAGCGTTGGTTTTTTTGCAGCATGTTCTGCCTCCCGAATATCGAGGCGCGTTGCGCGTGGTGAAACGTTTAAACAATGGATTCATTGTAGAGGACCAGACGATTGTCATACCGGCAGTTTTGAGCGAAACCGGTTTGGGCGCGACAGAAACCGTCAACGGTTAAATCCTGTCGCTTTGCCGATAATCGGTTTAAACAACTTCAAGAAATGCTATCGTGTCTAGCCATACATATTCATTAGAGGTGAAGTCATGCCAAAAGCGATTTACGAAGGAATCTACCGCGAGATCCGTTCGCGCATCATTAACGGGACTTATGCGTTTCAGGAGATGCTGCCAACCGAAGCCGAGCTGACCGCGGAGTTTGGCTGCACGCGCAATACCGTTCGACGCGCCTTGAGCATGCTGGCCGACCAGATGTTTGTGCAGCCTATACACGGCAAGGGCGTGCGCGTTATTTGGCTCAAGGGCGAAACCGACATGCTGGGCGCACTCGAGGAAGTCGAGTCGTTTGGCGAATTTGCAAAGCGCAATAATGCCGTTGCATCGACGGACGTTAAGTCTTTTGAACATTTGATTTGCACCGAGCAACTCTCTCGTCGCCTGGGCTTTAAGGTGGGCGAGGAGTTGATTCGCGTGGTGCGTGTCCGAAGCCTTAACGGCAATGCGCGCCAAGTAGACCATGGTTACTTTTTGGAGTCAATCGCCAAGGGCCTGACGCCCGAGATCGCCGCAAAGTCAATTTACGACTATCTGGAGCACAAACGCGGCGTCAAGGTGATGGCGAGTCGCCGTACAGTGAGCGTCGAGCTCGCCAACGATGAGGACTGCAGCTATCTTGACCTCGGCAAATACAACTGCGTTGCCGTCATGGAGAGCCAGTCGTACACCTCGGACGGCATCTTGTTCGAGGTCACGCATGCCCGCACGCATCCCGAGATCTTCCACTACCGCGTCAACTCCAAGCGATAGCCGGCTAGCTCGCAGCCTGACGAGACTCATGCCCTCAAAGCGAAAACGCCCGGTCAAACCGACGATGCATCGGCTTGACCGGGCGTTTTCTCTGCATTCGATAACAAATAATTGTTTATACAAAACTTGTCAAGTATCAAGTTGAAATTACCGTTCACCGAAGTTTTTCTACCGCTCTAGTAATACTTGTTCAAACAACTTTCAAAATAGCGTATCGTTCAAATCAGCAAAAGGGGCAAGGTCCCCGAGCCAATCTCCGAAGGCGGCGGCAAAGGGTGCCGCCACGGTGTGAAAGGGTGGATTGTAATGAAGAACGAAATGAGCAGAAGGCAGTTCCTGGGCTTTGCTGGTTCCGCGGCTGCGGTTCTTGGTCTGGGTCTCGTGGGCTGCGGTGGCTCCGCCGGCTCCGGCTCCTCTGCTTCTGGTGACGCTGCCGAGGTCTACTTCCTCCAATTCAAGCCCGAGGTCGACAAGGAGTGGAAGGAGATCGCCAAGGCGTACAAGGAGGAGAAGGGCGTCGAGGTCAAGATCGTGACCGCCGCCTCCAACACCTACGAAGAGAAGCTCAAGTCCGAGATGTCCAAGAGCTCCGCTCCGACCCTGTTCCAGGTCAACGGCCCCACCGGTCTTAAGAACTGGAAGGATTACTGCGCCGACCTGTCCGATACCAAGCTCCGCGGTGAGCTCATTGACGACTCCCTGGCTCTGCAGTCCGATGGCAAGGATCTGGGTATCGACTGGGTCCAGGAGAGCTACGGCATCATCTACAACAAGCAGCTGCTCGAGAAGGCAGGCTACAAGGCCGAGGACATCAACTCCTTCGACAAGCTGAAGGCTTGTGCTGACGACATCCAGGCCCGCAAGGACGAGCTTGGCGTTGAGGGTGCCTTCACTTCTGCCGGCATGGATGACTCTTCCAGCTGGCGCTACACCACCCACCTCGCCAACCTCCCGCTCTACTACGAGTTCGAGAAGGAGCACAACCAGGAGGACGACGAGATCAAGGGCGAGTATCTCGACAACTTTAAGCAGATTTTCGACCTGTACATCACCGACTCCACCTGCGATCCTTCGCAGCTTGCCTCCAAGACCGGCGACGATGCCACCAACGAGTTCGCAACCGGCAAGGCCGTCTTCTATCAGAACGGCTCTTGGGCATACGCTGACCTCACCAAGGCCGGTATGACCGACGACCAGCTCGGCATGCTGCCGATTTACATCGGCGTCGACGGCGAGGAGAACCAGGGCCTGTGCTCCGGCGGCGAGAACTACTGGTGCGTGAGCTCCCAGGCTTCCGAGGATGCTCAGAAGGCCACCGAGGACTTCATGTACTGGTGCGTCACCGCTGACACCCCGACCAGCATCATCGCCGACAAGATGGGTCTGACCGCTCCGTTCAAGAGCGCCAAGGAGACCACCAACGTCTTCTCGCAGCAGGCCGTTGCCATGGCCAAGGACGGCAAGAAGACCGTTGCTTGGGACTTCGTCTACATCCCCTCTGAGGAGTGGAAGAAGAACCTCAAGCAGGCTCTGATCGCCTATGCTGCCGACAACAGCAAGTGGGACGGCGTCAAGAACGCCTTCGTTGATGGCTGGAAGACCGAGAAGGCTGCTTCTGAGTAAGCAGTTGCTGCCCAAGCTATCTGATTAGCGACAGGGGGCGGGCAGACGTTGGTTTGCCCGCCCCCTGCATATTGAAAGGACCCTTTTATGGGCAAAGCACTCAAGCGCTGGTGGCCGCTCTTTATGCTGCCCACGTGCCTGGCGTTTATGATCGGGTTCGTGATCCCCTTTATCCAGGGTTTCTATCTCTCGTTCTGCCAGTTTATTACCATTAACAACGCGCACTTTGTCGGTATCGCGAACTACGTGCGCGCGCTGTCCGATCCGCAGTTTGCCACGTCGTTCTTCTTTACCGTGGCGTTTGCCTTCCTGTCGACGGTGCTCATCAACGTGATCGCCCTGGCAATTGCGCAGGCGCTCACCCGCAAGGCGCTCAAAGGCACCAACATCTTCCGTACGATCTTCTTTATGCCTAACCTGATCGGCGGCATCGTGTTGGGCTACATCTGGCAGATCCTGATCAACTGCCTGCTCTCCAACGTGGGCGCCCAGCTCATTGCCCTTAACTCCGCTGCCGGCTTCTGGGGCCTTATCATCCTGACCCTGTGGCAGCAGGTCGGCTACATGATGATCATCTACATCGCTGGTCTGCAGTCCATTCCGTCCGACTACATCGAGGCCGCCAAGGTTGACGGTGCCACGGCATGGCAGACGTTCTGGAAGGTTAAGATCCCCAATCTGATGCCGACGATTACCATCTGCCTGTTCCTGTCCATCACCAACGGCTTTAAGCTGTTCGACCAGAACCTCGCCCTTACCGGCGGCGCCCCCGCGCACTCCACCGAGATGCTCGCCCTGAACATCTACAACACGTTCTATTCGCGTGCCGGTATCGCATGGCAGGGCATCGGTCAGGCCAAGGCGGTTATCTTCTGCATCCTGGTCGTAGCCATCTCCATGATTCAGCTTAAGGCCACGAGGTCCAAGGAGGTGCAGCAGTAATGAAACGCGATAAGGTTATCAACCGCGCGCTCTCGATTTTCTTTACGATCCTGTCGCTCGCGTGGATCTACCCCGTGTTCATGATCGCGCTCAATTCCTTTAAAAAGGCAACTGCAATCAGCACCACCACGGCATTCGATCTGCTCACGCCCGAGACGTTCAACGGCCTCGCAAACTACATGCATGCCCTTAACGAGCAGGGCTTTGCCTCGGCATTTATGTACTCGCTCATCATCACGGTCACGTCGGTCGTGCTGATTTTGGTGTGCTGCTCCATGTGCGCTTGGTACGTGGTGCGCGTCAACAACAAGATCTCGAACTTCTTCTATTACCTGTTCGTGTTCTCGATGGTCGTGCCGTTCCAGATGCTCATGTTCACGCTGTCCAATTTGGCGGACCGCATCGGCTTCAACACGCCGTTCAACATCTGCTTTATCTACCTTGGCTTTGGCGCAGGCCTGGCGGTCTTTATGTTCGCCGGCTTTGTAAAGAACATCCCGCTCGAGATCGAGGAGGCGGCCATGATCGACGGCTGCAACCCGGTCCAGGTGTTCTTTAAAATCGTCCTTCCCATCATGAAGCCCACCTATCTTTCGGTCGGCATTCTCGAGACCATGTGGGTCTGGAACGACTACCTGCTGCCCTACCTCACCCTCGACTCCACCAAGTACAAGACCATTCCTATCTTGATCCAGTACTTCCGCGGCGGCTATGGCCACGTCGAGCTCGGCCCCATGATGGCCTGCATCATGATGGTCGTTATCCCCATCGTCATCATGTACATCCTCTGCCAGAAGTACATCATCGACGGCGTGGTGGCAGGTGCCGTCAAGGGCTGATGCCGTAACTGTTTTGCAAGTTTCTGCGGCGCCCCTCAGCGCGGCGCCGCACATCGAAAGGTAAAGACATGGCCGAGATCGTTCTCAAACATGTTCAGAAGGTGTATCCCAACACCGAGTCCAAAAAGAAGGGCTTCTTTGGCAAAAAGAAGAAGACCGAGGAGAAGAAGCATAACCTTAAGGTTACCGAGGATGGCGTGCTCGCTGTAGAGGACTTCAACCTCACCGTTCACGACCAGGAGTTCGTCGTTCTCGTTGGTCCCTCTGGCTGCGGTAAGTCCACGACGATGCGCATGGTTGCCGGCCTGGAGGACATTACCTCGGGCGATGTGCTCATCGACGGCAAGCGCGTCAACGACGTGGCGCCCAAGGACCGCGACATCGCCATGGTGTTCCAGAGCTACGCTCTGTACCCCAACATGACGGTGTACGAGAACATGGCGTTTACGCTTGAGCTCAAGAAGGTCCCCAAGGACGAGATCGACCGTAAGGTTCGCTCCGCTGCCGAGATCTTGGGTATCACCGAGTACCTCGACCGTAAGCCCAAGGCGCTTTCGGGCGGCCAGCGTCAGCGTGTCGCTATCGGCCGCGCCATCGTGCGTGATCCTAAGGTCTTCCTGATGGACGAGCCGCTGTCCAACCTGGACGCCAAGCTGCGTAACCAGATGCGTGCCGAGCTCATCAAGCTGCGCCACGAGATCAAGGGCACGTTCATCTACGTCACCCACGACCAGACCGAGGCCATGACCCTCGGCGATCGCATTGTGGTCATGAAGGACGGCGTCGTCCAGCAGATCGCCACCCCGCAGGAGGTCTTCAACCATCCCGCGAACATCTTCGTTGCCGGCTTTATCGGCGTGCCGCAGATGAACTTCTTCGATGCCCAGCTGGCGCGCTCGGGCAACGGCTTCACCGTCAAGACCGAGGATATGAACGTGGCGCTCGCCCCCGAGACCTGCTCTCAGCTTGCTCTCAACTGGGACGGCGGCGACGTGAAGGAGATTACGGCCGGCGTGCGCCCCGAGCAGATTCTGCTTGCCGACAAGGGCGAGGAGGGTGCGCTCCAGGGTACCGTCGAGGTGACCGAGCTCATGGGTTCGACCGAGCATGTCCACGTGACCGCTCCCGATGGCCAGTTCGTCCTGATCATTCCCGTTGTCGACCTTGAGGCCAAGGGTGCGCTCAAGGCGGGCGACTCCATCTGGTTCAAGTTCGAGAAGAACGCGACCCATCTCTTCGATAAGGTGTCTGGCAAGAACCTTATCTAGGCCCGGTGCATCCAGGCCCTCCCTTTGGGCGACTGCGGTATTGCCATCCTTTTGCCGCGGTCACATATAAGACTCCCCTCCCGTCCACTGGGCGAGAGGGGAGCCTTTCTTTGTGTTGGGGAGGTCTGACGGTTTGTCTCGTTCTGTAACAGTAAGGTTGGATTACGGCGGCCAAATGTTACAGATTGAGATAAACCCAAGGGGAAGGACCGGTATGTCTCGATCCGTAACGCCAGGGGCCGTTTTTGCCGAGTTGTTGTTACGGATTGAGATATTTCGGCGGGGTGGTTGTGTTTGTCTCGACCTGTAACAGGTAGGACCGTTTTGCCTATGTAGATGTTACAGATCGAGACAATTTGGTCGAAGCGGGCCACAGGTCAATGTATCGGCACAAAAAACGGAGCCGCGTTGCCACGACTCCGCTTTCAAGAGGATGGGTAAAGGAAACGAAATCAGCTCAGGTGCCAAATCTCGTCGTTGTACTGGGAGATCGTGCGGTCAGACGAGAAGGTGCCGGCGTTGGCGATGTTGATCAGTGCCTTGCGCATCCAAGCGTCCTGGTCCTCGTAGTCTGCCAGCACGCGCTCCTTGGTCTGGATGTACTCCTCAATGTCGAGCAGGGCCATAAACCAGTCCTTGCCCTTGATGTCGTCGTGCAGACGCTGCAGGCGCTCGGCGTTGCCGGTCGCCATAAAGGCGGGGTTGGTGATGAAGTCCACCAGCAGCTTGATGCCGGGCTTGCGATAGAGCGCGCCGGCGTCATAGCTGCCGTCGGCGTAGAGCTGTTCGACCTGCTTGGAGGAAGCGCCAAAGGTGTAGATGTTCTCGTCACCCACGAGCTCGGCGATCTCGACATTGGCACCGTCAAGCGTGCACAGGGTCAAAGCGCCGTTGAGCATGAATTTCATGTTGGAGGTGCCGCTCGCCTCCTTGGAGGCCAGGCTGATCTGCTCGGAGATGTCGGCGGCGGGAATCACGCGCTCAGCAGCAGTGACGTTGTAGTTTTCGATCATGACAACCTGCAGGTAGGGGGCCACATCGGGATCATTTGCAATCCACTGCGACAGTGTCAGGATCAAATGGATGATGTCCTGGGCGATGGTGTAGGCAGGTGCCGCCTTGCCGCCAAAGATGATGGTGACGGGGTGTTCGGGTTTATTGCCGTTCTTGATGTCGAGATACTTCCAGATGATGTAGAGCGCGAGCATCTGCTGGCGCTTGTACTCGTGGATACGCTTGACCTGAACATCGATGATGGCGTTGGAGGGAATGGTCACACCCTGCTCGAGCGCCATGAACTGGCGCATGATAGCCTTGGCCTCGGCCTTGGTGGCGGCCAGGCGTTCAAGTACATCCTTGTCATTAGCGAATTCGGCGAGCTTGCTTAGGTCGCCGGTACTGCGCCAGTCGGTGCCGATCACATCGTCGAGCAAGCTGGCAAGCGCGGGGTTGGCGCCATGGATCCAACGGCGGAAGGTGATGCCGTTGGTTTTGTTGGAGAACTTCTCGGGATAGATCTCGTAGAACGGGTGAAGCTCGGTGTCCTCCAGAATCTTGGTGTGGAGTGCGGCGACGCCATTGATGGAGAAGCCAAAGTGAATGTCCATATGGGCCATGTGGACGGTGTCGTACTCGTCGATGATGGCGACGCGTGGGTCGTCGTGCTCGGCCTTGGCAACCTCGTCGAGCTTGACGATGATGTCGGCGATGGCGGGCGAGACCTTCTGCAGGCTGGCGAGCGGCCACTTCTCGAGCGCCTCGGCAAGGATCGTGTGGTTGGTGTAGGCGACCATGGAGCGCACGATGGTAACGGCCTCGTCAAACTCGATGTCGTGCTCGGTGGTGAGCAGGCGGATGAGCTCGGGAATGACCATGGTGGGGTGCGTGTCGTTGATCTGGACCACGGCGTAGTCGGCCAGGTCGTGCAGGTTACTGCCGCGCTCGACGGCCTCGTCGATCAGGAGCTGGGCGGCGTTGCTCACCATGAAGTACTCCTGGAAGATGCGAAGCAGGCGGCCCTGCTCATCGGAATCATCCGGATAGAGGAACAAGGTGAGGTTCTTGGCGATCTCGGTCTTGTCGAAGTCGATGGAGCTGCCGGGGACCAGGCCGTCGTCGACACTTGCCAGGTCAAACAGACGCAGGCGGTTCTTGGTGGGCTGGCCGTAACCGGGCACATCGATGTTGACGAGCTTGGAGGTGACGGCAAAATCGCCAAACTCGACGGTGTAGGAGCGGTCGTCATCGATCAGGATGTCCTGCTCGCCAAGCCACTCGTCGGGGACGGCCTTTTGCTGGTTGTCGGCAAAGCGCTGGCGGAACAGGCCGTAATGGTAATTGAGACCCACACCGTCACCGGTAAGGCCCAGCGTGGCAATGGAATCCAGGAAGCACGCGGCCAGACGGCCCAGGCCGCCGTTGCCCAGCGAGGGCTCGACCTCAAACTCCTCGATCTTGTTGAGGTCGTGGCCTGCGGCGGTGAGCTGGTCCTTAACCTTGTCGTAGATGCCGAGGTCGATCATGTTGTTGATGAGCAGCTTGCCAATCAAAAACTCAGCAGAGATGTAATAGAGCTTTTTCTTGCCATTGTTGAGCGGGCAGGCGGCGGAGCGCTCCTGTACGAGCTTGACCAGCAGTTTGTAAATGCGGCGGTCATCGAGTTGCTCGAGCGAAGTTCCGAAGGATTGCTCGGCAAGATCCGCAAGATCGATACGGGGCATGTTTCCTCCTGTGGTGAGTTGACGACATGTCAGAAATTCAAAAGAAGCCCGCGCGAGGGGATTGGGGTGGCCTCGCGCGGGAAAAGCGGTCGCGTCCGCACGGTGGGGTGGGGTCGGGTCGGGCGCGGTAGCTCCTATTGAGGAAGCTCGATTTCGGCTTCCGACGGGATGCGGAAGTAGGTCTCGGTCCAGTCGGTGAGTTTGTGCTCGAGCTCGCGGGTGATGGCGCCGTCGAGCATGCGCCAGGTCCAGTTGCCGCCCAACGTGGCAGGGGTGTTGATGCGCGCCTCGTTGCCCAAGTTGAGCAGGTCCTGCATGGTGTAGATGCACGTGTCGCTCACGCTGGCGGCGATGGTGCGATTGAGTGCGTCGGCCATGGACTCGCCGGCCTGCTGATGGGTGTACAGGGCTGCCTGCTCGCGCTGACGCGGGGTAGCCGTTCCTTCAAACCAGCCGCGTGCCGTCTCGTTGTCGTGGGTGCCCACGTAGGCGACGGTGTTGGCAATGTAGTTGTGCGGCAGGTAGTACGAGTTGGCGCCCTCAAAGGCAAACTGCAGGATCTTCATGCCGGGGAAGCCCGAGTTGTCGCGCATATCGATGACGCCGGGGGTGAGGAAGCCCAGGTCCTCGGCGATGATGGGCAGCGTGCCGAGCTTTTCCGCGAGCGTCTTGAAGAACTTGAGGCCGGGTCCCTGCGTCCACGAACCGTAGGACGAATCGGGCGAGGAGAACGGCACCTCCCAATAGGCCTCGAAGCCGCGGAAGTGATCCAGGCGGATGACGTCGTACATGTCGAGGGCGGCGCGAATGCGGCCTTCCCACCAGGAAAAGCCGTCGGACTCCATGGCGTCCCAGTCGTAGATGGGGTTGCCCCAGTACTGGCCGGTGGCCGAGAACTGGTCGGGCGGCGTGCCGGCGACGCTTGCGGGATTGCCGGCGGCGTCGATCTTAAAGAGCTCAGGTGTCGCCCACATTTCGACGGAGTCACGCGAGACGTAGATGGGCAGGTCGCCGATGATCAGGATGTCGCGTTCATTGGCATAGGCCTTGAGGCGGCTCCACTGGCGATCGAAGAAGTACTGCGTCATCTGGTGGTAGAGCATACGCGCCGGATGGTCGGCGCAGACCTTGGCGGAAGCCTCGCCGCGGGTACGGAGCTCCGCGGGCCACTCCCAAAACGCCTTGAGACCGCACTCCTCTTTGACGGTCATGAACTCACAGTAGGGGATGAGCCAGTCCTCGTTGGCCTGGATAAAGTCATCAAAATCGGCCGGCTTGTCGGCAGCAAAGCGCTCAGCGGCGCGGTCGAGAATCTGACGGCGACCGCCAAAGATAGCGCCGTAGTCGACATTGCTGGGGTTGGATCCCAGATACACACCATCGATATCGCGCTGCTCCAGATACCCTGCCTCGATAAGCTCGGCAAAGTCGATAAAGTTGGGGTTGCCTGCGCGGGCCGAGAACGACTGATAGGGCGAATCGCCATAGCTGGTCGTCGTAAGGGGCAGAATCTGCCAGTAATGTTGTTTGCACGAGGCGAGAAAATCGACGAAGTCGTAGGCATTCCAGCCAAAGCCGCCGATTCCATATGGTCCGGGCAGAGATGAGACGGGCATGAGGACGCCGCTTGCACGCTCCATGAATGCGCTCACCAACCTTCTTGTTGTGGGGTCGGCCTGCCGATGGGTGTGCAGTCCGCCTCCGATGTTCTGATTCGACACGCCTATTGTAAAACATGTTGTTTAAACATGTACAGGCAAGATAAAAAAGTTGGTCGATTTTCGGCGAATGGCTACATGCTATGAAAAAGCCCCGACCTCACAACGTGAGATCGGGGCAAGAACGGTATGTAGGTTTTTGCTACTCGGCGTCGGCGAAGCCGTTGGGGTTGTGGCTCTGCCAGTTCCAGCTATCGCGGCACATGTCCGCGATGTCGTACTGGGCCTTCCAGCCCATCATGCGCTCGGCCTTGGAGGCATCGCACCAGTTGGCAGCGATGTCGCCGGCGCGGCGCTCGCGGATCACGTAGGGCAGCTCCTTGCCACAAGCCTTGGAGAAGGCGGCGACGACCTCGAGTACCGAGGTACCGGTGCCGGTGCCCAGGTTAAAGATCTCGACGCCGGTCTTGCCGTTCATCCAGTTGAGGGCGGCAACGTGGCCCGAGGCCAGGTCACAAACGTGGATATAGTCGCGCACGCCGGTACCGTCGGGGGTGGGGTAGTCATTGCCAAAGACCTGAACGGCCTCGAGCTTACCCACGGCAACCTGCGCGACATAGGGTACCAGGTTGTTGGGGATACCCTTGGGGTCCTCGCCGATCAGGCCCGACGGATGGGCGCCGATGGGATTGAAGTAGCGGAGCAGCACAACGTCCCACTCGGGGTCTGCGGTGTGAACGTCCATAAGGATCTGCTCAATCATCCACTTGGTCCAGCCATAGGGGTTGGTTGCGGGCTTCTTGGGGTCTTCCTCGGTGACGGGCGGGTTGTCCGGATCGCCGTAGACGGTCGAGGAGCTCGAGAAGATGATGGACTTGCAGCCATGGTTGCGCATGACGTCGACGAGCACCAGGGTGTTCTCGATGTTGTTGTGATAGTACTCGACGGGCTTGCTCACCGACTCGCCGACGGCCTTAAAGCCGGCGAAGTGGATGACGCGGTCGATCTGATGGGTGTCGAAGATCTTGTTCATGGCCTCGCGGTCGAGCACGTTGGCCTCGTAGAAGGTGAGGTTCTTGGCGGCCTCGTCGCCCACGATGGTCTTGACGCGGTCGACGGCGACGGCGCTGGAGTTGGAGAGATCATCGACGATGACGACCTGGTAGCCACCCTCGAGCAGCTGAACGACGGTGTGCGAGCCGATAAAGCCGGCACCACCGGTAACGAGGACGCAGGTGTCTTTGGGGTCGAGTGCTTTGGACATGTAGTCTCCTATCGAATCAGGAACACTTCTTTAGGGGAGTATAGCGCAGGCAGGGACGCCCAAATCGTGCGCTGTAGGAAAAGCAGAGGAGCGTGTTAACGTACTTATAGAAATGCTGCGTGGACATAACCTCGACTTTGGCATTTGCTTACGAGCCGCTGACCTTGTAGTTTCCTGCCGTTCGTGGAAATCGTTGGGACGCGCCATATGTACGCTAATATGTATGAGTTGAGCGACATATAAATAAACATGTAACGGAGTACATATGTCACCAAACAGCGATTCCATCCTTTCCCAGGAGCTCTCGCGCCGCACTGCCCTCAAGGCCTTATTCGGCGCCGCTTCTGCAGCCGTTCTTTTTGGCCTGCCCGCTCGCGCCCGTGCGGCGGAGGCCACCAAGGAAACCACCGATAAGCTCAATGCGGCCCAGGCCCAGCTCGACGAGGTCCAGGCTCAGCTCGACAGCATTGCGAGCGAATACGCGGCGCTGGCCAACAAGAACGCCCAGACTCTCAGCGATATCGAGGGCGTACAGGGCCAGATCGACGACACGCAGACGCAGATTGACGAAAAGAAGGCCGAGCTCAAAAAGAAGCGCGACGATCTTTCCGATCGCGTTTCCGCCAGCTATAAGTCGGGCGGCACCAACATCCTGTCGCTGCTGCTCGCCTCGGGTTCGTTTGAGGAGCTCGTCGCCAATGCGCACTATGTTGAGAAGATCAACAAGAGCGACCGTGACGCCATCGAGGATATCCAGACCATCCAGGAAGAGCTTGATGCGCAAAAGACCGAGCTCGAGTCGCAGAAGGCCGACTTGGAGAAGCTCAAGGACCAGCAGACTGCTCAGATGCAGGACATGCAGACTAAGCAGCAAGAAGTCCAGGCCGTGCTGAGCGGTCTTTCCGACGACGTCAAGGAGCTCATGGCTCAGCGTGATGCCGAGGTCCTCGCGGCCACGCAGGCCGAGGAGGCGGCGAGGAAGGCTCAGGAAGCCGCCGCTGCCGCAGCCGCTTCGAACAAGAACAACTCGACCTCGAGCGGCGGCTCCCATGCTTCTGGTGCACCGCAGCAAAATGTGGGTACGGGCAAGCAGCAGGCCGTGGTTAATGCGTGCTACTCCACCCCCTCGCCCGGTTTGGGCTGGTGCGCCGCTTGGGTTACCAACGTCTTCCGCAACGCAGGAGTGGGCTACTTTGGTGGTAACGCGTGCGACATGTTTAACGCGTGGTGCTACAGTGCTGATCGTTCGACGCTAAAGGTCGGCATGATTGTTGCCGATTCCTCGCATCCCACGACGGGTATCGCGGGCCGACTATATGGTCATGTCGGTATCTATGTTGGCGGCGGCATCGTCATGAGCAACCAGGGCGCTATCACGTCTAAATCGCTCGACTCGTTTATCAGCTTCTTTGGCGGCGGTTCGGGCGTGCGTTGGGGCTGGCTCGGCGGCGTCGTGCTGTCGTAGGTGCGGTTTGAAGCTGGTTGGTCCCGGGCTGCCCGCGCGGCATAAGGTTGCCTGCTCGGACGGTCCTGCGCAAGACGAAGGCCCCTTTCGGGGCCTTCTTTGTTAGAGGAATTCGCCTACTCGGTGGACTTCGGGTTCTAGGTCTACGTCGAACTGCTCTTTGACTTTGGCTTGGATGTCGCGGATGAGTTCGTCGACGTCGGCGGCGGTGGCGTGGTTGGCGTTGACGATGAAGCCGCAGTGCTTTTCGCTCACCTGCGCGCCGCCGACAGCGTGGCCACGCAGGCCGGCATCCATGATGAGCTTGCCGGCAAAGTAGCCCTCGGGGCGTTTGAAAGTGGAGCCGGCACTCGGCATATCGAGCGGCTGCTTGTCTTCGCGACGCTGACGGTAGTCGTCCATGTCGGCCTTGATCATCGCGGCGTTGCCCGGGGCGAGATTGAAAGTGGCCGAAAGCACGACGAAGCCGTCGTCGGCAATGCGGCTCTTGCGATAACCCAGGTTGAGCTCGTCGACATCGAACTCGATGATGCTGCCGCTGCCGCGGGTGCCGTCGTCGAGCATGCGGGCGGGCTTGTAGACGCGCACAGACCCCAGCACATCGGCCATGCAGGCACCGTAGGCGCCGGCGTTCATGTAGCAGGCGCCGCCGACCGATCCGGGGATGCCCGAGATGGGCTCCATGCCGGTGAGACCGGCCTCGGCTGCCGCCGCGGCGACATCGGAAAGCAAGGCGCCGGCTGCCGCCGTGACGTGCGTGCCGTCGACGGTGATGTCGGAGAGGCCCTCGCCCAGCGCCACGACGACGCCGCGGATGCCCTTGTCGCCGACAAGCAGGTCGGAGCCGTTGCCCACGATGGTGAGTGGCAGATCGCAGCGATAGCAGGTATCGAGTGTGGCGACGAGTCCCTGCTCGGTATCGGGCGTGACAAAGACGTCAGCCGGGCCGCCGATCTTAAACGTGGTGTGTTCGCGCATGGGCTCGCTCATCAGCACGTTGTCCTCGCCGGCAACGCCAGCAAGCGCGCACAGCAGGTCCTCGTTAAAAAAGTCGTTCTCGTGCATACGAATATCCGCCTTTTGGTGGTCGTTGTCATCAATCGATTGCAATATACCCCACCCGGACGGATTTGGTGCGCTGGCGGCGATAAAACAGCCGTCCACCGGATTGGTAAAGTGTTTATCACCGAGGTAGAGGGGCAGTCGCTATACTTTCAAGAGATTGCGCGTAAACCTGGAAGGAGCGAGATGGCCAACAAAGTCACCCTCAAGCAGATCGCCCAGGAGGTGGGGCTTTCCCCCTCGTCGGTCTCGCTTGTTCTCAATAATCGGCCTTGTCGCATCTCGGAAGAAAACCGCAAGCTCATCAAAGAGGTCGCGGCGCGCAACCACTATGTTCCTAACCAGATTGCGCGTAGCTTGGTCATGCGCGAGTCGCGCACGCTGGGTCTTATCGTCCCTAACATCGAGAGCCGCTTTTTTGCCTCGCTCGCCGGCAGTTTGGAAAAGCGCTGCCGTGAGGACGGTTACGCACTCTTTATTACCAGCTCGGGCGGAAGCGCCGATGACGATCTTGAGCTGCTGCGCCAATTGGTGACGCGCGGCGTTGACGGCGTCTTTTTGGTGGTGGGTGACGAGTTCTCCGACGACCGCGCCCTGCGCGAAGAAGTCAGCCATCTGCCTATCCCTGCCGTGATGGTCGACCGTGCCATTGAGGGGCTCGAGTGCGACAAGGTGATGTTCGACCACGAGATGGGTGGCTACATGGCCACCCGCTATCTGATCGAGCAGGGTCACTGTCGCATTGCCTGCTTGGTTAACGCGCGCCGTTCCAATACAGGTCGCAAGCGACTTGCCGGCTATGAGCGCGCGCTGCGTGAGGTTGGCCTGCCTATCGACGCACGTTTGGAGTTTGAGAGCGAGTACTACATTCCGAGTGCATACGAGGCCTCGGAGGCGGTACTCGCAACCGACGCCACCGCCGTGTTCGCAAGCTCGGACAACATTGCCCTCGGTTTGCTCAAGCGCTTGCACGAGATGGGGAAGAGCATCCCGGGCGATATCTCGGTGGTGAGCTATGACAACTCGGCGGCAGACGTCCTCTTTGAGCCGGCACTGACCGCCATTGAGCAGGATCCTGGCGTGCTCGCGGAGCATGCTTTTGGCTGCATGTCCAAGCGTCTTGCCGGTAGGGGCGGTAGGCGTGCCGAAGAGGTCGTCCTGGAGCCGGCACTTATCGTTAAGGGCAGCGTGCTCAAGCTTACTAAACACAACTAAACACGTTTATCAATTTGCAGAGACTGAATGTGGAGCACCTGTGACAGGCAATGCCGCAGGTGAATGTCGCGTTTTGTTGATCGATGCGATTGATAAGGATGATAAAACGTTTTTTCACCATGATAAAACGTTTTAGCAAATATACTAGTCCCAACGAATGGTTGCCGTATCGGAGGGTGACCGCACAGCGAAGGGACATAAACAATGGCTAAAACACTGGGGACGCCGTGGCAAAAGCTGGGACACGAGGTGCCGGCTTCCGAGCTCGAGGGCGTCGATCTGTATTGGCGCGCATCGAACTATCTTTCCGTCGGTCAGATCTACCTTCGCTCTAACCCGCTGATGCGCACCGACTTTGTTGATGAGAAAACCGGTGAGGTGCGCGACTTTGGTCGTCCGGACGTTAAGCACCGTCTGGTCGGTCACTGGGGCACCACGCCCGGCATCAACTTCCTGTTCGGTCATGTCAACCGCCTCATCGCCGATCACAACCAGAACGCCATTTTCTTGATGGGCCCGGGTCACGGTGGCCCCGCCGGTACCGCCCAGTCGCTGCTCGATGGTACCTACCGTGAGATTCGCCCCGACATCACCAATGACGAGGCTGGCCTGCAGAAGTTCTTCCGCCAGTTCTCTTATCCCGGCGGCATCCCGAGCCACTTTGCGCCCGAGACGCCCGGCTCCATCCACGAGGGCGGCGAGCTCGGCTACACGCTCAGCCACGCCTACGGCGCCGTCATGGACAACCCGAGCCTGCTGGCCGTGGCCGTGGTGGGCGACGGCGAGTCCGAGACCGGTCCGCTTGCGACTTCCTGGCAGTCCAACAAGCTCGTGAACCCGGCAACCGACGGTATCGTCCTGCCGATCCTGCACCTCAACGGCTACAAGATTGCCAATCCCACCATCCTTGCTCGCGTGTCCGACGAAGAGCTCACCAAGTTCTTTGAGGGCATGGGCTATAAGCCGCACTTCTTTGTCGCCGGTTTCGACGATGAGAGCCATGCAAGCATTCACGCGCGTTTTGCCGCCCTGTTCGAGCAGGTCTTCGATGAGATCTGCGACATCAAGGCCACCGCTATGGCTCAGGCCACTGCGGGCGAGACCGTGGTCCGTCCGGCCTATCCCATGATCGTGTTCCGTACGCCCAAGGGTTGGACCTGCCCCAAGCAGATTGATGGCAAGAAGACCGAGGACTCCTGGCGCGCCCATCAGGTGCCGCTGGCGAGTGCCAAGGACACCCACGAGCACTTCCGCGTGCTGCGCGAGTGGCTGCGCTCCTACAAGCCCGAGGAGCTCTTTACGCCCGAGGGTCAGGTGCGCCCCGAGGTGACGGCCTTTATGCCGACCGGCGAGCTGCGCATTGGCGCCAACCCCAATGCAAACGGCGGCAAGGTGCGCCGCGAGCTTGAACTTCCCGATATTCATGCCCACGAGATTCCCGTCGCAAGCAAGGGCCACGGCTGGGGCTCCACCGAGGCTGCCCGCGTCTTTGGCGAGTACACTGCCGACGTTCTGGCCAAGAACATGGACGATTTCCGCATTTTCGGTCCCGACGAGACTGCGTCCAACCGCCTGCAGGCTGCCTACAAGGTGACCAAGAAGCAGTGGGATGCCGGCTTCTACGAGGACAATGCCAACGACGAGCTGCTGGCCGGTTCCGGTAAGGTTGTCGAGCAGCTGTCCGAGCACCAGTGCGAGGGCTTCCTCGAGGCATACGTGCTCACCGGCCGCTCGGGTGTGTGGAGCTCCTACGAGAGCTTTGTCCACGTGGTCGATTCCATGGTCAACCAGCACTGCAAATGGCTCGAGGCCACCAAGCGCGAGATTCCGTGGCGTGCCCCCATTAGCGGTCTCAACATTTTGCTGTCGAGCCATGTCTGGCGTCAGGACCACAACGGCTTCTCGCACCAGGACCCCGGCTTTATCGACCTGCTGCTCAACAAGGCCAACGACACGCATATCGTGAATGCCTATTATCCGGCCGACGCCAACATGGCGCTTGCCGTTGCCGAGCGCGTCTACCAGTCCACCGACTGCGTCAACGCCATCTTCTGTGGCAAGCAGCCCGCCCCCACCTTCCAGACGGTCGACGAGGCCAGGTCCGAGCTCGCCGAGGGCGTAGCGACCTGGGAGTGGGCATCGACTGCCGATTCGCTCGCCGAGGCCGACGTCGTGGTCGCCACGTGCGGCGACGTGCCGACGCTCGAGGCTTTGGCTGCAACCGACATGCTGCGCAAGCTGGGCATTAAGGTGTGGTTCGTCAACGTGGTCGACCTGCTCAAGATCCAGAACGTCTGCGAGAACGACCAAGCCATCAGCGATGAGCGCTGGGCTGAGCTGTTTGGCCGCGGCGAGAAGCCCGTGCTCTTTGCATTTCACGCCTATGCCGGCACGATCCGCCGTCTGATCTGGAACCGCCCCGGCCACGATGCCTTCCGCGTCCACGGCTACGAGGAGAAGGGCTCCACGACCACGCCGTTCGACATGCTGCGCCTGAACAACATGGACCGCTGGGCCCTGGCCGCCGACGTGCTGCGCCTGGTCGACGCTGATAAGTTTGCCGAGCAGATTGATGAGTGGGAGGCTTTCCGCACTGAGGCCTTTGAGTTCGCGTGCGACGAGGGTTTCGATCACCCGGTCTTTACCGACTGGGTCTGGCCCGACGCCGCAGCCGCAACTGCTGCCGACGGCGCGCTCTCCGCAACGCAGATGACCGCAGGCGACAACGAATAGCATCCGGGACGGTCTCGCGCTGGGGCCGCCTCCGGGCGGGTGCCTCCCTCTGAGAAGTGGGCTTCGCGAACTTCTCAGAGGGAGGC
>NZ_JAWQCX010000008.1:0-5498 GCF_036317945.1 Collinsella sp. CM84Y_54
CGGTCTGGCAATATATCTCCTTGCCGCGCGGCCCGGTCGGACCGGATGAGCCGCGCAGGCGTGCACCTTGAGAACCGGATACTGCGAGGATGGACACTTCAAGTGTCGCATCCGGGCAGACATCGAACCATTTGAAATGGTCTAACTTGGATTTGTTTTTCGCAAGGCCGCCGAGAGGCGGCCCCGAGAAATTCCTTTTCCTATCTAATAGAACCATATGAATCGAACGGAACCGATCAGCGATGACTGAGAGGACCGGACGGGCTCGAGGCCCATATATTTTGGACGGAGAGTTCGATCCTGGCTCAGGATGAACGCTGGCGGCGCGCCTAACACATGCAAGTCGAACGGCACCTGCCCTCGGGCAGAAGCGAGTGGCGAACGGCTGAGTAACACGTGGAGAACCTGCCCCCTCCCCCGGGATAGCCGCCCGAAAGGACGGGTAATACCGGATACCCCGGGGTGCCGCATGGCACCCCGGCTAAAGCCCCGACGGGAGGGGATGGCTCCGCGGCCCATCAGGTAGACGGCGGGGTGACGGCCCACCGTGCCGACAACGGGTAGCCGGGTTGAGAGACCGACCGGCCAGATTGGGACTGAGACACGGCCCAGACTCCTACGGGAGGCAGCAGTGGGGAATCTTGCGCAATGGGGGGAACCCTGACGCAGCGACGCCGCGTGCGGGACGGAGGCCTTCGGGTCGTAAACCGCTTTCAGCAGGGAAGAGTCAAGACTGTACCTGCAGAAGAAGCCCCGGCTAACTACGTGCCAGCAGCCGCGGTAATACGTAGGGGGCGAGCGTTATCCGGATTCATTGGGCGTAAAGCGCGCGTAGGCGGCCCGGCAGGCCGGGGGTCGAAGCGGGGGGCTCAACCCCCCGAAGCCCCCGGAACCTCCGCGGCTTGGGTCCGGTAGGGGAGGGTGGAACACCCGGTGTAGCGGTGGAATGCGCAGATATCGGGTGGAACACCGGTGGCGAAGGCGGCCCTCTGGGCCGAGACCGACGCTGAGGCGCGAAAGCTGGGGGAGCGAACAGGATTAGATACCCTGGTAGTCCCAGCCGTAAACGATGGACGCTAGGTGTGGGGGGACGATCCCCCCGTGCCGCAGCCAACGCATTAAGCGTCCCGCCTGGGGAGTACGGCCGCAAGGCTAAAACTCAAAGGAATTGACGGGGGCCCGCACAAGCAGCGGAGCATGTGGCTTAATTCGAAGCAACGCGAAGAACCTTACCAGGGCTTGACATATGGGTGAAGCGGGGGAGACCCCGTGGCCGAGAGGAGCCCATACAGGTGGTGCATGGCTGTCGTCAGCTCGTGTCGTGAGATGTTGGGTTAAGTCCCGCAACGAGCGCAACCCCCGCCGCGTGTTGCCATCGGGTGATGCCGGGAACCCACGCGGGACCGCCGCCGTCAAGGCGGAGGAGGGCGGGGACGACGTCAAGTCATCATGCCCCTTATGCCCTGGGCTGCACACGTGCTACAATGGCCGGTACAGAGGGATGCCACCCCGCGAGGGGGAGCGGATCCCGGAAAGCCGGCCCCAGTTCGGATTGGGGGCTGCAACCCGCCCCCATGAAGTCGGAGTTGCTAGTAATCGCGGATCAGCATGCCGCGGTGAATGCGTTCCCGGGCCTTGTACACACCGCCCGTCACACCACCCGAGTCGTCTGCACCCGAAGTCGCCGGCCCAACCGTCAAGGGGGGAGGCGCCGAAGGTGTGGAGGGTGAGGGGGGTGAAGTCGTAACAAGGTAGCCGTACCGGAAGGTGCGGCTGGATCACCTCCTTTCTAGGGAGATAAATTCTTAGAGAGAAACACTTTAACTCGAATAGAGGGCAGGAGCCCGTCCGGTAGATGTCCCGCCAGGATGAAGTCCCCGCAGCACCCGGTCCCCGGGGTCGCACCCGCGTACCTTGAGAGCCGCATAGCGATAGGAGAGAGATGGAAGATCCAATTCTTCCAGACTCGATTCTTTTCTGCGATTTAAAGACAGAATGATAGCAATCATTCATCCGATCCAAACAAGAAGAATTCACTTATATATGAGTGAGGAGCATCTGATCGCGAGCACAGTGAGGACACTGTGCCGCGGTATGAGATACCCGAATTGCGACATACGAGCGCTATTCATGATATCGATTAATTAATTTAATTTAGCGACACGTGGATATCCCGCGGGCCCGGAGCGGTCCCGCAAGATACCACGGGCGCACGGCGGATGCCTTGGCACAGGGAGCCGATGAAGGACGCGGCAAGCTGCGATAATCCCCGGCGAGGAGCACACATCCTTCGACCCGGGGGTCTCCGAATGGGCGAACCCATCCGTAGAGGTACGGATATCCCGACCCTGAACGCATAGGGGCCGGGAGGACAACCCGGGGAACTGAAACATCTAAGTACCCGGAGGAGAGGAAATCAATCTCGAGACTCCCCGAGTAGCGGCGAGCGAAAGGGGACCGATGGCCAAACCGTCGAGCGGGCATACCCGGCAGGGGTTCCGCCGACGGGGTTGCAGGGCCGCGCATCCGGGGGCTGCCGCCCCCGGGCGCAGGTCCGGCTGGGGAGCGGAACGGCATGGGAGGGCCGGCCGCAGCGGGTGACAGCCCCGTACGCGAACCCAGACCGGACGGCGCGACGCGGTCCCTGAGTAGGGCCGGGCACGTGAAACCCGGTCCGAACCTGGGTGGACCACCATCCAAGCCTGAGTACTACCCTGTGACCGATAGCGCACCAGTACCGTGAGGGAAAGGTGAAAAGCACCCCGGGAGGGGAGTGAAACAGTACCTGAAACCGTGCGCCCACGAGCAGTCGGAGCACCCTTCGGGGTGTGACGGCGTGCCTTTTGTAGAATGAGCCAGCGAGTCGCTGGCGCGGGGCGAGGTTAACCGAAAGGGAGCCGAAGCGAAAGCGAGCCTTAACAGGGCGACTTGAGTCCCGCGCCGCGGACGCGAAGCCGGGTGAGCTATCCGTGGGCAGGCTGAAGCGGGGGTAAGACCCCGTGGAGGGCCGAACGCACGTCGGTTGAAAACGGCGGCGATGACCTGCGGATAGGGGTGAAAGGCCAATCAAACCCGGAGATATCTCGTTCTCCCCGAAATAGCTTTAGGGCTAGCGTCGCGCGTTCACCGCCGGAGGTAGAGCACCGGATGGACGAGGGGGCTTCGCCGCCTACCGAATCCAACCGAACTCCGAATGCCGGCGGCCCAGAGCGCGGCAGTCAGAGCATGTGGGCTAAGCTGTGTGCTCGAGAGGGAAACAGCCCGGACCGCCCGCTAAGGTCCCCAAGTTCCAGCCGAGTGGCAAAGGATGTGCGTCCGCCCAGACAACCAGGATGTTGGCTTAGAAGCAGCCATCCATTCAAAGAGTGCGTAACAGCTCACTGGTCGAGTGGACATGCGCCGACAATACACGGGGCTAAGCTGGACACCGAAGCGGCGGGATTTTGATTTACAGAATCGGTAGGGGAGCTTCCCATGGGCGGAGAAGCCGTCAGGGCGACCGACGGTGGAGCGCATGGGAGTGAGAATGCTGGCATGAGTAGCGAGAGACGAGAGAGTAACTCGTCCGCCGTGAACCCGAGGTTTCCTGGGCAAGGCTAATCCTCCCAGGGTCAGTCGGGGGCTAAGGCGAGGCCGGAAGGCGTAGCCGACGCGCAGCAGGCAGACATTCCTGCACCGCGCACGCGGCGCTACGACCGACGGGGCGACGGATGGGGGTGGCTCGGCGGGGTTCTGGACGTCCCCGTGATGGAGCGCGGCCCGCGGACCAGGGAAATCCGGTCCGCACGAGGGCGAGGCTCCGGACGAAGCGACTGAGCGAAGCGAGTGAGCCCGAGGTCCCTAGAAAAACCCCTAGGCAGGCGCGTGCGCGCCCGTACCGCAAACCGACACAGGTGGGTGGGTAGAACATACCGAGGCGATCGGGTCAACCATGGTCAAGGAACTCGGCACAATGGCCCCGTAACTTCGGGAGAAGGGGTGCCCGCGCGTACGTGAACGGACTTGCTCCGGGAGCGGAGGCGGGCCGCAGTGGAGAGGCCCAAGCGACTGTTTACCAAAAACACAGGACTCTGCAGAAGCCGCAAGGCGACGTATAGGGTCTGACGCCTGCCCGGTGCCGGAAGGTCACGCGGAGGAGTTAGCGCATCGCGCGAAGCCCCGAAGCCAAGCCCCGGTAAACGGCGGCCGTAACTATAACGGTCCTAAGGTAGCGAAATTCCTTGTCGGGTAAGTTCCGACCTGCACGAAAGGCGCAACGACTTGGGCGCTGTCTCGACCATGGACCCGGTGAAATTGCACTGGTCGTGAAGATGCGACTTACCCGCGGAAGGACGGAAAGACCCCGTGAACCTTCACTGCAGCTTGGCATTGGCCGCTGGTCCCGCGTGTAGAGGATAGGCAGGAGGCTAAGATCCGGAGGCGCCAGCCCCCGGGGAGCCGCCCTTGGAATACTGCCCTCGCGCGACCGGCGTCCTAACCCGAGGCCGTCAACCGGCTCGGGGACCGTGCCAGGCGGGCAGTTTGACTGGGGCGGTCGCCTCCTAAAGGGTAACGGAGGCGCGCGAAGGTCCGCTCGGGACGGTCGGCAACCGTCCTTTTGAATGCAAGAGTACAAGCGGGCTTGACTGCGAGGCCCACAAGCCGAGCAGGTGCGAAAGCAGGCTCTAGTGATCCGGCGGCCCCGAGTGGGTGGGCCGTCGCTCAACGGATAAAAGGTACTCCGGGGATAACAGGCTGATCTTGCCCAAGAGTCCACATCGACGGCAAGGTTTGGCACCTCGATGTCGGCTCATCGCATCCTGGGGCTGGAGCAGGTCCCAAGGGTACGGCTGTTCGCCGTTTAAAGCGGTACGCGAGCTGGGTTCAGAACGTCGTGAGACAGTTCGGTCCCTATCCTCCGTGGGCGCAGGAGAATCGATGGAGGCTGCCCCCAGTACGAGAGGACCGGGGTGGACGCACCTCCGGTGAACCGGTTGTCGACCAACGGCACGGCCGGGTAGCCGCGTGCGGCGCGGATAACCGCTGAAGGCATCTAAGCGGGAAGCCGTTCCAGGGATTAGTTCTCCTTCCGGTAAGGGCCCAGGTAGACTACCTGGTCGATAGACGGCAGGTGCAAGGACGGCGACGTCCTCAGCCGAGCCGCACTAATCGCCCGAGCTCTTCCGGAACCGCACCTCGCGGCCCGCGGGACTTAGCGCTTGCGCGGTCCGGGCACGAGGATGCCCCCGAGTCACTCCCCCCTATACGCCATGCGGCCCCCAGGGCACGTGAGAGAGACACCGGACACCGTAACGGTGGGCGCCGCCCACCGGTCAGCGGCCAGAGCATGGGGGGCACGCCCGGTCCCGTTCCGAACCCGGAAGCTAAGCCCCATCGCGCCGAGAGTACTGCGGGGTCAGCCCGTGGGAGGCCAGGGCGCCGCTGACCGGTGGACGGCACCGAGCCGTCAATCGACTTGAAGAAGGGGGAGGCCTCGCGGCCTCCCCCTTTTTTGCGTT
>NZ_JAWQCX010000009.1:0-2258 GCF_036317945.1 Collinsella sp. CM84Y_54
TCGCGCCGAGAGTACTGCGGGGTCAGCCCGTGGGAGGCCAGGGCGCCGCTGACCGGTGGACGGCACCGAGCCGTCAATCGACTTGAAGAAGGGGGAGGCCTCGCGGCCTCCCCCTTTTTTGCGTTAAAGGCGGCATTCACTAAGCAATTAAATCAATCCAATCATCTACCGGTGAATATAAACGTTCACCGTTCTGTGGCCGGTTCTCTGTTCTCAATGGACTAATATTTGCTTTAGCGCGCTGATGCGCTTGTCCTGTTTTACACGGGTTGTTTTATTGATTGTGACGGAAGGACTCACATGGCAGATGTTCATGAGCTGCTTGATACTTGGATTGCCAACGTCAAGGACGAGGAGCTCCTCGCTGAGCTCAACACAATGAAGGAGCAGGGTGACGAAGACGCCATCACCGACGCTTTCTTCCAAGATCTCGCCTTCGGTACTGCCGGCCTTCGCGGCACTATCGGTGCGGGCACTAACCGTATGAATATCTATACGGTCGGTCGTGCGACCCAGGGATTCGCTGACTACCTCAATGCGACCTTCGAGCATCCGACGGTCGCCATCGCTCGCGATAGCCGCAATAAAGGTGAGCTGTTCGTTAAGACGACAGCTGCCATTCTTGCGGCAAATGGCGTGACCGCCCTCGTGTATCCCAAGATTTCTCCTGTTCCGACGCTCTCCTGGGCCGTTCGTGATCTTAAGTGCTCCGGTGGCATTTGCATGACCGCTAGCCATAACCCGGCGCCGTATAACGGCTATAAGGCCTATGGTCCCGACGGCTGCCAGATCACCAGCGAGGCCGCCGATGCAATTTCTAAGGCTATCGCCGAGACCGATACGTTCACCGGCGTGAAGTCCATGGACTTCGATGAGGCTCTTGAGCAGGGTCTGGTTAAATGGATCGATGACTCGTGCCTCGAGCGTTATTACGACGCCGTTCTCGCCCGCGGTGTGACTAACCTTTCTGCCGAGGAGATCGCTGGCGCTCCGCTTAAGCTCGTCTACACTCCGCTCAACGGCACCGGCCTCATTCCCGTCACGACGGTGCTTGAGCGCGCTGGCATCACCGATGTCACGGTTGTTCCCGAGCAGAAGGAGCCTAACGGCGATTTCCCGACCTGCCCGTATCCTAACCCCGAGATCCGTCAGGCCATGCAGAAGGGCATCGATCTCTGCGAGCAGGTTCACCCTGATTTGCTGCTTGCAACCGATCCCGACGCCGATCGTGTTGGCGTTGCCGTTAAGAATGGCAATGACTATCTGCTGCTCACCGGCAATGAGATGGGCGTCCTGCTGCTCGACTATATTTGCAAGACCCGTGCCGCCCGCGGCGAGGATCTCACCAAGAAGGTCGCGGTTACTACCATTGTTTCTTCCGCCATGGTCGATGCTCTGGCCGAGGAGTATGGTTTTGAGCTCCGTCGCTGCCTGACGGGCTTCAAGTACATCGGTGACATCATTACGTCGCTTTCCGATGCCGGTGAAGTCGATCGCTTTATCTTCGGTTTTGAGGAGAGTTACGGCTATCTGGCCGGTGATCACGTGCGCGACAAGGACGCGGTGAGCACTTCGCTGCTGATTTGCCAGATGGCTCAGTATTACAAGCTGCAGGGTAAGAACCTCGCCGACGCGATGCACGAGCTGTACGAGAAGTATGGCTACTATCACAATAAGACGATTTCCCTGAGCTATCCGGGCGCAGAGGGTGCGGCAAAGATGGCCGGCATCATGGCCGGTCTGCGCGAGAACCCGCCCGCGGAGCTCGCCGGTTCCAAGATTGAGGCCGTCGTGGATTACAACACCTGCGTGAACGGCCTGCCGAAGGCTAACGTCATTGAGTTCGATCTTGAGGGTGGCAACAAGGGTATTGTTCGTCCTTCCGGCACCGAGCCCAAGATTAAGCTGTATATCTTCGCTAAGGGCGCGGATGCCGCCGAGGCAGATGCAGCACTTGACGCGATTGAGGAGTCCGGTCGCAAGCTGCTGGCATAAGGCATTTAAGAGTCTATTACTAGAGATAGACGAAAGAGGGGATCTCGGAAGCGAGGTCCCCTCCTGTTTTTAACCAGCCAGCAGAGAGTACTTATATGTGTAGGAAATGTGTACGCCATGATTCCCGCCCACGGCACCCCTCCGGTCTGGCAATATATCTCCTTGCCGCGCGGCCCGGTCGGACCGGATGAGCCGCGCAGGCGTGCACCTTGAGAACCGGATACTGCGAGGATGGACACTTCAAGTGTCGCATCCGGGCAGAC
>NZ_JAWQCX010000010.1:0-1119 GCF_036317945.1 Collinsella sp. CM84Y_54
GGGTGCCTCCCTCTGAGAAGTGGGCTTCGCGAACTTCTCAGAGGGAGGCACCCGCCCGGAGGCGGCCCTCGCGGAATAGATAAGGGAGATGCATGAGCTTTACGAGTGTGGCGCTTCAGATGTTGACGGTTTCGTTGCCCATTTTGTTGGGGTGGTGTATCGCCAAGCTGGGGTTTATGAAAGCGGAGTTCGAGCGCGAGCTATCGCATCTGCTGCTGCAGGTGGCGCTGCCGTGCTTGGTGCTTTCGTCAGCGCTGGGCGATGATGTGAAGCTTCCGAGCATTGCCGATACGTTTTCGCTCATGGGTCTGTCCTTTGCGATGTATATGGTGGCGATCGTCATCGCGTTTGCTGTCACCGCTGCTCTTCGCGTTCCCAAAGGGACGGAATGCTCGTATCGCTTCGCCGTGCTTTTCGGTAATGCCGGGTTTATCGGTTTTCCGGTTATTTCGGCGGTGTTGGGAAAACAAGCGCTGTTGTATGCATCGATTGCGCTTATCCCCCTAAACGTGCTTATGTTTACCGTCGGCATCATGTTATTTAGCGGAATGAATGGTGGCCTCAAAAAGCAGATGCGCAATATTGCCGCCTGCTGTAAGAGTCCCGGTCTCATTGCAAGTGTTGTTGTGCTTGGGATCGTACTAACCGGATGGACCGATTGGGGCGTGTTGGGCGACTCGATTTCTATCGTTGGCACCATGACCACTCCGGCGGCATTGTTGCTCATGGGGTCGTCTATCGCCAAGTATCGTCCGCTCGAGATGCTCACCAACTGGCGTGCCTATGTCGTCGTGGCATTTCGCCTGGTTGTCGTGCCGGTGGCATGTCTTGCCGTCGCACGCTTGTGGCCAGGCATGACGCCCATGTTTATCACGACGCTTGTGCTCGAGATGGCAATGCCGGTGGGTAGCAACGGTACGCTGTACTGCCTTCAATACGGTAAGGATGCACGCCCCATGATGCAGTGCACGTTTTTGTCGATCGTCTGCTCCATTCTGACTATCCCGCTCGTAACCACGCTGTGCGGGTAGGCATGCGGGACGGCCTCGCGCTGGGGCCTGCTCCGGGCGGGGTGCCCTGCTCCGGGAAGTGGGCTTCGCGAACTTCCCGGAGCAGGGC